>JAEXZY010000059.1 GCA_023404955.1 Actinomycetes bacterium
GGACCACATCGATGAACACCCGCCACGAAGTCGAATGGACCCCACCACCCGATCTGGACACCGGCCAAACCCGCATCAACACCCACCACACCCCCGAACGACTCATCCGCCCACCCGACGACGACGAACCCACCCAGGAGACGGCCGACCCGTCAGAACCCGGCGGACCCGCACCACCCGATGGCGAAGCCGCCTGAAGGCGGCGCGGCGCTGATGGGCGGTGAGAGTTCGGATCACATTCGGCGTGAACCGGATTCGCGAAGTGCCACCAAACAGAGAAGATCCCGGCCGAAGCCGGGATCTGCACGTGGTGTCCGAGGGGGGACTTGAACCCCCACGCCCGTTAATAGGGCACTAGCACCTCAAGCTAGCGCGTCTGCCATTCCGCCACTCGGACCAGTTCGAAGGCAGCTTAGGTTAACGGATCGGTGGGCTCGGACCCAAACCGGGAGCGGGTGGTAGGAAAGGGAGCGTGAGCGGTCCCCTGACTCCCAGCGATGAGGTCGTCGACCTCGTCAGTTCCCTGATCCGCTTCGACACCTCCAACACCGGTGAGCTCGCGACCACCAAAGGGGAGGCCGAGTGCGCCCGCTGGGTCGCGAGCCAGCTCGAAGAGGTGGGCTACAGCTGCGAGTACCTCGAGGCCGGCGCGCCGGGCCGGGCCAACGTGTTCGCCCGCCTCGAGGGCGCCGACCGCTCGCGGGGCGCCCTGATGCTGCACGGCCACCTCGACGTCGTGCCCGCCGAGGCGTCCGACTGGAGCGTGCACCCCTTCTCCGGCGCCGTCGAGGACGGTTACGTCTGGGGCCGCGGTGCCGTCGACATGAAGGACATGTGCGGGATGATCATCGCGGTCGCCCGCCACTTCAAGCGTGCCGGCATCACTCCGCCCCGCGACCTGGTGTTCGCGTTCGTCTCCGACGAGGAAGCCGGTGGCAACTACGGCTGCAAGTGGCTGGTGGAGAACCGTCCCGATCTGTTCGAGGGCGTCACCGAGGCCGTCGGTGAGGTCGGCGGCTTCTCACTGACCGTGCCCCGCCGCGACGGTGGCGATCGCCGCCTCTACCTCATCGAGACCGCCGAGAAGGCGATGATGTGGATGCGGCTGACCGCCCGCGGCCGCGCCGGGCACGGGTCGATGGTGCACGACGACAACGCCGTCACCGCCGTCGCCGAGGCCGTCGCCAAGCTCGGTCGGCATCAGTTCCCGATCGTACTGACCGAGTCGGTCGAGCAGTTCCTCGCCGCCGTCAGCGAGGAGACGGGCTACACGTTCGACACCACGTCACCCGACATCGAGGGCGCGATCGCCAAGCTCGGCGGCATCGCCCGCATCGTCGGCGCCACCCTGCGCGACACCGCGAACCCGACGATGCTCAAGGCCGGCTACAAAGCCAACGTCATCCCGGCCACGGCCGAGGCGATGGTCGACTGCCGCGTACTGCCCGGCCGGCTCGCCGCGTTCGAAAGAGAGGTCGACGAGATCATCGGCCCCGACGTCAAGCGCGAGTGGGTCACCGAACTGCCCTCGTACGAAACACCTTTCGACGGTGAACTTCTCGAAGCCATGAACGGCGCCATCCTGGCGACCGATCCGGACGCCCGCACCGTGCCCTACATGCTCTCCGGCGGCACCGACGCCAAGCACTTCGCCCGGCTGGGAATTCGCTGCTTCGGCTTCGCGCCGCTGCGACTCCCGCCGGATCTGGACTTCGCCGCGTTGTTCCACGGCGTCGACGAACGGGTACCCGTCGACGCGTTGACCTTCGGCGCGCAGGTGCTCGAACACTTCCTCCTGCACAGCTGACCCGACTGAAAGGACTCCTCCGCCATGGCTTTTGACTACGATCCCTACTCCTTCCTCCCGGAGCTGCCGACTTTCACGCTCACCTCGCAGTCCTTCGCCGACGGCGACACCTGGGGGAACGATCAGGTCAGCGGGATCATGGGCGCCGGCGGTGACGACGTGTCGCCCCAGCTGAGCTGGTCCGGTTTCCCCGAGGAAACCCGCAGCTTCGCGGTCACCGTCTACGACCCCGACGCGCCGACCGGTTCGGGATTCTGGCACTGGGCGGTGTTCAATCTGCCCGCCACGGTCACCGACCTGCCCGCGGGAGTTGGCGACGGCAGCAGTCAGGGCTTCCCCGGCGATGCGGTCACGCTGTCCAACGACGCCGGGCTCAAGCGATTCATCGGGGCCGCCCCGCCGCCCGGACACGGCCCCCACCGCTACATCGTGGCCGTGCACGCCGTCGACGTCGAGAAACTCGATGTGCCCGAGGATGCCACGCCGGCCTATCTGGGCTTCAACTTGTTCAGTCACGCGATCGCCCGCGCGCTGATCACCGGCACCTACGAGAACGAGGGCTAACCCGCCGAGCCGACGGCCTCGCAGAGGCTGCTGAAACCGTTGCGGTGCAAGCGTTCTGCAACCCCGCGGTTGACCGACGCAGCCCACGAGCCGCCGCCGTAGACGAAGCCGGTGTAGCCCTGCAGCAGTGAGGCGCCCGCGGTGATGCGCTCCCACGCGTCATCGGCGGTCTCGATGCCGCCGACGCTGATCAGCACCAGCGAATCACCGACCCGCCGGTGCAGCCGCCGCAGCACCTCCAGGGAACGGCGCGCCACCGGAGGTCCGGACACGCCGCCGGCGCCCAGCTCCGCGACCCCGGGCGTGCGCAGGCCGTCGCGCGAGATCGTGGTGTTCGTGGCGACGATGCCCGCCAGGCCGCAGGCCACGGCGAGATCGGCGACGGCGTCGACATCATCGTCAGCGAGGTCGGGTGCGATCTTGACGAGCACCGGCGTCGACGTCGCCGCGACGACGGCGGTCAGGATCGGGCGCAGCGACTCGACCGATTGCAGGTCGCGCAGCCCGGGCGTGTTCGGTGAACTGACGTTGACCACGAGATAGGCGCACAGCGGACCGAGCAGTCGCGCGCAGTCGGCGTAATCGTCGACGGCCTTCTCGGGCGGTGTCGTCTTGTTCTTGCCGATGTTGATCCCGATGGGCACCTGCCGAGTCGCCCGCGCCAGCGTGCGTACCAGCGCTGACGCGCCATGGTTGTTGAAGCCCATGCGGTTGAGCAGTGCACGGTCCTCGGGCAGCCGGAACAGTCGCGGGGCGGGGTTGCCCGGCTGCGGTCGCGGCGTCACGGTGCCGACCTCGGCGTGCCCGAAACCGAGGGCGCCCCACGTGTGTGCGCCCAGCCCGTCCTTGTCGAATCCGGCCGCCAGGCCGAGCGGCGCTGGGAACCGGACCCCGAACACGGTGCTGGCCAGCGCGGGATCGTAGTCGGAGTACTTGCGCGCCAATGCATGTCGAGCAAATCGGGGAGTGGTGGCACCCCGCAGGGCGGCGAAGACGACGTGGTGGATCCGCTCGGGCGGAACCAGGAACATCGCGCGCCGCAGCGCTGCGTTCATCACAGGGCCGGCTGGTCGGGGTTCTGCGTGGCGTCGCCACGTTTCTTGCGGCGCAGCAGCACTCGCCGGCTTCCGTCGGTGTAGAGCCGCACGCGGGTCAGCTCCCAGCCGCGGTACTCCGCCTCGATCGACAGCCGCACCGACGCGCTGACCCTGGTCACATCGGGCGGCAGGCGCAGCGGAATCCATTCGTACTCACCCGGATCATCGGCGACGGCCTGACGCCACGTCGCCGGCATCTTGCCCCGCGAGCCCGCGCTCATGGGGCGGCCCCGGGGATCACCTGGACACCGCCGCCCGTGCCGGACACCACGTACAGGGTGTCCGACGCATCGTCGAAAGCCAGCGTGTTCGGTTGCTGCACGGTTCGATATCGCACCTTCTCGACAGGGATCCCGGTCGCCAGATCGTATCCAACGACCGTGTTGGTCGCCGTCTGGGCAACCCAGGCGAGTCCGGTTTTCTTCCCACCTGACGCGGTCAATCCGTAGGGCGCATCCGGCACCGGATAGCGCTGGCGCAGCATCAGCGGATCGACCCCGTAGACCAGGAGTTCGCCGCCGCGGGTGTCGGCCACCAGGACACGACCGTTGGGGTCGGCCGCCATCGTGGACGCGCCGTCGCCGGCGCGCAGCGCCAGATCAGCGCTGGTTCCGTCGGCGTTGAGGCTGGTCACCGAGGTCTGCCCGCGGTCGAGGACGACCGCGGTGTCGCCCTGGGTCACGATGGTGTCCACCCGGGCGAAGATCTTCAGCGACGCGGCGACCGTGTTGTCCGGCGCCAGCGTGTACACCGTGCCACCGGCATCGCCGAGCACCATCCGGCCGTCGGTGCGCCGCGCGATCGCGGTGAACTCCGCGTCCTCGTGCCCGGTCACCGGCACGCGGGACACCTCCCGCGACGCAACGTCGAGCACGGCGTAGCCACCCCGCCCGGCCACGGCCACCCGCCCGGGTCCGTCGGCGACCAGTGCGGCGGCGCCACCGGGGAGCGGCACTGGGGTTTGCGCGCCGTTCGGGTCCATCACCGTCGCCGTCGCGCGGTCCGGCCCGTCGGCGCTGAGCACGACCAGCGCCCGGGTCGCGGGGTCGACGACAGCGGCGAACGCTCCGGCGGGACCCGGCCGCACGGTGCCTGCCGGGGACCCGCTCGGCGCCGGCGAGTCCGCAGCGCGGGCCGGTGAGATGGTCGGAGGAGGGGCGTCCGCCTTGTCCGAGGAACACGCTGCGACCAGCAGAATTGCCAGCGTCACCATTCCGTGATGAAACGGCAGGGAAAATCGTTTTGAACGGCGCTGCAAAGGGGTAGCTCTCCGGGGTGCGTCCAGATCTTGATCGAACCGCCAGTGTAGGCGCCGAAGAACTTGAGTCCGGAGAGGACTTGAGGCCCTGTCCACGCTGTGCGACGGGCTTCGCGAGCGTATGGTACATACCATGACGCTGGCCATGGATCGCGACGCGAGCCTCCACGGCTTCGTGCTCGAGGACATCATCACCGGTGTGCATGCCAGCGGTTACGGCCAGGTCGGCGACGGGCGGACTTTCTCGTTTCACCTCGAGCGGCACGAGCTGGTCGTCGAGATCTACCGGCCTCGGCTGCGGGGCCTCGTCCCGCAGGCAGAAGACATCGTCGCGCTGGCCACCCGCAAGCTGACCGACATCGATCTGACGGACGAGCGAAGCATGGCCGCTGCGGTGCGCGACGCGGTGGCCGCGGCGCACCCGGTGGCGCGGAACGGACGCTGAGCCCGCGCCACGGTACGGTCTTCGACGTGACTGACGTCCCCGCCATGTCGTGGCTTCAGGTCGTTGTCCTCTCGGTCCTGCAGGGCCTCACCGAATTCCTGCCGGTGTCGTCGTCCGGGCATCTGGCCATCGCCTCCCGCGTCTTCTTCGACGACGATGCCGGCGCCTCGTTCACGGCGGTGAGCCAGCTCGGCACCGAGGCGGCGGTGCTGTTGTACTTCGCCAGAGACATCGGACGGATCATCAAAGCCTGGTTCAACGGCCTCTTCGTCGCCGCTCACCGCAGCGCGGACTACTGGCTCGGCTGGTGGGTGATCATCGGCACCCTGCCCATCGGGATCATCGGTCTGCTGTTCAAGGACCAGATCCGTACGGGCGCCCGCAACCTCTGGCTGGTCGCCACCGCGCTGATCGTGTTCTCCGCCGTGATCGCCGCGGCGGAGTACTACGGCCGGCAGACCCGGCGGGTGGAACAGCTCACCTGGCGCGACAGCGTCATCGTCGGTCTGGCGCAGTGCTTGGCGCTGGTGCCCGGCGTATCCCGGTCGGGCGCGACGATCAGCGCCGGGCTGTTCCTCGGGATGGACCGTGAGCTCGCGGCGCGCTTCGGCTTCCTGTTGGCCATCCCTGCGGTGTTCGCCTCCGGCCTGTTTTCACTGCCCGACGCGTTCGAGCCGGTGAGTGAGGGCATGAGTGCGACCGGGCCGCAGCTGCTGGTCTCCGTGCTGATCGCCTTTGTCGTCGGATTCGCCGCGGTCGCCTGGTTCCTGCGATTCCTCGTGCGCCACAGCATGTACTGGTTCGTCGGCTACCGCGTGGTGCTGGGCACGGTGGTGCTCATCCTGCTCGGCACCGGGGTGGTGGCCGCGACGTGACCGTTCTGCTGGTGCGGCACGGTCGCTCGACGTCGAACACCGCGCACACGCTCGCCGGGCGATCCACTGGGGTTGACCTCGACGACCGTGGCCGCGAGCAGGCGCAGGCGCTGGTCGAGCGGCTCGGTGCGCTGCCGATCCGCGCTATCGTGCGCTCGCCGCTGCTGCGGTGCGAGCGCACCGTCGAGCCGCTGGCCGCCGCGCTGGGTGTCGAACCCGTCGTCGACGAGCGGATCACCGAAGTCGACTACGGGTCCTGGACCGGCCGCGCGATCGGCGAGCTGGTCAAGGAGCCGCTGTGGGCCGTTGTACAGCAGCAGCCCAGCGCCGCGGTGTTCCCCGACGGGGAAGGCTTGGCGTCGGTGCAGGCGCGGGCGGTGGCCGCGGTGCGGGAACACGACCGACGGCTGGCCACCGAACACGGCGCCGACGTGCTGTGGGTGGCCTGCACGCACGGCGACGTCATCAAGTCGGTGCTGGCCGACGCGCTCGGCACGCACCTGGACAGCTTCCAGCGCATCAACGCCGACCCGGCGTCGGTCAGCGTCGTCCGCTACACGGCGCTGCGGCCGTTCGTGATCCACGTCAACCACACGGGTTCGACGCTGAACTCCGCGCTGACGGCCCCGCCGCCGGCGGAGAAAACAGCCGAGGGCAACCCCGAGGTTCCCGCCGGTGACGCTGTGGTCGGCGGTTCAGCCGGATGAGCTGCGCACGGTATTTTGGACAGTGTCATGTCCCGTGAAATCCACGTCTTCCGCACACCCGACCGCTTCGTGGCCGGGACCGTCGGGGAACCCGGGAATCGGACGTTCTACCTGCAGGCGGTGCACGACACCCGCGTTGTGTCGGTGATCTTGGAGAAGCAGCAGGTGGCGGTGCTGGCCGAGCGGATCGCTGCGCTGCTGCTGGAGATCAACCGCCGGTTCGGCACCCCGATCCCGCCGGATACCGGTGAGGTCGACGACCTGAGCCCACTGGTGACGCCGGTCGATGCCGAGTTCCGGGTCGGGACGATGGGACTGGGCTGGGATTCGGAGGCACAGACGGTCGTCGTGGAACTGCTCGCAGTATCTGAGACCGAGTTCGACGCGTCGGTGGTCCTCGACGACGCGGAGGACGGACCGGACGCGGTGCGGGTATTCCTGACCCCCGAGTCCGCTCGCCAATTCGCCACCCGGTCGAATCGCGTGATCTCGGCGGGCCGACCACCGTGCCCCCTGTGTGACGAACCCCTGGACCCTGAAGGTCACATCTGCGTCCGCACCAACGGTTACCGGCGCGGCGCGCTGGCCGGGTCCGACGATGACGACGATCTCTGAGATCCTCGAGCGCGGTGAACTGAGCGTCCTCGGCCGCATCCGCTCTGCGAGCAACGCGACTTTTCTGTGCGAGGCGACGCTGGCCGCCGAGGCCGTGCACTGTGTCTACAAGCCGGTGCGCGGTGAGGCTCCGCTGTGGGACTTCCCCGACGGCACGCTGGCCGGCCGAGAGGCGGCGTCGTACCTGATATCCGCGGCGTTGGGCTGGAACCTGGTCCCGCACACCATCATTCGCGATGGTCCGGCCGGTCCCGGCATGGTGCAGCAGTGGGTGGATCAGCCCGGCGACGGCGTCACCGACAACGACGCCGAGGAGGGTGACACCGCCGAGCCGACCGGGCCCGATCTGATCGATCTCGTGCCGGCCGGTGCGGTGCCGCCGGGCTTCCTGCCCATCCTGCAGGCCTACGACTACGCCGGCGACGAGGTCACGCTCGTGCACGCCGACGACGACCGGCTACGCCGGCTCGCGGTGTTCGACGTGCTGATCAACAACGCCGACCGCAAGGGCGGTCACGTCCTCAGTGGTGTCGACGGCCGGGTGTACGGCGTCGACCACGGCGTCACACTGCACACGGAGGACAAGTTGCGCACCGTGCTGTGGGGGTGGGCGGGTAAGCCGGTCGACGATGAGACGCTGGCCGACATCGAGACGCTCGGCGAGGCACTGCGCGGCGACCTCGGCGCCGAGCTGTGCTGCCACATCACCCCGCGGGAGGTCGCTGCATTGCGCGCCAGAGTGGTTGCGCTGCTGCGTAATCCGGTGATGCCGACACCGGACCGCCGCCGTCCGATCCCGTGGCCGGCATTCTGACATGGTCTACTGATCCGGTGGAACTGACCGACGCCGCGCTGGCCGCGACCGTGGCCGCCGAAGCCGGGGAGCTGCTGCTGTCGATGCGGGCGCAGTACGGGTTCTACGACCCCTATGAGCTCGGCGACGCCGGGGACAGGCGGGCGAACACCCTCATCCTGGATCGGTTGCACCGCGCCCGCCCGCACGACTCGGTGCTGTCCGAAGAGGCCACCGACGACGTCTCCCGTGTGCACGCCGACCGGGTGTGGATCGTCGATCCCGTCGACGGCACCCACGAGTACTCGATGCCCGGTCGGGCGGACTGGGCGGTTCACATCGCCTTGTGGCAACGCAGCGACACGGAGGCCGACGGCGCGATCACCGATGCCGCTGTCGCGCTTCCCGCACGCGGCGAGGTGTATCGCACCGACACCGTCAGCGCGCCACCGCCGCGCGCCGACGGCCCGATTCGCATCACCGCCAGTGCCAGCCGGCCGCCGGCGGTGTTGTGGCGCATGCGCGACGAGCTCGACATCCAGCTGGTGCGCATCGGTTCGGCCGGGGCGAAGGCGATGGCCGTGGTGCGCGGCGACGTGGACGCCTACATCCATGCCGGTGGGCAGTGGGAATGGGATTCGGCCGCACCCGCCGGCGTGCTGTGGGCCGCGGGTCTGCACGCCACCCGGCTCGACGGCTCGCCGTTGATCTACAACCGGCGCGACCCGTACCTGCCCGATCTGCTGATGTGCCGGCCCGAGGTGGCCGAACCGCTGCTGGGTGTCATCCGGTCGGCGCGCCGATTCTGACGCGCGACCGGAGCCGAATCGGGAATGAAACGGCCCCCGGCGTTGTCGCACACCCTGATGTCTAGAGTCGATGCCATGCAATCGTGGTCGGCGCCGAGTGTTCCGGTGCTCGCAGGTCGGGGTCCGCAGTTGCGGCTCTACGACAGCGCCGATCGTCAGGTGCGGCCCGTCAGCCCCGGCGCCACCGCGACGATGTACGTCTGCGGGATCACGCCCTACGACGCCACGCATCTGGGCCATGCCGCGACCTACCTGACGTTCGACCTGGTGCACCGGGTGTGGCTCGACGCGGGCCACGACGTGCACTACGTGCAGAACATCACCGATGTCGACGACCCGCTGTTCGAGCGTGCGGAACGGGACGGCATCGGGTGGCGCGAGCTCGCCGACCGCGAGATCGACCTGTTCCGCGAGGACATGGCCGCGATGCGGGTCGTGCCGCCGAGCGAGTACGTCGCCGCCACCGAGGCTGTCGACGAGGTCGTCGAGGTCACCGAGAAGCTGCTGGCCTCGGGTGCGGCCTATGTGGTCGACGACGCGCAGTACCCCGATGTGTACTTCCGGGCCGACGCAACGGTTCAGTTCGGCTACGAGTCGGGCTATGACCGCGACACCATGCTGGCGCTGTTCGCCGAGCGCGGTGGTGATCCTGACCGGCAGGGCAAGGCCGATCCGCTCGACGCTCTGCTCTGGCGCGCACATCGGGCAGGAGAACCCAGTTGGCCCGCGCCCTTCGGTCCTGGCCGGCCCGGCTGGCACGTCGAGTGCGCAGCGATCGCGCTGAGCCGGATCGGTACCGGCCTCGACATCCAAGGTGGCGGAAGCGATTTGATCTTCCCGCACCACGAGTTCTCTGCCGCGCACGCCGAATGTGTCACGGGGGAGCGGCGATTCGCCCGCCACTACGTGCACGCCGGAATGATCGGCTGGGACGGCCACAAGATGAGCAAGAGCCGCGGCAATCTGGTACTCGTGTCCCAGCTGCGCCGCGACGGCGTCGACCCCGCCGCGATCAGGGTCGGGCTGTTCGCCGGCCACTACCGCGAAGACCGGTACTGGAGTCCCGCCGTCCTGGAGGAGGCGCAGCAGCGCCTGCACCGGTGGCGCAGCGCGACCGCGCTGGCCGGCGCACCGGACGCCGCCGACGTGGTGGCCCGGGTCCGTCAGTACCTCGCCGACGATCTGGACACGCCCAAAGCGCTTGCCGCTCTTGATGGTTGGGCCACCGATGCGCTCTCCTACGGCGGTCACGACGCCGCCGCGGGCCGGACGGTCGCGACCGCGATCGACGCGCTCCTGGGCATTGCTCTGTAGCTCACGTGCAGTAGGTTGCCGCTATGGGATCGGTAGCGGGTAAGACGGCGTTCATCACGGGTGGGGCACAGGGTATCGGCGCGGAAGTGGCGCGCCGGCTGCACGCCCGCGGCGCGAACCTCGTGCTCACCGACGTCGACGAGGGCCCGCTCACCGCGCTGGCCGAGGAACTGGGTGGCGCGCGCGTGCACATTGAGATCGCCGACGTGCGCAGCCTGCCGGCCATGGAGGCCGCCGCCGCCCACGGAGTGGAGAAGTTCGGTGGTATCGACATCGTGTTGGCCAATGCCGGCATCTCCGCGTACGGCTCGGTGCTGCAGGTCGACCCCGTTGCGTTTCGCAGGCTGATGGATGTCAACGTGACCGGCGTGTTCCACACGGTGCGTGCGACGCTGCCCGCGGTGCTGGAACGGCGCGGCTACGTGTTGATCGTGTCGTCGCTCGCGGCGTATGCGGCCGCGCCGGGACTGGCGCCCTACAACGCGTCCAAGGCCGCCGTGGAGCACTTCGCCAACGCGCTGCGGCTCGAGGTGGCCTACCGCGGCGTCGACGTCGGGTCGGCGCACATGTCGTGGATCGACACCCCGCTGGTGCAGGACGCGAAGAAGGACCTGTCCACATTCGGGGAGATGGTGAGCAAGCTGCCCTATCCGCTGAGTACGACGACATCGGTGCAGGCATGTGGAAAGGCGGTCGTCGCGGGGATCGAGGGGCGCAAACGCCGGGTCAACTGTCCCGGCTGGGTCGGGGCGGTCCGAGTTCTCAAACCGCTGCTGTCGACGCCGGTCGGCGAGGCGCCGGTGCTCCGGTTCGTGCCCGACCTGCTGCCGCGGATGGACGCCCAGGTCGCGGCGCTCGGCCGGTCGATGAGCGCCCGCAACCGAAGCGGGGACCCGGAATCATGAGCCGGGCCGATCTCGTCCTGTCCGGAGGCGGGGTCAAGGGGATCGCGCTGGCTGGGGCGGTGTCGGCACTCGTCGATGCGGGCTACTCGCCCGAGCGGGTGTCCGGCACGTCAGCGGGTGCGCTGGTGGGTGCCGTGCTGGCCGCCGCGGCCCAGCACGGCGACCTGAACCCGGCGATGCTGACCGACCTCGCGATGAGCATCGACTACCGGCGGTTCCTCGACCCTGGCCCGATCGAACGCATCCCCGTCCTCGGGCCGCTGCGCGGCGTGGTCAGCGGCGACGGCATCTACCGCGGTGAAGCGCTACACCGCTGGGTGGCCGAGCAGCTGGACCGCTTCGGTGTGACGACGTTCGCCGATCTGGCTCTCGACGATCCGCAGCTCCCACCGGAACAGCGCTACCGCCTGGTCGTCACCGTCGCCGACGTCACGCGCGGCCAGCTGGTCCGGCTGCCGTGGGACTACCGGCGCGTCTACGGGTTGGACCCCGACCAGCAGTCCGTCGCGGATGCGGTGCGCGCCTCGACGGCCATCCCGTTCTTCTACCGGCCGGCGACCCTGACCAGCGCCGACGGTCACACGTCGACCTTGGTCGACGGCGGGCTGCTGTCGAACTTCCCAATCGATTCGCTCGACCGGACCGACGGCGGCCCACCACGCCGGCCGACGTTCGGCGTGACGCTGCTGCCCACGCTGCCCGCCGAGAACGAGCAGGTGATCCCGGCACTGCGGCCCCTGCACCTGTTCGGCGGCCCGACCCTGCTCGAACAGGTCGTCACCACGATCCTGGTCGGCCGCGACCAGGCCTATCTCGATCAGCCGTGGGTCAGCGCGCGGACCATCCGCATCGACACCAGCGACGTCGGAGTCCTGGACTTCAACCTGTCGCAGTCGCAGAAGACCGCGCTCTACGACGACGGGCTGCGGGCCGGGGAGGCCTTCCTCACGACATGGGACTGGACCGAGTACAAGAAGCGGTTCCGCTAGCGTCCCCGCCTGCGCAGGTAGCGCTCGAACTCCGCGGCCAGCGCGTCGCCGTCGATCTTGCCCAGCGCCTCGTTCATGTCGACCTCGGCGTCGCCGCGTTCCTCGAGGGACTGCACGTACTCGGCGATCTCGTCGTCCTCGGCGGTCATCTCGCTGACCGCCTGCTCCCACTCCTCGGCCTGGGCGGGCAGATCGGCCAGCGGCACCTCGATGTCGAGGACGTCCTCGACGCGGCGCAGCAAGGCCACCGTGGCCTTCGGATTGGGTGGCTGCGACACGTAGTGCGGTACCGCGGCCCAGAACGTCACCGCGGGGATGCCGGCCTGCACGCAGGCGTCCTGGAACACGCCGGCGATGCCGGTCGGGCCTTCGTAGCGGGTCTCCTCGAGGCCGAACGTCTTCGCCGAATCGGGGGAGTAGGCCGCGCCGGACACCGGTACCGGACGGGTATGCGGCGTGTCGGCCAGCAGTGCGCCGAGGATGACCACGGTCTGCACGTTCAGTTTGTCGGCGATCGCCAGCAGTTCCGCGCAGAAGGTGCGCCACCGCATGTTCGGCTCCACGCCGTGCATCAGCACGATGTCGCGATCCGCGCCGGGTGGACGGCAGTGCGAGATCCGCATCGACGGCCACACCAACTCGCGGGTCACGCCGTCGACCTGCCGGATCACCGGTCGATTGACCTGATAGTCGTAGTAGGACTCGTCGTCGATCTCGACGATCGTGTCCGCCTCCCAGATCGCGTCGAGATGCTCGACAGCATCGCTGGCCGCGTCACCGGCGTCGTTCCAGCCCTCGAAGGCCGCAACGACGATCGTGTCGCGCAGGTCGGGCAGGTCAGGTCGCTTGGGACCGCCGAAATCCGGGGGGGTCACCAATCCAGCCTAAGCCCTTCGAGGGTCAGATGACGGGCATCGACCCGCCCCCGGTGCCGTCCCGTCGGCCGGCGGGGAAATAGGCTCGGCAGCACACGGGTTGATCCCCAGCAGGCCACCACCCACAGGCGTCCAGAAGTCAGTTGAACAACGACGTAGACTTTCTTCCTGTCGAGAGGCGTTGCAACGGGTCCGGCCTCATGCGCCGGTATCCGCCACGCTCGGCAGAGTCAAGGACGCCTTCCGTCATGGAAGGAGTGCACGTGACCTCTCTCGAGTCGAGCACTGGCGCAGCAACGGAGTTCACGCCGAACGTCCGCCCCGACTGCACCGAAGAACTGCAGGCTGCGCTGCGCGATCGCATCCTGGTGATCGACGGTGCGATGGGTACGGCCATTCAGCGGGACCGGCCCGACGAAGCCGGTTACCGCGGCGACCGCTTCACCGAGTGGCCGACCGCGCTGCAGGGAAACAACGACCTGCTGACCCTGACGCAGCCGCAGATCATCGAGGGTATCCACCGCGAGTACCTGGAGGCCGGCGCCGACATCCTGGAGACCAACACGTTCAACGCGAACGCGGTCTCGCTCGCCGACTACGACATGGCGGACTTCAGCTACGAGCTGAACTACGCCGGCGCGGCGCTCGCCCGCAAGGCCGCCGACCAGTACAGCACCCCGGAACGGCCCCGCTACGTCGCCGGCGCGATCGGCCCGACCACGCGGACCGCCTCGATCTCGCCCGACGTCAACGACCCCGGTGCCCGCAACGTGTCCTACGACCAGCTGGTCGCCGCGTACCTCGAGGCGGCCAACGGCCTGGTCGACGGCGGCGCGGACCTGCTGATCATCGAGACGATCTTCGACTCGCTCAACGCCAAGGCGGCGGTGTTCGCCGTGGAGACGCTGTTCGAGCAGAGGGGCCGCCGCTGGCCGCTGATCATCTCCGGCACCATCACCGACGCGTCCGGCCGTACCCTGTCCGGCCAGGTCACCGAGGCCTTCTGGAACGCGATCCGGCATGCCCGGCCGCTTGCGGTCGGACTGAACTGTGCGCTCGGCGCGCCGGAGATGCGGCCCTACATCGCCGAGGTCGCGCGCATCGCCGACACATTCGTGTCCTGCTATCCGAATGCCGGTCTGCCCAACGCGTTCGGCGAATACGACGAGTCTCCGGAGCGGCAGGCCTCCTACATCGCCGAGTTCGCCGAAGCGGGCCTGGTCAACCTCGTCGGCGGCTGCTGCGGCACCGCGCCGCCGCACATCGCCGAGATCGCGAAGGTGGTCGAGGGCAAATCCCCGCGTGAGCTGCCCGAGATTCCCGTCGCGACCCGGCTTTCGGGTCTGGAGCCGCTGAACATCACCTCGGACTCGCTGTTCGTCAACATCGGTGAGCGCACCAACATCACCGGCTCGGCGCGGTTCCGCAATCTGATCAAGGCCGAGGACTACGACAGCGCGCTGTCGGTGGCATTGCAGCAGGTCGAGGTCGGTGCGCAGGTCATCGACATCAACATGGACGAAGGCATGATCGACGGCGTCGCCGCGATGGATCGCTTCACCAAGCTGATCGCGGCCGAACCCGACATCAGCCGCGTGCCGGTGATGATCGACTCCTCGAAGTGGGACGTCATCGAGGCGGGCCTGAAGAACGTGCAGGGCAAGCCGATCGTGAACTCGATCTCGCTCAAGGAGGGCGAGGAGAAGTTCGTGCGCGAGGCCCGGCTGTGCCGCAAGTACGGCGCGGCGGTGGTCGTGATGGCGTTCGACGAGCAGGGTCAGGCCGACAACCTGGAGCGTCGCAAGGAGATCTGCGGGCGGGCCTACCGGATCCTGACCGAAGAGGTCGGCTTCCCGGCCGAGGACATCATCTTCGACCCGAACTGCTTCGCGCTGGCCACGGGCATCGAGGAGCATGCGACCTACGGCATCGACTTCATCGAGGCATGCGCCTGGATCAAGGAGAACCTGCCCGGCGTGCACATCTCGGGCGGCATCTCGAACGTGTCGTTCTCGTTCCGCGGCAACAACCCGGTCCGCGAGGCCATCCATGCGGTGTTCCTGTTCCATGCCATCAAGGCCGGGCTGGACATGGGCATCGTGAATGCCGGCGCGCTGGTTCCGTACGACTCGATCGACCCCGAGCTGCGCGACCGCATCGAAGACGTCGTGCTGAACCGGCGCGAGGATGCGGCCGAGCGACTGTTGGAGATCGCCGAGCGGTTCAACAAGACCGAGAAGGGTGAGGATCCGGCAGCGGCGGAGTGGCGTTCTCTGCCGGTGCGTGAGCGCATCACCCACGCGCTGGTGAAGGGTATCGACGCGCACGTCGACGACGACACCGAGGAGCTGCGGGCCGAGATCGCCGCCGCGGGTGGACGTCCGATCGAAGTCATCGAGGGCCCGCTGATGGACGGCATGAACGTCGTCGGCGACCTGTTCGGCTCCGGCAAGATGTTCCTGCCGCAGGTCGTGAAGTCCGCGCGCGTGATGAAAAAGGCTGTGGCCTACCTGCTTCCGTTCATCGAGGCGGAGAAGGCAGAGTCCGAGACCAAGACCAAGGACACCAACGGCACGATCATCATGGCGACGGTCAAGGGCGACGTCCACGACATCGGCAAGAACATCGTCGGAGTCGTCTTGCAGTGCAACAACTACGAGGTGATCGACCTGGGCGTGATGGTGCCTGCCCAGAAGATCCTGGATGCCGCCAAGGAGCACGACGCCGACATCATCGGGCTGTCGGGTCTGATCACGCCGTCGCTGGACGAGATGGTCAACTTCGCGGTGGAGATGGAGCGGGAGGGTCTGGAGATCCCGCTGCTGATCGGCGGTGCGACGACGTCGCGGGCCCACACCGCGGTCAAGGTGGCGCCACGTCGCAAAGGCCCAGTGGTCTGGGTCAAGGATGCGTCGCGCTCGGTGCCGGTCGCCGCGGCGCTGCTGGACGACAAGCAGCGGCCTGCCTTGCTGGAGGCCACCGAGAAGGATTACGCCTCGCTGCGTGAGCGGCACGCGCAGAAGAACGAGCGGCCGATGGTGCCGCTGGAGAAGGCGCGCGCCAACCGGACGCCGATCGATTGGGACGGCTACGCGCCACCGGTGCCTGCCCAGGGCCTCGGCGTGCGGGAGTTCCTGGACTACGACCTAGCCGAGCTAAGGGAGTACATCGACTGGCAGCCGTTTTTCAACGCGTGGGAGATGAAGGGTCGGTTCCCCGACATCCTGAACAATCCGGCGTCGGGTGAGGCGGCCCGCAAGCTCTACGAGGACGCCCAGGAGATGCTCGACACCGCGATCAAGGAGAAGTGGCTGACAGCCAACGGGGTCATCGGCTTCTTCGCCGCGAACGCCGTCGGCGACGACATCGAGGTCTACACCGACGAGACCCGCGGCGAGGTGCTGACCACACTGCGCAACCTGCGCCAGCAGGGCGAGCACCGCGACGGGATCCCGAACCGCAGCCTCGGCGACTTCATCGCCCCTAAGGACACCGGGTTGGCTGACCACGTCGGTGCGTTCGCCGTGACGGCCGGGTTGGGCAGCGGCGACAAGATCGCCGAGTTCAAGAAAGCCAACGACGATTACAGCGCGATCCTGCTGGAGTCGCTGGCCGACCGGCTGGCCGAGGCGTTCGCCGAGCGGATGCATCAGCGGGTGCGTCAGGAGTTCTGGGGCTACCAGCCCGACGAGCAGCTCGACAACCAAGAGCTGATCGGTGAGAAGTACGTCGGAATCCGGCCTGCGCCAGGCTATCCCGCCTGCCCGGAGCACACCGAGAAGGTGACGTTGTTCGATCTGCTGGACGTCACCGAGCGCACCGGTATCGAGCTGACCGAGTCGATGGCGATGTGGCCGGGTGCGGCGGTCAGCGGCTGGTACTTCTCGCATCCGCAGTCGCAGTACTTCGTGATCGGGCGGCTGGCCCAGGATCAGGTCGCCGACTACGCCCGGCGCAAGGGTTGGACGCTGCCCGAGGCCGAACGCTGGCTCGCCCCGAATCTGGGCTACAACCCGGAGGATTGATCTGGTGGCGAAGGTCTTCGCCCGCCTCGACGAGTCGCTGCGCGAGTTCATGGCCGCCCAGGCGATGTTCTTCGTCGCGACGGCACCGTCGGCGGGAGGACGGATCAACTTGTCGCCCAAGGGCTACCGGGACACGTTCGCGATTCTCGACGAGCACACCGTCGCCTACCTCGACCTGTTCGGCAGCGGCGCGGAGACGATCGCCCATCTACGGGACAACGGCCGTATCACCGTGATGTTCGCATCGTTCGCGCGGCAGTCGCGCATCCTGCGGCTGTACGGCACCGGGCGGGTCGTTCGCCCGGACGACACCGAATTCGCGCGCGTCACTGCGTTTTTCGGCCGGGAGCATCCGGGAGTTCGGGCGGCCATCGTCATCGATGTCGAGCGCATCGCTGACGCATGTGGTTTCGCGGTGCCGTACTACGATCTCGTCGGCGAGCGACCGGTCCTCGACGACTACCACGCGACGGTCAGTGAGGAGAAGTTCGCGCGCCGCATCGCCGGGGACAACGGACGCAGCATCGACGGCCTGCCGGCGCTGGAACCCGATCACCCGGTGCCGGGTCAGTCGTCGTAGATGACGACGTTGTCGCTGACCGCATTGCGGGGGATGTCGAGGAAGTTGGCCGGGAACGTGGGGTCGGCGTAGCCGATGCAGATGCCGCACAGCACGGCCAGGTCGTCGGGAATGCCGAGGACCTCGCGCGCGACGTCCGGATACAGCGCGGTGGAGACCTGAACACACGAGTCGAGTTCACGCTCGGTGAGTGCCAGCAGCAAGGTCTGCAGGAACATGCCGACGCCGATGGCGTCGGGCAGCCCGAGATCGCGATGCATGCAGACGATTCCGGCGACGGGCGCGCGGAAGAAGTCCCAATTGCGCAACTGTGCGTTCCAGCGACCCTCGGCGTCCTCACGGGCGACCCCCATCGCGCCGTACACCAGTGCGCCGAGCTGGCGGCGCAGATGGCTGTGCGACTCGGGGATGCCCATCGTGGGCGGCCGGCTGTGACGCACCGCCGCGGCCAGCGCCGCGGCGAGGCGGTCGCGCCGGGCGCCGGTGGCCAGGAACAGCCGCCATGGCTGCACGTTCGAATTCGACGGGGCCCGCATCGCCAGCGTCAGTGCCTCGTCGAGAAGTTCTCGTGGAACCGGCTTGTCGGGCAGGAACATTCGGGTGGAGTGTCGACGCCGGACGATCTGGTCGAAGTGGGAGTCGATGGGGGTCACGGTGCCTCCTAGGAGACCGCGGGCACGCGGCGGTCCTTGCGTGCCTCGAGTTCATCGTCGTCGACCAGCACGAACATGTCGACCCCGGGACGGCAGAGCATGGTGACCAGGAACCGCAGCGGCACGTCGTCACGATGGTTGCCGTCGGAGTAGTGGATGACGTCACCGCCCGGCTCCCAGAACGCCTCGCCGGCGGTGATGACGCGCGGTGCCTCGCCTTCGAGTTCGAACCACATCTCGCCCTCGAGGACGTACCCGAAGCACGGGCCGCCGGGGTGGCGGTGCGGCGGTGCACCTTTGTCCCCGGGCCCCCATTCGATGATCGCGGTCATCGCCTCGGCGCCCTGCGGGATCTGCGGCGGGGTGACCGACTGCACGACCGTCATCGCGGTCATCAGTTTCTGTATCTGATCGGACATCTGGTCTGACATGCGGCTCCTTCGGCGTCTTCTGGCTTCTGATCCGACTCTGGCACCCGTGGCTTCGGGCCGAACCCTGGAGAATCCGTGGTTCCCACCGGTCACGGGGCAGGGGCGTGCCGGGGAAGGCAGACCGTGACGCGGGTGTCTCCCGGCGCCGAGGAGACCTCGATGTGGCCACGGTGCTGGTTGACGACGATGTCCCAGGCCAGGTCCAGCCCGAGGCCGGAACCGGAACCGATCGGTTTGGTGGTGAAGAACGGGTCGAACACCCGCCCGATGATGTCGGCCGGGATGCCCGGGCCGTCGTCGCTGATCTCGACCCGAATCCTGTCCTCGCCGTCGGCGCGGGTCCGCACCGTCAAGGTGCCGCAGCCACCCATCGCGTCGATCGCGTTGTCGATGATGGTGGTCCATACTTGGTTGAGATCGGCTGGATAGCAACATATCTCGGGGATGCTGTGGTCGAGATCCTTGACCAGGGTGATCGAGGCACCCTTGCCCGCCATCGCGACTCTGTCGCCGAACATCAGCATCGTGTTGCGCAACATCTCGTGGACGTCGATGCACTGGTAGGGGCCCCGGTCGAGCTGTGAGTAGGTCTTCGCGCCGTCGACGAGTGCGGCGATGCGTCGGCCCGCCTCGGTGATCTCCCGGATCCGCAGTTCCACGGCGGCGATGGACTGCAGCCAGGGCACGGCGTGGCGGAGGGCGTCGTGATCGTCGCCGAGTCGTTCGGGGATGCCTGCCAACCAGTCGACGTCGAATCCGGCCTCGACGATCGTGGCGGCGCGCTCCCAGCTGTCGGCGATGCCGTGGTCGTCGAGCCAGGCGCCGACGGCGTCCTCGGTGTCGGCGACGCTCAGTGCCGTGGCGGGGCGCGCCGGACCGGTGGTGTGCTCGACCACCTCGTCCTGTAGGACGGTCAGCGCCTCGAGCGCGTTCGCATCCGGCCGGGTTCGTGCCAGATGCGCCAGTTCGCGTCGCATCGTGGCGACGTCGTCGCGCAGGTCCGCGGCGGCGCGCAGTACTGCGGCGGCCGGGTTGTTGAGCTGGTGGGTGAGCCCCGCCGTCAAGGTGCGCAGGGCGAGTAACCGTTCCCGGTGCGCGAGGAGGCGGTCTTCCCGCTCACGACGGACGCGTTGGCCCGAGAGGAGGTGAATGGCCATCGGGAACTGTGTGGTCATGAAATGCGCGAACGCCTCGGCACCGAGCACCAGCAGGCGCGACGAACGCGTCAACCGCACTGACGCCTCGTAGGACTGGTCGGCATCCGGGATGTGCGCCGACCATGCTCCGAAGAACACGCCGCGCTGAGACGTGCGGTGTGTCTCGACGTCGACGCCGGCGGACTGCCGGGACAGCACGATCTCGCCGTCCAGCAGCACGTAGAGGCATGTGGCGGGCGCGCCCTCGACGCAGACGGGGCCCGCCGGGAACGTTGCGGTACGTGCGCCGCGGCACAGCATGTCGAGTTGGCCGTCCGACAGGTGTTCGAACAGGAACAGGTCACGCATCTCGTCGAGGGTCACCGCGTCGCCGGTCACGTCGTGGCCTGCGCCTCGCGTGCCGCGCGGGCGATGCTGCGGCGCCGCCCGCCGCCTCGCGGCCAGAAGTAACTGCCCGGTCTGCGCGCCTCCTTGGTCAGGAACGTCACCGTGCCCGCGCACACCGCCTCTTTGATCGTGGCAGCTGCACGGCCACCGAGGTGCGCAGGAACGGCGACGTCGTCGAACCGGGACAGCTGAATCGTGCCGGCACGACGGCCCACGCTGATGCACTGTCCGACGGAAGCCGGGTTGATGGTGCGGGGCGTGGCACCGTCGAGGCGGGCGATCACCGTGTCCGCGGCACTGGCTGCGAGCGGCATGGCCAGCTGGCAGCTCATCCGCAGCGGCACTCCGGATGGGCAGGCCGCGTCACCGGCGGCGACGATCGACGGGTTGTCGACGTAGGTGAGCGTCTCGTCGGTCACTAACCGGCCGAGTCGATCGGTGCGCAGCCCGCTGTCGGCGGCCAGCCCCGGCACCCCGAAGCCCGCCGTCCACACCGTGGCCGCACTGGGCAGATGTCGGCCGTCGGTCAGGACGACGTGATCGGCCGCCACGGCCGCGACAGCGGTGCCGTCGACGATGCCGACGCCGAGCCGGGAAAGGCGCTTGGTCACCGATCGGCGTCCGCCCCGAGCCAGCGACGGGCCGACGACGTCGGTGACGAGGGTGACCTGCCTGCCGCTCTCGGCGAGTTCGCTGGCCGCTTCGATGCCGGTGAGGCCACCACCGACGACGACGATCGGCGCGTCCATCGGCAGCTCGGTCAGCCGCGCGGTGAGCTGTTGCGCGGCTTCCCACTCGCCGAGGGGATAGGCGAACCGACCCGCGCCGGACACTGTCGCTGGTACCGACGCGGTGCTCCCGACGGCGTAGACGAGGTAGTCGTAGGTGAGGGGGGCCTGTGACCGCAGGTGGACCTGGTGCGCGTCGACGTCGATCCGGTCGGCCGTGTCCACGACCAGCCGGACTGCCGGGGCCAGCACAGCGGCGAATTCGTCCGTCGCGGAATGGTTTCCGGCGACGAGCTGGTGCAGCCGGATGCGTTCGACGAACATCGGGCGCGGATTGACCAGCGTGATGGCGAAATCGCTGCGCTGGCTGAGCCGGTTCGCGGCGAGCACGCCGGCGTATCCGCCGCCGATCACGACGATGCGGGTCGCGGTCATTCTGTCTCCTCGGGTGGTGGGTGCGCCATCGAGGCAAACACGGGTGGGGACCGGCCCGAACCCTGGAGAATCCGTAGTCTCTCGCGCACCGCCGGTGCCGGGGGTGATCGCCGCGGTGTGATCGTCGCCTCGGTGCGGCTCGCGGATTGGCTCGCGGCCCCGCCCCCGTGACACAATTGTCGGGTGCAAGCGGTGCTGTGGGACATGGACGGCACGCTCGTCGACTCCGAAAAGCTCTGGGATGTCTCGCTGTCGGCGCTTTATGCATCATTCGGCGGCGAGATGAGCCGCGAGACCAGGACAGCGCTGGTCGGGGCATCGGCGCAGGAGACGATGGTCACGGTGTACGCCGAGCTCGGGCTGGACCCCGATCCGGAGGCGATGGCGGATTCGATCCGCTGGCTGCACGACTACACCGGTGAGCTTTTCGATGCCGGTCTGCCGTGGTGCGACGGCGCCCGTGAGATGCTCGATTCGCTTGCTGCGGCCGATGTTCCGATGGCGCTGGTGACCAACACTCAGCGTGCATTGACCGAGCGTGCGCTCAACAGCATTGGGCGGCATTACTTTTCGGTGACCGTCTGCGCCGACGAGGTGGCGAGCGGCAAGCCCGAACCCGATCCGTACCTGCGTGCGGCGGAGCTGCTGGAGCTGCGGCCCACCGAGTGTCTGGCCGTGGAGGACTCGGTGACCGGTGCGGCGGCAGCGGAGAAGGCCGGCTGCGCAGTGTTGGTGGTGCCCAACGACGTCCCTGTCCCCGGCGGGATCCGACGTCGGCACGCCGATTCGCTCAGCGGCCTCGGCGCCGCCGATCTGCGTCGCATCTTCGCCGAGATCGATCGCGAACTCCGCAGCGCGTAAACCCCCGCACTTGTGGGAATGCACCCGGCTGTCAGTCACGAGTGATTGAATGTGACGGGTATCACGCAATGGTGCGGAAGGGTGTCTGATGGCCGGTCAAGGTGGTCCAGTGGGGGAAGGCCCGGAGATCTTCGCCGAGGGTGAGGACTTCTCGTCGGGCAAGACCGCGATTCGCATCGCGTCGGTCGCTGCGCTGGGCGGGTTGCTGTTCGGTTACGACAGCGCGGTGATCAACGGAGCGGTCGACTCCATCCAGGAGGACTTCGGCATCGGCAATGCCGAGCTCGGCTTCGCGGTCGCGTCGGCGCTGCTCGGCGCCGCCGCGGGCGCGATGACGGCCGGCCGAATCGCCGACAAGATCGGCCGCATCGCGGTGATGAAGATCGCCGCGGTGCTGTTCCTGATCAGCGCGTTCGGCACGGGCTTCGCGCACGAGGTGTGGACGGTGGTGCTGTTCCGGATCGTCGGCGGCGTCGGGGTGGGTGTCGCGTCGGTGATCGCGCCTGCCTACATCGCCGAGACCTCACCGCCGGGCATCCGCGGCCGGCTCGGCTCGCTGCAGCAGCTGGCCATCGTGTCGGGCATCTTCGCGTCGTTCGCGGTCAATTATCTCCTGCAATGGCTGGCCGGCGGGCCCAACGAGCCGCTCTGGCTGGGTCTGGACGCCTGGCGCTGGATGTTCCTGGCCATGGCGGTGCCCGCCGTCGTCTACGGCGTGCTCGCCTTCACCATCCCGGAGTCTCCGCGCTATCTCGTTGCCACGCACAAGATCCCGGAGGCGCGCCGGGTGCTGACCCGCCTGCTCGGGCAGAAGAACCTCGAGATCACGATCAGCCGGATTCAGGAGACGCTGGAACGTGAGGACAAGCCGTCCTGGCGCGACATGAAGAAACCGACCGGCGGCATCTACGGCATCGTCTGGGTGGGCCTGGGCCTGTCGATCTTCCAGCAGTTCGTCGGCATCAATGTGATCTTCTACTACAGCAACGTGCTGTGGCAGGCCGTCGGGTTCAGTGCCGACCAGTCGGCGATCTACACCGTGATCACGTCGGTGATCAACGTGCTGACGACGCTGATCGCCATCGCGCTGATCGACAAGATCGGGCGCAAGCCGCTGCTGCTCATCGGTTCGACGGGTATGGCGGTCACGCTGATCACGATGGCGGTCATCTTCGGCCAGGCCACGGTCAACCCCGACGGCACGCCGAGCCTGCCCGGCGCCTCCGGTGTGGTGGCGCTGATCGCGGCCAACCTGTTCGTGGTCGCGTTCGGAATGTCGTGGGGTCCGGTGGTGTGGGTGCTGCTCGGCGAGATGTTCCCCAACCGGATCCGCGCCGCGGCGCTGGGCCTGGCCGCCGCCGGCCAGTGGGCGGCCAACTGGCTGATCACCGTGACGTTCCCCGGCCTGCGTGAACACCTCGGCCTGGCCTACGGCTTCTACGGCCTGTGCGCGGTGCTGTCCGGTCTGTTCGTGTGGCGGTGGGTGATGGAGACCAAGGGCGTGTCGCTGGAGGACATGCACGGCGAGATCCTGCAGCAGGACAAGACCGCGGCCGGCTAGGGCTGCGCGCGGTCGATGGACCGCGCGATCTCGAGCGCCGGTTCGGCGAGCGTGGACAACGGCACTGTGGGCGGAGATGGGTAGATGTCGACCTGGCACGTGCCGGCGATGGCGATGACGCGGCCCAGGTAGCCGAGCGCGAAGACAAACTCACCGTCGACTGATTCGGCCACTTCGAACGCGTCGTCTCCAGGCATGGTCTCGAGTGCGATCATCTCCCGGATGTCGGCGGCTTGCTGCGCTCCGTCGCTGATCGTGCCGACGTAGACGGCGACCGAGCGGTCCTCGCCAGTGCGGGAAGAGCCCCATCTGAACACAAACCTCTCCCAGGGGGCTCCCGCCTCGAAGACCGAAGGGCTTGCAGGCGTCAACGTGGAGATGTCGAGGACCGGTTCGAGGATCTGCTCGATGAGCTCGCTGTGCTCCGCGTAGCTGTTCACAAATGGGCCTCCTGCATCACCTTCACACGATCACGGGCGGTGCGCTGTGATGCGGCGTCGGCGGCTTCTCCGATCCATTCGGTTCCTCCGGGTCGGAGATTGGCGTCATTTAACGCCGTAAAACTTTCCTGCCATGTGCGACGAATGCGCGCAGTCCATCGGGATCGCAGCTCACGGTTCCAGCCACCGAATGATTGTCGCACTGCTCGGTACCGGCCGATCGCGGCTTTTCGCGCCCGACGTGACAGAATCGGCCAACGTGAAGACCTTCGACGCCCTGTTCGCCGAGCTCAGTGAGCGGGCCCGCACGCGGCCCGCAGGCAGCGGCACCGTCGCCGCGCTGGACGGCGGGGTGCACGGCATCGGCAAGAAGATCCTCGAGGAGGCCGGCGAGGTGTGGCTGGCCGCCGAACACGAGAGCGACGAGTCGCTGGCCGAGGAGATCAGCCAGCTCCTCTACTGGACCCAGGTGCTGATGCTCTCGCGCGGCCTCACCCTCGACGACGTGTACGGGAAGCTGTGACATGCTGCGTGTCGCCGTTCCCAACAAGGGTGCGCTGAGCGAATCGGCGTCGGAGATCCTGTCCGAGGCCGGCTACCGCCGCCGCACCGATCCCAAAGACCTCACCGTCGTCGACCCGGCCAACAACGTCGAATTCTTCTTCCTGCGGCCCAAGGACATCGCGATCTACGTGGGTTCGGGGCAGCTCGACCTCGGCATCACCGGACGTGACCTGGCCGCCGACGCCGACGCCCCGGTGAGCGAGCGGCTGGCACTGGGCTTCGGCGCATCCACCTTCCGCTATGCCGCCCCCGCAGGCCGTGACTGGGCGGTGTCCGATCTGGCGGGTAAGCGCATCGCCACCGCCTACCCGAATCTGGTCCGAAAAGATCTGGCCGACAGGGGAATCGAAGCCACCGTCATCCGGCTCGACGGCGCCGTCGAGATCTCCATCCAGCTCGGGGTGGCCGATGTGATCGCCGACATCGTCGGATCGGGGCGCACCCTCGGGCTGCACAACCTGGTGGCCTTCGGCGCATCGCTCTGCGATTCCGAGGCGATCCTGATCGAGCGCGCCGACTCGGCCCCGGACCCGGCGCGCGATCAGCTGGCGGCCCGGGTGCAGGGTGTGGTCTTCGGTCAGCAGTACCTGATGCTCGACTACGACTGTCCGCGTACGGTTCTCGAGCGCGCCACCGAGGTGACGCCCGGCCTGGAATCGCCGACCATCGCACCGCTGGCCGACCCCGCCTGGGTCGCGGTCCGCGCGCTGGTCCCGCGCCGGGACGTCAACGCGATCATGGACGAACTCGCCGCCATCGGCGCCAAAGCCATCCTGGCATCGGACATCCGGTTCTGTCGCTTCTAGCGTGTTAGCGTCGCGGTGACCAACCACGGAGGTGCCGATGACGCAGGTCGCTGTTCTCGTGCTCGCGCTCTTGATCGGGGTGATCGCCGGCCTGCGCGCCATGACCGCCCCGGCCGTCGTCGCCTGGGGTGCGCTCCTCGGCTGGATCGACGTCGAGGGCAAATGGTCGGAGTGGGTCGCTCACCCCATCACGGTCACCGTCCTGACGATCCTGCTCGTCGGTGAACTCGTCACCGATCAGTTGCCGAAGACGCCGAGCCGAAAAGTGCCGCCGCAGTTCATCGCTCGCATCCTCACCGGTGGCTTCTCCGGTGCGGTCATCGGCAGCGCCTCCTTCCACACCTTCATCGGGACCGGGGCCGGCATGATCGGCGCCGTCCTCGGCACCCTGGCCGGCGCCGAACTCCGCAGCCGGATCGCCGCGGCGCGCGGGGGCAACGACCGCCCGGGCGCCTTCGGTGAAGACGCACTCGCCGTGATCGGCGGCCTCGTCGTGGCATTCCTCGTCAGTCTGATGGCCGCATGACGGAGAAATTCGACGCGATCGTCGTCGGCGCGGGACAGGCCGGTCCGCCGCTGGCCGGCCGGCTCACCGCCGCGGGTCAGAAGGTCGCGGTCATCGAACGCAAACACGTCGGCGGAACCTGCGTCAACACCGGCTGCATCCCGACCAAGACGCTCGTCGCCAGCGCGCATGCCGCCCACATCGCCCGGCGCAGCGCCGACTTCGGCATCGGGACCGGGGACGTCACCGTCGACATGGCCGCGGTCAAGGCCCGCAAGGATCGGATCAGCCTCGGCGACCGCGAAGGCCTCGAATCCTGGCTGGACGGCATGGACGGTGCCACGCTGATCCGCGGTCACGCCCGGTTCGAGGATCCGCACACGCTGCGTGTCGGGGACCGGGTTCTCGAGGCGGACCGCATCTTCCTCAACGTCGGCGGCCGTGCGGTGGCGCCGGATATGCCGGGGTTGGCGGACGTGGACTATCTGACCAACGTCGGGATCCTCGAACTCGACGTGGTGCCCGAGCACCTGGTGATCATCGGCGGCAGCTACATCGCACTCGAGTTCGCCCAGATGTACCGGCGCTTCGGGGCGCAGGTGACCGTCGTCGAGAAGGGCCCGCGGCTGACCTCCCACGAGGACGAGGACGTCTCCGCTGCCATTCGGGACATTCTCGAAGGCGAAGGCATCCAGGTGGTCACCGGGGCCGACGGCATCTCATTTGCCAAGCGAGACAACAGCTTCACCGTCACCCCGCGAGTCGGCGCCGATCCGATCGCCGGCTCGCACCTGCTCGTCGCGGTAGGGCGCAAACCCAACACCGACGATCTCGGACTGGACGCCGCCGGTGTCGAGACCGGCAAACACGGTTACATCACCGTCGACGACCAGTTGCGCACCAACGTGGCTCACATCTGGGCGATGGGGGACTGCAACGGCCGCGGCGCATTCACCCACACGTCGTACAACGACTTCGAGATCGTCGCGGCGAACCTCCTCGACGACGATCCACGCAAGATCAGCGACCGGGTGACGACCTACGCGCTCTACATCGATCCGCCGCTCGGCCGCGCCGGCATGAGCGTTGACGACGTGCGCCGCTCGGGGCGTAAGGCCCTGGTGGGCAAGCGGCCGATGACGCGGGTCGGGCGCGCGGTCGAGAAGGGGGAGACGCAGGGCTTCATGAAGGTGGTCGTCGACGCGGAGACCGAACAGATCCTCGGCGCGGCGATCCTCGGCGTCGGTGGCGACGAGGTCATCCAGGACATCCTCGACGTGATGACCGCCAAACTGCCGTACACCGCGATCTCGCGCACCATGCACATCCATCCGACGGTGAGCGAACTGGTGCCGACGATGCTGCAGGAGCTGACACCGCTGGAGTGATCGCCTCTTGACTGTGGCGTGAGCCACAGTAATGTGACCAGTGGTCATATCAAGCCTGGGAGGCGCGATGCCCACGGTCACCTGGTCCCGTCTCGGCGGAGAACGCCGCGCCGCGGTGGTGGCCGCTGCGGAGAATGAGTTCGCCGCCCACGGCTTCTCCGGCGGCAGCCTCAACGTCATCGCCCGGCGCGCAGGCGTGGCCAAGGGCAGCCTCTTCCAGTACTTCGCGGACAAGCGCGACCTGTACGCCTACATCACCGACGTCGGTAGCCAACGCGTGCGCACGTACATGGAAGACCAGATCCGCGAGTTGGACCCGACGCGGCCGTTCTTCACCTTCCTCACCGACCTGCTCGACGTGTGGGTGGCCTACTTCGCCGAACACCCCCGCGAGCGGGCGTTGCATGCCGCATCCAGCTTCGAAGTCGACACCGATGCCCGGGTCAGCATCCGCGCCGTCGTGCACCGCCACTACCTGGAGGTGCTGCGGCCGCTGGTGCAGGACGCGCGCGACCGCGGCGACCTGCGTCCCGACGCCGACGTCGATGCACTGCTGTCGCTGCTGCTCATGCTGCTGCCCCACCTCGCGCTGGCTCCGTACGTACGCGGCATGGACCCGCTGCTCGGTCTCGACGAACTCTCGCCGGACCAGCCGGCACTGGTCGTCCGTCGCTACGTCGCGGTGCTCGGCTCCGCTTTTGGATCCAACACCGCTTTCGGATCTCCCACACATCAGCCCCCGCCCACTGCACGACACAAAGGAGTGACCACCCATGTCTAGGACACGATCGGATTCGCTGGCCGCCGGCGGCCTCAATTGGGACAGCTTGCCGCTCAAGCTCTTTGCCGGGGGCAACGCGAAGTTCTGGAATCCCGCCGACATCGACTTCTCCCGCGACCGCGCCGACTGGGAGGCGCTGACCGACCTGGAGCGCGAATGGGCCACCCGGCTGTGCGCGCAGTTCATCGCCGGCGAGGAAGCGGTGACGCAGGACATCCAGCCGTTCATGGCCGCGATGCGCGCGGAGGGACGCCTCGGTGACGAGATGTACCTGACCCAGTTCGCGTTCGAGGAGGCCAAGCACACGCAGGTGTTCCGGCTGTGGCTCGACGCGGTCGGGGTCACCGACGACATGCAGGTCTTCCTCGACGACCTGCCGACCTACCGCACGATCTTCTACGAGGAGCTGCCCGCCTCACTCGACGCGCTGGCCACCGACCCGTCACCCGCCGCCCAGGTGCGCGCGTCGGCGACCTACAACCACGTCATCGAAGGCATGATGGCGCTGACGGGATACTATGCGTGGCACCGCATTTGCGTGGACAACAACATCCTGCCCGGCATGCAGGAGCTGGTGCGCAGGATCGGCGACGACGAGCGGCGCCACATGGCATGGGGCACGTTCACGTGCCGGCGTCACGTCGCGGCCGACGACAGCAACTGGGCGGTGTTCGAGAGCCGGATGAACGAACTGATCCCGCTGGCGCTGAAGAACACCGACGACGCCTACGACCTCTACGACGAGATCCCGTTCGGCCTGCAGAAGGACGAGTTCCAGGCTTACGCCGCCGACAAAGGCATGCGCCGATTCGGCACGATCAGCAGCGCGCGAGGCCGTCCGCTGGGCGAGATCGACGTCGACTACTCGCCTCTACAGCTCGAAGACACGTTCGCCGACGAGGATGCAAAAGCGCTCGCCGCGTCTGCCTAGAGGTCGCCGGAGTAATCCGCGGTGATCCACCGGTCCGGGCGCACCAGGAACACCACGCTGTCACTGCCCTCCATGGAGGCGACGAAAGCCCGGCCGCCTTCCTCGCCGAGGTAGCGAATCGCGATGGTCTCCTGAACGTCCCGGGGCGCCGGGTCGAGGGTGTCGACCACGGTCCCTTCGACGGTGACGTACTGGTACGGCGGCTCTTCGCGCTGTGCCACCAGTGTCACCGCACCGGCCTCGCGGATGAGGCGCGCCTTGCGCGACGACGCCCCGGTGTTGAAGCGGATCAGGCCGTCGACGTAGTCGTACCAGATCGGCACGCTGGCCGGTGGCCGGCCGTCCGACGTCGCCACCGACAGCACGCCGACGTGCAGGCCGGCGAGGAACCCTTGGCGCTCTTCAGCTGAGAAACCCTTCACGGAGAGGGCCAACAGTGCGCTGGATCACTGTTATTCCCGGCGCAGCACGAGCAACGTCTGCGCGCTCGTGCCGATGAAACCGTCGCGATCGAAGATCTCGGCAGTGGTGACCCCGATGCCGTCCGGGCCGATCGACGCCCGAGCCCGGAGTCCGAAGTCCAGGCCGACGGGGGTTCGATGCAAGTGCACGACGGTGTCGGTGTTCATGAACACGAACTGTGCGGGATCGAGGACCGCACCGGTGCCGTTTGCCGAGTCGACCACCATCGCCAAGCGTTGCAGCGCAGACGTCGGCTCCGAATCCACAAGCGGCACAAGAGGAGTCAACCACGCTTCGAAAGCTGCGCCGGCCGCGGTGCGCTGCCTGCGCCACGTCACCGTCTCCAGGTAACCGGTGGCCCCGTCCCAGGCATGAGTGGTGTCCGCGGTGTCACCCTCGACCATCGGCGGGTAGCGATTCTGCGCCGCGTCGGCGGTCTCGCTCGTGGCCAGCAGCCACGCGCTCACCCTCGCCACCGCGCGCGAGCTGCCGCCCGGGCGATCGACGACCATCTCGGCGACCATCAGCGCGATGCGGGCCCCCGGGCGGTCCACCCACGACCGAACCTTCACCCGTGTCACGGGAATCGCGCCGAGGATGTCGAGCGTCAGGCGCCCGACCCGCATTCCGTTGCCCTCGGCCAAGCGCTCGATCGCTCTGGTCAGCAGCGCCAGCGGCGGCGAACCGTGCTGGATCTGCGGATCCCAGTTGCTGCGGGTGCCGTCGGTCGAGTCGAACACGTCGAACTCGCCGTCGACGCCCTGGGCGCGGAACAGGCAGTCGATCACGCCGCGGCCCCGGGGGCACGCAGCACGGCATCGGGATCGCCGTCATCGGAGTCACCGTTGGGGACCTGCGGCCAGCCGGGATAGGGCGGCGGGGTGCCGCCGAATGCCGGGCAGAACGACTGATGTGCGCACCAGTCGCACAGACGTGACGGGTTCGGCCGGAAATCGCCTGTGACGCCGGCAGATTGGATGGCTGTCCAGATGGCCATCAGCGTCTTCTCGAACCGCAGCAGCTCGTCGAGATCGGGGGAGTAGTCGAGCACCTGGCCGTCCGCGAGATAGATCAACCGCAGCCGCGACGGCTGCACACCGCGGGATCGCAGCAGCGCCACCGCGTAGAACTTCATCTGGAACATCGCCTTGAACTCGGCCAGTGCGCGGGCCGCGGGCGGCGCCTTCCCCGTTTTATAGTCGACGACGCGGACCTCCCCGGTGGGCGCGACGTCGATGCGGTCGATGAAGCCCCGCAGCAGCGTGCCGTCGGCCAGCTCGACCTCGACGCGCTGTTCGCACGCCTGCGGATCGAACCGTGTCGGGTCTTCCAGCCGGTAGTAGCCGGCCAGCAGGGTCCTGGCCTCCTCGAGCAGGACGGCGCGGATCTCGGGGCTGATGTCCTCGGCCAGTGCCGGCTTGTCTGCCAGCACCCGCTCCCACGCCGGTGACGCGAGGGCGAGTGCCGTCTCCGGGACCCGTTCAGCGGCGGGCAGCAGGTACAGCTGTTCCAGCGCGGCATGCACCAGCGACCCCCGCACCTGCGCGGTCGACGACGGCTCGGGCAGGCGGTCGATCGCGCGGAAGCGGTAGAGCAGCGGGCACTGCTTGAAATCGGCGGCCCGCGACGGGGACAGCGCCGGCCGGCGAATCTCCCGATCAGGCTGCTCGTTCACAAAACCCACCCTAGGACCGGCCGCCGACAGATCGGGGCAACCCGGCCGTAGCCGGTGCCGCCGGTGCTGGCAGGCTGATCAGCTGTGCGCAGAACCGGTCCGTTCGACGTGGGTGACCGCGTGCAGCTCACCGACGCCAAGGGCAGGCGCTACACGATGGTGCTCAAGCCCGGTGGAGAGTTCCACACCCACCGCGGCATCATCTCGCTCGACCAGGTGATCGGATTGCCCGAAGGCAGCGTGATCAAGTCCACCAACGGTGACCAGTTCCTGGTTCTGCGTCCTCTGCTGGTCGACTACGTGATGTCGATGCCCCGCGGCGCGCAGGTGGTCTACCCGAAAGACGCGGCGCAGATCGTGCACGAGGGCGACATCTTCCCGGGTGCGCGGGTGCTCGAGGCGGGCGCCGGATCGGGTGCGCTGACGTGCTCGCTGCTGCGGGCCGTCGGCCCGGAAGGCCGCGTCACGTCGTATGAGCTCCGGGAGGATCACGCCGAGCACGCGCTGCGCAACGTCACCACGTTCTTCGGTGCGGCGCCGGACAATTGGGAGCTGGTCACCGCCGACCTGGTCGACTACTCCGGCCCGGAGGTCGACCGGGTGGTGCTGGACATGCTCGCGCCGTGGGAGGTGCTCGGTCGCGTGGGCGAGGTCCTCGTCGCCGGGGGTGTGCTGATGATCTACGTCGCCACCGTCACACAGCTGTCCAAGACGGTCGAGGCGCTGCGCGAGCAGCAGTGCTGGACCGAGCCGCGCGCGTGGGAGAGCATGCAGCGCGGCTGGCATGTCGTGGGTCTGGCGGTGCGGCCCGAGCACTCGATGCGCGGCCACACCGCGTTCCTGATCAGCGCCCGAAAACTCGCACCGGGTGCGATCGCGCCGATTCCGTTGCGCAAGAAGCGCCCCACCGTCTAGCCCCCAACTAGCCCTCAGTCGTCGTCGCTGCGCCGCATGCTGCGCCGGGCCGAGAGCAGCTCGATCTCCGGACGCGCCGCCACCAGACGCTCTGCCGCGTCGAGCACCGACACCAGGTGGGCGCGGTCGCCGGACACGATCGCGATCCCGACGCCCGCGCGCCGATGCAGATCCTGGGCACCGGTCTCGGCCGCTGACACCGAGAAACGACGGGCCAACTCGGAGACCAGCGGCCGCACCACGGAGCGCTTCTGCTTGAGCGAATGCACATCGCCGAGGAGGAGGTCGAACTCCATCCAACCGATCCACATGCTCACCGGGGCGGCGTGGAAGGAGCCGGCGGCGCGGGGGGAGGCGGTGGCGGCGCCGGGGGAGAACCGGATGGCGCGGGCGCGTCCAGGGCCAGCAGCTGGTCGGCGGTCTGCCGGGTCAGCTGCCACGAGCCGGCCTGAGACGCGAACTGCATGGGATAGGTGAATTGCGAGCCGGGCGGGTTCGCCAGCGTGATCGTCACGGTCGCGACGACGTCACCGGTGCCGTTCTGCGTCCAGCCGAGGTCGCGCGCGTCGAACGTCAGCGGCAGCGCGCCGTTGTCGCGCAGCGCTGCGGCGAAGCGATCCAGGCCGGCAGCCTCGCCCGGGGTGCCGTTTTCGATCAGCGAGATCTTCTCGTCGCCGGGGACGGCGGGATCGGACAGTCGGGCCAGGACGTCGGTCAGTGCCGACGGCTGGGGCAGCGGCGGGCCGCCCGGTGCTGGCGGGGCGGGCGCCGGAATGCCCGCCGACGGGGTGGGGGAGGTCTCGACGGTCGTTGCCGCCGGAGGGGTCGGTGCCGGCGCGCACCCACCCAACACGAACGCCGCCACAATCGTGGCGGCGCCGCGGTGGAGAGGGTGACGCACCGGCGTCATCGATCGGTAAGGATCACCGTGTGCTCAGGATCAGCCGAGCATTCCGGCGAGGGTGAACAGCGACGACTGCGACAGCTGCCAGCCGGTCGGGCTGGGGCCCTGCACGAAGCTCAGCGGCATCGTCCGGCTCTCGCCGGTCGGCAGCGTGGCGGTGACGTTGGCCGTCGCGACATTGCCGTTGAGGTCGACGTCGGCGACCGTCGCGGTCAGCGGCAGGTAGCCCTTCTGGACCGCGCTGTTGTACTTCGCGGAGACGCCGATTCCACCGATGCGGCCCAGGTCCTGCACGTAGGCCTGCTTGCCGGAGAACGATCCACCCGAGCCGAGGACGTTGACGGTCTGCTGCAGGGGACCGGCGAGATCCGGCGCCGGCGCCTGCGGCGCATTGACGACGACCGGGTCGGCGGCGGCCACTCCGGCGCCCACTGCAATCGAGGTCACACCCACGGCCGCAGCGCCTGCGAGTGCGGCTGCTGCGGTCCCAGCGGTCACGCTGGTAAAGAGGGATTTGAGGGTCACGACGGTCCTTCCGTTCGGACGAACTGATGTACAGAGGCTAACAGTGTTGCTGGTGTGTCGAATTCCTAGAGCACACACAATGGCTGAATCGCCGGTAGCGTTGAAGTTGTTACCGCACCAACTGCAGGTGTGGGAAAGGAGCTCAGTATGAGTGAGTCCGAGCGTTCCGGAACATCCCCCGAGAGAAGGCTGTCCGCCGAGGACGCTGCCGAGTTGGAGCAGCTCCGTCGAGAAGCCGCGATCCTGCGCGAACAACTGGAAGGCGCAGTGGGTCCGCAGAGCGGCGCGCGCGCCGCGCGCGACGTCCACCAACTGGAAGCTCGCATCGACTCGCTGGCGGCCCGCAACGCCAAGCTGATGGACACACTCAAAGAGGCTCGCCAGCAGTTGCTGGCGCTGCGCGAAGAGGTGGACCGGCTGGGTCAGCCGCCCAGCGGATACGGCGTTCTGCTGGGGGTTCAGGACGACGACACCGTCGACGTGTTCACCTCCGGTCGCAAGATGCGCCTGACCTGCTCGCCGAACATCGACACCAAGGTGCTCAAGAAGGGGCAGACGGTTCGCCTCAACGAGGCGCTGACAGTCGTCGAAGCCGGCCACTACGAATCGGTCGGCGAGATCAGCACCCTGCGCGAGATCCTGTCCGACGGCCACCGCGCGCTCGTCGTCGGCCACGCCGACGAGGAGCGGATCGTGTGGCTGGCCGAGCCGCTCGTCGCGGCCGAGCACCTGCCCGAGGTCGAGGACCCGAGCCTCGGCGACGATCAGCCGCGCAAGCTCCGACCCGGAGATTCACTGCTGGTCGACACCAAGGCCGGCTACGCCTTCGAGCGCATCCCCAAGGCCGAGGTCGAGGACCTGGTGCTCGAGGAGGTGCCCGATGTCAGTTACGGCGACATCGGTGGCCTGACCCGTCAGATCGAGCAGATCCGCGACGCCGTCGAGCTGCCGTTCCTGCACAAGGACCTCTACCGCGAGTACGCGCTGCGGCCGCCCAAGGGCGTGTTGCTCTACGGGCCGCCCGGTTGCGGTAAGACACTGATCGCCAAGGCCGTGGCCAACTCGCTGGCGAAGAAGATGGCCGAGCTGCGCGGGGAGGACTCCCGGGAGGCGAAGTCCTACTTCCTCAACATCAAGGGCCCCGAGCTGCTGAACAAGTTCGTCGGCGAAACCGAGCGACACATCCGGCTGATCTTCCAGCGGGCGCGTGAGAAGGCGTCCGAGGGCACGCCGGTGATCGTCTTCTTCGACGAGATGGACTCGATCTTCCGCACCCGTGGCACCGGCGTGAGCTCCGATGTGGAGACCACGGTGGTGCCCCAGCTGCTCAGCGAGATCGACGGCGTCGAGGGCCTGGAGAACGTCATCGTGATCGGCGCCTCCAACCGCGAGGACATGATCGACCCGGCGATCCTGCGGCCCGGCCGCCTGGACGTCAAGATCAAGATCGAGCGGCCCGACGCCGAGGCGGCTCAGGACATCTTCAGCAAGTACCTCACCGAGCAGCTGCCGATCCACGCCGACGATCTGGCCGAGTTCAGCGGCGATCGCCGGCTGACCATCAAGGCGATGATCGAGAAGGTCGTCGAGCGGATGTACGCCGAGATCGACGACAACCGCTTCCTGGAGGTCACCTACGCCAACGGGGACAAGGAAGTCATGTACTTCAAGGACTTCAACTCCGGGGCGATGATCCAGAACGTGGTGGATCGGGCGAAGAAGAACGCGATCAAGTCCGTGCTGGAGACCGGTCAGCCGGGTCTGCGCATCCAGCATCTGCTGGATTCGATCGTCGACGAGTTCGCCGAGAACGAGGACCTGCCCAACACGACCAATCCCGATGATTGGGCCCGTATCTCGGGCAAGAAGGGCGAGCGGATCGTCTACATCCGCACGCTGGTCACCGGGAAGTCGTCGAGTGCCAGCAGGGCGATCGACACCGAGAGCAACCTCGGGCAGTACCTCTAAGCAGGCACCAGCGAGTAGCTGTTGGTCAGGCCGTCCTGGAGCACCAGGGCGGCCTGACTGCTCGTGTCCACACGGAGGTCGGTGTCGAGGGTGCGGGTCCGGTAGGTCCAGCCGTCGGGGAGCGTCAAGCGCGACGCCAGCGTGGGCAGGTCGTCGTAAGCCAGTGCGGGGTCGACGATCTGGCTCCACGTCTGCATCACCCAGCGCCTGCCGTCACCGTCGACGAGCTCGAACACCGGTGCGCCGGCGTCGAACACGAACACCGCGTTGCGGGCCACCGTGTTGGGCACGTACGGCGCGGGATTCATCGACGAGAGCGCGACCGTGGCCTGGCGATACATGTCCAGCCCGCCGAACGTGACGATCTCGGGCTCCCCGCCCATGTCTTTCTCGATGGCGTCCATCAGCCAGTAGCGCGGACCGTTCAGCAGCGCAGCCAGCGCACCGTGCTCGGTGGCCAGCGCCTGGGCGTCCAGCCGGCTCCAGAGCTCGGGCGGGCAGTCATTGAGGGGGTAGGTGTTGTAGACGGTCGCCTGCGGTCCATCCGGGCCGGCGCTGACCAGCAGCACCTCGCCGTACCGTCGTCCCCGCATCCCGCTGTTCCTCATCGAATCGGCTCCTCGGTCGCGGTCGCGGTCGCGGTTGCGGTGCGGTACCGATCACGCGCCACCAGCGTGAGCAGCAGGTCCTCGAGCGACGGGTCGACGAACTGCTGGCGGTACTCCTTGTCGGTGACCGCGCGGGCCGCCAGGTACATGAACGTCAGGGCGGTCAGGAACATCGTGAGCTGGATCAGCGCCTGGGGGATCGGCAGTGTCATCCCCAAGAGCCGGCCGTCGCGGGGACTGCCGCCGGTCAGAGCGTCCAACAAATCGGGGCTGACCAGGATCAGCCCGAGGACGCCGAACAGCCCGCCCGTCACCACCGCCACCGTCAGCACCTGGATGAGTTGCGAGAGGGCCAGCACGACCACGACGTTCACCCGTTCCGGCCGCGACAGCGGGACGCGACGGGGCCGGTCGGGCATCGTCTCGAACGGGGTACCGACGAGCATCTGCGCGTGCTCGGGCCGCTTGGCTTCCGGCGTGAGAATGGGACGCGCCATACCGAGCGTGCTGGACACCAGAAAAGACGCGGCGATGGCGAACAGGAACAGCAGGCCCAGCCACAGCCGGCCCCGGCTCACCGTGGCCGCCATCGTCCACGCCGGGCCGTTGAAGAACACCAGCACGGTCAGCAGCATCACCGGCAACGCGCGCAGCAGCAGGCTGCCCACCGACGCGAGGTTGTGCAGCGTCACGGCCGCCGCCCAGCCCAGCACCGATCCCAGTCCCGACGCGGTGGCCAGCAGGATCAGCCCGATGACCGCCCCTTCGGCCACGACGTCGACGAAGACCCGCGCGCTCGGGCCGCCGAACACCGCCGCCAGGCCGGCCACCGCCACCGAGGCCGCGCACATTGCTTCCCGTCGCCGACCATGGGGAAGCCGCGACACCAGCCAGCCCACGGTTGCGGCCGCGGGCGCCACGAGCACCACGACGACGAGGACGAACCACTCCGTGCGGGTCGGGGTGCCGTCGATGTCGATCGTGTGCTTGCCCGTCACCGCGACGATCAGGATCGAGAACGCCATGGACACCGCGAACGCGGCCAGTGCGGGCGCCGACCGCGACCACACCCCGCGCACCAGCCTGCCGGGCCGCAGCACGGCGGGCAGCCCTCGGCGCAGAAACCACTCTTCTGCGGCCGAGCGCAGGTCGGTGTCGCGGGAACGGGTGATCATGATCGTCCTCATCTCACCACGCCGCCCAGCTCACCGACGGTATTCCGGACCGGGGCGCTGCGACCCCCTCAGCGCGCACCTCTAGGGTGGACGGCATGCAACGGATCATCGGAACGGAGGTCGAGTACGGCATCTCCTCGCCGTCCGATCCGACCGCCAATCCGATCTTGACGTCCACCCAGGCGGTCCTGGCCTACGCCGCGGCAGCTGGTTTGCAGCGGGCCAAGCGCACGCGCTGGGATTACGAGGTCGAATCGCCGCTGAGGGATGCCCGCGGCTTCGACCTGAGCCGCTCGTCCGGGCCACCGCCGATCGTCGACGCCGACGAGGTCGGCGCCGCGAACATGATCCTGACCAACGGCGCCCGCCTCTACGTCGACCACGCCCATCCGGAGTACTCCGCCCCCGAGGTCACCGACCCGATGGATGCGGTGATCTGGGACAAGGCCGGTGAACGGGTCATGGAGGCCGCGGCCCGCCACGTCGCGAGCGTGCCCGGGGCCGCCAAACTGCAGCTCTACAAGAACAACGTGGACGGCAAGGGCGCGTCGTACGGCACGCACGAGAACTACCTGATGTCGCGGCAGACGCCGTTCTCGGCCGTCATCGCCGGCCTGACGCCGTTCCTGGTGTCGCGTCAGGTGTTCACCGGCTCGGGTCGCGTCGGCATCGGGCCGTCCGGCGACGAGCCGGGCTTCCAGCTGTCTCAGCGCTCGGATTACATCGAGGTCGAGGTCGGTCTGGAGACGACGCTCAAGCGCGGGATCATCAACACCCGCGACGAGCCGCATGCCGACGCCGACAAGTACCGCCGGCTGCACGTCATCATCGGCGACGCGAACCTGGCCGAGACGTCGACCTACCTCAAGGTCGGCACGACCGCGCTCGTCCTCGACCTGATCGAGGAGGGCCCGCAGCTCGGCATCGATCTGAGCGACCTCGCGTTGGCCCGCCCCGTGCACGCGGTGCACGTGGTCTCGCGCGATCCGTCGCTGCGGGCCACGGTGGCTCTGGCCGACGGGCGTGAACTGACGGGCCTTGCGCTGCAGCGGATCTACCTCGACCGGGTGGCCAAGCTGGTCGACAGCCGGGACCCGGACCCGCGTGCCGGCCATGTCCTCGAGACGTGGGCGCACGTGCTGGATCTGCTCGAGCGGGACCCGATGGAGTGCGCCGACCTGCTCGACTGGCCGGCGAAGCTGCGTCTGCTGGACGGCTTCCGGCACCGGGAGAACCTGAGCTGGAATGCCCCGCGACTGCACCTGGTGGACCTGCAGTACTCGGATGTACGGCTCGACAAGGGCCTGTACAACCGGCTGGTGGCGCGCGGCTCGATGAAGCGGCTCGTCACCGAGCAGCAGGTGCTCGACGCCGTGGACAACCCGCCCACCGACACCCGGGCGTACTTCCGCGGGGAGTGCTTGCGCCGCTTCGGTGCCGACATCGCGGCGGCCAGCTGGGATTCGGTGATCTTCGATCTGGGCGGTGACTCGCTGGTGCGTATCCCCACCCTCGAACCTCTGCGGGGTAGCAAATCCCATGTCGGCGCGCTGCTGGATTCCGTGGACAGCGCGGTCGAGCTGGTCGAACAACTCACGACCTGATCGGGCTATCCCCGGCAATCCCACGGCTGACCGGTAGTGTGAAGGAACGGCTGGGCCGGGACGCCTCAGACATCTGAGACATCTGAGGTACCACGACCCTGAGTGAGAGACGCAGGAGGCACCGATGGCGCAGGAGCAGACCAAGCGCGGCGGCGGAGGCGGGGAAGACGACGATCTCACCGGCAGCTCGGCCGCCGGCCAGGAGCGCCGCGAGAAGCTGACCGAGGAGACCGACGATCTGCTCGACGAGATCGACGACGTCCTGGAAGAGAACGCAGAAGACTTCGTGCGTGCGTACGTGCAGAAGGGTGGACAGTGACCTGGCCGCATCGCGATCAGACCTCTGCCAACCCGTTACCGGGAGCCTTTGACGCCTTACCCGCAGGGCTGTCGCACGGCGGCGTGAACCCGTCGTCGTTCTCCGATTTCCTGCGCCACCAGGCTCCGCATCTGCTGCCGGGTGCCGGCGGCACGGGTGTCCAGATGCCGACCGCCTCGCCGACCGACGCGGTGCCGCACGGCACCACGATCGTCGCGCTGAAGTTCCCCGGCGGTGTGCTCATGGCCGGGGACCGGCGTGCCACCCAGGGCAACATGATCGCCAGCCGTGACGTGCAGAAGGTGTACATCACCGACGACTACACCGTCACCGGCATCGCGGGCACTGCGGCGATCGCCGTCGAGTTCGCCCGCCTGTACGCGGTCGAGCTCGAACACTACGAGAAGCTCGAAGGCGTCCCGCTGACGTTCCCGGGCAAGGTGAACCGCCTGGCCACGATGGTGCGGGGCAACCTCGGCGCGGCTCTGCAGGGCTTCATCGCGCTGCCGCTGCTCGCGGGCTACGACCTCGACGATCCGAACCCCGACGGTGCGGGCCGCATCGTGTCCTTCGACGCAGCCGGTGGCCACAACCTGGAGGAAGAGGGCTATCAGTCCGTCGGCTCGGGTTCGATCTTCGCGAAGTCGTCGATGAAGAAGCTGTACTCCCAGGTGCGGGACGCGGACTCGGCGCTACGGGTCGCCATCGAGGCGCTCTACGACGCCGCCGACGACGATTCGGCAACCGGCGGTCCGGATCTGGTGCGCGGGATCTACCCGACCGCGGTCGTCATCACCGCCGACGGCGCGGTCGAGGTGACCGAGGCGCAGATCGCCGGCTTGGCCCGCGAGATCATCGAAAACCGTTCGCGGGCAGATACTTTCGGCCCCGACGCGGAGCGCGCCGGAGGTGAGCTGCAGTGAGCTTTCCGTATTTCATCTCGCCCGAGCAGGCGATGCGGGAGCGGTCCGAACTCGCCCGCAAGGGCATCTCCCGCGGCCGCAGCGTGATCGCACTGGCCTACGCCGACGGCGTGCTGTTCGTCGCCGAGAACCCGTCGCGCTCGCTGCAGAAGGTGAGCGAACTCTACGACCGCGTCGGCTTCGCCGCCGTCGGCCGGTTCAACGAGTTCAACAACCTGCGCAGCGGCGGGATCCGGTTCGCCGACACCCAGGGCTACGCCTACTCCCGCCGCGACGTGACCGGGCGTCAGCTGGCCAACGTCTACGCCCAGACCCTCGGCACCATCTTCACCGAGCAGGCCAAGCCCTACGAGGTCGAGCTGTGCGTGGCCGAGGTGGCCCACCACGGCGAGACCAAACCGCCCGAGTTGTACCGGATCACCTACGACGGGTCGATCGCCGACGAGCCACACTTCGTGGTGATGGGTGGGACCACCGAGCCGATCTCGACCGCGTTGACCGAGTCCTACTCGGAGAACCTGAGCCTCGGCGAGGCCGTCTCCACCGCGGTGACCGCGCTCGGCGCCGGCGGAAACGGAAGCGAGCCGCGCACGTTGGGGCCAGGGACGCTCGAGGTGGCAGTGCTCGACGCCAACCGGCCGCGGCGCGCGTTCCGACGCATCACCGGCGCTGCGCTCGAGGCGCTCCTGCCGGCGGCCCCTGAGGCCGCCGCGGCCGAGAAGTCCGACGACTGACCTTCCCGCCCGTCTCGCCGCTGTGACGGTCCTGCCGTTCCTGACGAACAACCGCGCGCGGAGTTCCCCGACTGGGTAGTGTCCCCGCTGGCGACGTCGAGACACCAGGCGAGGAGGCCGCAGCGGGCATGGACGGTCAACCTGACCTCTGTATCGGAGGCACCTGGCGACACGCCTCTGATGGCGGGACCCGCGAGATCGTCAATCCCGCCGACGGCAGCGTGGCCGCCGTGGTCGACGAAGCCACACCCGACGACGCGCTCGCCGCAGTCGCGGCGGCCCGCGCCGCCTTCGACGACGGCTCCTGGCGCGCCACCACGGCATCCGAGCGCTCGGAGCTGCTGCACCGGATCGCGGAGTTGCTCCAGCGCGACAAAGAAGAGCTCGCGCTGCTGGAGACTCGCGACACCGGAAAAACGTTGGCCGAGAGCCGAATCGACATCGACGACGTCACGTCGGTGTTCCGCTACTACGCCCGCCTGATCGGTATCGAGACCGACACCCTCGTCGATGTCGGCGACCCGGCGGTGATCAGCCGGGTGGTGGCCGAACCGATCGGCGTGTGCGTGCTGATCGCGCCGTGGAACTATCCGCTGCTGCAGATGTCGTGGAAGGTGGCGCCGGCGTTGGCGGCCGGCTGCACCATGGTCGCCAAACCCAGCGAAGTCACGCCGTTGAGCACCATCGCGTTCGTCCATCTGCTCGACGAGGCAGGTGTGCCGCCCGGTGTGGTGAACTTACTGCAGGGCAGCGGCGCAACGTTGGGCGCCGCGCTCACCGACAACCCGGACGTCGACTTCATCTCGTTCACCGGCGGCCTGTCGACCGGGCGCACCATCGCCGCGACCGCCGCCGCGCACGTCACCAAGGTGGCCCTCGAACTCGGCGGCAAGAATCCCCACATCGTCTTCGCCGACGTCCGCGACAGCGGCGACTGGGACGCCGCCGTCGACCACGTGCTGACCGGGGTGTTCCTGCACTCCGGCCAGGTGTGCTCGGCGGGCACCCGGGTCATCCTCGACGAGTCGATCGCCGACGACTTCGTCGCCGCGCTCGCCCAGCGCGCCGCCACGATCCGCGTGGGCAACGGGCTCGACCCGGCGAGTGAAACCGGGCCGCTGGTCTCCGAACAGCATCGCGCCAAGGTCGAAAGCTATGTCGCGCTAGGCATTTCCGAAGGCGCGACGCTGGTGTGCGGCGGCGCGCGACCGTCCGATCCCGCCCTGGCCGACGGATACTTCTATCTGCCCACCATCTTCGACCACTGCGATCGGTCGATGCGCATCGTCACCGAGGAGACCTTCGGGCCGATCCTGACCGTCGAACGCTTCACGACCGAGGACGAGGCGATCATGCTGGGCAACGACACGCGCTACGGGCTGGCCGCCGGTGTGCGCACCTCGGATGCGGCGCGCGGCGAGCGCGTGGTGCGCGCCCTGCGCCACGGCACCGTGTGGCTCAACGACTTCGGCTATTACACCGCTGCCGCGGAGTGGGGTGGCTTCGGCGCCTCCGGCAACGGCCGTGAACTCGGACCGTCGGGCCTGGCCGAATACCAAGAGCTCAAACACATCTGGCACAACACCGCCCCCGCTGCCGCGGGCTGGTTCAACAAGTGAGAGCAGTCCCCTCCAGAAAGGCTCATCATGGTGATCAAACAGCCCCACCACGACAGCGGCATGGAAGATTTCGGCTACAAGGAATCCCTGGACCGCAGCATCGGCAAGTTCGCCAGCTTCGCCGCCGGGGTCAGCTACATCTCGATCCTCACCGGCACGTTCCAATTGTTCTACTTCGGATTCTCCAGTGCCGGACCGGCGTACCTGTGGTCCTGGCCGATCGTGTTCGTCGGACAGATGGCCGTCGCGCTGTGCTTCATGGAACTCGCGGCCAAGTATCCGGTCGCCGGGTCGGTCTACAACTGGAGCAAGAAACTGGCCAGCCGGGTGGTTGGCTGGACCTCGGGATGGCTGATGCTCACCGCGTCGATCGTGACGATCTCGGCGGTCGCGCTGGCGTACCAACTCAACCTGCCCAGGCTGTGGAGCGGATTCCAGATCATCGGTGACGGCACCGGTGAATACGACTACGCCGCCAACGCGGTGCTGCTCGGCACGATCCTGATCGCGTTCACGACGTTGGTCAACGCCCTCGGGGTGCGGCTGATGGCGATGATCAACAGCGCAGGCGTGTTCATCGAACTGATCGCGGCCGTGCTGATCGCGGTCCTGCTTGCCGTCAACATCGAGCGCGGTCCCGACATCTTCTTCTCCACCAACGGATACGGCGCCGGGGAATCGATGGGATATCTGGGCGCGTTCCTGGTCGCGTCGCTGGCATCCGGATACGTGATGTACGGCTTCGACACCGCCTCCTCGCTGGGTGAAGAGACCGTCGAACCGCGCCGCACCGCACCCAAGGCCATCGCCCGGGCCATTCTGGCCTCGTTCGTGATCGGTGGCGCGATCCTGGTGTTCGCGGTGATGGCGGCACCGAACCTCGAAGATCCCAAGCTCGGGGAGAGCTCGGGCGGGCTGCAGTACATCGTCGAATCGGTGATGTGGGGACCGCTGGGCAAGATCTTCCTCGTCTGCATCGTGATCGCGGTGACGGTGTGCACACTGGCCGTGCACACCGCGGCGATCCGGCTGACCTTCGCGATGGCCCGCGACAACGCGCTGCCCTTCGGTGAGCGGCTGGCCACGGTGCATCCGAAGACTCAGACCCCGATCGTCCCCGCGGTGACGATCGGCGTGATCTCGGTGATCATCCTGGTCATCAACATCGAGCAGCCGAAGATCTTCACGGTGCTGACCTCGATCGCGATCATCATGATCTACCTGGCCTACCTGATGGTCACCGGCCCGCTGTTGAAGAAGCGGTTGCAGGGGCAGTGGCCACCAGCAGACCTCAAGGAGGGTGGCTACTTCACGATGGGCCGCTGGGGTCTGCCGGTCAACATCGTCGCGGTGGTCTGGGGTGTCGGGATGGCGGTCAACCTCGCGTGGCCGCGCACGGCGGTCTACGGCGAGCCCTGGTACAACACCTGGGGCGCCTTCGTCTACATCGGCGTCATCCTGGGTGCCGGGCTCCTGTGGTACGCCGTCAAGGGTCGCCACCACATCGGCACACTGGAGTCGCACGCCGCCGCAACCGTCGCCGAGGCACGCGCCGATGGCTGAGACGGGCGTCTTCGACTATGTGATCGCCGGGGGCGGCACCGCGGGCTGCGTGCTCGCCGCCCGGTTGTCCGAGGATCCCGACGTCACGGTGTGCCTCATCGAGGCGGGTCCGTCCGACGTGGGGGACGACAAGATCCTGGTGCTCTCGGACTGGATGCACCTGCTCGACTCCGGGTACGACTGGGACTACCCGGTCGAACCGCAGGAGCGCGGCAACTCGTTCATGCGACACGCGCGCGGGAAAGTTCTCGGCGGTTGTTCGTCGCACAACTCCTGTATCGCCTTCCATCCGCCTGCCGAGGCGCTCGACGAGTGGGCCTCCATGGGGGCGGCGGGATGGAGCGCGGCCGAGGTGCTCCCGTTGGTCCAGCGACTCACCGAGACGGTGACGCTGCGCGACGTACCGCCCGAAGACCCCTGTGGCACAGCGGTTCTCGAGGCTGCTGCGATGGCCGGGTTGCCGACGGTGGCGTTCAACCGCGGCGAGACGGTCCGCAACGGTGCCGGCTGGTTCCAGATCAACGCCGGGGAGGACGGGATCCGTAATTCGACCTCGCACGCGTTCCTGCACCCCATTCTGGGGACGCGCAAGAACCTGGAGGTCCGAACCGACACCTGGGTGTCGGAGATCCTGTTCGACGATGCCCTGCGTGCGACCGGGGTGCGGTATCAGCGGCCTGATCTGACCGGGTACGACACCATCGCGGCCCGTCGCGAAGTGATCGTGACCGCCGGCGCCATCGACACCCCGAAGTTGTTGATGCTCTCCGGGATCGGGCCCACCGCGCATCTTCGTGAGATCGGCATCGACGTCCGCGTCGACTCCCCGGGGGTGGGCGCCAACCTCGACGACCACGTCGAAGGCCTGGTGTTCTGGGAGGCAGCCCAACCGATGGTCACCACGTCGACGCAGTGGTGGGAAATCGGGCTGTTCACCACGATCGACGACGGCGTGAGCCAACCCGACATGATGATGCACTACGGCAGCGTGCCGTTCGACATGAACACGCTGCGCCGCGGTTACCCCACCACCGACAACGGGTTCTGTCTGACGCCCAACGTGACTCAGGGGCATTCGCGGGGCACGGTGCGGCTTCGCACCCGTGACTTCCGCGACCGCCCGCGCGTTGATCCCCGCTACTTCACCGACCCGGACGGCTACGACGATCGGATCATGCTCGCCGGGGTGAAGCTGGCCCGCCGCATCGCCGAACAGTCTCCACTGGCGCCCTGGGTGGCGCGCGAGCTCGCGCCCGGGCCCGACGCCACCACCGACGACGAGCTGCTCGACTACATCCACCAGTGCCACAACACCGTCTATCACCCGGCCGCGACCGCGCGCATGGGTGCAGTGACGGATCCGATGGCGGTGCTGGACCCGCAGCTGCGGGTCAAGGGGGTCACCGGGCTGCGCGTCGTGGACGCATCGGCGATGCCGAAACTGCCTGCGGTGAACCCCAACATCACGGTGATGACGATGGCGGAGAAGTGTGCCGACCTCATCCGAGCGGGCTGACCGCGCCGCGCTGCCCCGGTTCCTGGCCGAGCACACTCCTTTTCAGGCCGCGACCGACGACGAGCTGACGGCTCTGGCCGAGGGCGCCGCGATCGAGACGTTCCCCGCCGACGTCGTGGTCGCCGACTACGCGTCGCGGGTGCCGGATGCCGTGTGGATGGTGCGCGACGGCCTGGTCACGCTGCGGGCCAGCGGAGACGGCGCGTTGATCGACGTGGTCGGCCCGGGCGGGATCTTCGGGTATCTGCCGCTGCTCAGCGGCGAGGGAATGGACTTCCAAGCGAAGACGTCTGCGCCCAGCACGCTGATCCGGTTGCCGGGTGCCCTGGTGCAGCAGCAGTTCGCCAAACCCTCGGGTCTGGCCTTCCTCGCCACCTCGGGCTGGAACCGGGGCGCCGAGCGGGCGACCATCGCGCCGGCCACCGACGCGCGGCCCGTCTCCGAGCTGGTGCACGGCGACGTCCTGCTGGTCGAGCCCGGCGAGACGGTGCGTGACGTGGTGATCAGGATGACCGAGCACCACGTGTCCTACGCCCTGATCCGGTTGCCAGACACGGGTTTGGGCATTTTCACCGACCGCGACCTGCGCACGCGGGTGGTGGCCGCCGGGCGGTCGGTCGATGTGCCCATCTCCTCGGTGATGAGTGCGCCGGCCCGCACCGTGACCGCGGATCTGACGGCTGACAGCGTGTTGATGGAGATGCTGGAGTGCGGGCTGAGGCACATGCCGGTGCTCACGCCGCGCGGCGATGTGCTCGGCGTCCTCGAAGACGCGGATCTGCTGGCCGCCTCAGCGCGCCAGAGCTTCCTGCTGCGCCGCTCGATCGCACAGGCCGGCGACGCCGCCCAGCTGTGCGAGGTCGGCCGGCAGGTCACCGGGACTGCGGTCGACCTGTTCCGCAACGGCACCAAGGCGGTCGCGACCAGCGCGATCCTCTCGGTGGTCGTCGACAGCCTGGTGCGCCGCGCCCTGGAAATCGTTGTGGCACAGGTGGACAACCCGCCAGCGGACGCGTTCGCCTGGCTGACGCTGGGCAGCGTCGCGCGCCGGGAGGCGATGCCGTCCTCCGATGTCGACAGCGCGGTGTCGTGGCGTGACGAGCTCGGCGGGCACGCAGGCCAGTTCCGCGACATCGCCGCGGCCGTCCACGAGCTGCTCGCACAGGCCGGTCTGCCGACCGATCGCAACGGCGCCACCGCCGACAAGCCGAAATTCTCACGCTCGCAATCGGAGTGGCGGACCGCGGCGCAGGGCTGGCTCGCCGAACCGCTGATCGGCCGCGGGTTGATGTTCTCCTCGCTGCTGATCGACGGTCGCGTCGTCTGGGGCGATCCCGGGCTGCACACCGTCCCGTCGGCCTACCACCGCATCCGCGAGCAGTACCCCGAGGCGTTGCGCCTGCAATTGCTCGACGCGTTGTCGGGCCGGATGCGGACCCGCTCGCTGCGCGACGTGTTGTCCCGGCGTGGAGGCACATTCGATCTGAAGAACCACGCCGTGACGCCGATCGTGAACCTCGCTCGCTGGGGCGGTCTGATGGCGGGGGTCACCTCGGCTGCGACCCCGACGCGGCTCGCCGCAGCCGCGCAGGCCGGTGCGCTGACCGAACGCGACGCCGGCACGCTGACCGAGGTGTTCACGATGCTGCAGCGCATGCGCATGGCGCATCAGGTCGAACAGATCACCGCCGGCCGCCCGCCGGGAGACATCGTCGCGTCCTCCGAACTGTCTCCGCTGGACCGCAGCCAGCTCAGCGACGGGTTGCGGGAGATCGCTGCGGTGCGACGGCGTGTCGGCACGGTCGGGCTGTCCGGGTGGTGACGGCTCAGGTCCAGTACAGCGCCTTGGCGGTGGGCAACGTCGCGGCGATCTCGCCGTCGAACCACGAATGCAGTTCTGCCATGGTCTCTTTGGGGTAGACGTACTTGGCCGCGCCGAACTTGCCGTACTTACGGGTGCGGGCGGATTCGTCCATCTCCAGCTTGGTGCGTGGATACCACGACGTCAGCACGTCCTTGCTGTTCGCGGTGAAGCGGTGGGTGATGCATTCGACGGTGAGATCCACCTCGGGGATGTCTGCTGTCGCGTCGGCGACGGAGCGCAGCAGCGCGCCGTACGAGTCCCGCCAGTCGGGGACGGGCATGATCGGAGCGATGGTGAGGCCCACCGGGTAGCCCGCGCCGGCGAGCTGGGCCAGTGCCGAGACGCGCCGCGACAGGCGCGCGGTGCCACCCTCGAAACGGCCCGCCACCTCCTCGGCGTTGACCGACACCCGCACCCTGGTGCGTCCCCGGTGGGGGAGATCCAGCAGCGGGGCGACGTTGTCGTACTTGGTGGTGAACCGCAGGCCCACCGGGGCCGCCCACTCATGGGTGCCGACGTGGCTGATAGCCGCCGACAGCGAGCCGGTCAGGTGCTCGAGAGCCAGGGGGTCGGTGTAGCAGGACGCCTCGAACGTGGTCCCTTCGTCGGCACGCGCCGAGGCCGACGTGATCGACCCGCGGCCCACGTGTTCGTCCATGCCGGCGAGGATCTCGGGCAGGTTGGCGTACACCCGGGTGATCGGCGGTCCGCCCAGCGAGCCGGCGAGATAGCAGTACTGGCAGTGCCCCGGACACCCCTCGGCCAGGTCCATCCGCCAGTCCGCGCTCGGTGGGATGGGTTGCATGCGCCGTTTCGACGGTGGTGCCACCACGACCGCCAGCGTCCGCTTGGCCGCCGCATAGGTGGCCCGGTCGTCGGCACCGCGCAGCGGCGGCAGCCGATCGCCGGAGAGCACGTCGATCGAGGGCACACCGGCGGCCTCGCACCGGCTGATGATCTCGGCACCGTGCGGCAGTTCGGCGGCGGACCGGGTGACCAGGACGCGCTGCGGAGTCCACAGCACAGGGGAGGAAGTGATCGTCATCGCTTGGGGAGCAACAGGATTGATCTTGTTCTGATTCCTGGTCGGTGGCCTCAGCGTCGTGCGTCGAGACGCGCCTGCTCCCATGTCGCGGAGTCTCCGGTGATGACGGCCAGGATCGTGCGCCACGAGTCCGACGGCCGATTGAGCATGCCGCTGTGGGCGCCGAATCCGGCCACGAAACCGCCGTCGTCGTACCAACCGGTGGCCAGCGGGATCACCCCGGGCATCTCGTCGGGATCCGCCCCGTGCGGGCCGCCTGGGATGCCCTGGACGGCCTCGATGAAGTCGCCGGGCGCGGTCATCGAGAACCGCTCGACGCCGGGGTTGCGGTTGTGCCATTCCGACGGGTCGTCGACGCCGACGCCGGCGCCCGCCGCGGCCAGGAACAGCGTGCGGTCCGAGGTCATGCCCAGCGCCTCGGCCGTGCCGACGATCGAGCCGCCGTAGGAGTGCCCGATGACCGTCACGGGCACACCGTGGGCGACCGTGCGCTCGACGTCCTCGCTGAATGCGACCAGACGCGGCGCCATGTCCAGTGCCTTGTCCGGATCGGCCGCGTCGAGCAGTACGGCCAGCGGGTTGTGGACCTGCGGGAAGGGGCCACCGAGGTAGGTGATCATCGCGACCTCGCCGCCCGATCCCGTCACGAATCGGCGGGCCGTCGCGGTGTTGGCCGCGGAGCCCTCGATCGTTGTGTTGACGCCGGGCACCAGCACGCCGACGCCGCGCGCCGTGGCCAGGTCGCCGTGCAGTTCGATCAGTGACGCGCGGGCGGGGTCGAAGCCGAGGACCTGGCGCCGGATGCGGTCGCCGGCATGATTCGGGTCGTCGACTTCGGCGAGCAGATCCCGGTACACCGACAGCCGCCGCCGCGAGCCGTCGTCGTCGCCCGATTCGGCGAGGATCGCCTCGGCGATGTTGACCCGGTTCGCGGCGACCCTGAGCGGCCACGGCACGCCATCGGTGTTGCCGACCTCCCGGGGGAACTCCGCGACCAGCCGGTCACGCTGCTCGGGGGTCATCGCTGCGATCTGAGCGGCGATGGCGTCCTGACCCATCCGCGGCCACGCACTGACCACGTCGGCGGCGGACGTCGGCGCTGTACCAGCGGGCAGGCCGGCAGGCACCGTCGCCGCCGGACCGATCGAGCCGTCGCTGCCGAGCGCCGCGTGAATGTCTGCCGCGCAGTCCCCGTCAGCGCGGCCCAGTCTCGCCAGACCCGCGATGATCTGTCTGCTCAGAGCCGCACCGCGGACTTCGAGCATCTCGGCGGCCGCGCTCGCGTTCCCACCGGCCAGCAGCACCAGCAGCGGGTCCGCGGGATCGGTGTGCGTCACCGAGCCGTCGTCGGCGACGGTGAACCCGTCGCGTTGCGCGGACTCCAGGATGTCCAGCAGATCGCCTCTGGCCGTGGCGATCTGGTGACCGCCATCGTCGGCGGCCACCGACGCCGCGATCAACGAACGCGCCCGGGCGGCTGCTGCGGCGGAGAGTTCGCGGGCCCGATCCGCGGCCGCGTCGGCCGCGTGGCCCGCCCAGTGGTCGCGGCTGGCCTCGGTCAGTGCGACGACGGCGTCCGCGGCGTCGTCGATACGGCGGGCCGTGGCATCCCAGTTCTGCGCGAGCTCGGCGAGCGCCCCCGGCCGCCAGGTCTGGGCCTGCGACACCGTCGGAGCGCTCACCCGCCCAGCCGGTCGGCGCCGGCACGGTCCGCGAGCTCGAACGCCTCGGCCGACCGGCGGGCCGCCAGCGCCCACCCGCGCAGGCCGGCGACCATGTCGTCGAACTCGTCGACGAGTGCCGGTGCGGCCGCCACCCCGGCGACCGCCGAGCCGGGCAGGGCTGAAGAGTCCAGGGTCGGGCACCGCAGCGCCTCGATGTCGTCGGCGATCCCGGCGATGTGGTCGGCCAATGCAACCAGGCGTTCAAGGTCGACCTTCGTGATTTCCCCCATGGCTCATGCTGGCATCCCGCACCCCGCGCCCCCGGGGTTATCCACAGGCGTCTTGGGCGTGGGCGCCCACGCATGCGCCGACCAGCTTGTAGTCTCGATGAGGTGCAGCGACGGATCATGGGCATCGAGACCGAATTCGGCGTGACCTGCACCTTTCACGGGCATCGTCGGCTGAGTCCGGACGAGGTCGCCCGCTACCTGTTCCGCCGGGTGGTGTCGTGGGGCCGCAGCAGCAACGTCTTCCTCCGCAACGGGGCGCGCCTGTACCTGGATGTGGGCAGCCACCCCGAGTACGCGACCGCTGAATGCGACAACCTCACGCAGCTGGTCACGCACGACCGGGCCGGCGAACGGGTGCTCGAAGACCTGCTGATCGACGCCGAACAGCGGCTGGCCGACGAGGGCATCGGCGGGGACATCTACCTGTTCAAGAACAACACCGACTCCGCAGGCAACTCCTATGGCTGCCACGAGAACTACCTGATCGTGCGGGCCGGCGAGTTCTCCCGCATCTCCGACGTGCTGCTGCCGTTCCTGGTGACCCGCCAGCTGATCTGCGGTGCAGGCAAGGTGCTGCAGACGCCGAAGGCGGCGACGTTCTGCCTGTCGCAGCGCGCCGAGCACATCTGGGAAGGCGTCTCGAGCGCCACCACCCGGTCCCGCCCGATCATCAACACCCGCGACGAGCCGCACGCCGACGCCGAGAAGTACCGGCGCCTGCACGTGATCGTCGGCGACTCCAACATGTGCGAGGCCACCACGATGCTCAAGGTGGGTTCGGCATCGCTGGTGCTGGAGATGATCGAGGCGGGCGTGGCGTTCCGCGACTTCTCCCTCGACAACCCCATCCGGGCGATCCGCGAGGTCAGCCACGACCTCACGGGCCGCCGCCCCGTGCGGCTGGCCGGCGGCAGGCAGGCCAGCGCGCTGGACATCCAGCGCGAGTACTACGCGCGTGCCGTCGAGTACCTCCAGACCCGCGAACCCAACACCCAGATCGAACAGGTCGTCGATCTGTGGGGCCGCCAGCTCGACGCGGTGGAGAGCCAGGACTTCGCGAAGGTCGACACCGAGATCGACTGGGTGATCAAGCGCAAGCTGTTCCAGCGCTACCAGGATCGCTACAACATGGACCTCTCCGACGCCAAGATCAGCCAGCTCGACCTCGCCTACCACGACATCAAGCGCGGCCGCGGCGTGTTCGACCTGCTGCAGCGCAAGGGTCTGGCCACCCGGATCACCACCGACGAAGAGATCGAAGCCGCGGTCAACACCCCGCCGCAGACCACCCGGGCCAAGCTCCGCGGCGAATTCATCAGCGCCGCACAGGAAGCCGGCCGCGACTTCACGGTCGACTGGGTGCACCTCAAGCTCAACGATCAGGCGCAGCGCACGGTGCTGTGCAAGGACCCGTTCCGGTCGGTGGACGAGAGGGTCAAGCGGCTCATCGCCTCTATGTAGACACAGCTTCTATGTAGACACAGCTTCTAGGTGAGTCGGTGAACCGAGACGGCGTAGTCACCGCCATCGAACGGAGCGCGCTCCCACGTCGCCCACCGGTGCACCAACGTCAATCCCGCGGCAGTCGCGATCTCGTCGTAGTGCTCTAGCGACAACCGGCCCGCGAGGAGCTGGAAGCCCGCCACCAACAACCCGCCCGGGGCGAGCCGGTCCGCGAGCTGCGCGACGACCGCGGGCTCGGTGCCCTGGTCCAGGAAGATCATCACGTTGCCCGGCAACGCCACCACGTCGAACGCGTCGGACACGACCGTCGCGGTGTCGACGAGGTCAGCCTCAATCCACCGCAGGTCGGGCGCCTTCTCCCGGGCGACGGTCAGCATCGCCGGATCGGCGTCCACCCCGGCCACCGAGAATCCGCGGCTCGCCAGCTCGATCGCGACCCGACCGGTGCCGCAGCCGGCGTCCAGGACCCGGGTACCGCCGTACTCCCGGAGCAGCGATTCCACCAGGTCCGCCTCGCCGTGCACGCTGCGGCCGGCCGCTTTCAGCTGCGCCCATCGCGCGTCGTAGTCCGTACCGCGGGGCCGGTCGGAGGACTGCCAGCGGCTGCTCATCGGCCCATGCTGTCATGGCGCGCCGCGACTGCCGTCCGAGCCCATCACCGATTCGTCCTAAGCTCTACGCCGTGGGGATCTCGAAAGTCGAACGGTTGATGAACCTCGTCATCGCGCTGCTCTCGACGCGCACGTTCATCACCGCCGACCGGATCCGCGAGACCGTCTACGGCTACTCCGACGGGTCCAGCGACGAGGCGTTCTCGCGCATGTTCGAACGCGACAAGAACGAGCTGCGCGACCTCGGCATCCCGTTGGAGACGGGCCGGGTGTCGTCCACCGACCCCACCGAGGGCTACCGGATCAACCGCGAGGCCTACGCGCTGCCCGCCGTCGAGCTGACCGCGGACGAGGCCGCCGCCGTCGCTGTGGCCACCCAGCTGTGGGAGTCGCCCGAGCTGATCACCGCGACGCAGAGCGCGCTGCTCAAACTGCGAGCCGCCGGCGTGGAGATCGAGCCCGTCGACGATCTCGACGTGACGATCACGTCGACGGCGGCGCTGCCGGGGCTGCGCGGCTCCGAGGACATCCTGGGAATCCTGTTGTCCGCCATCGACTCCGGACGTGCAGTGCAGTTCCCGCACCGGCCGTCGCGCAGCGAACCGTATGTCACCCGCACCGTCGAGCCCTGGGGCGTGGTCACCGACCGCGGCCGCTGGTACCTCGTCGGACACGACCGCGACCGCGACGCCGTGCGGACGTTCCGGCTCTCGCGCATCGGCGCCGAGGTGACCCCGATCGGGGAGCCCGGCGCGGTGGTGCGGCCGCCGGACGTCAATCTGCGGGAGATCGTCGCGAAGGTCGTCGGGGACTGGCCCGGTGCCGGGCAGGCCCGGGTCTGGGTGGCCGACGGGCGAGCGACCGCGCTGCGTCGGCAGGCCACCGTAGTCGGCGCGAAGACGCTCGGCGGGCGCCTCGGGCAGGAGATCACCGTGGACGTCGGCATGTTCGACCGGCTCGCCCGCGAGATCGCCAGCTACGGCGCCGACGCCGTGGTGCTCGAGCCGGCGTCGCTGCGCGAGGACGTCATCGCACGGCTGCAGGCCCAGGCCGGTGTGCAGAAGGTGCAGGCATGACCGCGCTGAGCACCCGGCTGGTCCGGCTGCTGAACATGGTGCCGTACTTCCAGGCCAATCCCAGGATCACCTACGACGAGGCCGCCGCGGATCTGGGCGTGAGCGTCAAACAGTTGCGCGACGACCTCAACCAGCTGTGGATGTGCGGCCTGCCCGGCTACGGGCCGGGCGATCTGATCGACTTCGAGTTCTCCGGCGACACCATCGAGGTCACGTTCACCGCGGGCATCGACCACCCGTTGCGGCTCACCTCGCCTGAGGCCACCGGCGTCCTGGTGGCCCTGCGCGCCCTGGTCGACGTGCCAGGCATGGTCGATCCGGAGGCTGCCCGCAGCGCGATCGCCAAGATCGAGTCCGCGGCGGGCAGCGCGTCGGTGGAGGGCACCGCGGTCGACGAGCCGGCGCCGGTGGAGAGCGAAGCAGCCGCGGCGGTGCGGACCGCGGTGCGAGGTGACCGGGCCCTTGCCATCGAGTACTACTCCGCCTCCCACGACATGCTGTCGGCCCGCGTGGTCGACCCGATCCGCGTGGTGCTGGTCGCCGACCACAGCTATCTCGAGGCGTGGTGCCGTACCGCCGAGGCCGTCCGGCTGTTCCGCTTCGACCGGATCGTCGACGCCCGTGTGCTCGACGAGCCGTCGGCGCCGCCGCCTCCCGCGGTGCAGGCCGGCCCCGACACGTCGCTGTTCGACCCGGACACCGCGGACCCGTCGCTGCCGACCGCGACGTTGCGCGTCGACCGGTCGGCGTCGTGGATGTTCGACTACTACCCGCTGCGGGTGCTGCGCGAGTACCCCGACGGTTCGTGCGACGCCGCGATGACCTACGCCTCCGCGGACTGGATGGCCCGGTTCGTGCTCGGATTCGGCTCCGCGGTGCGGGTGCTGGAACCGCGATCGCTGGCCGAACGGGTGCAGCGGGCGGCCGTCGCCGCGCTCGACGCCTATCGGGTGGGCCACGACGGCGGGTAGACTCGGCCGCGACGTCTGGAGGTAACCAAATTGGGTGGTCTACAACCCTGGCACTGGATCATCGTCATCGCCGTGTTCGTGCTGCTCTTCGGTGCCAAGAAGCTGCCGGACGCAGCCCGCTCGCTGGGTAAGTCGATGCGCATCTTCAAGTCCGAGATCAAGGAGATGCAAGCCGACGGGAAGTCGGACCAGCCGACCCAGATCTCGTCGGAGCGGGTGTCCGACGCCGAGCGGCCTGTCGGGCACACCGAGCCGTCCTCGGACAAGCGCCCCGCCTGAATCGTCACCTCGACGCGACGCGGACCTGTCCGCGTC
>JAEXZY010000112.1 GCA_023404955.1 Actinomycetes bacterium
CCCCCCCCCCCCCCCCCGCCCCCCCCCCCCGCTCTCGGTTTGACCCACACAGGACGCACACCCGTCGACCAACCCGACACACCGGAGAAGGACCCGCTGGCGATGATCCCCGCACGAAGCACCGAACACGTCGGCGACGTGACGGTCAACCTGCACGGCATGTGGATGCTGCAAGCGATGCTCGACATCGCCACCGTGGCGCCAGAACTGAGCGCGGTACCGTACGGAGCCCCGCGTGAGAGCACCTGGATCTCCGGTGACCCCCGCATCGAGCAGCTTCAGGCCGCGGGAGTAGTCGGTCAGGACGGGCACGTCATCACGCAGGTCGCGGCCCGCATGCGCGTTCTGGCCGCCCCTGATGTCGAGGTGGCCATACTCATTGCGCGAGGGGCGTTGTCGTGGAAGGGCCGCATCGACGTCAACGACCCGGCCACCTGGCGGCGCGACATTCCCGACAATCAGCTACAGATCGTGCTCGCGCGCCGTGACGGTCGCTGGGTGTCGGCGGCGCGAGCTGGTGACGACATCACCATCGACGACGTGAGATTCGACGGCGGGTCGGCTGCATGGTTGCGCGACGTCCTGGTCGAGCAGCTCAACGCCGTGCACCCCGTCGAGGCCTCCCGCATCGAACCACTGAACCTGCCCTATGAGGACATCGTGAGCGCTGCGGCGCAGCGCGCCGATGCCGGCGACGACCCACAACGCGAACTTCCGTTGCGGGCCTTGGGAATTCCACCGGCAGCTCTCGCCGAGCTGGGTGCGCTACTCGACGAGCCCGTTGTGGAGGCCGTGGTGTACGCCCGGGTTCACACCGATGCCCGCAGCAACACCAGCGCCACGGCCCTCAATATCCGCGACACCGACGCCGGCCGGGTCGTGCTGTACCAGATGCTTGCACCTCGGGGATCCACCCAAGACTGGATGGTGATAGCGCCCGGATCGCCAGGCCAGATCCTGCAGGGGATTCAGGCGGTGCTGAGCAGCGTGAATGCGCGTGACTGGGAAAATCACGAACGCTTCGCCTAATTACTGAGCGCCTGGCAATTTTGTACCGAACTTTCTTCTTTGGGCGTAGTTAACCGGTATTCGGCGGCCCTACGATTGCATCAATAGTTGTTCTTCAAGCCATTGGGGTGGTTTTCATGAGCATGGATCCAGATTTTCAGGCGCGGTATCTCGACGAGCGCGACGCCGACGAGGGCACTCCCGGCTGGAGTGTGGAGCACGAGCCCGACATCGGTGGCGAACCACAGGCCCCGGCGACGCCCTCGCTGCCTGAACCGACGGTGCCCTACGCCGAGCAGCGCCCAGGGTGGGCGGAGACGACACAAGCCATCGACCCGGCGGTCCTCGCAGCCGCGCGTGCCGCTCGACACTACGACGCCCCGCAGCGTCCGGCCGACGGCCGGGGCGAAGGCAGGGATGACGGACCCCGCCATCGCGGCCCCGCCACCGATGGTCGCGGTTATCAGAGTCCCGCCGTACCGGAGCGCAGCGAACTGGCTCAACCGTCGTCGGGGCCGATGTCGGCGGTCACAGACGCCGGCCAGGACATGGCCACCCGCGTCCCCGAACGTCACCGACCAACCGCTCAGTCGTTCGCAGCGCCCCGCGGCCGGGGACCGGCCGACACCGGTTACGAAGTGGCACGACGGGAGGCGCCGGCGAGCTGGGAGGCGGCCCGCGAGCTGAGCTTCGCACCGTCTCAGGCCAACGATTCGGACTTCTCGAACGCTCCGGCGCTGCGCGCTGAGGACGTCGTGGCCGCCCGCAAGCTGCCGCCCGAGATGGGTTGGCGCAAAACGGTGTACGTCGGGTCGGGCAAGACCATCAACCTGGGCGCCGGCCCTGCCGAGCAGCGTCTGCGCGAACAGATCGACCTCATCAAGACCAACATCCCCGGCAACTACCTGATCGGCGTGGTGTGCGTGCGTGGCGGTGTCGGCAAGACACGGATGACCGCCGGCGTGGGTACTGCCTACGCCAAGTATCGGACTGAACCGGTGATCGCCATCGACGCCAACCCGACCTACGGGGCCCTGGGTCGCCTCATCGATCCGACCGCCACCGCGTCGATCCGCGACTTCCTGGCCGACGGCAACCTCAACACCTACCCGATGGCCCGCCACTACACCGGCAAGAACGGTCCGGGCCTGGAGGTGCTGGGCGCCAACCAGAACGTCGCCCACCCGTTCGACCTGTCACCGCAGGCCTTCACCGCCGTGCTGGACCGCGTTCGCCGGTTCTACCAGCTGGCGCTCATCGACTGTGGGCCAGAGATCGAGCACCCGGTCATGCAAGCGGTGCTGTCGAAGGTCGACGCGCTGATCATCGTCGGCACGATGAACTTCGACGGCGCGGCGGCGGCGGAGACCACGATTAAGTGGCTCGCCGCGCGCAGCGAATACCAGGCGCTGCTGCGACGTTCGGCGCTCGTACTCAACGACGTCTACAACTGCGCCAACAAGGACTTCTTGGCCAAGGTGCGGGAAACCATGGGCCAGCGGGTGGGCGGGGTGACCACCGTGCCGTGGGACAAGGACCTGCGCGACAACCCCCAGCTCGACTTCGACGCGCTGCGCCGCGACACCCAGTACGCCTTCATGGACGTGGCGGCGTGGCTGGCTCAGGGCTTCCGCAGCGGACGGACGGCCCAGCGGTGACCTCTGTTCGTGACGCCGCGGTTAGCGCCGGGGCGGGGGAGGAAACCGAGCAGCTGCGTCAGGTGCTCGTCGCGGTCATGGTCAACGACGTCTCGATCGCGGTGCGCCTCGACGCTGCCGCAGCCATCGGCATCCAGACCCCGGCGCTGGTCGACGTGCTCAACGTCCGTCTGGCCGAGATCGGAAAGCCGCGGTTGTCGGTGCGTCCGGGAGATCCGGTCGCCGGCCGCGGCCGGTGGGCGTTGTGCTGGGTCGACGGCACACCGTTGAAACCGAAGCGCTCCTTGAGCGAGCAGGCAGTCCTCGACGGCGCCACGTTGTGGCTGCGCTTCATCGACGACGTCGAGACACGAATTCCGGTGATCGAACACGTCACCAGCGCCATTCCCGCCGAGCTGCGCAAGCACTGGCCGTCGGTGACCCCGCCGTGGGCCGCGCGGGTCGGTGTCATCCTGGTAGCGGGCGCGACATTTCTGGTCGATGCGTTGCTGCTGCGCTGGCGCTACGGCCACGATGACTGGACCGCCAGCGCCGCTGCGGGAGTGTGTGCGCTGGTCCTGCTCATCGTCGCGGCGGTCACCGGAATCCGGTCGACGCGCAACCGCCGCGCAGCCGGCGACCTGCGCGGCGCCGAAGCCGGCCGGGCCGAGGTGTTGCGCGCTGAACTGTTCGTGGCCGACGCGTTCCTGCTCCTGGCGGCTACCACCACGGCCGTCGCGGCATCTGTGCTCATTCCCGGCCCGTTGGGCGCCGTGCACGCCGGCCTTGGCGCCGCGGTGACGCTGGCCGCGGCGATTCTCACCATGCGCTTCACCGGTCGCCACATCGCGCTGTGCACCGCGGTGGTCGTACTTAGCGTCGCGACCCTGCTCTCCGGTGTGGCGCGCATGTTGTGGGTCACCTCAGCGGTGTCGCTGTTGGGCATCGTGCTGCTGGTCAGCATCTTCTGCCTCAAGCTGACCCCCGGGTTGGCGCGCATGCTGGCCAACCTGCGGCTACCGGTGTTCCCCTCAGCCAGCGGTCGGTGGATCTTCGAGACGCGACCAGACCTTCCCAGCGCCGTGGTGGTGCCCAGCGGTACGGCGCCCACTTTGGAGGGCCCTGAATCTGTCCGCAACGTCGTCATCTCCGTCGACCGCGCGCGCGGCTTTCAGACGGGGCTGCTCGCTGGATTCTCGATCCTGCTGGTGGTCTGCTCGACTGCACTGTGCGATCCACACGCCGACCCGCGTTGGCTGCCGCTGGTGGTTGCCGCCACCAGCGCCGGCTGCATCCTGCTGCACGCCAGGTCCTACACCGACCGCCAGCAATCGACGTTGGTGGCCGTAGCGGCAGTGGCGGTCGGCCTGGCCGTCCCGCTGCGCTACGTCCTCGAACTGTGGTCGCCGGCCGCGCTGCTGATCGGGTGCGCGTGCATGCTCGTTCTGACCGCCGCGGGGCTGGCCTTGGCGGCAATCATCCCCACCCACGTCTACAGCCCCATGTTCAAGCAGGTCGTCGAATTGACGGGCTACGTGCTCTTCGTCGCACCGTTCCCGCTGACCTTTTGGCTCATGGGTGTGTTCTCGGCGATCAGGTACCGCTCGTGAGTTCGGTTCCCGCCTCGGTGCGCGGCGCGTCGTGCGTCGCAGCCTCCGCCCTGCTGGCCCTCGCGCCTGCCTTGGCCACCGCGCCGTCTGCAGCAGCGGTCGCCCCACCCACGATCGACCCGGCAGCGGTGCCGCCAGACGGTCCTCCGTCGCCGCCGGAACCGATGAAGCAGGGCGCCTACTGCCCGCGCGTGGGCACGCTCCCGGGCACCGACTACCGCGTGCAGCCGCGCTACCTCGACATGATGAATCTTTCGGAGGCTTGGCAATTCGGTCGCGGCGCGGGCGTCACCGTCGCGGTCATCGACACCGGTGTTAACCCGCACCCGCGCCTGCCGAACCTCATCCCCGGGGGCGATTACGTCTCCGACGGCGACGGCCTGCAAGACTGCGATGCCCATGGAACCATCGTCGCGTCGATCATCGGGGCCGCTCCCGCTGACGGCAAGACACCTCTGCCGCCGCAGCGCCAAACCCGCCAACCCGACAGCGTCCCCACCTCTGAGGCACCGCCACCACCGCCACCGCCACAGACGGTGATCGTTCAGGTGCCTCCGCCACCCCCGCCACCGCCACCACCGGCGCCGCCGGCGGCGTGGCGCAACGACGGTGGGGCGCTGGAGGTCCAGCTGGTCGACCACCGGGTCCCGCTGCCCCTCGACGACCCGCCACCCCCACCGGCACCGGTGATTCCGCCGCCGGACGCCTATACCGGCATCGCGCCGGACGCCGCGATCATCTCGATCCGGCAGTCCTCTCAGGCGTTCAGCCCGGAGAACGCGTTTGGCAACGAAGACCCGGTGACCCGGCGCAAGGCCGGCGACATCGAAACGATGGCCAGGGCCGTCGTGCACGCGGCCAATATGGGCGCCAAGGTCATCAACATTTCCGAGGTGTCGTGCATGAGTGCGTTGGACGTGATCGACCAGAAAGCGCTCGGTGCCGCGATCCGCTACGCCGCGGTGGACAAGGACGCGGTCATCGTCGCGGCCGCGGGAAACACCAGTAACAAGGACTGCAAGCAGAACCCCATCTACAACCCGTTGAGCCCGAATGACTCTCGCGACTGGGCCGGGGTCTCGACGGTCGTGACCCCGGCGTGGTTTTCGGACTACGTGCTCACCGTGGGCGCGGTCGACGCCGACGCAAACCCGTTGACCGATCTGAGCATCGCCGGTCCGTGGGTGTCGATCGCCGCGCCGGGGACGAACGTCGAGAGCCTGTCCGCGCGTGACGACGGACTGATGAACGCCGTTGAGGGCCAGGACAAGCAGCTCGTCTCCCCGGCCGGCACGTCGTTCTCGGCCGCCATTGTGTCCGGTGTCGCGACCCTGGTGCGTGCGAAGTATCCGAATCTGACGTCGCATCAGATCATCAACCGTCTAGTGCGCACTGCTCGCCCGCCGGCCCGCGGTGTCGACAATCAGGTGGGGTTTGGGATCGTGGACCCGGTTGCGGCGTTGACCTATGACCTTCCCGACGGTGATCCCCGGCCGCCCGAACGCATCTCGGATCGACTGGTGATGCCGCCACCGCACCCTGGTCGGGACATGTCACCGGTGTGGATGGCGCTCGGTGGGATCGGTGCGGTGGGTCTGCTGTCGGCTGCTGCGGTCGGGGTCGCGGCGATCGTTCGCAAGAGGGGGGCTCAGTGAAATCGGCGTTCGCGGTGGGGCTTCGGCTCACGTGGTGGAGGGTCGTCGTGGCGTTCGTCGCGACGGTCGCACTTCTCGTTGCGGCAACGAGGCTGTGGCACGGCCCGGTCGCTCTGATCGCGCCCATCGTGGTCGCGCTCCTTGTCGACACGGCCATGCTGGTGACGTGGCGCCGGGAAACACTCGGTGTCCTCGCGCTGCGTCAGCTACGTCGGGGGGGCGCGCGTACGACGGTCACCGCACCGGTGTGTTTGCATCGGCCTCGTTGGACTGACGAGGAGGTGGCGATTCGCGGCGACGAGTACGAAGCGTTGGCGGTGGTGGCCGTCGACGGTCCCTCCCACACCCCTTCGGTGCTCGATCAGCACCGCGTGCAGTCCGGGGTTTCTCTGCCGCTGGGGGTGGTCGCGGCCGCGGTCACCCAATTCGACGTCGAGTTGGCAGGGATTGACGTGCACAGCGTGGGTCGACGACGCGCATCGGCTGACCATCATCCGTACTCCGAGACCTACTCCGGGATCGTCGCCGACTACGGCGCGGTGGGGCAGCGCAGCACGTGGTGCGTTCTGCGCTTGCGGAGCCGCGACAACACCGGCGCGATCGCCGCCCGCGACTCCGTCACGGCGACCCTGGCGGCGTGTGCCCGCCGGCTGGCCGTCGAGCTCAGCGCTCACGGGTGCCCGGCGCGCCTGGTGGGCACCGCCGAGCTCGATGAACTCGACGCGGCCGTCGCGGGTCCGCTGGCAAATGGGGCCGCTGCGCGGTGGTCGGCTCTGGTGCACCCGGCAGGTGCAGTGACCAGCTACTGGGTGTCACCCGCTGACATCACCACCGCCACGCTGGACCGGCTGTGGGCACCCGACACCGACACCACCATGACCAGCGTTCAGCTGCGTCCAGGGGAGGGCGGGGTGGTCTCGGTGGGAATGCTCGTTCGCTACGCGACGGGCGGCGCACTCAAGGAACCGCCGCTGCGCGGCCTCAACCCGCTCTCCGGCCAACAAGAGGCGGCGCTGCGGGCGACGCTGCTCGAGCCTCGGGTACCAGCCCTGCGGGTGCCGCACCGCGTCTTGGCCGACGGTGAGAACTTGCGCGCACCCATCAGCGCCACGGGGGTTCTGATCGGGGCGACCGCCAAGCACCACCCGATGCTGATCCCGCTCGGCGACGCTCGTCCCGGCCGCCGCGCGCTGGTCACCGTGGCAGGGGAGCTTGCCCTGCTCGTTCAGGTCGCCCGTCGCGCTGCTGCCACGGGGTACCAGGTGGCTGTGGTGACCGACAGACCGCAGCTGTGGCGCTGCGCGGTGGCCACCGGTCTGCGGGTGGTTCGCGAGGTCCCCGACGAGCTGCCCGATGAGGGCCGCGCGATGATCGTCGTCTATGACCATGCGGGCGCGACCGGTGCGCATCCCAGTGCGGCGATCACGATGCGTGCGGTGAGCGCGGGAACGGCCAGCGTCGCCGACGTGCACCTGGAACAGGATTCCAACAGCACTGCCGTCGTCCGCACAGCTGAGTTCCGCTACCGCGTGCAAATCGACGTGAAGTCCGAACGCAACGAGATCGCCGCCACTACCCGGCGGGCGGCGTGAACGAACGGGTCGACACCAGAGACGTTTTGACTAGGCAAGGGGCACAACGGCAATGACCACCGCGCATGCGAGCGACCAAGCTCGCGCCGCCATGACCCGCGGCCTCCTGGCCTCCAACATCAACGTCGATGGTGTGATGGCTGGAAGCAACCCGCGGGTGGCCGCCGACATGTTTAAGAAGGCCACCGATTTCGATCCGGGGATCTGCGATGCGTGGCTGGCGCGCATCGTCGCCGGCGACGACAGCGTCCACGTTGTCCAGGCGGCGTGGGATGCTCGCGAGTCCTATGGGTGGGAGATTCAGCGACTCAATCTGCGTGGCACGGCGTTTCGACCCATGGTGTCCGACGGGGTCTTTCTGAGGTTGGAGATCACCTCCCGCGATTCCCTGCGCGCCGCGCTGGCCGTGGCGCTCATCCGCGAGCAACAGTTCGCGAAGGCTGACGCGCTCCTGGCTGATGCGGCGCCCGCCGACCCGTTCGACGTCGATTCTCACGTCTACGCGCGTGGACTGTTGCAGTTTCAGACCAAGCGCTGGCCCGACGTGCTCGCCGCGTTCTCCACCGACCGGGTGTGGCGCTTGCCGATCTACGGCGCCGCGGCCTCGGCGATGGCAGCCACCGCGTTGGCCTCCCTGGGCGTCTTCGAAGACGGCTACCGTCGCGCCCAGAAGGCCGTCGAATCCGATCTCCTTCCGGCAGCGGCGGTCATTGGGTTGTACACCCAAGCGATGTGCCTACGTCACCTCGACAAGGCCGACGACGCCAACCAGCTTCTACGCCGGGCATATTCGCGCGATTCTCAGTTCACACCGGCTCGCGAGGCGCTCGACGATCAGACGATTCGGCTGGTCCTGACCAGTCCCGAGGCGATCGAGTCGCGGACCAACCCGTGGGACCCCGACAGCGCCCCGACTAAGGAAGCCGCCGAGGCGGCCAAGCACTCCGCGCAGGCCGGGAAGCTGCTCGCCGAGGGCGACGCCGAACTCAATGCCATGCTCGGCATGGACGCTGCCAAACGCGAAGTGAAGCGCATCCGCTCCACCACGAAGGTCAACCAGCTGCGCATCAAGGCGGGGCTGCCGGTGCCGGTCAGCTCGCGGCACACCCTGCTGCTGGGCCCGCCGGGAACGGGCAAGACGACGGTGGCGCGGTCGCTGACCAAGCAGCTGTGCGGGCTGGGTGTTCTGCGGCGCCCAACCGTCGTCGAGACACGCCGTTCCAAGCTGCTGGGCCGGCACATGGGCGATGCGGAGAAGAACACCGAGGCCACCGTCGAAGGGGCGATGGGTGGAGCTCTGTTCATCGACGAGATGCACAACCTCTACGAAACCGGCTACTCCGGTGGCGATGCTTACGGCACCGCCATTCTGGAGACGTTGCTGCCCTACCTGGAGAACGATCGCGCCGAGCTCGTCGTGTTCGGTGCGGGCTATCCCAACGCAATGGACCGCATGCTGACGGCGAACCAGGGGCTGCGTCGGCGGTTTCCCACCGTGATCCGGTTCGAGTCCTACACCCCCGATGAACTATGGCAGCTCACCGAGCTGATGGCCGCGGAATACAAGGACGTTCTGGCCGGCGACGTCGAAGCGACACTGCGGCCGGTCTTCGAGCGGTTCTACCTCCAGGAGAACCGTTCTCCCGAAGGCGACGTCATTCGAGGCACCGATTGGCTCGGCAACGCGGGCTTCGTGCGCAACATCGTCGAGAAGGCGCGCGATCACCGCAACAACCGCGTCGACAACGAGGACCTCGACGCCCTCCTGGCTCAGGACGATTTGCTCACCGAAGCCCAGCTGCTGCCGTTCCAGCAGCTCATCGCCGAAGACATCGCCGAAGGCGTCGCGGCCGCGGTGTCCGACGCCGAGTCCGACCAGACGTCTGCGAATTAGCCCACTGTGCGCCGCTGCCAAGCTGCGGGCGCTGCAGGATTAGTGCGCCAACCCGGGCCCGTGGTCTTTTATCGTGGAAGCGGGGGTGGCCATGTGGCGACGCCGCTTATCCGATCGCGAGGGGAGTCAACATGGAAGCCGCAGGTGCGAACGTGGTACGCATCGCCGCTGCTGCGGTGGGCGCCAGCGCTCTGCTCACTGCCACGGCCGGGACCGCCTCTGCCTGGCCGATCCCCATCACCGGGGAACAGCAGAACTTCATCAATCAGGCACGCGGCGCCGGGTTTCCCGGCGACGACGATCAAGTCTTGACCGCCGGTCTGCAGGCGTGTCGCCTGCTCTATACCGGCCAGGGCGCCGCAGGTGTGTCGGCGGCGCTGTCGGCTCAGTACGGGAGTTCGCCGGGCCAGGCGGCGGGTCTGGTCAGCGCTGCTCACGCGACGATGTGCACCCAGGCGCCAAGCTAGGCCTTGCCGGCGCAGGGCACGCTTCGCGGCGCGAATTTCGCGCCTGTGGCTGTGGGTGTTGTGATGAGGGCGCTTGCCTCGTTGAAGTAGCAGCCGGCGTAGGTGCGCTCGAGTTGGGTGGTTTCAGGATCGAGGAGCACCTCGGCGGCGCTGTCGAGCGCGGAGCGTGCGTACTGCTGGCGCCGGTGGTCGTCGTCGGCGCGTAGGGCGTCGTGCAGGTCGGCCCGGGCCGCGGCCAGGGCTGGTTTCGACGAGAGCGCCGCGGGGTGCACCACGGGCTGGTGCGGTGTCGTCATCAGCGTGTCCGACCTGGCACGGGTGAGGGAGCCTCGTCGGGACCCCGGACGTCATGACGGGAGGGCGCACCATGACCGTCTCTGCGACTCCCTGCGGGCCCGGAACCCGACGGTGGCGGTGAGGCGCCCAGTGCGCGCTGTCGGGGTGGCTGCGGGGCGTCGGTGCGGCTACCGCGCGGCGTCTGATCCTGGGATGCTCTCCCTCTCCCGGGGGACGACTGATGGTTGCCTTTGATCCTGTGGGCGGCGGCACCTGCAGCGGCCGCGGGGAGCGCCACTTCCGGGGCGAGGACCATTGCGCCGGCCTCGGCCGCCCCGGCGGCGC
>JAEXZY010000137.1 GCA_023404955.1 Actinomycetes bacterium
ATATATATTATGTATATCGTATGTTCTATTCTTACTTGCTCAAGCTAACAGAATGGCTCATGTTAGTCATTTCTGGAATTGAGTTTACTACGTGTTTCAAGAACATGCCCATGCAAAGAACCATACCTGAAAACATAACTGCGGCGAAAGCCATTGTAAAAATAGTCATCATAATTATTAACCTTTTTAAAATTTATTATTTGTTATTCCTTAAACACGAGTGCAAAGTTAACACTTTTTTATCGAATAACGGCATTTTTTGCTGAGAAATATCATTGCAATATGTTTTTCTTGATATGGGTCAACCACTTGTTTTTAGCCTTGAAAATGACATTTTGCTATCGGATATATTGTTTTTGTGGCAATAATTTATATATATCATTTTTCTCGCTTTATTATGTGTGTAACAAGATAGGGATTCCTGTCAGATGATAAGAAGTCAGAATCGAAGTGAAAGCCAATCATCGAACTTCACGTTCTGGAAGGTATGGATGCCCAGCTTCTCGGCAGCCTCACAGTTTTCCTTCAGATCATCGACGAAGAGAGTTTCATCGGGATGGATGTTCGCCTGCCTGACTACCTCTTCATAGATACGGGCATCAGGCTTAGCCAAATGCATTCGCTGAGAGAGGAAACAGTACTCGAAATAATCCTCTACCCCATGGTTCTGATAAGGGAAGAGATGCTCCACGCAATAATCCCAATGTATATCAATGGTATTGCTCAAGAGGAAGAGGCGATAACCAGCTTTCTTCAACTGCAGGAGTCGCTCCTTTTTCTCATCAGGAATCTCCACCAGCATCTTGTTGGCAGCATCAATGATTTCTTCATTCGTCACATCTGCTCCTGTCAACTCACGGGCTGCATCGCAGAATGCTTCGGTGGTAATCATTCCCACACCCAGTTTGCTCATCAGCTTCATCCCCTCACTCTGAGGATTCGGATTCGCCAGTTCCCCCATTCCTATCGCCTTGAAATCCCCGATGCATCCTTCCGGATTGAGCTTCACCAGGACATTTCCCAAATCAAATATGATATTCTTGTATTGCATAATCTATACCTTATTTTAAATCGCACTTTTAATCTTTAATTAGATACTTTCTGCAAATTTACAGTAAATTTGGGAGAGAACAAATGATTTGGGAAAGGAATGGCGGGAATATAACATTTATTAGTAAAAGAAAAGAATATGACTGCAACTACTTTTACCTTCTGATAAGCCGCATTATCCGTTTGAACTTCCAAAGGGATAATGCGGCTTATCAGAAGTCTTTGCAGACTTCTTTCCCTTCTTAATCTTTCCCTCTTTGATGAGTCTTTCCTTTTCTACACGGATACGTTCGAGCAGCACCGATGCAGGCTCATCGTTGGGATCTTGTGGAACGAGCCTGCCGTGAATAGCAAGGTCGAGTATCTTTTGTCTTAATGCTTTTGTGTCCATTATTAATTCGTCTATTAATTTTAAGATTTATCTTCTTTCAAGAAAAACTCACAGAACTCTCTCAGTTGTTGCTGCATTTTTTCCTGTGGAATTAAGATACGCTTATATTCCGCCACCATTGTCGGACTCATACTACGGCTCATGGCATATTCCACAACTACTTTATCTGCATCGGGACATAAGATGATTCCTATTGATGGGTTTTCATTAGATCGTTTCACATCACGGTCTAAAGCTTCCAAATAAAACTCCAATTGTCCCAAGTCACGAGGATGGAATTTGGTTTTCTTCAATTCCACCGCAACAAGTGCCTGGAGACCGCGATGAAAAAACAGCAAATCTGCCTTAAATGTGGATGCGCCAACATTTAAGCAGTACTCTAGGTCCATAAAGATGAAGTCTTTTCCTAATTCTAGAATGAATTGCTTCATGTGTTCTAACAAACCGTTCTTCAGTCTTTTTTCACTATGTTTCTTTGGTAAATTGAGAAAATCAACGAAATATGTATCTTTGAACATAATGGGCGAATTTGGATAAGTTTCCAGAAGTCCCTTTGACATATTGTTCTTGTCACTCAATAAAGTTTCATAAGTTTGCGTTGTAATAGCTCTTTGAAGTTCTTTATGGCTTAATCTTTCTTTGTGTGCATAAAGTATATAAAAGAGACGTTCCTCAAAACTTTTACATCTGCACAATATGTCATAATGATTTGATAATGTGGTCAGAAATAAAATATTTGGGAATTGTCCAGATGGCATTTGGACAATTTGTTTGTTCATTGTTGGTTTCATAATCTTATAGGAAGATTCCGATACATTATCGCCAATTTGTGCAGCCAGTGGCTGCACAAATTGATGAAATCATATATTTCTTTTATTCTACTCAATAGTTACCTATTATTTTAGCTACAAAGATAATGATAATATTTCACTTGACCATTTATATGATTCACTATTTATACTTTTTTGTCTTTTCCGAATGAAAATAAGTATAAGGGATAAAGGGAAAGTGCATCTTTCTTCATTATATTACAAGAAACGTTTTTCTAAAACTAATACCACTATTGCCACGCTATAAGATAGTTAACTGATATTCAGCTATTTAAGCGTGGCAATAAGGGCATTTTCTATTATCACCTATTGCCACCTATTGCCACACTCGGGCGAAAAACGGGGGATTCTCAGCGAAAAAGCAGAGGAATACTTATTGTTTTCGCAGAAAAACATTAAAAAAGTGGAGAAAAAGGCTTGCGGTTTCGAACATTTTTTGTATTTTTGCAACCAACAGGAAAAAATCCTGCCGATTCCACCTAGCAGCTTACGACTCCTGTGAAACCACTTTTTTATACAATTTTAATTCCAAAAACCTATGACACAAGCAGATTTAGTCAGACTCTACTTCAACAAAGAAA
>JAEXZY010000077.1 GCA_023404955.1 Actinomycetes bacterium
GGGGGGGGGGGGGCGGCGCCGGTTGGGCGGTCCGGGTCCACGATCACGTCCGGGCGGGCCTGGGGGGGGCGGGGGCGGGAGGTCCTCACCGACCGCGGTACCGGGATCGATGACGGGATCGCCGTACCGCTCGCCGTCGGCGGTGAAGACCGCGGCGCGGATGCCGCCGCCGTCGACCTCGCCGGCCCACTGCGACGGCGGCACACCGGAACGAGCCAACGCGTCGACACGGGTGACACCGGCCTGCAGGCGGTTGTTGAGGTCTCGACGTGCCTGCGCGCCGATCAGCACGTCGATGACCACGCCGAGCACGACGAGAAGGACCGCGAGGAACACCACGACGGCGATCACCACGCGGCGCTGCAGCGACGGCGTCGCGGTCATCGGGCCTGCAGCCGGTAGCCGATGCCCCGCACGGTGTGCAGAATCCGCGGTCCGTGGGCCTCCATCTTGCGCCGCAGGCTGCTGATGTGGACGTGTACCAGGTTGTCGTCGTAGGAGGCGTACCCCCAGACGGCGTTCAGGATCTGGTGGGCACTGACGATGCGACCGCGCTGATCGAGAAGGAAGTCGAGCAAACGGAATTCCGTCGCGGTGAGATCGAGCGGGACGCCGGCGCGCGAGGCGATGCCGGCGCCGCGGTCGACGACGAGGTCGCCTGTCTGCACGGTGGCGGGCAGACGTCCCCGGCGGCGCAGCACGGCGCCGACCCGGGACACGAGTTCAGGTACCTCGAACGGTTTGACCACGTAGTCGTCGGCGCCGCCGTCGAGGCCGCGCAGCCGGTCGGTGAGACCGTCGCGGGCGGTCAGCATGATCAGGCCGACGTCGCCCCACTGGCGGATGACGTCGGCCAGGGCGAACCCGTCCCGCCCCGGCAGCATGATGTCCACGATCACCAGGTCCGGCCGGTAGCCGTCCAGCGCCACTTCCAGGCCATCACCGTCGACACGGCCGTCGGCGGCGTATCCCGCCGACGTCAGCGCGTCGACCACCATCTCGCGGATGGCCGGCGAATCTTCGACTACGAGGACGCGCGCGGCGGCACGGTCGGTGTCTGCGGGGGCGCCCATGGGTCCATTCTGTCCGGTGCTCCCTGAAGCCGGTCTGAAGAATCCGCGCTCTTCAGGTTGGCTTCATGACCACGCCCTAGCGTCGCGATCAGTTCGAGTCCCACGACGAAAGAGGTTCCATGGCTCACGACGATCGCCCCGACGACCGCCCGCACGAGGATCAGACGGACGACACCCCCGAAACCGACCGCATCCCCGAATCACCGCACTACGCCCCTCCGGTCGCGACGACTGAGACGAAGACCCGCTGGGCAGCGATGCGCGAACCGGCGCGCCGGCACCCGGTGGGCGTCGCGGTCGGCGCTGCCGCCGCCGGTCTGGTGATCGGATTCCTCGGCGGCACACTGGCCGACGCCCATCCGACGATGTCGCTGTCGGTCGGCACCGCGTCCGTCGCGCAGCCCGCGGCGCCCGGTCCGGGATTCTGGGGTCCGGGCGGACCCGGCGGTCCCGCGGGGCCGGGCTGGGGTCCGGGGGGCCCGGGTGGCCCTGGCGGTCTCGGTCCGGGTGGGCACGAGCGCGGCCCCGGAGGTCCCGGTGGTCCGGGCGGTGCGGGTGGACCTGACCGGGGACTTGGAGGTCCGGATGGTCCCGGTGGCCCTGGTGGTCCGGGGCGGGACGCTTCCCCGCCACCGCCTCCGGGCGGTCCCGACGGTCCGGGCGGTCGAGGTGGCCCCGCGGAGAGGGGCGGTCCCGGCGATCAGGCACCACCGCCGCCGCCGGGCGGCCCCGCCGGGCAGGCGCCGACGCCCGCCGGTCAGGCACCTGCTCCGAGCACCCCACCGCTGCCCGCCGAACGGGGTGCCACGCCGCAGGCGTGAGGCACGTCAGCCGTTGCGGTCCAACCGGAATCGCAGGTTGGACCGCACGGCCGGCCACTCGATGTCGAGGATCGAATAGACCGCCGTGTCGCGCCGTGATCCGTCGGGCATCACCTGATGGCTGCGCAGAACGCCGTCGAGTTTGGCGCCCAGCCTCTCGATCGCGGCGCGGCTGTCGCGGTTGAGGTGATGAGTGCGCAATTCCACTGCCAGACAACCCAAGTGGTCAAAGGCGTGACCGAGCATCAACAGCTTGGTCTCGGTGTTGACGCCGGTGCGCCGGGCAGAGGCGACATACCAGGTGTGGCCGATCTCCAAGCGCCTGTTCGGCGGGTCGACGTGCAGGTAGCTCGACGATCCGACGATCGCGCCGGCGCCGTCGCGCACCACGAACGTGAGTCCTGTCTGCGGCGTCTGCGCCGCCAACCGGCCCGCCACCCACTGCGCGGCCGCCCCCGCCTTCGGCGCAGCGGTGAACCACAACCCGCCCAACTCCCCGTCGGCGGCCAGCTTCTCGATCTCCGCGACATGGTCCTCGCGCAGGGGTTCCAACGACACCCCGCGCTCCCCCGCCAGCGGGACCGGCTCGACGAAGCCGCTCACCGTCTGGCGCCGACGCTCACGGCCGCGCGCTTCCACCCTGTGACCATCGTCCAGATGGACAGCAGAACCGCTGCGGCGGCCACCCCGCCGGCGATGTAGAGGCCGTAGGCAGCCGACACCGGCGGGTACACGTACAGCCGGTAGAACCACACCGCCAGGACCACCAAGATCACCGAAATGGCCAGCGCGGCAGTCGAAGCCCACCGCACCGACACCCCGCGGGCCGCCATCGCGCCGGCCACCACCAACGTCGATGCCAACAACACGATCAGTTGCCCGACTCCGAATCCCGGTGGCGGCACCGGCATCGCGCCCGCGACCCCGCCGATCCCGTTCGCGCGCCCCCCACCCCCGGCGGACGAGCGCAACCACGGCAGCCAGGCACTCACCGCCACCACCAGCGCGCACACTGCCACCAGCCAGCCGGGACGGGCGCGAGACATGGGCAAAGACTACTAGGGTGGGCCGATGAGCGATCTCCCCGAATGGGCGCGTCGGCTGAACCTTTCCCCGCATCCTGAGGGCGGCTGGTTCACTGAGACGTGGCGCAGCGAGCTCACGATGCCCGAGTCGGCACTGCCACCGGACTACACGGGAAGCCGCAATGCCGGCACCGCGATTCTGTTCCTGTTGATGCCCGGCCAGCAGTCGGCGTGGCACACCGTGCGCAGCGCGGAATTGTGGCTGTATCACTTCGGCAGTCCGCTGCTGCTCGACGTCGGAGCGGAACAGGACGGCGCCACCACCCATGTGCTGGGTACCGACATCCTCGCCGGTGAACACCCGCAGTTCGTCGTCCCGCCCGGACACTGGCAGCGCGCTCGCCCGCAAGGCGACCAACCGTGCCTCGTCAGCTGTGTCGTCGTCCCCGGTTTCGACTTCGCCGACTTCGCCCTCGGGGCGCCTACCGACTGAGCAGCTCGACCGCGGCCGACACCAGCGCCGCGTTGCCGTCGGCCACCGAACCGTCGGGCAGCCGCAGCGTGTCCTCCAGCCCGATCCGGGCCTGCAGCCCGCGCGCGCCGGCGTGCTGCAGCAGAGGCCAGCAACTCTCGTCGAGCCCGTGCAGCAGCACCGGGGCAGGGGAATCGGCAGCGTCGACCGCAGCCAGCACCTCGTCGGCGGCCGCGACATCTGCGTCGGCTCCCAACTCGACCATGACCCGCATGCAGTGCGCGGCCACCTCCGAGGTCGCCCACGCCTGCGCCGCCTCGAGATGGAAGATCCCCGCCTCCACACCGATGCCGCGAGACAACAGGAGCTCAGCCAGCTCCGGCGAACCCGGCTCGTGCCAGTTCACCGACGCGAAATCCGGTAGCACCGACCAACTCTCGATTGCTCGGCGGCGTTGCTCCCCGTCTGGCAGCGCCCAGAACCCCGTCGTCACCCCCAGCGGCAACCCCGGCACGGCCTCTCTGACGGCGGCCACCGCCGCCGCCACGGCGTCAGCCGACAGCGAGTCCACACCCCGGTCGTCCTTGGGATGGAGGTGTACCGCCCGGGCGCCCGCAGTGTGTGCGGCCACCGCTTCGGCCGCCAGCTGCTCCGGGGTCACCGGCAACCCGGGATGTTCGTCCGGCGTGCGCGCGCCGTTGATGCACGCCTTCAGGTAGAACGAGGGCTCCATGCGACCATCCTGGCGTGCCGGCGAGTCGACGTCAGTTTTTCTGACGGACTCTTGCCGCACGCCGCCTGTCGATGCAGGGTGGGGAAAGGTATGGTCGGCGGAGCCAGTTTCCGTGGCCGTGCGGGTCAGCAGCGCACCCGCGCCGTGCGCCGCAGGTGAATCTCGAACTCAGATGAGGATGGGCGAATGTCGAACACCGAAACCGATCAGCCGCAGGGCACGGCCCAGTCGAAGTGGCTGTCGAAGTCTGCGTCGGAAACCCGCGGGTCGGACAAGGACGAGGTGCAGTTCCATTACGACATCTCCAACGACTTCTTCAAGCTCTGGCAGGACCCGAACCAGGTCTACAGCTGCGCGTACTTCGAGAAGGACGACTACACCCTCGAGCAGGCCCAGATGGCCAAGATCGACCTGTCGCTGGGCAAGCTGGGCCTCGAGCCCGGCATGACACTGCTCGACATCGGCTGCGGCTGGGGCGCCACGATCATGCGGGCCGTGGAGAAGTACGACGTCAACGTCATCGGCCTGACGCTGTCGGAGAACCAGAAGGAACACATCGAGAACCACTGGTTCGCCAACTCCACCAGCAAGCGCAGCATGGAGGTGCGTTTGCAGCCGTGGGAGGAATTCGAGGGCCAGGTCGACCGGATCGTCTCAATCGGCGCGTTCGAGCACTTCGGCTTCAACAAGTACGACGACTACTTCAAGAAGACCTACAGCTGGATGCCCGACGACGGCGTCATGATGCTGCACACGATCATCATTCCCGAGGACGAGGAGATCAAGGCCAAGGGTTTGCCCCTGACCATGTCCAACGTCCGGTTCATCAAGTTCATCATGGATTACATCTATCCCGGCGGCCGTTTGCCGCTGGCGTCGATGGTGCGCGACCACGCGACCAAGGCCGGCTACACGGTCACCCGCGAGCAGCACCTGCAGCCGCACTACGTCAAGACTCTCGACACGTGGGCGTCGAACCTGGAGAACAAGAAGGACGAGGCCATCGAGATCACCTCCGAGGAGATCTACGAGCGATTCCTGAAGTATTTGCAGGGATGCGCCAACCTCTTCCGCGACGGTTACACCGATGTCGCGCAGTTCACCTGTGAGAAGCAGGCATTGACGTCTGTGTAGTAATTTGAGCACGTTCGCAGTCGGTGCGAATGAACTAATTGGAGGTCGGTCGGGGAATGGCTAAGGGCGCTGCAGGGCGGTCCGATTCGAACCGGTCCGATTCGAACAGGGACATGACGCCCCACTTCGCAGAGGTGCAGGCGCATTACGATCTCTCCGACGATTTCTTCGGCCTGTTCCAGGATCCGTCCCGGACATACAGCTGTGCGTACTACGAGCGTGAGGACATGACGCTCGAAGAGGCCCAGATGGCCAAGATCGACCTCTCGCTGGGCAAGCTGAACCTCGAGCCGGGCATGACGCTGCTCGACATCGGCTGCGGCTGGGGTTCGGTGCTCCAGCGGGCCGTGGAACGCTACGACGTCAACGTCGTCGGATTGACCCTGAGCCGCAACCAGTGCAAGTTCGCCCAGGAGCTTCTCGACGGTCTCGACACCGACCGCTCGCGGCGGATTCTGTTGCGCGGCTGGGAGCAGTTCGACGAGCCCGTCGACCGCATCATCAGCATCGAAGCGATCGAAGCGTTCCCGCAGGAGCGTTATGCGCCGTTCTTCAAGATGTGCAGCAGCGTGCTCCCCACCGGCGGCCGCATGTTGCTGCAGGCCATCCTCGGGCATCCGCTGAAGAAGTGGCCCGAGATGGGCATCCCGATCACGATGACCGATCTGAAGTTCATGCGGTTCATCGCCAAGGAGATCTTCCCCGGCGGATCGGTGCCCGGCGAGGAGAACATCGTCGAGCTCTCGGGCGAGGCCGGGTTCACCCTCGAGCAGACGCAATTCCTCAATGCCGACTATGTGCGCACGCTGGACACCTGGGCCGAGGCGCTCGAGGCCAATCACGACGCTGCGGTCGCGGCGACCTCGGAAGAGGTGTACCAGCGCTACATGAAATACCTGGTCGGCTGCAGCGACTTCTTCAACCGCGGCATCAGCGAACTGGGCCAGTTCACGCTCGTCAAGAACTGACCCGCGTCACCGTTCGGTCAGGTCTGATTGCCCGCGCGCCGGGTACTCGCCGCCCATGAGTGAATTCAAGAAGGGCGACAAAGTCACCTGGCAGAGCCACGGCAACACCGTCAAGGGCACCGTCGAGGAGAAGATCACCTCCGACACCGAGGCGGCGGGTCGCACGGTGCGCGCATCCAAAGACGACCCGCAGTACCGGGTGGTCAGCGACAAGAGCGGTAACGACGCCGTCCACAAGCCCGACTCGCTGAAGAAGAAGTCATGAGCGGTTCGGACTCACCGGACCAGACCCGGGACGACTTCTCCGACGCGGTGAACATGACCGCCTCGGAGCTCGAGAAATGGCTGGACACCGACGAATCGAAGGCCGTCGGCCAGAAATCCTCGTCCGGCGGGGAGTCGACCGGACACCACAGCGGGCGGCGCATCATCGAGATCCTGCGCACCAAGAAGGCGGATCTGACCGACGACGACTACGCGCACATGCGCAAGGTGGTCGGCTACGTCAAACGCCACAGCGCGCAGGGCCCCGACTCCGACGTCGAGCACAGCAAGTGGCGCTACTCCCTGATGAACTGGGGCCACGACCCCGTGAAGAAGTCCTGATACCGGCGAGCAGACACACCCTCGAGCAGACCGGGCCCGACTTACTCGAGCTCGCGTCTGCTCGCCGTCATCTGGTGACCCCGAGGACGCGCAGGGCGTTCTGCTTGTAGATCAGCGGCAGAACCGCGGGGTCGATGTCGAGAGTGTCGAAGTCGCGGCGCCACCGGTCGAGCTGCAGATACGGATAGTCGGTGCCGAACAGCGCCTTGGTGCGCAGCTGCCGACTCAGCGCGTGCACCAGCTGAGGTGGGAAATACTTCGGGCTCCAGCCCGAGAGGTCGACGTAGACGTTCGGCTTGTGCGTGGCGATCGAGATCTGCGCATCGACCCACGGCACCGCGGGATGGGCCATCACGATCGTCAGCTCCGGGAAGTCGGCAGCCACATCGTCGAGCAGCATCGGATCGCTGTAGCGCAGCTTGATGCCGTACCCGCCGGGAAGCCCCGACCCCATTCCCGTCTGCCCGGTGTGGAACAGCGCAGGCACGCCGGCATCGGCGATCGCGTGGTAGATCGGGTAGTAGGCGCGGTCGTTGGGCTCGAACGCCTGCATGCTGGGGTGGAACTTGAAGCCCCTGACCCCGAAATCGCGGACCAGCTCGTGCACGCGATGCACCGCGTGCCGGCCCTGATGCGGGTCCACACTGCCGAACGGAATCAGCACGTCGTTGTTGCGCTGCGCGCCCAGCACCAGGTCCTCGATGGAATTGGGGGCGTGGCGCATCCCGTGCCGCGCATCGATGGTGAACACGACCGCAGCGGTGTTGTGGTGGCGGTACTGGTCGGCGATCGCGTCGACGCTCGCGACGATCCCCGGGGCCATCTTGAAGTACTTCGCTGTCGCCTCGATCAGCACATCGTCGTAGGCGCGGTGACCGTGGCCGTCGATCTCGACATGGGTGTGGATGTCGATCGCCTCGACACGTCCGAAATCGACGTTGCAGGTGTACATTCCGTTCCCTCCGCTGCTGCGTGACGGTCGGACTACGCCGAGGTCACGGCCTTGATCTCCAGGTACTCGTCGAACCCGAACCGACCCCATTCGCGGCCGTTGCCGCTGCGCTTGTATCCGCCGAAGGGCGCTGCGATGTCGAACGCGTGGTTGATGGCCACCGATCCGGCGCGGATGCGCCTCGCCACGGCGCGGGCCTGCTCGGGGTCGGCACCCGCTACGTAGCCGGCGAGCCCGTAGTCCGTGTCGTTGGCGATCTCGACCGCATGGTCGAGATCCTCGTAACCGAGGATGCACAGGACGGGCCCGAAGATCTCCTCGCGCGCGATGGTCATGTCATTGGTGACGTCAGCGAACACCGTGGGTTTGACGTAGTAGCCGGTGCCGAGACCGTCGGGCCGGCCGGGTCCGCCGGCGACCAGGGTGGCTCCCTCGTCGATTCCTCGGGCGATGAGGCCCTGGATCTTGTCGTACTGGGCCTTGGACGCCACCGGACCGATGGCCCTCTTGTCGGCAGGATCGCCGACACGCACGGCCAGCGCCGCCTCCCGCGCCACCGCGACAGCCTCGGCCATCCGTGCGGCAGGGACGAGCATGCGCGACGGCGCGTTGCAGCTCTGCCCGCTGTTCAGCATCATCGCCGTCGTGCCGACGGCGACGCTCGTCGCGAATCGGTCGTCGTCGAGCACGATGTTCGGGCTTTTGCCGCCGAGCTCCTGCGTCACCCGCTTGACCGTCGCGGCCGCGTTCTTCGCGACCTCGACGCCGGCGCGGGTCGACCCCGTGAAGGAGATCATGTCGATGTCGGGATGGGCGGACAGTGCCGCCCCCACCCCCGGACCGTCGCCGTACACGAGGTTGTAGACACCTGCGGGAACCCCTGCGGCTGCGAGGATTTCGGTGAAGACCTGGGCAGAGAAGGGCGCCACCTCCGACGGTTTGAGCACCATCGTGCACCCGGTCGCCAGTGCGGGGAACACCTTGCAGGCGATCTGGTTGAGTGGCCAGTTCCACGGCGTGATCAGACCGCAGACCCCGATCGGTTCACGGACCACCTGGGTGCTGCCCAGTTGCTCGTCGAACGCGAAGGTCTTCAACGTCTCGATCGCCGAGAGCAGGTGCCCCATCCCGAGGTTGACCTGAGTCCCCGCTGCCAGAGACGGCGGTGCGCCCATCTCCTCGTGCACCGCATCGGCGAGCTCGGCGCTGCGCGTGCGGTACTCCGCCAGAATGGCGGACAACACCGCGAGTCGGTCATCACGGCCGGTCTGCGACCAGGTGGCAAACGCCCGTCGGGCGGCCTGGACAGCGATGTCCACATCGGCAGAAGAACCCAGCGCGATGCGGCCGGCGACCGTCTCGGTGGACGGGTCCTCGACGTCGAGGGTGTTGGGCCGCAGTGGGGGGACCCACTGACCGTCGATGTAGAACTCGAGATATTCGCGCATGCCTCTACTGTTGCGCACCGGCTGGACGTGCGGGCGCCTTCGGCGCACTGATTCGTCGGTTTGGTTTTTACGGAACTGGCAATTCATCTTTCGCAATTGTGACGTGACCATGTCCTTCGAAGATCGGAATGACCATGATCGTGCTCGGCATCATCCTTCTGTTGATCGGCTACTTCACCAGCCTGTCGATCCTCTACACGATCGGGGCCATCCTCGTGGTCGTCGGAGTCGTGCTGTGGATTCTCGGCGCGGTGGGCCGTCCCGTCGGCGGGCGAAAAGTCTGGTTCTAGCGGGCCGACACATGCCGCCAAAGCCCGCGGGCTTTGGCGGCATGCGGCATCGTTGATCCATGACCCCTCAAGTCCCCAGTCCGAAGGAGCTCAGGGCGGCTGCGCAGGCGGCGGCCGACGCGGCCCAGACGGTCGCGTCGACCGCGATGCGCATACCGCCCGCTTCCATCCAGCTCGCGGCCGAAGTTCCTGACCTCATCGAGAATCTGGCAGCGGCCACGGCACGGCTCAACGCGGTGATCGATCGGACCGAGCGCTATCTGGCGCTGGCCGACCCGATGCTCCGCACGCTCGACGCTCTTCTCCCCCAGCTCGAAGCCCTGGTGGCCACCGGTAACGACGTCTATCGTGCGGTGTCGACGATGCCCGGGGTGTCCACGCTGAACCGGTTCACCAACCGGGGCGCTGAGCCGCCGCCGCCACGCGAGGAGAAGCCCCCGCGCCGGCGTACCCCACGCACCAAACCTCACCCCACGTAGATGGTCTCGCCCGTCGGCGGAGGCGCCTCGACCGCCGCGACGATCGCCTCGGCGAACTCTGCCACCGTCGGCAACGGACCCGCTGCGCGCCGGACCGCCACCGCATCCGGGTCGAGACGCTGCAGCAGCCGTACCGCCACCGATCCCTCCAGCAGATCCCCCGACACCACGACGAACGTGATCCCCTTGGTGTCGAACTCGTGTCGGAGCGCGCGCAGCGCCGCCTCGCCCGCATGCTTGCTCTCCGCCACTTCGGTGTAGCCGGCGATCGGCATGGGCCGGCGACCGAAGAAGTGCGCAGGATGGCTGGTGACGAACACGATCACTCCCCCGGCCGGCATCAACGTCAAGGCCCGCCGCGCGACTGCCACCTGCGCGTCGCGGTTGAGCCGATGCGCGTACCCCGCGTCGGCATGTCGTTCGAGACCGCCAGAGGCGTTGAGCACCAGCACCTTCAACACCCCGAGGCGCGCGACCTCGTCGAACATCGCGGCTACGGCGTCGTCATCACAGAGGTCCGCTCGCACCGCCGTCGCTTCGGCACCCGCCCCCTGCGCCGCCGCGACGACCTCCGCCGCCCGACGCTCCTTCTCCCGGTAGTTCACCACGACGTGCCGACCGGGACGTGCCACCCCGACGGCGACACCGGCGCCGACCCCGCGCGACGCACCGGTCACGACGACGACGTCGGGACGATCACTCATTCAGGGCGAGGTCGGCTTCGTCGAGGCCGGTGCCGTCGAGGTCGTAGTCGACCATGACGCCTCCCCACGCCTCACCCGAGCCGTAGGCGACCAGCAACGCCCGGCCCGCGGCGGGAATTGTGCCCTGCCTCAGCGATTCGCCCAGCGCCAACGGAATCGATGCTGCGGAGGTGTTGCCGAAGTTCTCGACACAGTCCACGAACACCGCGTCACCGATGTCGGCTTCATCTCGAACCCGTTGCAGGATGCGAGAATTCGCCTGATGGCCGATCACGATGGCCGGTTCGACGTCGCCGTCCTGCAGGATCTTGGCCGTCTCTGTCATCGTGCGGACCGCCCGATGGTAGACGCGGATACCGTCGAGTGTTATCCCCTGACCGATCTGACCGCGCATCAGATCCGCACCCGCGCCGTCGGATCCGGCGTGCCAGCGATGCTTGCGGAACTCGGGCCGAGGGGCGAGCAGCACTGCGCCTGCCCCATCGCCGAACAGCGGACCCGTATTGCGGTCCGTCTTGTCCAGCATGCGGGACATCGCCTCGACGCAACAGACGATCACCGCCGAGCCGTCGCCGCCGTCGCACAGCGACAACCCGGAGATGAGACCGTAGATGAACCCGCTGCAGGCTGCCGACATGTCGAAAGCCAAAATGTCGTTGGGCAATCCGGCCTTCGTGGCCACTCGCTGGGCGATCCCGGGCACGGAACCACCGGCAGAACTGCTCACCACCACCAACGCGGCGATGCGACCGCCGTGGCGGGCGACCAACGGCGCGCACACACGCGCGGCGACATCGTCGAGGGCCTCGTCGTCGTCCATCCACCACCGCGCGGCGACGCCGGTACGGCGACGAATCCACTCGTCGGTGAGCCCGATGGTGTCGAAGAAAGCGTTCGGGACATGCTGTCCCGTTGTGGCCGTGACGATGTCGACGATGCCGGCGTTCACGGTGTGCCGATCAGTCCCATGAAGTAGCTCTTGATGTCGGCGGGGCTGACGCACTCATCGAGCCGTTCGAGGTCTGCCTCGACGCTGAACTCCTTCTCCAGGAGTTCGGTGAGCTCGGCGACGTCGAGCGAATCCAGGTCGAGATCCCAGATCGCCGTACCGAAGTCGCTGACGTCGGCGTCAGGAGATCGACGCCGGACGATCTTGAGCATGATGGTGTTCATACGTTCTTCGATGGATGACATCGCCTTCGACCTTTCACCGTCGCTCGTCGAGTTTGTACAACACCGATCCTGAAGTGGTGATCGACCGGGCGCCGACCACTATTTCGACCACCGTGCCGGCCTTTTCGGCCATCAGGTCGACACTGCTCTTGTCCGTCTCGAGGACGGCGACCACATCGCCGCGCTCCACGGCGTCACCGACGCCGACCAGCCACTCCACGACCAGCGCATCGGTCAGCCCGTGACCGAAGTCCGGGACGTGGATGTCGACCAGCGAATCTTCGCTCACCGGCACATCTCCTCGATCACGCGGACGATGGCGGGCTGATCCACCAGGTGATCGGCCTCCAGGTCGGCGGGCGGGTAAATGCGCCGCGGCGGCGCCAGCCGTCGGACCGGGGCGGTCAGGTCCGACCAGGCGCGCTCGCTGACGGTTGCCGCCAATTCCGCGCCCACACCGCAGAATTCGATGGCTTCGTGCACAACCAGGAGCCGCCCGGTGCGGGCGACCGAACTGAGCACCGTGTCGACGTCCATCGGCGCGATCCAGCGCAGATCGATGACCTCGACATCGACAGCGCCTGCCAACTCGTCGGCCGCGGCAAGGACCTCTTCGAGCACCGCACCCCAGCCCGCCACCGTGATGTGCGACCCCGACCGGATCACCCGTGCGCCGAGCGCCGAGAGCGGCGCATCTGCCCGGGCTTGCCGGCGCCGATGCCAGTACAGGCGTTTGGGTTCGAAAAAGATCACCGGCGCCCCGAGGTGGCAGGCGTAGTCGAGCATCGCCGCGGCATCCTCGGGCGAGGACGGATACGCGACGTGCAGGCCGGGCGTGTGGGCGAACAGCGCCTCGTTGGATTCACTGTGGTGCTCGACCGCGCGGATACCTCCGCCGACGGGAACCCGCACCACCAGATGCAGGTCCAACTCGCCGTTCCAGCGGGTGATCATCTTCGCTGCCTGGGTGACGATCTGGTTCATCGCCAGATACACGAAGCCGTCGAACTGGATCTCGCAGATCGGTTTGAGGCCGGCGATCGACATCCCGATCGCCTGGCCGACGATCGACGACTCGGCGAGCACGGCGTCGCGCACCCGGCTCGCACCGAAGCGGCTCTGCAAGCCCCTCGTCACCCGGAACACCCCGCCGAGGCGTCCGATGTCTTGCCCGATCAGCACGATCGAGCTGTCGCGCTCCATCAGTTCGGACAGCGCGCCATTGAGCGATTCGGCCAGGCAGCTGGGCCGCGCGGAGGTCATCGACCGAATGCCTCCACCATCGCGCGGCTGTGCGTTTCGATGTCGCGGTCGACCCCGGCGAGCCACGCGTCGTCCACCAGCCCGGCGGAATACAGCCTGTCGCGGTACCGATGCACCGGATCGTTGGCGGCCGCGGCGGCCAACTCCTGCTCGTCACGGTATAGCGTGTGCGCGTCGGAACTGCTGTGTCCGGCCGTCCTGGTGGTGTGCAACTCGATCAGGCCGGGGGTGCCCGTGGTCTCGACGTGTTCGCGCGCGGTCACACACTGCAGATAGGTGAGCTCGGGATCCTCGGTGCGCACGGACCACGAGGTGATGCCGAAGCCGCGAGCCCGCTCGGCGATGCTGGTCCGCATCTGCTCGTGGCTCGGCTTCGAGATCGCCCACCCGTTGTTCTGCACGACGAACAGCACCGGCACCGATTCGACCGCCGCGAGGTTCATCGCTTCCGAGACATCGCCCTCGCTGGTCGCGCCGTCGCCGAGGTACACCACCACCAACTCGGAGAGGCTCTGCAGCCGACGTGCGATCGCGTAGCCGACCGCGTGCAGCGTCTGGGCCGCGACCACCAGGGTGTAGGGAAAGAAGCGGTGCTGACGGGGATTCCACCCGCAGAACGTGCGGCCTGCCCACTGCGCCACCAGCCCGACACCGTCGATGCCGCGCACGATCGCGACGGCATGTTCGCGGTAGCTGGGAAAGATCGTGGTGCCCTCACCGATCGCCATCGCCGAGGCCACCTGCGCAGCTTCCTGACCGCGGCACGACAGCCACAGATCGACCCGGCCCTGGTTCTGGAGACGCACCGCTTCTGCGTCCACACCTCGCGCGACCAGCATGTGACGCAACATGGCGCGGCTGGTCTGCACATCCACAGACGTTGCCAGATCGGTCAATTCAGCACGTCCTGTCGGCGTCAACGACTACGACCTACCCAGTGGCATCCCGGCGATCAGACCCGGATGCGTGAGAGATGCAGTTGACGCAACGCTGTGACTGACCTTCGGAACAAGTTCTTAGCCACTGTAACTTACCGCACCGTTGAATAGCGTGTGTGCACCAATTCATCGCATCGCCGGCGTCAGTCCGGCTGCGGCGCCTGTTCTCCAGACGAGGCCGTGCGCGGCAGCTTCGGCTCCGGGGCGCCGAACAGACCCGTGCGCGGCGGTGCGGCGTGCCCGTGAACACCTTCTGCATAGGCGGTTTCGGCGTGCTGCGAGAAGTCCACTCCGGACACCTCGTCCTCGGCACTGATGCGGAAACCGATGATCTTGTCGATCAGCTTGGCCAGCAGGAACGATGCGGCGAACGCATAGCCCGCGACCACCACGACCGCGACCGCCTGCTTGCCGAGCTGACCGAAGCCGCCACCGTAGAACAGACCACTCGACCCGCCCGTCATCGTCGAGGACGCGAGTAGACCGATCAGCAGGACCCCGACCACACCGCCCACGAAATGCACCCCGACCACGTCGAGGGAATCGTCGTAGCCGAAGCGGAACTTCAAGCCGATGGCGAATGCGCAGACCACGCCCGCCGCCACCCCCACGAGCGCGGCACCGAATGTGGTGACGGTTCCGCACGACGGCGTGATCGCCACCAGACCGGCCACCACGCCGGAGGCCGCACCGAATGTGGTCGGCTTGCCGTCGCGAACCTGTTCGACCGTGAGCCAGCCGAGCATGCCCAGGCATCCGGCCACCAGAGTGTTCAGGAAGATCGCCGCGGCGGTTCCGTTCGCGGCCAGCGCCGAGCCGGCGTTGAACCCGAACCACCCGAACCACAGCAGCCCGACGCCCAGCAGCACGAACGGCAGATTGTGCGGGCGCATCGCCTCTTTCTTGAAGCCGATGCGCGGCCCGAGCACCAGCGCCAGGGCCAATGCCGATGCGCCCGAGACGATCTCGACGACCAAGCCGCCGGCATAGTCCAGCACGCCCCAGCGCATCATCCACCCGCCGGGGGCCCACACCCAATGTGCGACAACGGAGTACACCACGATCACCCACAGCGGGACGAAGGCCACCCACGCCACGAACTTGGCCCGGTCGGCGATCGCGCCGCTGACCAGCGCGGCGGTGATGATCGCGAACGTCAGCTGGAACGTCACGAACAGCAGCTCGGGAACTTGCCCGTGCACGGTGTCCGGAGTGATCCCACCCAGTCCGAGGTGCGCCAAGCTGCCGATCACTCCGTCGGCACGACTGTCCGAGAAGGCGAGGCTGTAGCCGGCGAGCAACCACGTCACCGTCACCAACGGAATCGCGATGAAGCTCATCATGATCATGTTGAGCACGCCGGTGGTACGGACCATCCCGCCGTAGAAAATCGCCAGGCCGGGTGTCATGAGGAGCACCAGGGCGGTGCTGGCCAGCAACCAGGCGGTGGCTGCGGGGTCGATCTGATTCACGTGCGCACTCCTTCGGGCGGTCCCGAACGAGAATGTCGGCCCCTCGTTTCGACTACGCGGCGATCATGTTTCCGGCATGTTTCGCAGAACCCCATCAGTACGCACCTGCTTCGCAGCTGCGGTTGCAGTGCGTCGAGCTTGTCGACACTGGCGCAAAGGTGGAGAAGCCTATGGTGGATCTCGTGGTACCCGACCCGGAGTGCGGCTGGACCGAGCGCGAGGCCGAGCTGCTCGAGGTGACGCTGCGGCTGCTGCAGACGCACGGATACGACCGCCTGACCGTCGACGCGGTGGCCACCGAAGCCAAGGCGAGCAAGGCCACGATGTACCGGCGGTGGCCGTCGAAGGCCGACCTCGTCCTCGCCGCGTTCATCGAGGGCACGCGTGACTCGGCCAAGGCACCCAACACCGGCAGCCTGCGCGGCGACCTCATCGCGATCGGCACGTCGGTGGCCGCGCAGTCGCGCGAGCACACGTCGACGATGCGGGCCGTCCTCAACGAGATGTCGCACAGCCCCGAATTGCGGACGGCGATGCAGGACAAGTTCGTTCGGCACCGCCACGTCATGATCGAGGAGGTTCTGACGGCCGCCGTCGCCCGCGGAGAGATCGACCAGTCCGCGATCAACCCCGAGATCTGGGACGTGCTGCCCGGTTACCTGGTGTTCCGGTGTCTGATCTCCGAGCGGCCGCCGACCGAGGAGACCGTGCGGATGCTGGTCGACGACGTGCTGTTGCCCGGCCTCCGCCGAACCCGCAGCTGAGCTCAGCGCCCGTGCGCGGCGAAGAAGTCCGCGCCGGCCTGACTGGCGTCGAAGCCGAATCCGGTCGGCCAGACGTGGCCACCACCGCCGAGGATCACGAATTCGACCGCGGTGCCGTCGGCGCACCCGGTCGACGACGAGCGACCCGGGGTGTCGACCGGGGGCGGGCACCGGTCGATGGCACGCCAGCGGTTGACCAACTCCGGTGCGGAAACGATGACGCTCGGTCCACCGCGACCGACCATCGGGCCGCCGCCGAACGGGACCACCGGATCGGCGTCCCCGTGCACGGCGAGCACCGACACCGGCCGTGACGGCGCGCACGGGACCGTCGCGCCGAGCGTTCCGGCCACCGACACCACCGCGGCGACCAGGTCGGCGCGGTCGCACGCCAGCCGCTGTGCCATGAACCCGCCGGCCGACATACCGGTGACGAAGACCCGGCCGGAATTGACGCCGTACTCGTTGGTGAGCTGGGTGATCAGCGCGGAGAGGAAGCCGACGTCGTCGACGCCCTGTCGCTCGGGTACCGAGCCGCCGCGGCCGTCCGCCCAGCTCATGTCCACACCGTCGGGGTAGGCGACCACGAACCCGTAGCGGTCGGCGACGGCGTCGTAGTTCGTCGCGGCCTCCTGGACGGCTCCGGTCTGCCCCGCACCGTGCAGGTTGATCACCAGGCCGGTCACGGCGCCGGGAGGTACGTGCACCGAGTAGGTGCGCTGCAGCCCGCCGATCTGCAGGCCCTGGGCCGGGCCCGGGGCGGCGCCGGCCGGACCGGCCACCGCGACGATGGTGACCAGCACTGCGGCCAGCGCGGTCAGGACACGGGCGTGAATCAGCTGCACGGGCCCCACAGTATCGGCCCCGCGGTTTCGGCCGGAGCACGCCGGGGCACGGTGGTAGACACGGCACCAGTGTCCCCGACCGAGGAGGAATCGACGATGCAGGTCGTCATCGCAGGTGGTCACGGCAAGATCGCGCTGATCACGGAGCGGCTGCTTGCGGCCCGCGGGGATGTCGCCGTCGGGCTGATCCGCAATCCGGACCATGCCGCCGATCTGGAGGCTGCCGGTGCTCGGCCCGTCGTGATCGACCTCGAGAAGGCGAGCGTCGACGAGGTCGCCGCCCACCTGGCCGGTGCCGACGCCGTGGTGTTCGCCGCCGGTGCGGGCCCGGGCAGCGGGGCCGCCCGCAAGCAGACCGTCGACCGAGACGCCGCGATCCTGCTGGCCGACGCCGCCGAAGCGGCCGGTGTGCGGCGCTACGTGATGATCTCCGCCATGGGCGCCGACGTCGACACTGCCGATGACGCGGCCGACGAGGTGTTCGTCGCCTATCTCCGCGCCAAGGGTGCCGCCGATGACGACATCCGTTCTCGCGCAGCGCTTTCGGCGACCATCCTGCGTCCGGGACACCTCACCGACGATGAGCCCGCGGGCACCGTGACCATGGCCGAGCACACCGGTGAGGGCAGCATCGCCCGCGCTGACGTCGCGGCCGTCATCGTCGACGTGCTCGACGACCCGCAGACCGGTGGCCGCACGTTCGAACTGATCGCCGAAAAGACCTAGCTTCTTCAGGTCGGGGCGAACACGGCCTTGAAGCGGTTCAGCGACTCCTGGATGTCGCTCTTCAACGCACCGGCGACGAGCATGCCGATCGGGCCGAACAGCGCCGGCCCACCGAGGTGCACATCGAACTGCACGTTCGAGCCGTCGGAGGCCGGGCGGATCTTGCCGATCAGCTTGACCTTGACCCCGCCGCGACCGACGCCGTTGAGCGTCATCGCCTCCGGCGGCTTGAAGTGCACGACCGTCCACGAGATGCGGTTGAGCATGCCCATGACCTCGACGATCGAGTCGAGCGTCGTGCCCTTGTCGATGGTGTCGGGCAGCGGGGAGCGCCACACCCGGTGGATGGACAGCCAGTCCTTGTAGCGGGACAGATCCGACGCGCTCTCCCACGCCTTCTCGGGCGGAAGCGGCACGTCGACGGAAACCGAGAGCTTCGCCATCGGCGCGTTACGACACCGGGGGCGCCGTCGGCGGCTCCTGCTGCGGCGGCACCGGCGGCGTGGTGGGGGTTCCGGGCTGTCCGGGCGCACCCGGCCGCCCCGCCTGATCCGCCACGGCCTTCTTCGCGGCGCCCTGCACCTTGTCGACCGCCGACGCGTACTTGCCCTGCGTCTTCTTGTCCACGAGGTCGCCGGCCTTGTCGATCACGGTGTCCACTTTGTCGGCGTTCTTGGAAAGAAGATCTTTCGCCTTGTCCAAAAATCCCATGCGCCCGACTTTACCGTTCTGGCGAACGCCACAACCTGCGGGTTTCACCGAGGACCCGGCCCTGCACCCACCAGATCACCTCGACCGCCGCCGCTCCGGCCAGCCCGATGACCAGCGCCGTCGACGTGGTCGCCAGGTTCGTCGGGTCGAGCAGGAACAGCTTCCACGCCAGCGGAAGGCTGAAGATCAGCACATACGCCAGCGCCGACACCGCGACCAGCGCCACCCGCCACCACTGGTAGGGCCGGGCGATCACCGCGAGCACCCACAGCGCCGACACCAGCAGCGTGATCAGCGCCGCCGTCGAGGCCTGCGTCTGCTCCACCGCGGTGGCGGCCCGCCCCTGGTAGGCCAACAGATACGAGACGAACGTCGCGATCCCGACCACCAGACCCGACGGCAGCGCCGCGGTCATCACGCGGCGGACGAACCCGGGGTGCGCGCGTTCGGCGTTGGGTGCCAGCGACAGGATGAACGCCGGCACCCCGATCGTGAACCAGGCGGCAATGGTGACGTGGATCGGCTGGAACGGGAACAGCAGCGGATCGGTGCCGAAGATCTTCGCCGACAGACCCGCGAGCCCGACGAGTACGGCGAGCAACACCGAATAGACGGTCTTGGTCAGGAACAGGTTGGAGACCCGCTCGATGTTGCCGATCACCCGCCTGCCCTCCCCTACGACGTAGGGCAGGGTGGCGAACTTGTTGTCCAGCAACACGATCTGCGCCACCGCACGAGACGCCGAACTCCCCGAGCCCATCGCGACACCGATGTCGGCGTCCTTGAGTGCCAGCACGTCGTTGACGCCGTCGCCCGTCATCGCGACGGTGTGTCCGCGCGACTGCAGGGCGTGCACCATCGCGCGCTTCTGGTCGGGTCGCACCCGGCCGAACGTCGTGCACTCCTCCAGCGTGTCGGCCAGCCGGTCCGCATCGGTGGGTAACCGGCGCGCGTCCATCGTCTGGCCCGCGAGACCGAGGGAACCCGCCACCGCGCCCACCGACACCGCGTTGTCCCCCGAGATCACCTTGACCGCGACACGTTGCGAAGCAAAGTATTCGAGGGTGTCGCGGGCATCAGGGCGCACCCGCTGCTCCAGGACGACCAGCGCGGCCGGGGTCACCGAACCCGGCGCGCGCGGATCGTCGACCGGCAGGTCGGCCGACCCCAGCAGAAGCACGCGCAGCCCCTGGGCGCCGATCTGCTCGGCCTGAGCCGCCGCCGGCGACGACGGGTCGAGCAGCACGTCCGGTGCGCCGATCACCCAGTTGCCGTGCTCGCCGTAGGACGCGCCGCTCCACTTCGTGGCCGACTTGAACGGCGCGGTGGCGGTGGCCGACCAGCCGGGCGGGTCCTGGTACGCCTCGGCGATCGCGGCCATGCTGGCGTTGGGCCTGGCGTCGTCGGCGGCGAGCTGGGCCAGCACCTCGATGACCGCGCTGCTGTCCAGCGGCTCGACCTCGCTGACCCGCATCCCGTTCTCGGTGAGCGTGCCCGTCTTGTCCGCGCACACCACGTCCACCCGGGCCAGACCTTCGATGGCGGGCAGCTCGTTGACCAGACACTGCCGCCGGCCCAACCGGACCACTCCCACGGCGAACGCGATCGAGGTCATCAGTACCAGACCCTCGGGCACCATCGGCACCAGCGCGCCGACCATGCGCAGCACGGATTCCCGCCAGCCTGCATCGGTGGTGAACAACTGGGTGTAGATGATCAGCGTTCCGGCCGGCACCAGCAGGTAGGTGATGAACTGCAGGATCTTGTTGATGCCGCTGCGCAGTTCGGATTTCACCAGCGTGAACTTGCTGGCCTCCTCCGCCAGCTTGGCGGCGTACGCCTCCCGCCCCACCTTGGTCGCACGGTAGACGCCGCTGCCGGCCACCACGAAGCTGCCCGACATCACGTGCTCGCCGGGGTGTTTGGCGATCGCATCGGCCTCGCCGGTCAGCAGCGACTCGTCGATCTCGAGGTTCGCCGCGTCGACGACGTCGCCGTCGACGATGATCTGGTCGCCGGGGCCGAGCTCGATCAGATCGTCGAGCACGACCTCGCTGGGCTGCCGGGCCGCCGTTCCGGATTGCCTGCGCACCATGGGTTTCGCCTGACCGACGATCGCGAGCTTGTCGAGGGTGCGCTTGGCCCGCAACTCCTGGATGATGCCGATCCCGCTGTTGGCGATGATCAGGAGGCCGAAGGCACCGTTGATCACCGACCCGGTGGCCAGCACGATGATCAACAGCACACCGAGGATCGCGTTGATGCGGGTGAACACGTTGCCGCGGATGATCTCCGAGACGCTGCGGGCAGCGCGGGTCGGGACGTCGTTGGTCTTCCCCTCGGCGATGCGCCGGGCGACCTCGGCGTCGGACAACCCTGCATTCACCGGGTGAACACCCCCTTGCCCTCGGCGTTGTAGTAATCGAGGGTCAAGCGCGGGCCGTCGAAGGTCGCCGAGGCGACGGTGCCCGGCGGGGCGTTCTCGGTGATGAAGTCGTAGGCGAACGTGTTGCCGTCCCAATGCCGCAGCGGCACATCGAGGTTCGCGCCGATCCGGAGTCGAAGGGCCCCGTCGACCTCGGTCACGGTGGCGGAGCCCCAGAAGTCGTTGCGATAGGTCCCCAGATAGTTCGCCAGTGCAGCCGGCGGCGACGGATCAGCGGGTGGTTGCTTGCCGCTCAGAGAACCCGTCGGGGCGTCGATCTTCTCGAAGGCTTCCGCGTACAGACCGCGCCAGTCCTGCCGGATCTCACCGAACTGCACCAGATCGGCGAATTCGGCGGTCAGCGTCTCCGGCACCCCGGTCGGGGTGGCGTTGGTGAGCGCGACGATCGCCACATCCGCCGACGGCAGGATCAGGATGTTCGTGCCGGCGCCCAACTCGAAGGCACCCGAGTGGCTCATCTCGGTGCGCGCCGCCGACGTCGTGCCGACGTTGAAGCCGAACCCGTAGAAGCCTGTGCGCATCGCCGATTCCGTGGCCGGACTCGACACCGACTGCGGGGTCAGCGCCGGCAGCAGGGCCGCCGGGTCGATCACCTGCCGGCCCTGATAGGTCCCGTTGCCGAGCACCATCGCCAGCCAGTGCGACATGTCTGTCACCGAGGCGCTGGCACCACCGGCGGGGGCCTGCGCGTCCGCGTCCCGGACGAACTGCGGCCGGTAGGTACCGTCGATGCGGATGTGGCCGACCGCCCGATCGGGACGGCGGGCGTAGTCGGCGAAGCGGTAGCTGGCCGTCGTCATGCCGAGCGGACGGAACAGCACATCGCCGGCGAGGTCCTCCCACGGTTTGGTCGCGGCTGCCGCCGTCGCCTCCGCGCCCGCGGTGAATCCGAAGTTGGTGTAGGCGTAGGAGATTCGGAAGGGGTCGAGCGGGTAGTCGCGCAGTTTCTCGAGGACCTGCCTGCGGTCGTCGCCCAGGTCCTCGAGCAGGTCGCCGGCGTGGTCGGGCAGCCCGGAGCGGTGCGACATCATGTCCCCGATCGAGACCATCGGGGTGACGGCCGGATCGGCGAGCGCGAACCACGGCAGCTTCGACACGATCGGCGTGTTCCAATCCACGGTCTTCGCACCGACCTCGTGGGCCACCACGGTGGCCGACAGCGATTTGGACACCGACGCCAGCTGGAACACGGTGTCCGGTCCGACCGCATTGTCGGAGCCGTCGGGGCGGGTCAGGTCCTTCTTTCCGAAACCTCTGGCGTACACCGTCTTTCCGCCGTGGACCACGGCGACGGCCATCCCCGGGATGCCGGAGGACGTCATCAACTCGTCGGCCAGCCCGTCGAGCTTGGCCACCGCGTCGTCGACCGCGTTGGCGGGCAGCGGCATCGCAGGCACCAGCGGGGGCGGTGTGTCGGCGTTCTGGCTGGGTGGCGCTGCCGACGTCGTCGAGGTGGGTGAGGGCCCGGAGCCGCAGCCGGCGGCCAGTACGGACAGCACGGCGAGCACGGCCACCGGAGGTTTCATGATCGAAACGGTAACCCGCGCGCGCCGCGGCGTGTGGCGCCCGGGGGATGTTGATCGAGAAGTGTCAAGGAGAGGAAACCTCCGTCGATCACGGCTTGCCGTAGGTTGACATGACGTGATTCTCATGGAGGGCAACCTGTTCGGTGTCGGCGACGTCGTCGACCTGCTGTGTGCCGCCGACGGCGCCACGGTGGTCATCGACGGTCGCTCCGGATCGGGCAAGACGACGCTGGCGGCGCAGATCCGCCAGCTCTGGTCGGGTTCGACGGTCGTCGCCCTGGATCACGTCTATCCCGGCTGGGATGGTTTGGCCTGGGCCACAGCGCATATCGAGTCCGCGTTGCTCGAGCCCCGCTCTCGAGGGCTCGAGGGGCGGTGGCGCAGCTGGAGTTGGCCACGAGGCGCGCCGGGCGTGTGGCATGACATCCCGGCCGGCGGGCGGTTGATTGTCGAGGGCGTCGGCGTGTTGACCGCATCCAGTCGTCTGTTGGTCGATCTGGCCATCTGGGTGGACGCCGATGACGCGCAGCGCAAGCGCCGGGCGTTGAGCCGCCACGCCGACGACTACGAGCTGCACTGGGACCAGTGGGCAGCTCACGAAAGGCAGTTCATTCGCACGCATCAGCCACGACACAACGCAGACCTCATCGCCGTGGGTGACGCAGGAGAGTTCACCCTGGTCGCAGCCGCACCAGATCACCCCGGCTGGATGCGTTAGATTCATGGGGCAATTCCGCGGGAGCTCGGGTGAACCGGGCTGAGAGGGTGGCTATCGGGCCGCCGACCGCCTGAACCTGTCCGGGTAATGCCGGCGTAGGGAAAGCGAGCGACATGTCCATGAGATTGCGTCGTCAGCGTGCACCGCGCGGCACGGCCGCTGTCGACGAAGTACCTTCCACCTTGACCGAAACCGCGCCACGAGTGCTGGGGGTTTTCGACCAGATCGGGCTGTGGGGGAACCTCGGCGTGAGTCTGCTCGGGTTCACCGGCGCCGCCGTCGTGCTCTACCCCGACGGGCCCGGATCGCCCCACATCTCGGTGGTCGCGGCCTTGGTCGCGATCGCGATCGGCACTCTGCTCGGTTCAGCCGCCATCGCCCTCTCGGCGATTCCCGGTGCCCAGACCGGCGCACCGGCGATGGTTCTGCTGCGAGGGCTCCTCGGCAGCCGGGTCTCCTACCTCCCGACGGCGCTGAACATCGCCCAGATGATCGGCTGGGGCACTTTCGAGTTGGTCACCATCGCGACAGCGGCCAATACTGTGCTGCCGTCTGTTCCCGCGTGGACCTGGATCGTGGCCGCCGGTGCGCTCACCACGTTGCTGTCGTTGCGCCCGTTGGGCTCCGTCCGCCTCCTGCGTCGCTACGTCACGGTGGCGGTGCTGATCGCCTTGCTGTACCTGTTCGTGCAGCTGCTGAGCCATCCGCTTCCCTCGCTGACCGAAGGCGGGTGGACCGGATTCAGCGTCGCCGTCGACACGACCGTGGCGGTCGCGGTGTCATGGGTGCCGATGGCCGCCGATTACGCCCGGCACTCGCGCAGCTCGTCGGCGGCCTTCACAGGTGCTTTCGTGGGCTATGGCCTGGCCCAAATCGCCTGCTACGCACTAGGAGTGCTCGCTCTGGTCACGGTGGCAGCCGACGAAAACCAGATATTCGCCGCGTTCATCGCCGTGCCCCTCGGTGGCCTCGCGTTCGCTGTCCTTGCGATCCGCGAAATCGATCAGTCTTTCGCCAACGTCTACTCCACCACGGTGTCGACGCAGAACCTTCGACCCGGGTGGGACCGGAGAAAGATCTCCCTGGTGGTCGGTGTCCTCACCATGGTGCTGGCGCTCTCGGTCGACATCTACGGGTATGCCAGCTTCCTGTCGCTCATCGGATCAGTCTTCGTTCCCTTGTTCGCGGTGCTGGCCGTGGACTACTTCCTCCTGTCGGGCAGGTCGACGTGGGATCTCACCCCGAACTCACGGTCGCGCTGGCCCATGGTGTTGCCGTGGCTCTTCGGGTTCGTCACCTATCAGCTGATCTACCCGGGCCAGGTGGCGTGGTGGGCGGGGTTCTGGGAGTCGATCACCCGCGCCATCGGGTTCGTCCCTCAGGCGTGGATGAGTGCGTCGCTGACGTCGTTCCTCGTCGCGGTGGTGACCACACTTGCAGTCGGGGCCCATCAGTCGATGCGGCAAGCCAGACGTAGGGACACCAGCGACTCGCAAACAGCCTGATCTCGCGGAAACCGAGGCTGTCGGCCGAACCTCTCGGGCGGCACTGCTACAGCCGCCACCACGGGTCGAACGTCGAATCGGCGTCCACCCGGCCCCCGGGGATCGGGACCGCGATCCGCACACCTTCGGCGTCGGCGGCCACCACCAGACGCTCGGCCGGCTCGGCCCACGGGTGCGGCGCCAGCCGGAACGTCGCCCAGTGGATCGGCATCATCAGCCCGCCCTCGGTCATGTCGAGGTGGGCGCGCACCGCGTCCTCCGGGTTCATGTGGATGTCGGAGAACGCGGGGTGGTAAGCGCCGATCGGCAGCACGGTGATGTCGAACGGCCCGAACTCCGCGCCGATCTCGGCGAAACTCTTCGTGTATCCGGTGTCTCCGCCGAAGAACGCCCGGTGACGGGGGCCCATCACCACCCACGACGCCCACAGGGTGGTGTCGCGGGTGAAGAGTCGACCGGAGAAGTGCCGCGCCGGCGTGCAGACCAGCGTCAGATCCCCGATGCGGTGCGATTCGTGCCAGTCGAGTTCGACGATGCGGCTCTCCGGGATACCCCACTTGCGCAGGTGCGCCCCGATGCCCAGCGGTACCAGGAACGGTGCTCGCTGGCTGCGGGTGAGCGCGATGACGGTGTCGATGTCGAGGTGGTCGTAGTGATCGTGGCTGATGATGATCGCGTCGACCGCGGGCAGCGCTTCGATCAGCAGCGGCACCTCGTGCATGCGCTCCGGTCCGACGGCGCGCGAGGGTGAGCAGCGTCGGCTCCACACCGGGTCGGCGAGCACCCGATAGCCGTCCACCTCGATGAGCGAGCTCGAATGGCCGTACCAACTCGCTGCCGCGGTCTCGGTCTCCGGATGCACCGTCGGTGGGTCGGCGATCGGGATCGGCCCCGGCGGCTTGCCCGACGAGCCCGCGTTGGCGAGATCGCGCAGCAGCGCGCGCTGCGCTTGCCGGTCCATCGTCATGCCCGACGGGGGCTCGAGGTTGACGAACTTGCCATCGCGATACTGCGGGGAGCGCCGGGCCACCGGCGCGATCTCTGCGGGCGTGGCACCCAGCGACGCCGACGTGCCCTGCAGCGCCCGCAATACCCAGCCGGCGCCCAGCAGCGAGGCCGTCCCGAACCCGAAGCGCAGCGCCGTGGCGAACATCAGGCGCCCTGGAATTTCGGCGCGCGCTTTTCGATGCGGGCCACCTGCGCCTCGATGATGTCGCTGCTCTTCCACGCCTTGTCGAACAGCTCCTGGTGCGCGGGCCACGGATCCTCGTAGGCGCCGTCGTCGTTGAGCACCCGCTTGGCGTGCTGCAGAGCCAGCGGCGCGTAGCCGGCGATCTCCTGTGCCCAGGCCTGCGCATCCGCCAGCGTGCCGATGCGGTTGGCCATCCCCGTCTGCAACGCCGCCTCCGACGTGAGCCGCTCGGCGGCCAGCAGCATGCCGCGCGCCCGGCCGGCGCCCACCAGCGAGGTCAGCCGGCGGATGCTCCAGTTGTCCAGCGCGATGCCGTACTTCGCGACCGGGAACTGGAAATAGGCCTCGGGCGCGACCACGCGCAGATCGCAGATCATCGACAGGATCACCCCGGCACCGATCGCCGGGCCGTTTACCGCGCCGATCACCGGCACCGGCGCCCGGTCGATGGCCAGATTGAGGGCCCTGGCCTTGTCGGGCAGCTCGTCGGCGACGCCCTGGCCGCCGGACAGATCAGCGCCCGAGCTGAAGACGTGTCCGGCGCCGGTGAGCACGATCGCGCGGACGTCCTCGGCGCCGGCTTTCTCGATCGCCTCGCGCAGACCGTCGACGAGTTCGGCGTTGAGCGCGTTGCGCCGCTCGGGGCGCTGCATCTCCAGAGTCAGCACGTGGCCGTCACGGGTGGCTTCAATCATGGGCCCAGCCTATTAGCCTTGCGCTGTGAGCCGGATCCGCGCCCTGGAGCTGCGCGACGCCGTTCTCGACGAGGAATCATTCGTGAGCTGGGATTCCCCGCCTCTTCAGGTCCCGATGTCGGACGCCTACCGTCGCGAATTGAGCACTGCGAGCGCGGCCACCGGGCTCGACGAGTCGGTGCTCTCCGGCGAGGGCCGGGTGATGGGCCGCCGGGTCGCGCTGGTCGTGTGCGAGTTCGAATTCCTGGCCGGATCCATCGGGGTGGCCGCCGCGGAACGCATCGTCGCGGCGGTGCACCGGGCCACCGCTGAACGGCTGCCGCTGCTGGCGTCGCCCAGTTCGGGTGGCACCCGCATGCAGGAGGGCACCGTCGCCTTCCTGCAGATGGTCAAGATCACCGCTGCGGTGCAGCAGCACAAGCAGGCGCACCTGCCGTACCTGGTGTACCTCCGGCACCCGACGACCGGCGGGGTGTTCGCGTCGTGGGGCTCGCTCGGGCACGTCACCGCCGCCGAACCGGGGGCGCTGATCGGGTTCCTCGGGCCGCGCGTCTACGAGCATCTCTACGGTGAACCGTTTCCGGCCGGCGTGCAGACCGCGGAAAACCTCCAGCGCCACGGCGTCGTCGACGCCGTCGTACCGCTCGACGTCCTGCGCGCCACCATCGACCGCACGCTGACGGTGGTCTCCGATCCCCCCGGCGCCGCGCCGCCCACTCCCCCGGCCGAGCCGCTACCCGACGTGCCCGCCTGGGACTCCGTCGAGATCTCCCGGCGCCCGGACCGGCCCGGTGTCGGCGCGCTGCTGCGCCACGGCTCCACCGAACGGGTGCTGCTGTCCGGGACCGGGCAGGGCGAAGGCGCGACGACGCTGCTGGCGCTGGCCCGTTTCGGCGGCCAGCCCGCCGTCGTGCTGGGTCAGCAACGCGTGGTCGGCGGGGTGGTCGGACCGGTGGCCCTGCGTGAGGCGCGACGCGGCATGGCGTTGGCCGCCGGCCTGCAGCTGCCGCTGGTGCTCGTCATCGACACGGCGGGCCCCGCGCTGTCGGTCGAAGCCGAGGAGGACGGCCTGGCCGGCGAGATCGCCCGATGCCTGGCCGATCTGGTCATGCTGGACACCGCTACCGTGTCGATTCTGCTGGGGCAGGGCAGCGGTGGCCCCGCTCTGGCCATGGTGCCCGCCGACCGGGTGATCGCCGCGCTGCACGGCTGGCTGGCGCCGCTGCCGCCGGAGGGGGCCAGTGCGATCGTCTACCGCGACGTCGACCACGCCCCGGAACTGGCTGCCGCACAGGGAATCCGCTCTGCTGACCTGTTGCGCAGCGGCATCGTCGACGCGATCGTCCCCGAACACCCCGACGCCGCCGACGAACCCCGCGCCTTCATCGGTCGGCTGTCGGAGACGATCGCCGCGGAGCTGCACGCCTTGCAGGCGGTCCCCGCTGACCGGCGGCTGAGCGACCGCATCGAGCGGTACCGCCGCATCGGCCTGCCCTGACTTCTCACACGACGAGCGTGAGTGCGCCGATCGCCAGCTGGACCGCCAGCCCGCCAAGAGTGAACCACGCCGCCGGATGCTTCCTGGCCACCTGCCACACCGCCCCGGCCAGGGTCACCATGACTACCGCGAACCCGCCATAGCGCAACACCGCACCCTCACCGTGCGACAGGAACATCGCTGCGCGCCAACAGAACCCCTGCAGGAGCAGCAGCACCACCGCACCGGCGAAGTCCTCGAGCCGGCGGTCGTCATCGCGGCTCACGTCAGACCTCGATCGGCGGATGCAGCCGTTCCAGCGTGTACTGCCTGTTACGCCGCGCCGCCCACGAGCTGGCTGCCAGCGAGGCCAGCAGCACCGCCGAAAGGACCGCGATCGCCGTCCACAGCCGAGCATCCACCCCGCCGACGATCAGCTGACGTAACCCGTTGACCGCGTAGGTCATCGGATCGAAGGGGTGCAGGATCTGGAAGGGTTTCGCCGTGGTCTCGACGGGATAGATCCCGCCGGCGGAGACCAGCTGCAGCATCAGGAACGCCAACGTCGCGACACGTCCGACGGCGACCCCCAGCACCGCGTTGAACGCCTGGATGAGAGCCAGGAAGGCGCCGGCGACCAGGGCGAGGAACGCGACCGTAGCGAGCGGATAGACGGCCTTCAGTCCGACTCCGAAGTGCACGACCGCGTACATCACCACCACCTGACAGACGACGATCAGCAGACCGGGCCAATAGGATGCGAGCACCACACGCAGCGCGCCGAGACCGCTGACGATGGGCCGAGACTGCAGCGGGGTCAACAACATCCACACGATCAGCGCCCCGATGAACAACGCCAGCGGCAAGAAGAACGGCGCGAAGCCGGTGCCGAACGTCGCCGCGGGATGGGTGTTGCGCAGGTCGAGTTCGGCCGGAGCCGCCAGCGTGCGCGCCACCTCGGTGCGTTGCCGCGGGTTCCACGTCGGTATCTGCTCCGCGCCCTGATGCAGGCGTGTCGCCAGCTCCTGTCCACCCGTGCGCAGCTGGGCGGTGCCGTCGGCGAGTTGATGTGCGCCCGAGGACAATTCGTTGCCACCGGCGGCCAGCTGACCGAGACCGGCGTCGAGGCGCCGCGCCCCGGAATCCAGTTGGTGCACGCCGTCACGCAGCTGGGCGACATCCGAGCGCAGACCGCCGTTCAGCGCTCGGGTCAGGAAGGTCCGCAGCCGGCTGTTCGGGTCGCCCAGCTCCCCCTCGAGCGTGGCAGCACTGTCGCGGAGGCGGACCAGCCCGTCGTCGGTGGTGGGATCGATGCCCTGCGCGCGCAGCAGCCGCTGTGCGCCGGCCAGCGCATGGCCGGCGTCGCGCACCGCGGGATCGGGATTGTTCTGCAGGAATCCAACGGCCTGGTCGACGATCGCCGCCGCCTGCGCACTGTTGATGCTCAGCACGGCGATGCGGTCCGTCGTCGACCGGACCGCACCGGACAGGTGCTGTGCGGCACCGGCGACCTCGTCGGGGTTCAGGCCGAGAGCGCCCACGCGGTCGAGCACATCGAGCAGCGGTGCGGTCGCGGTGTCGACAGCGCCGCTCAGCCGCCGAGTGCCCGCGGCGAGCTGCGCCGAACCCGCCTGAGCGGTACGCAGACCCGAGGCCAACGTGTCCGCGCCGCCGGCGAGCCGGTGGGCGCCGTCATCGGCGGTGACCAGACCATCGGCCAGCTGTTGGGCCCCGCCGGCCGCCTGATCCAGACCCGTGCCGGCGGCGGCCAGCCCGTTCACCACGGTGCCGATACCGCGCTCGGCGATCTTCGCGTTGACCTGGTTGAGGATCTCTCGCGAGGCGTTCTGCCCGATGACCGTGCCGAGGTAGTTGTTCGCGTCGTTGAACGTGAACTGCAGCGGGGCCTGCGCCGGGCGAGGTCCGGCCGGGGAGGACACCAACTCGGAGAAGTTCTCCGGCAACGTGATCGAGAAGTAGAAGCGGCCGTCGGCCACGCCGTCCGCCGCCTCCTGCGGGGACACCTCGGTCAGATCCAACTGGCCCGAATCGAGCAGCGCCCGCGCGACCTCGTCGCCGGCGCGCACCTGTGCACCCTGGACCTCCGCGCCGCGGTCGGCGTTGACCAGCGCGACGGGGACCTTCCCGACCTCGGCGAACGGATTCCAGAACGCCCACAGGTACATGGCTCCGTAGAGCAGCGGTAGCAGGATGATCGTGACGAGCGCGATCCGCGGCATGAGCCCGTGCGTGTATCGCTTGAGGTCCGTGCCCAGTGACAAACCGGCCAGCATCAGGAGGCCCCACCTTTCGGATGTCCCGCCAGTTCGGCGCGCGAGAGGTTGGCCAGCGGGATCTGCTGCAGCCCGGGACGGGCCGTCACACCGTTGACGCTCGCGGTCACCACCGTCTGGTCACGTCCGAGGTCGATGAGCCGGCCGACCAACAGCTCACGGTCCTCGTCGCTGGTGACGTGCTCGAGATTGCCGACGACGAGGAGGTCGGGGCGGCGTGTGTTGGCCAGTGCGATGCGCAGCAGCAGGCCGTCGAGTTCGGTGAGCTCCTCGACGAACTCCGAGCGCGGCGGCAACGGCAGCTCACCGAACACAGGCCCGCACACGCGCCTCAGATCGTCCTCATCCGCGCGGCCAATCATCCTGTACCACGGCGCATCCCACCGGAGTTGTTCGGTGATGAGGTCTCCCACGGTGACCGCTTCGGCGACGGTGTCGAGTTCGTCGATGCCGGCCAAGGCGGCGACGCCGAAGATGTCACGGACCCGGGTCCGCCCGAACACCGTCAGCGACCCCGATGTCGGACGCATCCGCCCGGCCAGAGTCATCGACAGCGCGGTGCGCCCCGATCCGGCGGAACAGATCATGACCGTCACCCCGCCGGCGGTGATGTCGAGATCGACAGGCCCGTACACCGGCCCCCACGGCCCGCGCAGGCTGAGCCCGCGGGCGACGACGGCGGGCTCGGGGGCTGGCTCTGGCGGCGCATCCGGCATCGGCCAATCCCACCACACCGACCGGTGGCATTCTGGGCGTGTGGAGGCGCTGCTGCATTTCGCCGGCAACTACTGGTGGCTGGTGTTCCCGCTCGGCGGGGTGCTCGGCGGCGCCGCGCGCGGCATCTCGGCTGCCAACGAGCGCCGCGCTCAACGCCGGCTCGAGCGCTACCGGATCAAACAGGAGACCAAGGTTGCGCTCGCCCGGGAGAAGGCCGCCGGACAATCGACCGCCGAGAGCCGGCGCCGCGAGCTGACCAGGGTGCTCGAGCGCCACGATGCCACCGACGCGCGCTGGCTCTCCTACGAACTGGACGTCGCGAAACTGCTGGACTTCCCGGTGATGACCGACATGCGGGAGCCGCTGACGCTGGCGTTCCACAAGGCGAAGAGCCGGGCTGATCTGCTGCGTCCGGCCCATCCCGACGAGATCCTCGGCGACCGCGACGCGGCCGCGGGATATCGGGACGCGGTGACCGACTACGTCGCCGCGTTCGACGCCGCGGAGGCCGAAGCGACCCGGCGCCGCCGCAGCGACTTCTCTGCTGACGACCAAGACCGGCTGGCCCGCGCACAGCATCTGCTGCGCCTGGCCGGCGACGACGCCGCCACTCCGCAGGAACGTCAGAACGCCTACGGCCGTGCGCAGAAGGAACTGGCCGGCCTCGTCGTGCTGCCGGTCGCCACCCGCGCCGCGATCGAACGCAGGGTCCTCGGCGAACTCGAAGCGTGAGCGTGCACTCGCGCGGTCGGTAGCCTCACCGACGTGGATTACGAAACCCTGCAATGCGCCGTCGACGACGACGGGGTCGCACTGCTGACGCTGTCGCGGCCCGAACAACTGAACGCCTTCACGGTGACGATGGCCCGGGAACTGGAGCAGTTCTTCACCGTCGACGCGTACGACGGCGCGATTCGCGCCGTCGTCGTCACCGGCGCCGGCCGCGCGTTCTGCGCGGGCATGGATCTGTCGGCCGACGGCAACGTCTTCGGTCTGGACGAGAGCCTGACGCCGACACCAGAACAGATGCAGGCGGACTACGCGAACGAACCGCTGCACAGCGGCATCCGTGACACCGGCGGCCGGGTGACCCTGGCGATCCATGCGCTTCCGAAACCGGTCATCGCCGCGATCAACGGTGCCGCGGTGGGCATCGGCGCGACCATGACCCTGGCAATGGACATCCGCCTCGCGTCTGAGAACGCCCGCATCGGCTTCGTCTTCGGTCGCCTGGGCATCGTGCCGGAGGCATGTTCCTCGTGGTTCCTGCCGCGGCTCGTCGGCATCCAGCAGGCGCTGGACTGGGTGTACTCCGCGGACATCATCTCCGCCGAAGACGCGCTGCGCGGCCGACTGCTGCGCTCGGTGCACCCGGCCGATTCGTTGGTCGCCAATGCGGTCGCGCTGGCCCGCAGCTACGTGTCCGGGCGTTCGGCGGTGGCGCTGGGGTTGGCCAAGCAGCTGCTCTACCGCAACGGCGCCGCCGACTCACCACTGCAGGCCCACCTGAGCGATTCGCTGGCGATGTTCTACACCTCGCTCGGTGACGGCAAGGAAGGCGTCGCAGCGTTCCGCGAGAAGCGGACGCCGAACTTCACCGGCAGCGCCACCGCGTTGCCGCGGATCTTCCCCGAGAGCTGAACCTCAGGCCAGCGCCAGGGCGGTGAGCATCGCGCCGGAGGTGATCAACAGCAGCGGCACCCGCAGCAGGTTGCGGCGCGTCCATCGCACCGCCGCCGCCTCGTCGACGTCGGCGGGATCGGTGCGTTCGAACTCCGCGGCGCGCGGGATGAGATCGAACAGCGCCCACAGCCGCATCACCGCGTGGCTGACCAGCGCCACGAGCAGTGCTGTCCCGATCGCGGAGTTACCCCACGTCAGGATCAGCGTGAGGATGAGCAGCACCTCGAACACGACCGGGGCGGGCAGCCAGAACCGGACGCGGGCGATGCCGCCGTTGCGTGATTGGATCAGGCCCGGGCGGCGCGGCCAGTAGGGATCGACGACGAGCGCCTCATAGAGCGCAGCGCCGAGGCAGACGCAGGCCGCCAGCGTGGTGGCGGCGAGCAGGACGAGCGTCGGGGTGGACACAAGCGTCGATTATCCCGGTGTCAGGATGAGTCATGCCCGCTGTCACGCCCTTCCGCATCGCGATCCCCAACGCCGACCTCGCCGACCTGCGGGATCGGCTGACACGCACCCGGTGGCCCGAACGCGAATGCGTGGACGACTGGAGCCAGGGCCTGCCGCTGTCCTACGCGCAGGAGCTCGCCGACTACTGGCGCGATGAATACGACTGGCGGACAAGGGAAGCCGCGTTGAACCGGTTCGACCAGTTCACCACCGAGATCGACGGGCTGTCGATTCACTTCGTGCACCAGCGCTGCGGCCGTGACGACGCGTTCCCGCTGCTGATCACCCACGGCTGGCCCGGCTCGATCGTCGAATTCACCAAGGTGATCGAGCCGCTGACCGCCGCGGGCTTCGACGTGGTGTGCCCGTCACTGCCCGGCTACGGATTCTCGGGCAAACCCACGTCGACGGGGTGGGGCATCGAACGCATCGCGACCGCGTGGGACGAGCTGATGGTTCGCCTGGGCTACGAGCGCTACGGCGCCCAGGGCGGCGACTGGGGGTCTGCGGTGACGACGCAGATCGGTCGCAACCAGGGGCACTGCGTGGCGATCCACACCAACATGCCGATCGGGCGGCCGCCCAAGGACCTGAGCGATCTCACCGCAGAGGAGCGCGAGGTGCTCGACAGCTACGCCGACCATCAGCGGTGGGGCACCGGATACTCCAAGCAGCAGTCGACGCGCCCACAGACGCTTGGCTACGGGCTGACGGACTCCCCCGTCGGGCAGATGGCCTGGATCGTCGAGAAGTTCTGGGCCTGGACCGATTCCGACGGGCATCCGGAGAACGTGCTGACCAAGGACGAGATGCTCGACAACGTGATGCTCTACTGGCTGACGGCCAGCGCTACGTCGTCTGCGCGGCTGTACTGGGAGAGCTTCGGCTCGTTCCGCGACGGCGGCCGGGTCGAATTGCCCACCGGCGTCGCGTCATTCCCCAAGGAGATCCTGCGCTCGTCGCGCCGCTGGTGCGAAGCGCCCTACAACATCACCCGCTGGACCGACATGCCCCGCGGCGGCCACTTCGCCGCGTTCGAGCAGCCGGGGCTGTACACCGACGACGTCATCGCGTTCTTCTCCGACTTCCGCTAGAGACCGAAGATCTCCACGCTGCGCTCGCGCATCTCGACCTTGCGCACCTTCCCGGTGACCGTCATCGGGAACTCGTCGACAACGTGCACGTAACGCGGGATCTTGTAGTGCGCCAACGCCTGCGACGCGAACTGCCGCAGCGCGGCCGCGTCGAGTGCGGGCCGGCCGGGGCGCATCCGGATCCAGGCGCAGACCTCCTCCCCGTACGTGGCGTCCGGCACACCGACCACCTGTGCGTCCTCGATGTCGGGATGCGTGTAGAGGAACTCCTCGATCTCGCGCGGGTAGATGTTCTCCCCGCCGCGGATCACCATGTCCTTGATGCGGCCGACGATCGTGCAGTAGCCGTCTGCGCGCATCACCGCGAGATCGCCGGTGTGCATCCAGCCGTCGGAATCGATGGCCTGCGCGGTCTTCTCGTCGTCGTTCCAGTAGCCGAGCATCACCGAGTAGCCGCGGGTGCAGAACTCGCCGGGCTCGCCGCGCTCGACGGTCTCGCCGGTATCGGGGTCGATCACCTTGATCTCCACATGCGGGTGCGCCCGCCCGATCGTCGCCGTACGCCGCTCTAGATCGTCGTCGACGCGCGTCTGGCACGACACCGGCGACGTCTCCGTCATGCCGTAGGCGATCGCGACCTCCGCCATGTGCATGTCGTTGACGCAGCGTTTCATCACCTCGACGGGGCACACGGACCCCGCCATGATTCCCGTGCGGAGTTGCGACAGGTCACGCTGCGGGAAGTCGGCGTGGTTCTGCATCGCAATGAACATGGTCGGGACGCCGTAGACCCCGGTACACCGTTCCTGCTCGATGGCATTCAGCGTCGAGCCCGGATCGAAGCCGGGCGCCGGGATCACCATCGTGGTGCCGTGGCTGGTGCATCCGAGGTTGCCCATCACCATGCCGAAGCAGTGGTAGAACGGCACCGGGATGCAGAGCCGGTCCTGCGGGCCGAGCCCGATGAGCTCGGTGGTGAAGTAGCCGTTGTTCAGGATGTTGCGGTGGGAGAGCGTCGCACCCTTCGGGAAACCCGTTGTGCCCGAGGTGTATTGGATGTTGATCGGATCTCGGTTGTCGAGCGCGGCGCCACGGTCGGCGAGCTCGTCGGCCCCCACCGCGGCCACCCCGGCTCGCAGAGCGTCCCAGTCGGGGGTGCCGATGAACACCACATCGGTCAGGGTCGGTACGTCCCCGCGCACCCCGGCGACCATCGCCACGTAGTCCGAGGTCTTGAACGACGTCGCGGCGATCAGCAACCGGGTCCCCGATTGCTCGAGAACGTAGGCGAGTTCGTGCGTGCGGTAGGCGGGGTTGATGTTCACCAGGATGGCGCCGCTCTTGGCGCACGCGTACTGCGCGATGGTCCACTGCGCGCAGTTCGGTGCCCAGATCCCGACGCGGTCACCCTTGGCGATGCCTTTCGCCATCAGGCCGCGGGCGATGACGTCGACCTCTGCGTTCAGCTCGGCGTAGGAGTACCGCAGACCCTGCGCGACGTCGACGAGCGCCTCGACGTCGGGGTATCGGGCCGCGGTGCGTTCCAGGTTCGCGCCGATCGTCTCCTCGAGGATCGGCGTGTCGACCGGGCCGGCCTCGTAACTGGAGCTCATGACAACAGATCCTCGTACCGGTGTTCGGTCTCGATGGGCGTACCCGCAGCGTGCGCCTCCTCCTCGCGGCGGCGGAGGTCGACGCGGCGGATCTTGCCCGAGATCGTCTTGGGTAGTTCGAAGAATTCGACGCGGCGCACCTTGAGGTAGGGCGCCAGGTGGTCGCGGCTGTACTGCATGATCTGCCTTGCCGTTTCGGCATCGGCGGACCACCCGTCGGCCAACGCCACGTAGGCCTTCGGCACCGCGAGGCGGGTGTCGTCGGGCGCGGGGACGACGGCCGCCTCCACCACCGCGGGGTGCTCGATCAGCACACTTTCCAGCTCGAACGGCGACACCTTGTAGTCCGACGACTTGAAGACGTCGTCGGTGCGCCCGATGTAGGTGATGTAGCCGTCCGCGTCGCGGCTGGCCACGTCGCCGGTGTGGTAGTACCCGTCGCGCATCACGTGGGCGTTGCGCTTCTGGTCGTCGAGGTAGCCGGTCATCAGGTTGCGCGGGGTGGCGCGCAGGTCCAGGCAGATCTCGCCCTCGTCCGCCTCGGCGCCGGTCAGCGGGTCGACCAGGACCACCGGTACGCCGGGCATCGGCCGCCCCATCGAGCCGGCCTTCACGGGCTGGCCGGGGGTGTTGCCGACCTGTAGCGTCGTCTCGGTCTGGCCGAACCCGTCGCGAATCGTCAGACCCCATGCCTTGTGGACCTGGGCGATCACGTCCGGGTTGAGCGGTTCGCCCGCTCCGAGGATTTCCCGCAGCCCCTCCGGCCTGTCGCCAAGGTCGGCTTGAATCAGCATGCGCCACACGGTCGGTGGCGCACAGAAGGTGTTGACGCGGGCGCGGCGCAATTGGTGCAGCAGCGCCGCGGCGTCGAAGCGCGCGTAGTTGTAGACGAAGATCGTCGCCTCGGCGATCCACGGCGCGAAGAAGCAACTCCATGCGTGCTTGGCCCAGCCGGGCGAGCTGATCGCGAGATGGACGTCACCCGGCCTCACCCCGATCCACGCCATCGTCGACAGATGCCCGACCGCGTAGCTCACCTGCGAGTGCTCGACGAGCTTGGGCCTACTGGTGGTGCCCGAGGTGAAGTACACGAGGCTGGTGTCGTCGGCCTCGGTGCACGCGGTGAACGGCACCGCCTGGCTCGAGTACGCGTCGGCGTACGAGTGCCAACCGGGCGCGGGTTCGCCCACGACCACCCGCATGTAGTCGCCCTCGACCCCGTCGAACTTCGCGGTGTCCGCGGCGTTCGCGATGACGACCCGGGCAGCGCCGCGGCCGATGCGATCGGCGAGGTCGGCGGCGCCCAGCGCGCTGGTCGTCGGCATGATGACGGCGCCGAGCTTGGCGATCGCGAGCATCGACACCCACAGCTCGACCTGGTTGCCCAGCATCAGGACGACGCGGTCGCCCTTGCCCACGCCCAGGCCCTGCAACCACGTCGCCACCTGATCGGAGCGTGCCGCCATGTCGGCGAACGTGATCTTCTGCTCGCTGCCGTCCTCTTCGACGATCCACAGTGCGACATCGTGTGGGCGGCCACCGGCGATGACGTCGAACCAGTCGGTGGCCCAATTGAACTGGCCCGTGATCTCAGGCCAAGCGAAGGTCTCCACAGCCTTGTCGTAATCGCTGATCACGGCCACGAGGTGATCGCGGGCGGCGCGATACCGATCGGTGTTGGTCGTCATGGCTCGATACTGCCCTGCGACCGGTCGAGACTGCGGGGAGATCGCGTTCTCGGCGCAGATCGCGATCTCCCCGCAGTCTCGGCGCGAGGACTCAGGCCAGCGACTGCACCCAGGACCGGTGCAGCGCCGCGTAGTGTCCGTCGTCGCGGGTGGTGAGCTCCTCCGGCGAGCCGTCCTCGACGATCTGGCCGTGCTCGAGCACCAGCACCCGGTCGGCGATCTGCACGGTCGACAGCCGGTGGGCGATCACGATCGCCGTCCGCTCCGCGAGCACGGTCTCCAACGCCCGCTGCACCATCCGCTCGCTCGGGATATCCAGCGACGACGTGGCCTCGTCGAGGATCAGCACCGCCGGGTCGGCCAGGAACGCCCGCGCGAACGCGACCAGCTGACGCTGTCCCGCCGACAACCGGCCGCCTCGCTTGGCGACGTCGGTGTCGTACCCCTCGGGTAGCGCGGAGATGAAGCCGTCCGCGCCGACCGCCGCGGCCGCCGCCCGCACCTCCGCGTCGGACGCATCGGGCTTGCCGAAGCGGATGTTGTCGGCGACCGTGCCCCCGAACATGAAGTTCTCCTGCGTCACCATCACCACGTGCCGGCGCAGATCGTTCTGGGCGAGGTCGCGCAGATCGACTCCGTCGAGCGACACGCTGCCCGCCACCGGATCGTAGAACCGGGTGACCAGCTTCGCGATCGTCGTCTTGCCCGCGCCGGTGGTGCCGACCAGCGCGACGGTCTGGCCGGCCGGGATGGTCAGATCCAGGTGAGGCAGTACCGGCCGGTTCGCCACGTACTCGAACCGGACATCGCGGAATTCGATGTCTCCGCGCACCGTGTCGAGCGCCACCGGTTCGACCGGGTCACTGATGCCCGGCTTCTCGGCGAGCACCCCGGCCAGCTTCTCCAGCGCCGATGACGCCGATTGGAAGGTGTTGAAGAACTGCGAGATCTCCTGCATCGGCTCGAAGAACATCCGCAGGTAGAGCAGGAACGCGGCCAGCGTGCCGATGGTCATCTCACCGTGCAGCACCCGGTAGCCGCCGTAGAGCAGCACGACGCCGGTGGTGATGTTGCCGACGAACTTCACGCCGGGCATGAAGATCGCCAGCAGCCTGAACGTCTTCTCGTTGATCACCCGATAGCGGTCGGCGACGTCCTCGAAGATCTCCTGGTTGCGCGGCTCGCGGCGATACGCCTGCACTGCCTTGATGCCCGTCATGGTCTCGACGAACTGCACGATCACCAGCGCTGAGATCTCGCGCACCTGACGGTAGATGCGGGACGACTCGCGGTGGAACCACGCGACGAGCATCACCAGGATCGGGAAGGCCGCCAGACACATCAGGCCCAGCTCGGCATCGAGGGTGATCAGCAGAACAGCGGTGCCGACGAGGGTGAGCACCGCGGTGATCAGGCTGTCGAAGCCCGTCTCCAGCATGTCCTGGATCGCCTCGACGTCGTTGGTGGACCGGCTGACGACCCGGCCGGAGGTGTAGCGGTCGTGGAACGCGATGTCGAGCCGGCCGAAATGCCGGAAAACGCGCCGGCGCAGTTCACGCAGCACCCGCTGACCGACGCGGCCCGAGCGGCGAAGGAAGAACATCCGCGCGCTGGCCTGAACGACGACGACAGCGCACAGCACCCCGACGATCGTCATCAGCGTGGCGGCCGACCCGCCGTCGAGCAGGGGCGGGATGCCGTTGTCGATGCCCTTCTGCACCAGGATCGGAACCGACAGCCGCGCAGCGTTCTCCACGACGACGACGACAGCCAGCGCGGCCACCGTCCACTTGTAAGGGCGGAGCAGGGAACCCAGCAGCGCGCGGGCTTCGCGGCGCCGCGGCACCGACTCGTCGATGGGCAGGTCGTCGTGTTCGTCGAACCGGCCGCGCCACTCCGGGGTCACGCTCATGACCGTCGCTCCAGGATCTCGTGATCCAGCCGCGCCCGCTCGGCCCGCTGCTCCCAGTCGGCCTCGCGTTCGCAGCCGTCGTCGAGTTCGTCGTCGGCGGCCAGCAGGTAGCGGTACGCCGGGACATCGGCCAGCAGCTCGGCGTGGGTGCCGACGTGGGTGATGGTGCCGTTCTGCAGCAATGCGACCCGATCGGCGAGCAGCACCGTCGAGGCACGGTGCGCGACCACCACACCGGTGACCGCGTGCAGCACCCTGCGCAGCGCCTCCTCGACCACGGCCTCGGTGTGTACGTCGAGGGCGCTCAACGTGTCGTCGAGCACCAGAATCCGGGGTGCCGACAGAATGGCACGCGCCAGCGAAAGACGTTGCCGCTGGCCGCCCGACAGGCTCATCCCCTGCTCGCCGATGCGGGTGTCCAGGCCGTAGGGCAGGTCGTAGACGAACTGTGCGGCGGCCACCTCGACGGCTTGGCGCAGCTCGTCGTCGGTCGCGTCCGGTTTGCCCAGCTTGAGGTTCTCGGCCACCGACATCGAGAACAGCGTCGGATCCTCGAACGCCGTGGCCACCGCCTGCCGCAGCGCCTCCAGGCTCAGCTCGCGAATGTCCTGGGCGTCGATGCGGATCTCGCCCTCGGTCACGTCGTAGAGCCGGGACAGCAGACCCACCAGCACCGACTTGCCCGATCCGGTGGCGCCGACGAGGGCGAGGGTTTCCCCCGGCTCCACGGTCACGTTCACGTGGCGCAGCGCCCATTCCTCGGAGTCAGGGAACCGGAACCCGACGTCGACGAGTTCGAGGCGACCTCCGCGCGGGGTCGCCTCGCGGGGGCCGTCGGTGATTTCCCGTGGCGCGTCGAAGATCTCGGCGATGCGGTTGGCCGCGGTGAAGGACTCCTGCGTCATCGACAGCAGGAATCCCAGCGACGCGATCGGCCAGACGAGCGACAGCATCATCGTGATGAACGCGACCAGCGTCCCCATCGTGACGTAGCCGTGGCCGGCGGCATACGCGCCGAAGCCCAGCACCAGGATCAGCGTCAGATTCGGGATGACCTCCAACAGCGTCCAGAACTTCGCCGACACCGTCACCCGGCGCACCTGCGTCTCGTACAGGTCGGTCAGTTGTTCGTCGAAGCGGTCGTAGACGTAGTCCTCCCGGCCGAACGACTTGACCACGCGCAGCCCGAGCGCGGCCTCCTCGACGTGGGTCGCGACATGGCCGGCCTGGTCCTGGGCCTGCCGCGAGAGCCGCGTGTACTCCTGCTGGAAGTGCAGCACCGTCAGCGTGATCGGCACGATGGACACCAGCACCACCACGCCCAGTGGCCAGTACATCGCCAGCAGGATCGCGGTGACGATGGTGATCTGCAGGATGTTGAGGATCAGGAACGTCAACCCGAATGACATGAACCGCCGAATCGTGCTCAGATCGTTCATGATTCGCGACAACAGCTGACCGGACTGCCAGCGGCCGTGGAAGGACATCGGCAGGATCTGCAGACGCGCGTAGAGGTCTTTGCGGATGTCGGCCTCGACGCCCATCGTCGCGCGCGACACCAGCCACCGCCGGATGAACCACAGCACCGCCTCGGCGACACCGAGTCCCATCGCCGCGGCCCCCAGCGTCCACAGGCCCTGCTGGTCCTGGTGGCGCACCGGTCCGTCGATCACCGCCTTGGTCATCAGCGGAATCCCGACCGTCGCTCCCAGGCTCGCGATGGCGACCGTGAACATCAGGATCCAGCGGCCGCGGTACGGCAGCAGGTACGGCAACATCCGCCACAGGTCCGAGCTGGGCCTCACCCGCCGGGGCCGCGGCGCTATCGCGGGCGCTGCACGCAGCGCAGAAGTTCCGGAATCAGCCACTCACGACATCTTCCCACTGCGAGCAAGTGGTTAACCCATCTAGCGAATGAGCTCGGTGGCACGGCAGGTGCGCATGTGTGCCCGACGGCGCGCCGAACTGCGTGCGATAGAGCTCGGCGTAGCGGCCACCGCGGGCCAGCAGCTCGGGGTGTGTCCCACGCTCGACGATGCGGCCGTCCTCGACGACGAGGATCACGTCGGCGGCGCGGATCGTCGAGAGGCGGTGCGCGATCACGAGCGACGTGCGGCCGGCCAAGGCCTCGGTCAGCGCCTGTTGCACCTTGGCCTCCGATTCGGAGTCCAGCGATGCGGTCGCCTCGTCGAGCACCACCACCCGGGGCGCGGCGAGCAGCAGACGCGCGATGGTCAGCCGTTGCCGCTGGCCACCGGAGAGCCGGTAGCCCCGCTCCCCGACGATGGTGTCGAGACCGTCGGGCATGTCGGCGACCACGCCGTCGAGCCGGGCGCGGCGCAGCGCCTCCCAGATCTCGGTATCGGTGGCGTCCGGCGCGGCGAGCGCGACGTTGGCCCGGATCGACTCGTGGAAGAGGTGCCCGTCCTGGGTGACCATGCCGACGGTGTCCTTCAGCGACGCGAATGTGGCGTCACGGACATCGACGCCGTTGAGGCGGATGGCCCCGGACGACACGTCGTACAGCCGGGCCAGCAGCGACGCCGTCGTCGACTTCCCGGCACCCGACGAACCGACGAGCGCGATCATCTGCCCGGGCCGGGCCGTGAACGAGATGCCGTGCAGCACTTCGTCGCCACCGCGGTCGTCCAGCTCGCTGACGTCTTCCAGCGAGGCCAGCGACACGGTGTCGGCAGCGGGATATCCGAACCGGACGTCGTCGAACTCGACGGTGACCGGGCCGTCGGGAATCGCGACCGCGTCGGGCCGTTCCTGGATCAGCGGTACCAGATCCAGCACCTCGAAGACCCGCTCGAAGCTGACCAGTGCGGTCGCGATCTCGACACGGGCGTTGGCCAGCGCGGTCAGCGGTGCGTAGAGCCGGGTGAGCAGGAGGGCCAGCGACACGATGGCGCCGGCCTGCAGGTGCCCGCCCAGCGCGAGCGCGCCACCCAGGCCGTACACCAGCGCCAGCGCCAGCGCCGACATCAGGGTAAGTGAGTTCATGAACGTCGACTGCAGCATCGCGGTGCGCACGCCGATGTCGCGCACCCGGCCGGCCCGCACCCCGAACTCACGCGACTCGGCGTCCGCGTCGCCGAACAGTTTGATCAGCGTGGCGCCCGGAGCGGAGAACCGCTCGGTCATCTGGGTGTTCATCGTGGCGTTGTGGCCGGCCGCCTCGCGCGAGAGCTTCGCCATCGCCGCGCCGATCCGGCGGGCCGGGAGCAGGAACAGCGGCATCAGCGCCAGCGACACCAGCGTCACCTGCCAGGAGATGCCGATCATCACCGCGAGCGTCAACGTCAGCGTGACGAGGTTGGAGACCACACCGGACAACGTGTCGGAGAATGCGCGCTGCGCGCCCATCACGTCATTGCCAAGGCGGCTCACCAGCGCACCGGTGCGCGTCCGGGTGAAGAACGCCACGGGCATCCGCTGCACATGGTCGAACACCGCGGTGCGCAGATCCAGGATCAGGCCTTCGCCGATGTTGGATGACAGCCAGCGCGTCAGCAACGACATCGCGGTCTCGGCAAGTGCCACACCGGCGATCACCAGTGCCAGCACCACGACCGTTGCGATGGTGCCGCCCTGGGTGATCTCGTCGACCACGCGGCCGGCGAGCAGGGGGGTCGCCACGGTCAGCACCGCGCCGAGCACGCTGACCAGCAGGAACCACCCGAGCATGCGATGATGCCGGGCGGCGAACCGCCAGATACGCGCCATCAGCCGGCGATCTGCCAGCGAGTGCAGATCACCGCCCCGGGCGTGCGTCTGCCGGTACAGCGACTGCCGGGCAACTGTTTCCAAGCTCATCTCATCACCGTAGAACCTCAACAATGGGTGAGGTCAAAGACTTCCCAGGTGGTCCCACTACCGTCAGAACCGTCGCGACACGATTTCGAGGAGTACACGGCGTGGAGACCAAAGTGCAGGCGTGGGAGCGTCGCGCCGAGTGGCCGCTCGCGATCGCGGCCCTGCTGTTCCTGGCCGCCTACAGCGTGGAGGTGCTCGTCCTCCCCGCAGGCGCGGCCAAAGTGGCCGTCCGCGTCGTCAGCGTCGTCACGTGGGCGATGTTCGTCGTCGACTACGTGGTGCGCCTGGGTCTGGCCGAGCATCGCTGGCGGTGGTTCTACCGACACCTCTTCGACCTCGCGATCGTGGCCCTGCCCATCCTCCGGCACCTGCGCCTGCTGCGGCTCGTCACGCTGATCACGGTGCTCAATCGCGCCCTCGGCCACGCCATCCGCGGCCGCGTGGCGATGTACACCGTCGGGGGCGCGGTGCTGCTGGTCTACGTCTCCTCGCTGGCTGTGCTGCAGGCCGAGAGGCAGTATCCGCACGCGCACATCACCCACTTCGGCGAGGCGCTGTGGTGGGCGATGACGACCATCACGACCGTCGGCTACGGCGACCTGACCCCGGTCAGCCCCACCGGGCGGGTGATCGCGGTGCTCCTCATGATCGGCGGCATCAGCCTGCTCGGCTCGATCACCGCGACGCTGGCCTCGTGGATCGTGCAGCGGGTCGCCGACGAGGACACTGCCGCACAGATGGTGACGACCGCGCACATCGACACCCTGGTCCAGGAGATCGCCCAGCTGCGCGAGGACGTCGCGCGCCTGGGTGACCCGGCCGCCGCACGTGACCGCCCCGACGGGTAACGGGCCAGGTTCCCGCAGCCTGGACCCGACGTCAGGCAAGATTGCGGGCATGGACAGTCCAGTGGGTTCGCCCCGAGTGCTCGTGGTCGACGACGATCCCGACGTGCTGGCCTCGCTGGAGCGCGGCCTGCGTCTGTCCGGGTTCGACGTGTTCACCGCCGTCGACGGCGCCGAGGCGCTGCGCAGCGCCACCGAGACGCGACCGGATGCGATCGTGCTCGACATCAACATGCCCGTGCTCGACGGCGTATCCGTGGTGACCGCACTGCGCGCGATGGACAACGACGTGCCGGTCTGCGTGCTCTCGGCGCGCTCGTCCGTCGACGACCGGGTGGCCGGCCTGGAGGCCGGCGCCGACGACTACCTGGTCAAGCCATTCGTGCTGGCCGAGCTGGTCGCCCGGGTCAAGGCGCTGCTGCGCCGGCGCGGATCGACGGCGACGTTCTCGTCGGAGACCATCGCCGTCGGCCCGCTCGAGGTCGACATCCCGGGCCGACGCGCCCGCGTCGACGGCGTCGACGTCGACCTCACCAAGCGCGAATTCGACCTGCTGGCCGTGCTCGCCGAACACAAGACGGCGGTGCTGTCGCGCGCGCAACTGCTCGAGCTGGTGTGGGGCTACGACTTCGCCGCCGACACCAACGTCGTCGACGTGTTCATCGGCTACCTGCGCCGCAAGCTCGAAGCCAACGGCGCGCCTCGCCTGCTGCACACCGTGCGCGGCGTCGGTTTCGTGCTGCGACAGCAGTAGGCGTGAGCCCGTCATGATCGTGGTGTCGCGGATCTTCCGGCGCACACCGTCGCTGCGCACCCGCGTCGCATTCGCCACCGCGATCGCCGCGGCCATCGTGGTCGGCATCGTCGGCACCGTGGTCTGGGTCGGCATCACCCAGGACCGCAAGGAGCGCCTCGACCGTCGCCTCGACGAAGCCGCGGGCTTCGCGATCCCGTTCCTGCCGCGCGGGATCGACGAGATCCCGCCCTCGCCCAACGACCAGGACGCCGTCATCACGGTCCGGCGCGCCGACGGACAGGTGGCGTCCAACTCCGTCGTGCTGCCCGAACTGCCGCCGGGCTACGCCGACACCACGGTCGAGGGGGTGCGCTACCGGGTGCGCACCGTCGAGTTGTCCACCCCGGAGCCGATGTCGGTCGCCGTCGGCGCCACCTATGACGCGACCATCACCGACACCAACAACCTGCACCGCCGCGTGCTGATCATCTGCACGATGGCGGTGGGTGCGGCAACCTTCGGCGGGTGGCTGTTGGCGGCGTTCGCGGTGCGACCGTTCAAGCGGCTGGCTCAGCAGACCCGGCAGATCGAAGCGGGCGATGAGGCACCCGACATCGACATTCGCGGCGCCACCGAAGCAGTCGAGATCGCCGACGCCATCAAGGGTCTGGTCGGCCGCGTGTGGGAGGAACAGGGACGCACCAAGGCGGCATTGGCCTCGGCGCGCGACTTCGCATCGGTGTCGGCCCACGAGCTGCGCACCCCGTTGACCGCGATGCGCACCAACCTCGAGGTGCTCGCAACGCTCGACCTCGGCGAGGAGCAACGCAAAGAGGTCGTCGGCGACGTCATCCGCACGCAGACCCGCATCGAGGCGACCCTCAGCGCGCTGGAGCGGCTGGCGCAGGGCGAACTGTCCACCACCGACGACCACGTGCCGGTCGACATCACCGAACTGCTCGACCGGGCCGCGCACGACGCGATGCGGGTCTACCCCGACCTCGAGGTGTCGCTGGTTCCGGCGCCGACGGTGATCATCGTCGGACTGCCGGCGGGGTTGCGGCTGGCCGTCGACAACGCGATCGCCAATGCGGTCAAGCACGGCGGCGCGACCCGCGTACAACTGTCGGCGGTCAGCTCGCGCGCCGGTGTCGAGATCGCGATCGACGACGACGGCGTCGGCGTGCCCGAGGAGGAACGCTCAGTGGTGTTCGAGCGGTTCTCCCGAGGCTCGACGGCCTCGCACTCCGGGTCGGGCCTCGGGCTGGCGCTGGTGGCGCAGCAGGCCGAATTGCACGGCGGCACAGCGGCACTGGAGTCCAGCCCGCTGGGCGGTGCGCGGCTGCTGCTGAGGCTGCCGGGCCCGAGCTAGCGGGTGCCGAGCAGGTCGATGATGAAAATGAGCGTCTTGCCTGACAGGCGGTGCCCGCCGCCGGCCGGACCGTAGGCCTGCTCCGGCGGGATCGTGAGCTTGCGCCGCCCGCCGACCTTCATCCCCGGGATGCCGTCCTGCCAGCCCTGGATCAGCCCGCGCAGCGGGAACTCGATCGACTCACCGCCGTTCCAGGAGCTGTCGAACTCCTCGCCGGTGTCGTACTCGACGCCGAGGTAGTGCACCTCCACGTTGGCGCCCGGAACCGCTTCGGGACCGTCACCGACGGTGATGTCTTCGATCACCAGCTCGGTGGGTGCGGGGCCGTCAGGGAAGTCGATCTCGGGTTTGGTCGCCATGCGCTCAGCCTAGCCCCGGCGCCTAGCCCGACGACCTGACCTCCTCGGGCTGCAGCCACTCGGTGGGCCGGAGCAACACCACCTCGGGAAGGATGCACGCCGCCGACAACCGCGTGGTCATCCGCACGACCTCGGCGACGTCGCGCGGCGTGATCATCGCCGAAGCCTCGATGGCGTCGCGGTAGACGTCCGCCATCGCGGTGTCCACCAGACCCGGGCAGATCGCGGTCGCCTTGATGCCCGAGGTGGCGAGCTCGTCGTGCAGCGACTCGGTGAATCCTACGACGGCGGCCTTGGTCGCCGAGTAGGACGACAGCGTGGCCTCGCCGCGCTTTCCCGCATTCGACGCCGTGTTCACGATCTGAGCCCAACCGTGCTGCCGCACAGCTTCTCTGAGCAGCGGCTGACATTTCGCGGTCAGCAACACCACGGCGCGCAGATTGACGGCCAGCTGAGCGTCGAGGAAATCCGCGGTGATGTCGGCGACCGCCCGGTTCCCGGCGATGCCCGCGTTGTTCGCCAGTAGATCCAATGACCCGTATCGCTCGGTGTGGAAAGCGACCACCTCGTCGAGAAAAGGCTCCTCGGCCAGCGACCCCGCGATCGTGTGGACCGTGGCACTTCCGATCGACGCGGCCACCGCGTCGAGTTTGGCCGGGTCGCGCCCGACCAGAGTCAGCGCGAACCCCTCCTCGTGGAGGGCTGCCGCGACGGCCGCACCGATACCGCCCGACGCCCCGGTCACCAGGGCACTGCGCATGGTCACCGGTTCATTAGATCGCGCCGAGGGGCAGACTGTAGGCGTGGCCAACGACGAAGACATCCTCAACAAGGTGAACCAGCTCGTCGCGGAGGAGAAAGAACTCCGCTCCAAACTGCAGCATCACGAGATCGACGAGTCCGAAGAGCATCAGCGGTTGCGCGCCGTGGAGGTCCAGCTCGACCAGTGCTGGGACCTGCTGCGTCAGCGGCGGGCTCTCCGCGAGACCGGTGGTGACCCGACCGCCGCGGAGGTACGTCCGGCCGACGAGGTCGAGGGCTACCTGAACTGAGCGTGGGCACGGACGCCCGCTTCGACGTCGTCATCGTCGGCGGCGGGCACAACGGCCTGGTGGCCGCCGGCTACCTGGCGCGCGCCGGCCGGCGGGTGGGCGTGTTGGAGCGGCTCGACCATGTCGGCGGGGCCGCCGTTTCGGCGTACGCCTTCGACGGCGTAGACGCGCGGCTGTCCCGGTATTCGTACCTGGTGAGCCTGCTGCCGCAGCGCATCATCGACGATCTCGGGCTGCGGGTGCGCCTCGTGCGACGCCGCTGGTCGTCGTATACGCCCGACCCGGCGTCCGGCGGCCGAACCGGGCTGCTGGTGGGTCCGTCCTCGACGTTCGGCGCGGTGGGCGCGGCGGACGACGAGGCGGGTTTCGACGACTTCTACCGGCGCTGCAACACCGTGACGTCGCGGGTCTGGCCGACGCTGACCGAACCGTTACGCACCCGCTCGGATCTGCACAGCGCGGTGGGCGGTGGCCTTGATGAAGAGTGGGCATGGCGGGCGCTGATCGAGGAGCCGGTAGGTGAGGCGATCACCGCGGCGGTGCGCAACGATCTTGTCCGCGGCGTGATGGCCACCGATGCCCTGATCGGAACCTCTGCCGCGCTGGAGGATTCGTCGCTGCAGCAGAATGTCTGCTTCCTGTACCACCTGATCGGCGGCGGCACCGGGGACTGGGACGTGCCGGTCGGCGGTATGGGCGCGGTCAGTGGGGCGCTCGCCGCGGCAGCAGCGGGCTTCGGCGCCGACATCCACACCGGGGCCGAGGTCGAGTCGATCACCCCTGACGGTGAGGTGCGGTACAGCCAGGACGGTGTGGAGCATCGCGTCGTCGCCGACCGCGTCCTGGCCAACGTCACGCCGACGGTGCTGGCCCGACTCCTCGGCGAGGACGCGCCCGATGCCGCGCCCGGTGCGCAGGTGAAGGTGAACCTGATGCTGCGGCGACTCCCCCGCCTACGCGACGAGAGCGTGTCGGTCGAGCAGGCCTTCGGAGGCACCTTCCACATCAACGAGACCTACAGCCAACTCGAGTCGGCCTACCGGAGCGCCGCCGAAGGCACTGTGCCGGAACCACTTCCGTGTGAGATCTACTGCCACTCGCTCGCGGACCCCACGATTCTGTCGGATGCGCTGCGCGCCTCAGGCGCGCACACGTTGACGGTGTTCGGTCTGCACACCCCACACCATCTCGTGACCGCAGGCACGCCGGAGCGCATCCGTGACTCGCTGACCTCCGCGGTGCTGACGTCGTTGAATTCGGTTCTTGCTGAGCCGATCCACGACGTGGTGATGGAGGATGCAGCGGGCCGGCTGTGCATCGAGACCAAGACGACCGCTGACCTCGACGACGCCCTGGGCATGACGAACGGCCATATCTTCCACGGCGCGCTGTCATGGCCCTTCGCCGAGGACGACGAACCCCTGTCGACACCGGCGCAGCGCTGGGGCGTGGCCACCGCCCACGACCGAATCCTGTTGTGTGGGTCCGGCGCTCGCCGCGGCGGCGCCGTGTCGGGCATCGGGGGCCACAACGCGGCGATGGCGGTACTGGACCGCTAGCTGGGTGGGCGGGGTTCGTAGGGTTGGTACCACCACCATTGTGCGCGTTCGCCGGTCGGGCCGGGACACGGGGCGACGTCGGGTGGTGGCTGTGTCGGTGTGCGGGCCAGCGAGGCTGAGGTCAGCGCGCGGCCGGCGGCGTCGATGACGACCAGCTGATCGGCGGGACCGGTGATCGCGATCAGACCGCGGTGATGGGCCCGGTGGTGATACGGGCACACCAGGGCCAGATTCCACAGCTCGGTGGGCCCACCGTCCTCCCAGTGCACCAGGTGGTGGGCGTGCAGTGCCCGGGTGGCCCCGCAGCCGGGTACCACACAGGCGCGGTCGCGGTGCTCCAGCGCCCGGCGTAGCCGCCGGTTCACTGTGCGGGTGGATCGGCTGGCCCCGATCACCTGGCCGTCCCGGTGAAACCACGCCTCGCAGGTGGCATCGCAGGTCAGGTAGCGGCGGTCATCATCGGGCAGAACAGGTCCCAGATGCAGGGCCGCGACCTTGTCCGCGACGTCGACGTGCACGACGACGGTGGTGCGTTGCCCGTGCGGCCGCGCGGCGGCCTCGGCGTCCCAGCTCGCGTGCACCAACCGCACGAGAGCCGCCGCGGTGCTGGGGATCGGCCCCCGTCCGCCCGGATCGCCGGTACTCCACTCGGTGATCAGCGCGTCGCGGTGGGAGGCCAGCGCGGCTTCAAATGCGGCGTTCTCGACGTGGGGCAGTGTGATCTGCCAGTACGTGTACTGCTCGTCGCTACGCGACGTGACCGTCACCGGCGGCCCCGGATCTGCGGTGGGCACCGGCTCGTCCTCGTCGGGCTCGGACTCGGCCTCAGGCTCCGGCCGGGGTGCGGGCTCCGGTTTGGGTTGCAACTTCAACGCCGTGCGCAGCTGCGTCACCGTCGCGGATTGCGCCATGGTGGCGAAATGCTCGTCCGAGCCGGGCAGGCCATGCTCAGCGATGACCCCGACCTGATCGACAGAGAACCGGCCCTGCGCCAAACCCCCGATGCAGGAGGGAAATTCGTCGTAGCGGTGCGCGATCGCCGCGATCGTCTGCGCCCGCGACGGTGACACCCCGGCCTTCCACGCCAACCAGCCCGCCGTCGACCGCGCCCCCGCAGCAGCCCACAACTCTTCACGATCGATCTCCGCCGCGATCTCCACGATCCGCGCATCGATCGCATTGCGCTGCCCCGTCAGCTCCGCCAACTCCTCATGCAACACCGACAACCGCTCATCGATGGCCAGAGAACTGATCGGCGACATGCCCCCAATCTGCCAACGAGCCCCGACACCCAGCCGCCTGGTCAGCTGCCCAACCACCACGGCCTGTGGATGAAAACGGCTCTGGGGATGAACCGCCGCGTCAATGGGCGGCCAGCTTGTCCAGCAGCTTCCGCAGCGTCGCGAGGTCGTCGGCGTCGAGGCCCGTCAGCATCGGCGGCGCCGGATCACGGACGTCGTCGATCGCGCGCACCAGCTCGTGCCCGGCATCGGTCAGCGACACCACTTTGCAGCGCCGGTTACGCGGATTGGTCTCGCGAACCACGAGTCCGCGCTCCTCGAGGTCGTTGATCGCGACCGTCGCGGCGGGGGCGTCGATGGTCGCCGCCGCGGCGAGTTCCTTGACGGTCATCGGGGCGCGCCGCAGACGCGTCAGGATGCGCACGCGGCTGAACGGCAGACCGGCACGCTCGACGACGAGCCGCTTCCATCCGTCGAGGTTGTCCATGACCAAGGCGGACATGTCCCGCCACACCGCGTCGGCCATCGTGTCACCGGACATGAGCACCCACCGGGCTCGGCGTACCGGCGATCAGCGGTGCCAGCCGTTCGGCCGACCGATGCGCGCGCTGCGACGTGGAGTACACGCCGAGGGCCAGGATCACGAAACCCAGCGCCACGCAGACGAACCACAGCGGTCGAGCGGCCGTCGCGAAGTCCGTGCCACCCATCGTGATCGCCGAACCGGCGACCGAACCGCACAGCGCCACACCGATACTGACGCCGACCTGTCGACTCGTCGACGTCACCGCCGAGGCGGCACCCGCGCGATCCAGCGGCATCCCACCGACCGCGGCGTTGGTGATCGGCGCGTTCACCATCGCGAACCCGATGCCGAAGACCGCGAACACGATCAGCATCCACCACACCGGCGTGGACGCGGTCAGGAAGGTCAACATCGTGGCGGCCGCGACGATCATCGTCCCGGCGATCACGAGCGACGGGCGGGCACCGAACCGGCCGACCAGGCGGCCCGACAGCGGGGAAAAGATCAGGGCACCGATCGCGATGGGCAGGTATATCAGGCCGGTGTGCATCGCCGAGAAGCCGCGCTCGCCCTGCAGGTACAGCGACATCATGAACAGGAATGCGCCCCAGGCGGAGAACGCACTGACCGCCGAGATGGTGGCCGAACTGAACGGAATGCTGCGGAAGAAGCGCAGATCCAGGAAGGGATCCTGCCGTCGCGACTCGTAACGCAGGAACGCGGCCAGGGCCACCGCAGCGACGAGGGCGATGCCGAGGACCCGAGGATGGGTCCAGCCCAGGACCGGACCTTCGATCAGGGTGTAGACGACGCCGAACAGCGTGACCACGGCCAGCAGCTGCCCGATCGGATCGACGCTGCGCATGGTCGCCGACTTGGTCTCGGGCACGAAGACGGCCGTGAGAATCAGGGCGGCGGCACAGATCGGCAGGTTGATCCAGAACACGGAGCGCCAGCCGACCGTCTCGATCAGCAGACCGCCGACGATGGGCCCGGCCGCCATGGAGATGCCGGTCACCCCACCCCAGATGCCCAAGGCCCGGGCCCGCTCCTGTGGTTTGACGAAGATCTGCGAAATGATGGACAGGGCAACAGGATTCATCATCGATCCGCCGATCCCCTGCAGGAAGCGGGCGCCGATCAACGTGTCGATGGTGGGCGCGAGGCTGCACGCCAGCGAGCCCAGCGCGAACATGGTCAGGCCGATCTGGAACACCCGCCGACGGCCGAACCGGTCACCTGTGGCCCCGGACAGCATCAGCAGCGAAGCGAGCACCAGCGTATAGACGTCGAGCACCCACTGCATCTGCGAGGGCGACGCCGACAGATCGGTGCGGATCGCCGGGATCGCGACGTTGACGATCGTGGCGTCCATCGAGACGATCAGCAGGCTCAGGCAACACGACACCAGAACGATCATCTTGCGCCGGTGCGTCAGCGTGCCGACAGTTTCATTCATACAACGATTGTGAAACTACAACTGTCACGATCGCAAGTGACGTCGATGTGACGCTCGGCGCAGTCGAGCGCGGGCTTCCCCGAGAAACGGCTAGCGGTCGGAGAGGTCGGTGAAGTCCCGCTCGGTGTAGCCGGTGTAGATCTGCCGCGGCCGGCCGATCTTGTTCGGCTCGCCGTGCATCTCCCGCCAGTGCGCGATCCACCCGGGCAGCCGGCCCAGCGCGAACAGCACCGTGAACATCCGCGTCGGGAAGCCCATGGCCCGGTAGATCACGCCGGTGTAGTAGTCGACGTTCGGGTAGAGCTTGCGCTCGACGAAGAAGTCATCGGTCAGCGCGATCTCCTCGAGTTCCTTGGCGATGTCGAGGAGCTCGTCCTGCACACCGATCTTGCCGAGGATCTTGTCCGCCTGCTCCTTGACGATGCGGGCGCGGGGATCGTAGTTCTTGTAGACGCGGTGACCGAAGCCCATGAGCTTCACGCCGTCCTCGCGGTTCTTGACCTTCTTGACGAACGTCGCGACGTCGTCGTCACCCTTGCGGATCTTCTCGAGCATCTCGAGCACGGCCTGGTTGGCGCCCCCGTGCAGCGGACCCCACAGCGCATTGATACCGCCGGAGATCGACGTGAACAGGTTGGCCTGCGAGCTGCCCACCAGGCGCACCGTCGACGTGGAGCAGTTCTGCTCGTGGTCGGCGTGCAGGATGAACAGCATGTCGAGCGCCCGGACGATTTCCGGATCGACCTCGTAGGGCTCCGCCGGGAACCCGAACGTCATCCGCAGGAAGTTCTCCACCAGCGTCAGCGAGTTGTCCGGGTACAGGAACGGCTGCCCCTCGGACTTCTTGTACGCGTACGCGGCGATCGTGGGCAGCTTGGCCAGCAGCCGGATGGTCGAGAGCTCCACCTGCTGCGGGTTGAACGGATCCAGCGAATCCGGGTAGTAGGCACTGAGCGCATTCACCGCACTGGACAGCACCGGCATCGGGTGGGCATCGCGGGGGAAGCCGTCGAAGAACCGCTTGAGGTCCTCGTGCAGCAGGGTGTGCCGCTGGATCTGGGTGGTGAACTTCTCCAGCTGATCGGCGGTGGGCAGCTCGCCGTACAGCAGCAGGTAGCTGACCTCGATGAAATTGGACTTCTCGGCGAGCTGCTCGATCGGGTAGCCGCGGTAACGCAGGATGCCGGCATCGCCGTCGATGTAGGTGATCGCGCTCTTGGTCGAGGAGGTGTTGACGAAACCGCCGTCGAACGTGGTGTAACCGGTCTTCGCCAGCAACGACCCGAGCGCGATGCCGTCGGCACCCTCGGTCGCTTTGACGATGTCGAGTTCCAGCTCCCCACCCGGATAGGACAGGGTGGCGTGCTCTTTCCCGGTTTCGTCGTGATCGGCCACTGGGATCCCTTCGGGTCGGTTCTTCACGGGAATCGCGAGGTCTGAACGCAAGTCTGCTACAGAAGGTAGTCCCATTCCGACGGGCCCGCCCGCGGGGGTCGCCGACGACCCGTCAACGGTCCGTCACACCGCCAGCCCGAGCCCCGCGAACTCATCTGAGAAGTCGGCGCAGACCGACTCGAACGCGGCGACCGTCTCGTCCACGCCCACGCCGGCCAGCGTCGACGAACACCGTGTGACCTCCTGCAGGGCGGTCATCAGCACGCCGCCGAAGACGGCGGCCATCAGCCTGACCCGCCGGTCGTCGACCGGCACCCCCATCCGCGCGGCGAGCGCGACATCCACCGGGCTGGCGCGGAACTCGACGGCCGCCTGCTGCAGCGTTCCCGAGGACACCGTGATCCGCAGGATCTGCATCAGCCGGTACGACGACAGCGCCCCCGCGGGCGCCAACTTCGAGTTCAGGGCCATCCCGATGTACGCCCGGCGAAGCGCCTCGAAGTGCCCGATGTCGAGTGGTTGGGTGGCCAGCTCCGCTGCGACCCTGTCGAGCACCTCGTCGATCAACGCCAGCGCGATCGCATCCTTGGTGGCGAAGTAGCGGCTGAAGGTGCGGGGTGACACGTCGGCGCTCGCAGCGATCTGGTCGACCGTCGTCCCGTCGTACCCCTGCCGATCGCACAGCACGACGGCGGAGTCGATCAGAGTGGCGCGGGTGCGGCGCTTCTTGCGCTCCCGAAGCCCGAGTACGGGCTCCCCCCTGGCATCTCCCACGCGCACCGATGCTAATCGGCGCGGCGGCGCCGCGAGGCGCGTTTGACATGCAGATATCAGCGGGTTCCCTGCACCCGGTACCGGACGAACGCCGGAACGGCGAGTGCCGCCAGCACCACCCCGACCACCACGAGCACACCGCCGCCTGCTGCGGCGGCGGTCGTGCCGACGGCGGCCGCCACCGCGCCGTGCGCGGTATCGGCAAGCCGGGGACCGCCGGCAACGACGACGGTGAACACACCCTGCAGGCGCCCGCGCAGCTCGTCGGACGCCGCCTCCTGCAGGATCGTCGATCGGAACGCCGCCGAGACCATGTCCGCCGCACCGCCAAAGGCCAGACAGCTCAGGGCGATCCACAGCATCAGACCCGCGGACCCGTTCGCCGCACCGGCGGCCAGTCCGAAGCCGATCATCGCCAGACCCCAGACCACGATCGCACCCACCACCGCGAGCCCTTGCCGACGCACGCGGGGCAGCCAGCCGGAGAACACGCCGCCGGCGACGGCGCCGGCCGACATCGCGGCCGCCAGCAGGGCCATCGTGGTGCCGCCCTCGACAGGACCGCCGAAGCTCTGGTGCGCCATCTGAGGGAACAGCGCCCGCGGCATACCGAAGATCATCGCGATCAGGTCGACCACGAACGACATCAGCACAACCCGGTTGCCGGCGAGATAGCGGAAACCGTCGAGCACGGCCCTCAGGCCGTATCCAGGAGCGCCGTCGCCGGTCAGCGACGGCGGCATCGGGATCAGCCTGATGGTCGCCCACACGGCGGCCAGGCAGGTCAGCGTGTCGATGAGATACAGCGTCGACAGGTCGACCCAGTGCAGGAGCACGCCGGCGAGCAGCGGCCCCGCGATCGCGCCGAACTGCATGACCGTCATGTTCAGCGCGTTGGCCGCGGGCAATTGAGCCAGCGGCAGCATCCGCGGAATCGCCGCCGATCGGGTCGGTGAGTTCACCGCATAGAACGCCTGCTGCACCGACAGCAGGCTCAGCACCACCCACACGTTGTCGACGCCCAGCGCCGCCTGTATCCACAGCAGCGCAGAGGACACGGTCAACCCGCATGAGGTGATGATGAGGAGCACCCGGCGGTCCATGGCGTCGGCCCACGCGCCTCCCCACAGCCCGAACACCACGAGCGGCACGAGCGCGAAGAGGCCGGCCAATCCCACGTAGAGCGAGTTCTGGGTCAGGGCGTACAACTGGACCGGCACCGCGAAGATCGTCAGGTTCGCGCCGATCACGGTCACGATGCCGGCCGACCAGAGCCGGCGGAAGTCCGGCGTCTGCAGCGGCGTCGTGTCGGCGAACAGCCGCCCCACTAGGGCTGAAGGCGTTCGATGTGACCCTGACGGACGCGAATCCTGTTGTGCAGCCGACTCTCTCGGCCCTGCCAGAATTCGATTTCCTCGGGTGCGATCAGATAGCCACCCCAATGTGGCGGGACGGGCACCGTCTCGGCGTCGGCGAACCGTTCGGTCACCTCGGCGAGCTGGCGGCGCAACGCCTCCCGCGACGCGATCGGTGCGCTCTGCGCCGACGCCCACGCGCCAAGCTGCGAGCCGCGCGGGCGCTGCGCCCAGTACGCGGCGGTCTCGGCCTCGGACACCTTTGTCACCGGCCCGCGGACGTGTACCTGTCGGCTCAGCGCGTACCAGGGGAACGTCGCCGACGCGTATGGCGAGGCGGCGAGCTGCGCACCCTTCGCCGATGCGTAGTTGGTGTAGAAGGTGAGGCCGGATTCCGTCACGCTCTTGCACAACACGGTGCGGGTGACGGGTCTTCCCGCCGCGTCGACCGTGCCGACGACCATCGCGTTGGGTTCGACGACTCCGCCCTGCTCGGCATCGGCCAACCATCTGGTCAGCAGGGCCAGCCAGCCCCCGTCGAGCCAGTTCACCTCGAGGTCGACGCTGCCGTCCTTCTCGACCGACCCGTACTCCACCCGCATGCGTGCGAGGTGATCCGATGTGCCCACGCGAACACGCTACGCCGGAGGTCCGACTGGCAGTTTCGCCGGCAGGGCGTGGTGCGACAATCACGCCCATGACTGCGGTGCCCAAGGATTTCGCCCCCGGACTCGCGGGCGTGGTGGCGTTCGAGACCGAGATCGCCGAACCCGACAAGGACGGCGGCGCCCTGCGCTACCGCGGCGTCGACATCGACGATCTCGTGTCGAACCGGGTGACCTTCGGCGACGTCTGGGGTCTGCTGGTCGACGGCCGGTTCGGCCCGGGACTGCCTCCCGCCGAACCGTTCCCGGTGCCGGTGCACAGCGGCGACGTCCGCGTCGACGTCCAGGCGGGCCTGGCCATGCTGGCACCGATCTGGGGGTTGCGGCCGCTGCTCGACATCGACGACCAGACCGCACGTGACGACCTGGCGCGGGTGTCGGTGACGGGTCTGTCCTATGTCGCGCAATCGGCGCGGGGTATCGGAAAGCCCGCGGTGCCGCAGCGCATGATCGACGAATGCTCAACGGTGACAGCGCGTTTCATGACGCGTTGGCAGGGAGAACCCGATCCGCGGCACATCGAGGCCATCGATGCCTACTGGGTGAGCGCCGCCGAGCACGGCATGAACGCGTCGACGTTCACCGCGCGGGTCATCGCGTCGACAGGCGCCGACGTCGCGGCCGCACTGTCCGGCGCGGTCGGCGCGATGAGCGGTCCGCTGCACGGCGGCGCGCCAGCGCGGGTGATCCCGATGCTGGAGGAGGCCGAGCGCACCGGCGACGCCCGCGGTGTCATCACCGGCATCCTGGATCGCAAAGAGAAGTTGATGGGCTTCGGCCACCGCGTGTACCGCGCCGAAGATCCCCGGGCCCGGGTGCTGCGGGCCACCGCCAAGCGCCTCGACGCGCCGCGCTACGACGTCGCGGCGGCGCTGGAGCAGGCCGCGCTCACCGAGCTGCGGGAGCGCAGGCCCGACCGTGCGATCGAGACCAACGTCGAGTTCTGGGCGGCGGTGATCCTCGATTTCGCCCAGGTGCCGCCGGCCATGATGCCCGCGATGTTCACCTGTGGCCGCACCGCAGGGTGGTGCGCCCACATCCTCGAGCAGAAGCGCCTGGGCAAGCTGGTGCGGCCGTCGGCGATCTACGTCGGCCCGGCACCGCGCAGCCTCGAGTCGGTCGACGGCTGGGATTCACTGGCCCGCCCGTGACCACCGAACGAACCGTCTTCGCCTCTGCCGCAAGGTATCTGGCGATGCTCGCGCGTCAGATCCCCACGGATCGCTGGGATGAGCCGGGACTCGGCGAGTGGACGGTGCGCGACCTGGTGGGGCACACGTCTCGATCGCTGATCACCGTCAGCACCTACCTGACCACCACCGCGTCGCGGGAAGACGTTCGCGAGCCCGCCGACTACTACGTGCGCATCAACGCCTACGCCGCCGGTGTCGGTGCCGAGGCGATCGTCGAACGCGGCCGCCAGGCCGGCCGCGACCTCGGACCGGACCCGGTCGCGACGATCGACGGTCTGGTCGAGCGGGTGCTCGGCGAGATCGACACCGCAGGCGATCCGCTGATCGAGGTGATCGGTGGCCTGGGCCTGCGATTGAGCACCTATCTGCCGACGCGGACGTTCGAGATCGCCGTGCACGGCCTGGACATCGCCTCGGCCGTCGGGGTCACGGCGACACCGCCGGTGGAGGTTCTCGCCGAGGCCGCCGCACTGGCCGGCCGTATCGGCGCGCATCTGGGGCATGGTCCGGCGGTACTGCTGGCGTTGACCGGGCGCAGGACGCTGGCCCCGGGATTCTCCGTCGTCTGAATCGATGATTTCTGGGCGTCGGCCCGGTCAGTACCGACAGCCATTCGGCCGAAACAGAAGGAGACTCTCGTGGCGATCGACAACACCCCGATGCTCGTCCCCCACCTCGTCGTCGGCGATGCCGCCGCCGCACTGGACTTCTATGCCAGGGCGTTCGGCGCCGAGGAGATGGTCCGGCTACCGGGGCCCGACGGCAAACTGATGCACGCCTGCATGCGCATCAACGGATCGATGGTGTTCCTCAACGACGACTACCCCGAGTACAACGACGGCGTCTCGAGCACCCCCGCCGCGCTGGGCGGCACCCCGGTCACACTTCACCTCCACGGCGCCGACGTCGACGGCCGGTTCCAGCGGGCAATCGACGCGGGCGCCGTCGTGGTCAACCCTCTCGAAGACCAGTTCTGGGGCGACCGCTACGGAGTGGTGCGCGATCCCTTCGGCCACCACTGGGCGCTGGCCGAGTCGGTGCGGGAGGTCGACGTCGCCGAGATCGCGGCGCAGATGAGTAACGCTGAGTGACCCTGTGGTGTGTTTGCCGGGCTAGTCGGGACGGGCCAGCGATAATCCGACGATGATCTGGCTGCTCCAGTTCCCCCCTGTGCTTCTCGGCATTCTGTGGGTTGTCGTCATCGTGGGGGTCTCCGTCGGCGGGCTGGTGCTGTTCCGCAAGGCGGTGTCGCACACCCGGTTGGAGAACGCGAACCCGGTGTCCAGTGCGGTGTTTCAGGTCGCAGGGGTGCTGTACGCCGTCCTGGTCGCGTTCGTCGTCGTGGTGGTGTGGGAACAGATGGGCGACGCCGAGGACGCCAGCGGCAAGGAAGCCTCGGCGGTCGCAGAACTGCTCCGCGATTCCGCTGCGATACCTGCGGCGAACCGGGCCGACGTGGAGCGCAGCCTGATCGCTTACACCCGCGACGTGATCGACAACGAGTTCCCGCGGATGCGCCGCGGCGAGCCCATCTCCGAGCAATCCGAGGCGCTCGACAACGTGTGGGACTCGTATCTGAAGGTGCAGCCCGAGACCCGTAACGAGATCGCGTTCTTCGACCACGCCATCGTGCGGCTGAACGATCTGAGCGCCAACAGGAAGTTGCGGGTGTCGACGGGTGAGGCCTCGGTACCGGGCGAACTGTGGGTGCTTCTCATCGGTGGCGGTGCCGTGCTGATGGCGTTCACCTATCTGTTCGGTACGCGCGACCTGCTGGTGCACGGACTGGCGATCGGGCTGACCGCGTCGCTGCTGGCCTTCGTGATGTACCTGATCTTCGCGCTGGAACATCCGTATGTCGGTGCGCTGTCGGTGCAGCCCACCTCGTTCATCAACGTGCTGAACTACTGGAACAGTTAACGCAGCAGGCCGGCCAGCAGCCGTCGATGCACCGGTTCGGCCGGCACGCTGGCGGCGATTTTCAGCATTTCGTCCACGGCGGTGAACTTCACGCGGGGCCGCTGCCCCTGGCCGCGACCCACCTCGGCGGCGTCGATCGCGCGCCAACCGGCAGCGTCGACGACCTCGGGTGCCCGGCCGCGCACGAACCGGTCCAGCGCCGAGGGCCGGTGGTTCGGCTCGGGCAGCAACCCCGCGTTGTAGTCGGCGACCAGCGTGTGCACGGTTTCCGCCGCGCACGACTTGTTCGTGCCGATGAACCCCGTGGGACCGCGCTTGATCCAGCCGGCGACGTAGCTGCCGCGCACCGCGGCGCCGCCGTCGAGAACCCGGCCACCGTCATTGGGGACGACGCCGGCGGCCTCGTCGAACGGCAGTCCCCGAATCGGCATGCCGCGGTAGCCGATTGACGTCAACACCGTGCCTGCGTCGAGTGTGACGACCTCGTCGGTACCGGTGACCTGGAACTCCACTCCCGTGACCCGGTCCGCGCCGAGCACGCGCCGGGGGGTGAGGTTGTACGCGAACCGAATCCGCGGACGGGTGATCGGGGCGGTGCTGTCACCGAGCTCGGCGAGGATCTCCAGCTTGCGGCGGGTCAGATCGTCGGTCGCCTCGGCGAGGTCCTCCCGGACCCGTTGATGGTCGGCCGCGTCGAGCACCACATCGCATCGGGCCGTGAGTCCGATCAGTTCGGGCAGGGTGAACGCGGACGCCGCGGGGCCACGTCGCGCAGCGATCACCACCTCGCGGATCTGCGACTCGCGCAGCGCCGCCAATGCGTGATCGGCGATGTCCGTGAGCGCCAAGGCTTCCGGCTCCGCGGTCAGTACACGCGCCACGTCGAGGGCGACGTTGCCGTTCCCGACGACGATCACCCGCTCACCACTGAGATCGACGGGCAGACCGGCGAAGTCGGGATGGCCGTTGTACCAGGCGACGAATTCCGTCGCGGTGCCCGCTCCGGGCAGGGTCATCCCCTCCACGTCGAGGCGCTTGTCGGTGGGTGCGCCGACCGCGTAGAGCACCGCATGGTGATGCTCGAGCATCTCGTCGTGCGTGAGGTCCGATCCCACCTCGACGTTGAGGTAGAACCGGAAGTCTCGGCGGGCGGCGATCTTGTCGAACAGCGCCGTCACGCGTTTGGTCGCCTGATGGTCCGGAGCCACGCCGGCACGCGCCAAACCGTATGGGGTGGGTAGCTTTTCGAACACGTTCACCTGAACGTTCGACTGGGTGAGCAGTTCGTCGGCGGCGTACATCGCGGCCGGCCCGGAGCCGACGATCGCAACCCGCAGCGGTTTGTCGCCGCGGGCATGCACCTCGGGCGCCTCCGGCACCGGGGCCAGCTTGGAGGTCGGCGGCAGCTTGCCCTCCCGCTGCGGATAGAAGCCGGCGTTGATCTCGACGAACGGCAACTGCTCGGCACTCAGTCGGCTGTCCGGGGCGATCGCTCCCACCGGGCAGGCCGACACACATGCGCCGCAGTCGACGCAGGCGTCGGGATCGATGAAGAGCATCTCGGCGGTGGCGAAGCCCGGTTCATCCGGCGAGGGATGAATGCAGTTGACCGGGCACGCGAAGACACAGGACCCGTCGCTGCAACACGACTGGGTGATCACATGGGGCATGTTCTACCGCTGGTCTGTCGCCGGCCTACGCGACCGAGGCCAGGTGAGCGCGCTGCGGCTCGCTGCGGTAACGGCTGGGCCGCCCGCCGATCCGGCAGATGCGCCACATGAGCTTCGCGAATGGGTTCATCAACCCGGTGTCGTGGGCCAGCATTCGCACATCGCCGAACATGTCCCGCAGCATCTGCCGGGACTCAGGCGACTTGAAGAAGATCTCCTTGCGCACCGAGCGCGGGATGTCGAACTCTTTCCAGAACGCGCGCGGCGGCACGATGATCGCCGAGCACAGCACGCGCATCACCACCGGAACGTAGAGCGAGAGCCAGAACCTCTTGCGGCGTGGCAGATCCGGCACGCGCTTGCGCAGGTACTCGTGGGCGAACGAGATGTGGCGGGCCTCCTCGGCGACGTGAATCGCCATGACTCGCTCCATGATCGGATGCAGCGCTTTGCCTTCGCGAAGCACGTTCTTCTGCGTGTGATCGATCGGCTCTTCGCCGGCCAGGATGCCGAACCAGAACGGGATCGGCAGCGGGCCCGCGACGAGTGGGATGGCGGGCTGAACCCACTTGAGCAGCTTGGGCATGCCCGGCACATCAGCGCCGATGCGATTCACCATCTCCTGGAACATCAGGGTGTGGTTGCACTCTTCGACCGCCTCGTGCAGGCAGTAGCGGTACTCGGGCGAGCCGTTGGGGGTCCAGAACGCGTACTCCATCAGCCCCCGGATCAGGATCGACTCGAAGTGCAGACCGACCTTGGCGACGTTGGCCTGGCGCCACATGCCGATCTGGATCTGCCGCTCCTTGGACTGCGAGCGGTACCACTCGTGCTTGCCGATCGGATCGGTCGCCGGCAAGATCCAGCGCTCGTCGTTCGGCGTGACCTCGAACTCGGGCGAGTCCCAGTCGATGTCGGTGTAGGGGTTGAAATTGCGCCGCACCGACCCCTCCGAGAGGGTCTTCAGCGTGTTGACGTACTCGGCGTCGTCGAAGACGTCCATATTCCTGCGCCAACGCCGAACGATCTTCGTGCGTGCTTCTTTGACTGCCATCGGGAGCCTCCATCCCTCGCGTGAGGTTTACATTCAAGTGCCCGTTGTCCAAGAACAGTACCCGCGGTCCCAGCAATTGAACAGGGCGATTTCCTGAATGTGGGCTGAGCGCGTTATTCCGATCACACGTGATGCACATCACACACTGAGCGGCCGAGATGACCGGATGCCCACCGCATTAGATGCCCGCGCCACCCCGGTTCTACGCTTGCCCCATGGCTGCGGACCTGACGATTCCCGACGACCTCAAGCCCCGCGACGGCAGGTTCGGCTGCGGACCGTCCAAGGTGCGCCCCGAGCAACTGACCGCCCTCGCCGATGCCGGCCACCTGTTCGGCAGCTCGCACCGGCAGGCCCCGGTGAAGAACCTGGTCGGCCGCGTCCGGGACGGACTGCGCGAGCTGTTCTCGTTGCCCGACGGGTACGAGGTGATCCTCGGCAACGGCGGCTCCACTGCGTTCTGGGATGCCGCGGCGTTCGGGCTCGTCGACAAGCGATCGCTGCATCTGACCTATGGCGAGTTCAGCGCGAAGTTCGCCTCCGCGGTGGCCAAGAACCCGTTCGTCGGCGACCCTGTGGTGATCAAGGCCGACGCCGGGAGTGCACCGGCGCCGACCAGCGACCCGTCCGTCGACGTCATCGCCTGGGCACACAACGAGACCTCCACCGGCGTCGCCGTCGGAGTGCAGCGCCCCGACGGCGCGGGTGATGCGCTGATCGTCATCGACGCGACCTCGGCGGCCGGCGGACTGCCCGTCGACATCACCGCCGCCGACACCTACTACTTCGCGCCGCAGAAGAATTTCGCGGGCGACGGCGGCCTGTGGATCGCGCTGATGTCGCCGGCCGCGCTGGCCCGCGTCGAGGCCATTGCCGCCTCCGGCCGCTGGGTGCCCGAGTTCCTGTCCCTGCCCATCGCGATCGACAACAGCGTCAAGAACCAGACCTACAACACCCCCGCGATCGGCACGCTCGTGCTGCTGGCCGAGCAGATCGACTGGCTGCTGGGCAACGGTGGCCTGGACTGGGCGACCAAGCGCACCGCGGACTCGTCGTCGCGGCTGTACTCCTGGGCGGAGGCTTCGTCGTTCGCCACCCCGTTCGTCACCGACCCGGCGTTGCGCTCGGCCGTCGTCGGCACCGTCGACTTCAATGACGACGTCGACGCCGCGGCCGTGGCCAAGACGCTGCGCGCGAACGGCATCGTCGACACCGAGCCGTACCGCAAGCTCGGCCGCAACCAACTGCGGGTGGGCATGTTCCCGGCGGTGGAGCCGGACGACGTGAGCGCGCTGACGGCCTGCGTCGACTGGGTGGTCGAGCGGTTGTAGCGACTGCCGCGTGTCACCGCGGTAACGAGGAGATAACGCAGTAGGGTGACCGCGTATCGGGCTCAGCGCAGCCCGAGAGGAGGTCGCCATGCGGGAACTGAAGGTCGTCGGACTCGAGGTCAACGGCACACGGATCATCTGCGAGACCGACGACTCCGGCGAGAAGTTCGTGCTGCGCTCCGATGAGCGACTCAAGGCCGCCGTGCGCGGCGACCGGGCCGGCTCCAACCAGACCACGATCGATGTCGAGGTGCCGAACGTGCTGCGCCCCCGTGAGATTCAAGCCAAGATCCGCGCCGGAGCCTCGGTGGAGCAGGTCGCCACCGCAGCGGGCGTCGACATCGCCCGCGTGGAACGCTTCGCCCACCCCGTCCTGCTCGAGCGCTCCCGCGCCGCAGAGCTCGCCACCGCCGCACACCCTGTGCTGTCCGACGGCCCGTCGGTCCTGACGCTGCTGGAGACGGTCACCGCCGCGCTGATCGCGCGCGGGCTCGACCCCGAGAAGACCGAGTGGGACGCCTGGCGCAACGAGGACGGCCGCTGGACAGTGCAGATGGGGTGGAAAGCCGGCATGTCCGACAACGTCGCGCACTTCCGGTACGCACCGGGCGCCCACGGCGGCACGGTGACTGCGTTCGACGACGCCGCCTACCAGCTGATCGACCCGACCTATGCCCGGCCGCTGCGGCCACTCGCCCCGGTGGCGCAACTCGCCCTCGGCGATCCCGAGCCGGTCGCAACGGCACCGGCTCCGCTGGCCGCTCCCCCGGCGGCGCCGACACCCGAACCGGCGCCGGTGGTCGACGAGACCCCCAGCGCCGAGGTCAAGCCGTCGCGCCCGAAGAAGGCCCGACCCACCGTCCCGGCGTGGGAGGACGTGCTGCTAGGCGTACGTTCCAGCGGCGGCCAGCGCTAACAGCCCGACCCAGGCAGCGGCCACACCGACACCCGCTCCGAGTACGAGCCAGCGCCACACCGGCGCCTTGCGCCAGCCCCACACTGTCGGGGCGAGCCCGCCGACGGCGACGATATTCAACCCGATCGCGAGCAGCGGGTTCACTCGCATCAGCCCGATACCCAAGACGATTAGTACCGCGGCGAGAACGGCGGCGACGAACGCCGCAACGGTCAGCCCGGTACCCCAGGGGGTCGGCTCGTGGGGCTTCACGGCGCGAGCCTATCCCGCTCATAGAAGGCCAACGCCGCTGCTGTGGCGACGTTGAGCGAATCCGTTCCGCGCGACATCGGAATGCGTGCGCGTACATCACAGGCGCGCATCGTGTGCTCGGCCAGACCCGGCCCCTCCGCCCCGACCAGGATGCCCACCTTGTCGCCGGTCAGGGCGGCAAAAGCGTCCGCCAGCCGCTGCGCACCACCATCCGGAGTCATGGCGACCAGGCGGAAACCATTGTCGCGCAATAGGTTCAGATCCCCTGGCCAGCTCTGCGCCCGCGCGAACGGTACCAGCAGCGCATGCCCCATCGAGACGCGCACGGCTCGGCGGTACAGCGGGTCTGCACATCCCGCGCCGAAGATCACTGCGCCCACCCCCAACCCCGCGGCGTTGCGGAAGATCGAGCCGAGGTTCTCGTGGTCGTTGACCCCCTCCAGCACCGCCACCGTCCGCACCCCGTCGAGCACCTCGGGCACCGTCAGCTCCGCGGCGCGCGACGCCGACGCCAGCACACCGCGGTTGAGATGGAAGCCGACGACCTCTGCCATCACCTCGGCACTCGCCCGGTAGTACGGCGCGTCGCAACCGTCGAGGTCGGCGCCGAGCTCGGTCAACCGGCGGTCGGTGCCCAGCAGCGCACGGGGGCGGAAGCGGGACGCCAGCATGCGCTGAACCACCAGTACGCCCTCGGCGATCACCAAGCCTTTGCCACTGGGCAGATCGGGCCGCCGGTCGACGCTGTTGAGGTCGCGGAAATCGTCCAATCGCGGATCGGCAGGGTCGTCGACATCGACGACGAACGCGGCGGGCACGGCGACCGACACTACCGACGGCCGATCGGTTACGTTGGGCCGCGATGACGACCTCTCCCCCGGAACCGCCGCCGCTGCCGCGCAGTCTGACCTCGCCGTGGCCGGTCATCGTCGTGATCACTGCCGGATGGCTGATCGTGACGGTTCTCGCGTTCACGGTCGGATCGCTGGCGCCGTGGCGGCCCGTCAGCCTGGCCGGTCTGGGAGTAGGCGTTATTGGCACGTCGATCTTTCTGTGGCAACGTCACGCGGTGCGCCGCGGATCGCGCGGGGCACAGAGCGGCTTGGACTGATCAGAGGAGAACCCGTCATGGCGGCGCCCATTCTGCAAGCGCAGATCGACATCAACGCACCGGTCTCGACCGTGTGGAAGCTGGTCTCCGATGTGGAGCGCATGCCGCAGTGGAGCCCGCAGTGCCGGTGGACGAAGGCGATCGGCGGGGTCCGTCAGGGCGCCCGCATGGTCAACGTGAACCGCCGCGGAAAGTTGTTCTGGCCCACGACCGCTCGCATCACCGAGCTCGTGCCCGAGAAGAAGCTGGCGTTCAAGGTCAGCGAGAACCACACGGTCTGGAGCTACGAACTCGAACCCACCGACGCCGGCACCCGACTGGTGGAGACGCGCCGCGCCGAGAACGGCACCACCACCGCGGTGTCAGCGTTCGCAGTCGACAAGTTCATGGGCGGAGAGACCAGCTTCGAGCAGGAACTCATCGAGGGCATGAACGACTCGCTGGCGCGCATCAAGGCTGCCGCCGAGCGTTAGGAGCGCTCCTCGGTGCGCTCCACCAGATCCAGCACACCGTCGTCGAACGGGTCGTACTGGGGCGACCCGGCGCCCTTCGGCGCCGGTGTGTCGGAATGGGCTCCGCACCCGTATTCGGCGTCGACCACACGCCCGTCGGCCGCGTACTCGTTGGCGCACACCCCGAACATCACGCCCAACGCGCCGCCCAGGGGAACGTAGAACCCGCAGTCCCGGCACTGCCGACGGGTGGCGCGCGCCATCGCCGAACCGGGACCGAAGTCGCCGTCGTGCCAGCGCTGCGCCGCGTCGGCGCGCCCCCACAGACTCAGGACCTGACGACGGCCCAGTCCGACCTCGACCGCCACCTCGTCGATCTGCGGGTCGCCGGTGCCCATGAATCCCGGTACCAGGCGCGGATCGTCGGCGGGCGGCGCCAGCAGATCGCCGGGACCGAGATCGCCCGCGCGGACCCGCTCCTCCCACGGCACCCACTCCGGCGCCAGCAACGCCGACGGGCCGGGGACGAGGACGACCTCGCTGATCGTGGAATGCGTGGCGCCCGGGCAGGCCGCCACCACGACGGCCCACTGCCAGCCCCGATAGCCGGGCAGCTCCGCGACGAACCGGTGGGTGGCCGAGGACGAGTCTTCGACCTCGGCGCCGAGATACTCGCCGACGGTGTCGGCGCCGCTGGAGTCAGCGATCGCGGACCGGGCGTCGTCGATCGCACCGCGCAGCATCGCTTCGAGCTCTGCGGACATCGGCTCGGGCTCTGCCGGCACGTCGACTGACGCCGCCTCGGCGGCCTCCGTCGGCTCGGTCGCTTCGACCGGCTCGGTCGCTTCAACCGGGTCGGCCGGCTCCGTGGCCTCAACCGGCTCGCTCGGCTCAACGGCCTCGATCGGCTGCTCGGCCTCGGGCGAGGAGGGTTCGTTCTCGCTGTCCATCGGTGTTCATCTTGCCCGACGGAGCCGGTCGCGAGCCACACCGGTTGGCTGCACGTCCACTGTCGCCGCCATGGGGGAGAATCGAGCGCGTGACAGGAGCGCGGCGCGACCAGGACCCCGCCGGTCCGACCAGCGGACGCTACTACCCGCCGCGTCCGCCCGTCGGAGACCACCCGGGGATGGCCAATTACCCCAGCGATCCTGTGCCGTCCGGCGGTCGGCGGGCCTCCCCGACCGCGAACTCCAGCGGCAACCGGTGGTTGCCGCCCCTGGACGAGCACGACCGTCGGCGCATCTACGACCGGTTCGACGACGATCGGGCCGGCGGCGCCGAGAAGGTGACGGTGACCCGCGCAGCGGCGCAGCGCAGTCGCGAGATGGGCTCGAAGATGTACGGGCTGGTCCACCGGGCCGCCACCGCGGACGGCGCCGACAAATCGGGCCTGACCGCGCTGACGTGGCCGGTGGTGGCCAACTTCGCGCTCGATGCCGCGATGGCGGTCGCACTGGCCAACACTCTGTTCTTCGCCGCCGCGACCGGCGAGAGCAAGAGCCGAGTGGCGCTCTACCTGCTCATCACGATCGCTCCGTTCGCGGTCATCGCACCGCTGATCGGACCGGCTCTGGACCGTCTGCAACACGGCCGGCGCGTCGCGCTGGCCGCATCGTTCGGGTTACGCACCGTGCTGGCGGTGATCCTGATCGCGAACTTCGACAGCGCGACCGGAAGCTTTCCGTCCTGGGTGCTGTACCCGTGTGCGCTCGGCATGATGGTGCTGTCGAAATCGTTCTCGGTCCTGCGCAGCGCGGTGACGCCGCGAGTCCTGCCCCCGACCATCGACCTGGTGCGGGTCAACTCCCGCCTGACGATGTTCGGCCTGCTCGGCGGAACGATGGTGGGCGGCGGCATCGCAGCCGCGGCCGAGTGGGGATTCCAGCTGTTCGCCATGCCCGGCGCGCTGTATGTGGTGGTCGCGGTGTCGATGGCCGGCGCGGTGCTGGCGATGCGGATACCGAAGTGGGTCGAGGTCACCGAGGGTGAGATCCCGGCGACCCTGAGCTATCACAGCCGCGACGGTCAATTCCGTGAACCGCCCGCTGCGAAGGTGCGACAACCGTTGGGCCGCAACATCATCGCCGCGCTGTGGGGCAACTGCACGGTCAAGGTGATGGTCGGATTCCTGTTCCTCTACCCCGCGTTCGTCGCCAAGGCCCACGACGCCAGCGGCTGGGAGCAGCTGCGCATCCTGGGGCTGATCGGCGCGGCGGCCGCCGTCGGCAACTTCATCGGCAACTTCACCGCCGCGCGGCTGAAGCTGGGGCATCCCGCGCAGCTGGTGGTTCGATGCGCGATCGCGGTGACCGCGATGTCTCTGGCCACCGCGCTGACCGGCAGCCTGCTCGTCGCCGCGGCCACGACCCTGGTCACCTCGGGAGCCAGCGCCATCGCCAAGGCGTCCCTCGACGCGTCTCTGCAAGACGACCTCCCCGAGGAATCGCGCGCCTCGGCGTTCGGGCGCTCAGAGTCGCTGCTGCAGTTGGCCTGGGTGATCGGCGGCGCGACGGGCGTGCTCATCTACACCGAGTTGTACGCGGGCTTCACCACGATCACCGCACTGCTGATCCTCGGTCTGGCGCAGACGATCTTCAGCTATCGGGGTGAATCCCTGGTGCCGGGACTGGGCGGTAATCGTCCCGTGCACGCGGCCACCGAGGGCGTGCGTGCCGAGCCGGCGGTGACGGGCGAGTGAAACGCGTCATCGCTGTCCTCGTCGCCGTCGTGCTGCTCGCGTCCGTCGCGACCGCGGTCCTGGTGTGGCGGCTGTCCCGCGATGCCGGCCCGGACCTGCCGGAGATCTCGGCGTTCACGGCCGGCCAGCTGACCCGGGTGGGCCCGTACCGCTTCTGTCAGGTGCTCAACCCCACCGACTGTGTGGTGCCCGCAGACCAGGGCGAATTGCCGGTGTCGGGCCGCCATCCCGTGCAGCTGTCGCTGCCGACCGAGATCTCCAAGGCGCCGTGGGTGTTGCTGCGTGCGTACGAGGACGGCGACGTGATCGAGGAGTTCCGGCCGAATGCCCGGCTGGCGGTGACGATTCCGACCGTCGACGCCCAGCGCGGGCGATTGACCGGGTTCGCGGTGCAACTGCCGACACTGGTGCGCGACCAGGACGGCAACGAGTTCCCGGTACCGCACGCGGAGTGGTCCGTGCGCACGAGCTGGAACTGATCGGTACCGCGAAAGTGCGTTGCCGGTAGTTGCGGAGCCGTTCCAACTACCGTGACGGCACTTTCGCGGGGGATCAGCCGGCGCTGTGGGCCGCCGGCACTTCCTCGCCTGCGCGCGGCGGGCCCGGTGGCGTTCCGTCGCCAAAAGGCCTACCGCCCAGTGCTTCTCGACCGTGCTCTGTGAGCCAGTTGGCCAGGTCCGGTCCCTTCGGCACCACACCGGTGGGATTGATGTCGCTGTGCACGATGTAGTAGTGCTGCTTGATCTGCACGAAGTCGATGGTGTCGCCGAAACCGGGCGTCTGGAACAGATCTCGGGCATACGCCCACAGCACCGGCATCTCGGCGAGCTTGGCGCGATTGGTCTTGAAATGCCCGTGGTAGACGGGATCGAAGCGTGCCAGCGTGGTGAACAACCGGACATCGGCCTCGGTGATGGTGTCGCCGACCAGATAGCGCCGGTCGGCCAACCGGTCGGAGAGCCAGTCGAGCGCGGTGAACAGCCGGTCGTAGGCCCGCTCGTACGCCTTCTGCGAGCCGGCGAAACCGCAGCGGTAGACCCCGTTGTTGACCTCGGTGTAGATCCGCTGCGCCACCTCGTCGATCTCGGCGCGTAGCGGCTCGGGATACAGATCCGGCGCCCCGTCACGGTGGTGGGCGGTCCACTCGGTCGACATGTCGAGCGTGATCTGCGGGAAGTCGTTGGTCACGACCTCACCGGTCGGCACGTCGACGATCGCGGGCACCGTGATGCCCTTCGGATAGTCGGGTATGCGCTTGTTGTAGGCGTCGCGGAGGTAGTGAATGCCCAGCACCGGATCGACGCCGTCAGGGTCCAGATCGAAGGTCCAGCTGCGCTCGTCGTGGGTGGGTCCGCAGAACCCGATCGACAACGCATCCTCGAGGCCGAGCAGCCGCCGGACGATGATCGTGCGGTTCGCCCACGGGCACGCACGGGCCACCACAAGGCGGTACCGCCCGGCCTCGACCGGATACCCGTCCCGCCCGTCGGCGGTGATGCGGGTGGAGATGTAGTCGGTATCGCGATCGAAGTCGCCGCCGGACGCCGACGGGTCAGCCACGTAGCTCATGGCTTCACTCTTACCCCGTCGGACGACGGACGACTCAGGCGTCGAGTTCGCGAGCGACGGCCTTGACGACCTCCGAGACGCGGCGGGCCACCTTGCGGTCCGGATAGCGGCCCTTACGCAGCTCGGGCTGCACCGCGCCCTCGAGGAGCGTGATCATGTCCTCGACCATGCCGTGCAGCTCGTCGGGGCTGTGCTTGTGCTCGACGGTGGCCGCCTCGCGACGGGTCCGGGTCAGGCTCGGCGGCGGATCGATCAGCTTCAGGCTGAGCGCCTGCGGGCCGCGGCGGCCGGCAGCGACACCGAACTCGACGCGCTGGCCCGCCTTGAGGCCTTCGACACCGGAGGGCAGCGCCGAGGAACGCACGTACACGTCCTCACCGTCTTCCTGCGAGAGGAACCCGAAGCCCTTCTCCGCGTCGTACCACTTCACCCGGCCGGTCGGCACTGGTCTCACCTGCTTGTCTGTCTGAGCGCTGGGTCCGCGCCCACACGGGGAACAGACCGTTTACATAGAGGAAGCGCCCCGCCTGCGTCGGGACGCGCCGTGACGATCCTACTCGGACGTCGCCGCAGCCAGCACCCCGTCAACTCGGTAGGCTTGCCGGACCGCGGGAGGAAGACGATGCGCCTGATCCTGAACGTCATCTGGTTGATCTTCGGTGGCCTGTGGCTCGCCCTGGGCTACCTGGTCGCCGCACTGATCTGCTTCGTCCTCATCGTCACGATTCCCTTCGGCTTCGCGGCGCTGCGCATCGCGGTGTACGCGCTGTGGCCGTTCGGCCGCACGATCGTCGACAAGCCCGGCGTGCGGCCGGGTGCCCTTGTCGGCAACATCATCTGGCTTCTCGTCGCCGGCATCTGGCTGGCGATCGGACACGTGCTGACCGCGATCGCGATGGCCATCACGATCATCGGCATTCCGCTGGCGCTGGCCAACCTGAAATTGATCCCGGTGTCGCTGATGCCATTGGGCAAGGAGATCGTGCCGGTCGACGGCCAGGGCGTCGCCGGCACGGGCGGGTTCCCTCGATGACCGCTGTCCCACTCGGGCTGCCGTCGATCCGGGGGCTGCCACAGGGTGCGCCGGCCGACGGTCCGCTGGTCGACACCTTCGGCCGGGTGGCCACCGACCTGCGGGTGTCACTGACCGACCTGTGCAACCTGCGCTGCACTTACTGCATGCCCGCCGAAGGATTGGATTGGATGCCGTCCGAGCAGAAGCTGAGCGTGGACGAGCTCGTCCGGCTCCTGCGGCTCGCGGTGACCCGCCTCGGCGTCACGAGCGTGCGCTTCACCGGCGGCGAGCCGCTTGTGGTGCCGCACCTCGAGCAGGTCATCGCGGCGACGGCGGCGCTGCGTCCGCGGCCGGAGATCACGTTGACCACGAACGGAATCGGCCTTGCCGTCCGTGCGGCTGCGCTGAAGCGAGCCGGCCTGAATCGCATCAACGTCTCGCTGGACACCGTCGATCCGCAGCGCTTCGCGGCGATCACGCGGCGCGACCGGCTCGATGCGGTGCTGGCCGGTCTGCGCGCCGCGAAAGCCGCCGGGCTGGCGCCGGTCAAAGTGAACGCCGTCCTTGATCCGGTCAGCGGGCGTGACGATGCGATCGCGCTGCTGCGCTTCTGCCTGGCACAGGGCTACCAGTTGCGCATCATCGAGCAGATGCCGCTCGATGCGGGACATTCGTGGCGGCGCGACGAAGCGCTGTCCGCCGACGAGATCCTGGGCGTGCTCCGCCGGGAGTTCACGCTGACACCGCATCCGAAGCCGCGGGGCTCGGCGCCGGCCGAGCTGTGGCAGGTGCGCGACCCCGACGGCGCCGTGCTCGGCGATGTCGGCGTCATCGCGTCGGTGTCCCATGAATTCTGCGCCAGTTGCGACCGCACCCGCCTGACCGCCGACGGTCAGGTGCGCAACTGCCTGTTCGCCCGCGACGAGACCGATCTGCGCGACCTGCTGCGTGCCGGCGGCGACGACGACGCGCTCGAAGCGGCATGGCGCGCCGCGATGTGGGGCAAGGCGGCCGGCCACGGCATCAACGATCCGGGGTTCGTCCAGCCCGATCGCCCGATGAGCGCAATCGGCGGCTGACGTGACGGTGACAGTGCGGTACTTCGCCGCGGCGCGCGCCGCGGCCGGCGTCGAACACGAGGCTGTCGACATGGCCGACACCGCGACGGTCGCCGATCTGGTCGACGTGCTGCGTGCCCGAGGGCCGGAGCTGGAGCGCGTGCTGGCGCGGTGCTCGTATCTGCGGGACGGAATCGCCGTGCGCGACATTACGACTCCGCTGGGACGGGCGCAGACGATCGATGTGTTGCCGCCGTTTGCCGGTGGGTAGATGACCTCTTTCGGTCGATGTATTCCGTGATTTACATCACATCACAGAATGATCACGGGATGGCTACGGCGAGGTAGCGACGCCCGGCACCTGCAGGAACAACGCGCTCGCCAGGCATTTTAGAGAATTTTTAGTATTTGCCGAGGTCCGCGACACGGCGGTGGCGACGAGGTGACGGGAATCTGGCGAGCCGTTACCGTTCTCGCCAGGCCGGTCGCCCCCACTGACCGGCTCGTCGCGAGACCAGTTGCGCCGAGCTCCATCCGCTGGTCCGCGGGGACGACGAGACCCACCTGGATGGAGGCGGGGGACCCACCGGTCCACCGAAAGGACCTGGAGCCGACACCGGCTCCTAGGGGTGAAGCCGACGTCGTTTCGACGCCGCCGGCCGGGCGACCTCTCCAGCCCGAACCCGACAGCTGACCTCGCGGGCGCATACGAGAGGACCTCGCGCACCTATGAGTGGACGGCACCGCAAGCCCACGACTTCTTCTGTCAGCGTCGCCAAGATCGCCGTCACCGGCGCGGTCATCGGAGGCGGCAGCCTGGCTCTGGCCGGCACCGCCGGCGCGGCCACCGACAACGAATGGGACCGGGTCGCCAGCTGCGAATCCGGCGGCAACTGGGCGATCAACACCGGCAACGGCTACCAGGGTGGCCTGCAGTTCTCCCCCAGCACCTGGTCCGGGCACGGCGGTGGCGAGTTCGCCCCCGCGGCCCACCTGGCCACCAAAGACGAGCAGATCGCCGTCGCCGAGCGTGTGCTGGCCTCGCAGGGCAAGGGCGCGTGGCCCACGTGCGGCGGGCCGCTCTCCGCCGCAACACCGCGCAACGTCGTCAACGAGGCCGCCAATGAGGCGCCGGCTCCGGCGGGCCCCCTCGGCCTCCTGCCGCCCCCGCCGCCGGCCGATCCGCTCGCTCCGCCGCCGCCCGCGCCGTTCGACGCGATGTCTGCGCCGCTCCCCGCGCCGCCGATCGATCCGATGGCCCCGCCGCCGCCGGCCCCGGCCCCCGCACCCGTCGAGGCCGCACCGCTCGACGCCCCGCTGCCTCCCCCGGCCGATCCGATGGCCCCGCCGCCCCCGGCCCCGGCTCCGGTGGACGCCGCACCGCTCGACGCGCCGCTGCCCCCGCCGCCGGCGCCCCCGGTGGTCGACGTGGCCAACATCGCGCCGGCCGACGTGCCGCCCCCGGCCCAGCCGGTGGTCAACGCCGCCGATTGGGACGCCGCGCAGAACCCCGCCCCGGCGGACCAGCCCCAGGTGTGGGCCCTGCACCCGGGTGACCTGGCTCAGCAGCCCGCCCCGGCAGCACCCCTGCCCGTGCCTGCCCCTGCGCCGGCGGCTCCAGCGCCCGCACCCGTCGCAGCGCCCGCGCCCGACCCGTTGGCGCCGCTCAACAACGTTGCGGTGCCCGCGCCGGCTTACGACATCGCCAACCAGGCCATCTCCGGCGACCTGCCGATGCCCGACGGCATGCCGCACCTGGCCAGCCCGACGAATCTCCCGCCCGGCACCACGGCCGATCCGAACGTCGTCGCCGATCCGAGCCCGAACGTGACCTACCTCAAGGACATCTGGCACGCCATCCAGACCCAGGAGATCTCGGGCAAGGACGCGCTGCTCGCGCTCACGCAGCGGCCGCTCACCAGCGGTCCGGCCCGCTCGAGCCGATCGCTCCGGGCGCACCGATTCCTGGTGCACCGGTCGACCCCGCAGCGCCGCCCGCCCCGGGTGCGCCGGTGCCGCCGGCTCCGGTCCTGCCGCCGTCCTGAGCTCCGCTACGCGGAGTTGACCCATTCGTCGGTGCCGTCGACGAAGAACTGGTGCTTCCAGACCGGTAGCAGTTCTTTGACGCGGTCCACGAGCCGTGCGCACGTCTGAAAAGCTGCGCCGCGATGATCCGCCGCCACGACGGCGATCAGCGCTGCGTCACCGATCTGCAGGGGTCCCACCCGGTGGCTGACGGCGAGCGCCCGCACGCCGGTGGCCTCGGCGGCCACCTCAGCGGCGACGTCAGCGAGCACCTGGGCCGCCGACGGATGCGCCGAGTACTCGAGCCGGGTCACCGAACGGCCGCCGTCGTGGTTGCGTACCACTCCGGCGAACGACACGACGGCACCCGCGGCGTGATGGGCGACGAGCGCCTCGTGCTCGGTGGCGTCGATCGGGTGCTCGGTGAGCTCGGCCCGCACGATCTCGGTCACGGTCGGTGATCTCCGCCCCGCAACTGGTCGAGGGCATGGTCGAGCATCCCGTCGAGAACGCCGAGCCCGTCGCGCACGCCGCCGAGCGAGCCGGGGAGGTTCACGATCAGCGTCCGTCCTGCGACGCCGCAGATCCCGCGGGAGAGCACCGATGTGGGCACCTGAGGCAGCCCGGAACGCCGGATCGCGTCCGCCAGCCCGGGGATCTCATAGTCGAGCAGTGCCGCCGTCTGCTGGGGCGTCGAGTCGGTGGGTGAGATGCCGGTGCCGCCGGACGTGACGATGACGTCGGGGCCGTGCGTGAGGGCCTCTCTCAGTGCCGCACCGACCGGATCGCCGTCGGCGACCACCACCGGTGGTGCGGTGCCGACCGCATGGGCGGTGAGCCAGTCGACGATCACCGGGCCGCAGCGGTCGGTGTAGACGCCGGTGGCGGCGCGGGTGGAGGCGATGACGACCCATCCGGAACGGTGGGCTGTCACCGTGACCAGGTGCCCGTCTTGCCGCCCTCTTTGTGCAGAACGCGGACGTCGTCGATCGAGGCGGCCCGGTCGACGGCCTTGATCATGTCGTAGACCGTCAGCGCGGCCACGCTGACCGCGGTCAGCGCTTCCATCTCCACCCCCGTGCGATCGGTCGTACGCACCGTCGCGGTGATGCCGACCTCGTCGCCGGAGACCTCGAAGTCGATGTCGACCCCGGTGATCGCCAACGGATGGCACAGCGGCACGAGGTCGCTGGTGCGTTTCGCAGCCAGGATGCCTGCGACGCGGGCGGTGGCCAGCGCATCCCCCTTGGGCAGACCGTGGGTGCTGATCAGGTCGATCACGTCGGCACGGGTGCGCACCGTGCCGTGCGCCACCGCGACGCGCTTCGTGACGTCCTTGGCGGTGACGTCGACCATGTGGGCGGCGCCGGTCTCGTCGAGATGCGAGAGGCGGTCCGCCATCGCTACTTGTTGATGATGGTCGAGGACTGAACGAACGGTAGGTCCTCGGCCGGCACGGGGAACGTGATGTCGCCGAACGGCGACAGGGCCCCGGTGCGGTCGGCGGCGAGCTCGCTGACGGCGTGGTCGTCGGCGTCGCTCGTGGGCCAGCCCGGATCGACGTATCGGTTCTTCTTGTCATCAGCCACGGATGACATTGTGGCAGGCCGCTCGCCGGCTGGCGAGGGTGGGAGGCTGCTTTACGCTGGTCAGGTGAGCGCCAAGAGCCCCGGTGTGCCGCTGGGTGTGTGGTTGGCCGAACGCGACGACGAGGCGCTGATCACGCTGTTGCGATTGCGGCCCGACCTCACCCAGCCGCCGCCGGGCACGATCGCCGCGCTGGCAGCCCGCGCCGCCGCCCGGCAGTCGGTCAAGGCGGCCACCGACGACCTCGACTTCCTGCACCTGACGGTGCTCGACGCGCTGCTGACCGTGCACGCCGAGACGACGGCGGTCACCTTCGGCGAGTTGGCCGCGGCACTGGGCGAGCGAACAGACGAGGCCTCCGTGCGCGCCGCGGTCGACGACCTGACCGAACGGGCGCTGGTGTGGGGTGACACTGCGGGCGCGGGTGCTCTGCGGGTCGTCGCCGAAGCCGCGAACGGGCTGCCCTGGTACCCGGGCCAGGCGACACTCGAACCGCAGGCCCTCTCCGCTGCTGAGGTCACCGAGGCCCTCGACGCGCTCGACGATGCGCCGCGCGATCTGCTGGAGAAGCTGCTCGAAGGCTCGCCGATCGGGCGCACCCGCGACGCGCTGCCCGACGCTCCCCCGGAGCGACCCGTCCAACGGCTGTTGGCTGCCGGACTGCTGCGCCGTCTCGACGCCGACACCGTGATCCTGCCCCGGCTCGTCGGGCAGGTGCTGCGCGGCGAGACGCCGGGTCCGGTGAGCCTGACCCGTCCCGACCCGACCGTGACGACGACGTCGACCGCCGACGTCGACGCCGTCGCCGCCGGCGCTGCGATCGATCTGCTCCGCGAGGTCGAATTGATCCTCGAGAACCTCAGCGCGACACCGGTTCCCGAGCTTCGCAGCGGGGGTCTCGGTGTTCGCGAGGTCAAGCGGCTGACCAAGGCCACCGGTATCGACGAGCGCCGGCTCGGCCTGATCCTCGAGGTGTCACTCGCCGCAGGGCTGATCGCCGCGGGGGTTCCCGAGCCCGAGCCGCCGGACACCGGTTCGTACTGGGCACCGACGGTGGCCGCCGACCGCTTCATCGAATCACCGACGGCGGTCAAGTGGCATCTGCTGGCGTCGGCGTGGCTCGACCTACCGGGCCGGCCCAGCCTGGTCGGCGCCCGCGGCCCCGATGGCAAACCCTATGCAGCGCTGTCCGATTCGTTGTTCTCCACAGCCGCGCCGCTGGATCGACGGCTCCTGCTGACGATGCTCGCGGACCTTCCTCGGGGCTCCGGGGTGGACGCCGCGAGCGCGTCGCGGGCCATGGTCTGGCAGCGGCCGCGCTGGTCGGCGCGCCTGCAGCCCGACCCGGTGGCCGACCTACTGACCGAGGCGCACGCCGTCGGGGCCGTAGGCCGTGGGGCGCTGGCCGGCCCGCTGCGCAGGCTGCTCGCCGGCGAGGACGATCAGTCGGTGATCGCCGCGATGGACAAGGTGCTGCCGTCGCCGATCGACCATTTCCTGGTGCAGGCCGACCTCACGGTCATCGTCCCGGGGCCGCTGGAGCGAGAGCTGGCCGAACAACTGGACGCGGTCGCCGCCGTCGAATCGGCCGGCGCCGCGATGGTGTACCGCATCGACGAGGCATCGGTGCGGCGTGCGCTCGACACCGGCAAGACCGCGGGCGAACTGCATGCACTGTTCACCAGGCACTCGAAAACCCCTGTTCCGCAAGCACTGACGTATCTGATCGACGATGTCGCACGTCGGCACGGGCAGCTGCGGGTTGGCATGGCGGCGTCGTTCGTGCGCTGCGAGGACGCAGCTCTGCTGGCCGCCGCCGTCAGCGCACCTGCCACCGACGCCGTCGAATTGCGCCTTCTCGCACCGACGGTCGCCGTGTCACAGGCACCGATCGCCGACGTGCTGACCGCGCTGCGCGCCGCGGGGTTCGCCCCGGCAGCCGAGGATTCCACCGGGGCGATCGTCGATCTGCGCAGCCGCGGTTCCCGTGTTCCGGCGCCCGGCCGGCGCCGCACCTTCCGACCCGGCACCACCCCGACCGACCAGACCCTCGGCGCCATCGTCGCCGTGCTGCGCAAGGTCGCCGCGTCTCCGACGTCGAGCCTGCGGCTCGACCCGGCGGTCGCGATCTCCGAACTGCAGCACGCCGCACATCATCAGGAGTCGGTGGTGATCGGTTACGTGGATCCCGCGGGCGTCGCCAGCCAGCGGGTGGTTGCGCCGATCAACGTGCGCGGTGGCCAGCTGACCGCGTACGACCCCGCCTCCGGCCGGGTCCGCGAATTCGCCATCCACCGCGTCACATCGGTGGTGTCGGCCGACCCGGGTTAGATCAGCGACACCGTCGTCAGCACCAGTCCGGCGACCAACGCCGACAGATTCGAGTCGTCGGTGACGTTCACGGTGATCGTGCGGGTGGGCAGAACTCCTAATTGCGTCGCCTTGAAGGTGACCGCCTCGAGGGCCTGCTTGTATTGCGCGATCGTGGCTGAACCCGTGAGCGTCAGCACGCCGGTGCTCGGGTTGTAGGTGGCCGCAACCGGGTTGCCGTTGATCGGGGCGTAGGCGAGCGTGTCACCGGTGCGGAAGCCCGCGGTGATCGCCACCGACGCGCCGGTGAGCATCGCCGAGTCGCTGTCGAGGATCGTGGCCGACGTGATGGGTTTGACCGTGTTGTTGACCTTGACGATCGTGGCACCGACCGTCGCGATGGTCGGCCGGTCCGGATTCTTCACCCCGACGAGCACGGTAGCGGGCAGCAGTGTGCCGACTCCGGAGTCGTCGACCAGATCAATGGTGACTGTGCGTGTTTCGAGGAGACCCGCGCCGCCCGTTGCGGTGAACGTGACAGCTTCGAGCGCGGCTTCGTACTGGGCGAGCGTGGCGGTTCCGGACAGGGTCAGCGTGTCGGTCCCGTTCCACGTCGCCGTCACGGGGTTGCCGTCGATCTGCGCGAAGCTCAGCAGATCGCCGACCTCCCGGCCGCCGGTGATCTTCACCGTCGCACCGGTGAGCACTGTCGAGTCGAGGTCTCCGATCTCGACGGTGGGGGCGACCTTGACCCCCGGCTTGCCGAGTGTGTACGTGGGCGGCAGCGACAGGATCGTGAGCAGCGGCCGTAGCGGCGCGATCGTGTTCGCGAAGACCACGCCGGGAACGGGACTGGTGTCGCCGTCTTCTTCGGTGACGGTGATCGTGACCGAACGGGTCAGACCCACCTGTGTCGCGCTGAACGAAATCGCTTCGAGCGCTTCGGCGTACTGCTCGACGGTGGCCAGGCCGGAGAGCTGGATGGTCCAGTCGTTGGGTCGGCTGATCTGGATCGTGGAGTCGGCCGGCGCGGTGTAGGTGAGCTTGTCTCCGGTCAGTCGGCCGGTAGCGATGACGATCGTTGCGCCGGTGAGGTTTCCGCCGTCGGCATTGGCGATGAGCACCGATGAGATCAGTTTCATGGGCGGCTTGCCGATGGTGTGGATCGGCGCTCCGACCGGAGCCACGGTCAGCGGAAGTTCCACGACGATCGCGGGGAGCACGCCGATGGCGAACGTGGCCGGAAGGAGGCTGTCGACGCCGTCGGCGTCGGTCAACGTGACGTTCACGGTGCGCAACCCCAGCCCGAGTTGGGTTGCGGTGAAAGTGATGTCTTTCAGCGCGGCCTCGAACTCGGCGAGGGTGCCGGGACCGGTCAGCGTCAGGGTCTGGTGGTCATCGCTGAACACCGGCGTGATGCCACCCGAGCCCGAGTAGCTCAGTGCGTCTCCGGACTGCGCGCCGGCGCCCAGCGACACCGTCACCGATGTCAGCGACGGCGAATCGACATCGGTGATCTCGGCGACCGACAGCAGCTTGACCGGATCGCCTCCCAGCCGGAACGGCCCACCTCCGACCGCGAACAGCGATGGCGGGAACTGCACCGCCGGCAGCAACGCCAGCAGGACGACTGCAGGCAGAAGGCTCTCGACACCCTGTTCGTCGGTGAGGGTTATCTGGACCGAGCGGGTGGCCAGGCCGAGTTTGGTCGCGCTGAACGTGATCGCTTTCAGTGCAGCCTCGTAATCGGCGAGGCTGGCCAACCCCGACAGGGTGACCGTGCGGTTGTCGTCGCTGAACGCGGGGTCGATGGTGCTGTCCGAGGGTGCGGTGTATCCGAGCGCGTCGCCGATCTGCTTACCGCCGGCGATCGCCACAGTGACGCTCTGCAGGCGCGTGGAGTCGGGGTCGAGGATGGCGGCAGCGGACAGCAGCTTGACCGGGGCGCTCTTCACGACGTACGGGAGACCGGGCGTTGCGAGCACCGATGGCGGGAGCTGGACGAGCGGATCGACGGTGAACGCCACCGTCTGGCGGTAGGAGTCGGCCTGCGCCAACCCGATCACGCGGGCCACGGTGTGCAACAGGCTCAACAGACCGGGAAGGTCGACGGAGCTGTCGCTCACCACGACGGTGAACTCGACTGGCCGCGGATTCCCGATGACCGGTGTCGTCGGCGTGTAGAGGAAGCTGCCGTCGAGCGGGTTGCGGACCACCAGGCCGCCGCCACTCGGCTGCACGATCTCGTAGGTGAGGGGGTCGTCGTTCGGGTCGTACGCGTCGATCCGGACGACGACCTGCCCGGTGACGAGCTGCTCGGTGGTCACCGACCGCACCACCGGTGTCTTGTTGAACAGCGTGTGGTTGATCAACCGGCGCACATAGGCCAGCAGAGCGTCGTCGACCGGCGACGATGCCGGTGTCGTCGTATCGGTGAGCGGTGCGACCGTCTCCGTCGTCACCGGTTGCTGCAGGCTCACGACCTCCGACGGCGCGGTCTGCGGCGCCGCGTCGGGGACGCGGGCGAAGATGCGCTTCCTGGGCGCCGTCGTCACCGGCGTTGCGGCGACCTCGTCACTGTCCGCGATCTGCTCGGTATCGACGGCAGTGACGACGGGGTCGGTGTCGGTATCGGGGCTCTCGTCGGTGTGGCTGCCGCGTCGCGGCCCGTCGAACCTCAGCTGCCAGCGACGCGGCGCGGCGGCGGCCTCAGCGGTGACATCGGTGTCGGCATCGGCCGTTTTCGGGCCCCGCGCCGTGCCCGGCTTCGTCGCATCAGCATCCGCCGTCGCGTCTCGCTCGCGGCGCGGCGTCTCCTGCGCCGTGTTGGCCGTCGACGAGACACTCGACTCCGTCTCGTCCTCACTGGCTGCGGCCACGCCCGTCGCCGAGTGGGCGATCGCCAAACCGATGCCCAGGGACACCGCCAGCGCCCCCACTCGCCCGACGGGAATCGGCAACCGCTCCGGCTCTGCCCGATGGCGCGCGATTCGGGTGACCCCGTCGTCGTCGAGCAGGCTCGCGGCCGCCCAGAACTGTCCCCCGGCGTCGTTCCGCGATCTCCGATGTCCGACAGGTTTGCCACTCATGCGCCCGGCCTCCGTCACTGCGTTCAGTCCCCCGTGACTGTTCGCCCCCCGACGACACCGCTGGGCGCCGGCCGCCGAGTGGTCGGCCATGACCCCGCGGAGCAGACGATAGAGCAAATTGACGCGGACGACTATGTTTTCTGTGAAAGTTCTACGCGAACCCTTTACGTCGCAGGACTGCAGCGTTCTGAGCTGGCATTTCAACACTCTCGTGACCGCGGCCAAGCTACTGACGCAACGCTGCCGACACGGATTCGCACCCGCATCGATGGAACGCGCAACGTGAGACGCCATGCGTCAACGGCACGGCTCCCATCCGGCGATCCTGGACGAGACGCCGACCTGTCGTCACCGTGCGGATAATGGGCAGGATGACTTTCTTTCGAGGCCGCGCATGACCGACGGCCCTTTGATCGTGCAGTCGGACAAGACTGTGCTGCTCGAAGTCGACCACGAGCAGGCCGGCGCTGCGCGCGCGGCGATCGCGCCGTTCGCCGAGCTCGAGCGCGCACCCGAGCACGTGCACACCTACCGCATCACCCCGTTGGCGCTGTGGAACGCCCGCGCCGCCGGCCATGACGCCGAGCAGGTCGTCGATGCCCTGGTCTCGTTCTCCCGTTACGCGGTACCGCAGCCGCTGCTCGTCGACATCGTCGACACGATGGCGCGTTACGGCCGCCTGCAGCTGGTCAAGCACCCCGCGCACGGCCTGACCCTGGTCAGCCTGGACCGCGCCGTGCTCGAAGAGGTGCTGCGCAACAAGAAGATCGCACCCATGCTGGGCGCCCGCCTCGATGACGACACCGTGGTCGTGCACAACAGTGAGCGCGGCCGGGTCAAGCAGATGCTTCTCAAGATCGGTTGGCCGGCAGAGGATCTGGCTGGGTACGTCGACGGGGAGGCCCATCCGATCACGCTCGAGCAGGACGGCTGGGAGTTGCGCGACTACCAGCAGATGGCCGCCGACTCGTTCTGGGACGGCGGCTCGGGCGTGGTCGTACTGCCGTGTGGGGCGGGCAAGACCCTCGTCGGCGCCGCGGCGATGGCCAAAGCCGGTGCCACGACGTTGATCCTGGTCACCAACACTGTTGCGGGCCGCCAATGGAAGCGCGAGTTGATCGCGCGGACGTCATTGACCGAGGAGGAGATCGGCGAGTATTCCGGGGAGCGCAAGGAGATCCGGCCGGTCACCATCGCGACGTACCAGGTGATCACCCGCCGCACCAAGGGCGAGTACAAGCACCTCGAGCTCTTCGACAGCCGGGACTGGGGCCTGATCGTCTACGACGAGGTGCACCTGCTGCCCGCACCGGTGTTCCGGATGACCGCTGATCTGCAGTCCCGCCGTCGGCTCGGGTTGACTGCGACCCTGATCCGCGAAGACGGCCGCGAGGGCGACGTGTTCTCGCTGATCGGCCCGAAGCGCTACGACGCACCGTGGAAGGACATCGAGGCCCAGGGGTGGATCGCCCCGGCCGAATGCATCGAGGTCCGCGTCACGATGACCGACAACGAGCGCATGCTCTACGCCACGGCTGAGCCGGACGAACGCTACAAGCTCTGCGCGACCGCGCACACCAAGGTCAACGTGGTCAAGTCGATCCTGGAGCGCCATCCCGACGAACCGACGCTGGTCATCGGCGCTTATCTCGACCAGCTCGACGAACTCGGCGCCGAGCTGGACGCACCCGTGATCCAGGGGTCGACGAAGACCGCCGAGCGCGAGCAGCTGTTCGACGCGTTCCGCAGCGGCGAGATCCGCACACTCGTGGTGTCCAAGGTCGCCAACTTCTCGATCGACCTGCCTGAGGCCAGTGTTGCCGTGCAGGTGTCGGGCACGTTCGGCTCCCGGCAGGAGGAAGCGCAGCGGCTCGGCCGGCTCCTGCGCCCGAAAGCCGACGGTGGCGGAGCGGTGTTCTACTCCGTGGTGTCGCGCGACAGTCTGGACGCCGAATACGCCGCGCACCGGCAGCGGTTCCTCGCCGAGCAGGGCTACGGGTACGTGATCAAGGACGCCGACGATCTGTTGGGACCGGCAATTTGACCGTCGGACGCGTCGTCCCCATCGTGACGGTGCCGGATCTGCCGACCGCCGTCACGCAGTACCGGGCGGTGCTCGGCCTCGACGTCGTGATGGACCACGGCTGGATCGTGACGCTTGCCGACACCGACCGCCGCCACCAGCTGAGCCTGCTGACCGAGGACGCGACCGCCGCAGTCAATCCCGCGGTGTCCATCGAGGTCGACGATGTCGATGCGGCCCACCGCCGTGCGGTGGACGCGGGCCTGCGGATCGTCCACCCGCTCAGCGACGAGGAGTGGGGCGTGCGGCGATTCTTCTTCGAAGACGCCGCGGGCAACGTTGTGAATGTGCTGACGCATCGTCGGAGTTCGACCTGACCGGGCGCGCCGAGGCCGCGAACCGGCTAGCCTCATTCCTCGAGTCGGGACGAGCTCGAGGCACGACGAAGGAACACATGACGACAGACAGGCGCGACCTGCGCGCCAGAACTCTGCGCTGCGCTGCCGGCGTCGCCGCTGCGCTGGCGTTCGGTGTGCTCGCGCCGGCTGCTCTGGCCGCCGCCCAGCCGCTCCCGACACCCGTTCCCGGGCCCGACGGGGCGCCGCCGCCGCCCGGCCAGCCGGTCGCGGTGCCGGTCGATCCCGCGGTCGCAGCGCCCCCGCCTCCCCCCGCCGGCCCGCCGATGGTGCCTGAGATCCCGAACGCCCAGTACGGCTCGGGCGACGGGCCGCTGGGCTTCCTGCGCGACGCCTGGCATCAGGCCCGCGATCCCTACGGCTTCCTGGGGACCGCCGACATGCCGAACATGCCCCCCGCCGGCGCGCCGCCGCCAGGGGCAGGCCCGCCGCCGCCGCTGCCGCCGGGCTTCAAATCGCTGAACGCGCCCGGGTCTGAGACACCCGCCACCGCCCCCCAAGCGGGTGGCCCGGCACTGCCTCCCGGCTACTACCCGGTCAGCGGCCCGATGCCGCCGGGATACGAGTGGGGCGTGCCGCCGCCACCGCCGCCGCCGGACCCCAACGCGCCGAAGCCGTACGTGCCGGTGGTGTCGCCGCCACCGCCGCCGCTGTTCCCGACGCAGTAGCGCTCTTGGTCAGAGCAGAAGCGTCATCACACCGGAGACGGTGTTGCTGTTGAGGCCCTGCTGATCGCGCACGGTCATCGTGATGGTGCGCGTGCTCACCAGGTTCAAGCCTGTCTTCGAGAACTTCAGCGACTGCAGCACTGACTGGTAGTCACTGACCGACGCGGTCCCCGTCAGTGCTAGAACGCCGGTGGAAACGTCGTAGACGCCGGTGATGCCGCCGGATGAGGTGTAGTTGAGCCTGTCTACGCTCTGGAAGTTCGCGATCGTGATGGTGGCCCCCTGCAGGAACGACGAGTCGTCGACGATCACCGCGGTCGGGCTCACCAACTGCTGCCCCAGGACGACGGTGCCGCCGAGCGGAGCCGTCAGCAACGGGGCGTTGTTGGCAAGCACGGTCACGGTTGTTGTCGCCGTCGGGCTGGTGGCGCCCTGCGCATCCGTGACGGTGTAGGTGATCGTCTTGATCGCCGCTGAGGCTGACCCACTGCTGGCAAACGTGATCGACTGCAACACCTGCTGGTACTGGGCCGCGGTGCCGGTCCCCGACAATTGGAGCACCCCGTTGCTGTACGAGCCGCTGATGTTCCCCACTGTCGTGTAGCCCAGTGTGTCCCCGGCGACGAATCCGCTGATCGTGACCGTCGCGCTCGCAATGTTGGTCGAATCGAGGTCGGTCACGGTGACCAGCGGGTTGACCGACACAGCGGTGTTGCCTGCGGTGTAGGTCGGGCCCGGCAGTGTCGCAACCAGAGGCGCGATGTTGATCGGCGCGGCCAGGACTGTGACGGTGACCGTCGCGGGAAGGCTCGCGCTGGCCTGGCTGTCGACGACGGTGAACGTGACGGTTTTGATCGCGGCCAATGCCGACGAGCTCGTCGAGAGTTTCACCGAACGGAGCAGCTGTTGGTAATCGGCCAACGTCGCAGTTCCGGTGAAGGTCAGCGTGCCCGTAGCGCTGTTGTAGCTGCCGGCGATCCCCGATTGCGGCGTGAACGTCAGGGTGTCGCCGGTGGAGAAGTTGCCCGTGATCTTGACGGTGGCACTTCCCATGGCCGAGGAGTCCAGGTCCAGAATCGTCATATTGGAATCGACTGTGACGCCAGTGTTTCCGGCCGTGTAGGACACGTTGGTCACTGAGGTCACCAGCAGTGGGGGGATGTCGACAGGTGCGGCGAGGACGGTGATTGCCACGGCGCTGGATGCGCTCGCCGCACCCTGGGAGTCGGACACCGTGAATGTCACTGTCTTGATGGCGGCGGGCGCCGACGCCGCGGTCGCCAGGGTTACCGAGCGCAGCACCTGTTGGTACTGGGCGATCGTTCCTGTACCGGTCAGACTCAGTGTGCCCGTGGCATTGTCGTAAGTGCCGTTGATGTTTCCTGTCGGGACGAAGGTCAAGACATCACCGGCAGCGAACGCTCCCGTGATCTTGACGATCGCGCCGCCGAGGTCGGCTGAATCGACATCGAGTACGGCGACGCCGGGGTCAACGGTGATGCCGGCGCTTCCGGCGTTATAGGAAACACTCGTCACCGATGTGACCACCAGGGGCGCGACATTCACTGGAGCCGCCAACACCGTCACCGCAACGACCGCCGGTGCGCTGACCTTGCCGGTCGAGTCGGTGATGACGAAGGAGATAGACGCGATCGAAGCCGGTGCCGATGGGCTGGAGATGTAGGTAACCGAGCGCAGTGCCTGCTGATATGCGGCCAGCGACGCAGTCCCGGTGAATGTGAGCACGCCGCCGCTGTAGCTACCGCTGATTCCCGCCGGAGCGGCGTAGCCCAGCGTTTCACCGGCCGCCGCTCCCCCGACTATTGACACCACCGCACCAGACATCATTGTCGAGTCTGCGTCCAGCACAATGACATTGGGATCAACGGTTACCGCTGAGCCACCGGCGGTGTAGGACACGTTGACGACCGAGGTCACCAGTGCTGGCGCTGCGGCGACGGGCGGCGCCAACAAGGTGACTGTCGTGGCGGCCGGCACGCTCGACTTGCCCTGATTGTCGGTGACGGTGAAGGTGACCGTGACGATGCCGGTACTGCTCGAGGTGAGCGTGATCGATTGCAGCAGCTGCTCATACGCTGATACGGACGCCGCGCCGGTGAACGTCACTGAATTGGCTCCCGTCGACGCAGTGACTCCGCTGGGCAACGCGCCGTAGCTCAGCGTGCCACCCGTCGCGGTGACCGTCGCCGACGCCAGCTGGGACGAGTCGATATCGGTGATCACCACCGCGGGGCTGACCGTGACCGCACTGCCGGTCGTCCCAGCCGCCGTCGGAGCACTCACCACCACCGGCGCCACCGCCACCGGCACACCCAGCACGGTGACAGCCGTCGTGGCCGGCACACTCGACTTGCCCTGATTGTCGGTCACGGTGAAGGTGACCGTGACGATCCCGGCACTACCGGTGGTGAGCGTGATTGACTGCAAGAGTTCCTGATACGCGCTGAGTGATGCGGCACCGGTGAACGTCACCGAATTCGCACCCGTCGACGCAGTGACCCCGCTCGGCAGGGGGCCGTAGTTCAGTGTGCCACCCGTCGACGTCACCGTCGCCGACGCCAGCTGGGTCGAGTCGATATCGGTGATGACGACGGCTGGGCTGACCGTGACCGCATTGCCGGTCGTTCCGGCCGCCGTCGGAGCGCTCACAACCACCGGCGCCACCGCCACCGGCACACCCAACACTGTGACAGCCGTCGTGGCCGACACACTCGACTTCCCCTGATCGTCGGTCACGGTGAAGGTGACTGTCACGATGCCGGCACTACTGGAGGTGAGCGTGATCGATTGCAGGAGCTCCTGATACGCGGCGAGTGATGCCGCACCGGTGAACGTCACCGAATTCGCGCCCGGCGACGCAGTGACCCCGCTCGGCAGGGGGCCGTAGCTCAGGGTGCCGCCCGACGTCGTCACCGTCGCTGACGCCAGCTGGGTCGAGTCGATATCGGTGATGACGACGCCGGGGCTGACCGTGACCACATTGCCGGTCGTTCCGGCCGCCGTCGGAGCGCTCACAACCACCGGCGCGATCGCCACCGGAACACCCAGAACGGTTACCGCGGTCGTGCCCGGAACACTCGCCTTCCCCTGGTCATCGACCACCGTGAAGGTCACCGTCACGATCCCAGCACTGTTCGAGGTCAACGTGATCGACTGCAGCAGTTGTTCATACGCTGCCACGGACGCCGCACCGGTGAACGTCACCGAACTCGCACCCGTAGACGCAGTGACCCCGCTTGGCAGGCTGCCGTAACCGATGGTTCCCCCCGACGCGGTCACCGTCGCCGACGCCAAGTGAGTCGAGTCGATATCGGTGATCACGACGACGGGGCTGACCGTGACCGCGCCGCCGGTGGATCCGGCCGCCGTCGGGGCTACCACGAGCACCGGCGCGATCGCCACCGGAACACCCAACACGGTGACCGCGGTCGTGGCCGGCACGCTCGACTTCCCCTGATTGTCGGTCACGGTGAAAGTCACCGTCACAATGCCCGCGCTGCCTGAGGTGAGCGTGATCGACTGCAGCAGTTGTTCATACGCTGCCATAGACGCTGCACCGGTGAACGTCACTGAATTCGTTCCCGGTGTCGCGGTGACCCCGCTCGGCAGGATGCCGTACCCGATGGTTCCACCCGACGCCGTGACCGTCGCCGAGGCCAATTGGGTCGAGTCGATATCGGTGATCACGACGGCGGGGCTGACGACGACGGCACTGCCGGTCGTTCCAGCCGCCGTCGGAGCACTCACCACCACCGGCGCGATCGCTACCGGCACACCCAGAATCGCGACCGCGGTCGTGGCCGGCACACCTGACTTCCCCTGATCATCAACGACGCTGAAGGTCACCGAGACGATCCCAGCACTGCTCGAGGTCAACGTGATCGACTGCAGCAGTTGTTCATACGCTGCCAC
>JAEXZY010000124.1 GCA_023404955.1 Actinomycetes bacterium
AGCAGCTCGACCACCTCCGCGGCGGCCGACAGGTCCAGATCGCAGGCGAGCACGGCATCAACGGCGTCCCGTAACGCCGCGACCGCCTCCCGCACCTCCACCATGATTCGAACATACATTCGAACACTGACAGTTTTCGGATCGCGCGACGCGGGGCGCCGTCAGCACTAAGGTGTCTCCAGCAGTGCGATCGGCACTTTTCTGTGAACACGAGTTGCCGATCGGAAAAATTTCTGAAAAATGCTCTGAGGCCCGGACAAGTCTTGGATTTCGGGCCGCCCGACCGAGGGGAACACTGTGAACACCGCACGTTCGGTTCGACATGGACTCGCGCTCGTCTGCATCATCGTGCTGGCCGCCTTCGGCGTCGCCGCATGCGGCAAGGACAGCGGATCGGGTGGCGGCTCCGGCGGAGGTGGCGGCGGGGACATCACCGTCGCGTTGACTTCGTTCCCCGACTACGTGGACCCCCAGCTGTCTTACACGGTCGAAGGCTGGGAAATCCTCTGGAACGTCTACACACCCCTGCTGACCTACAAGCACGCCAAAGGCAAAGAGGGCACCGAGATCGTGCCCGGTCTCGCCGAGGCGATGCCGGACATCTCCCCGGACGGCACGACCTACAAGCTCAAGCTCCGCAAGAACATGAAGTACTCCGACGGCACCCCGATCAAGGCCTCGGACTTCACCTACGCGGTTCAGCGCCTGTTCAAGGCGGATTCGGGCGGGTCGGTGTTCTATGACGTGATCGTCGGCGCCAAGGAGTACGCCGACGGCAAGGCCGACACGATCACCGGCATCACCACCGACGACAACACCGGCGACATCACCATCAAGCTGACCGGCCCGAACGGCACCTTCGAGAATCTGCTGGCGTTGATGTTCGCCGCCCCGGTGCCGCCCACGACCAAGCTGGACGGGGATACCACCAACACGCCGCCTCCCGCGAGCGGTCCGTTCATGATCAGCAACGTCGACGCACCGCGAACGATGACCATGGAGCGCAATCCGCAGTTCAAGACCGTCAAGGACGCCGGCGCGTCCGAGGTCGCCGACGCGAACGTCGACAAGATCACCGTGGTCGAGAACAAGAACCAGAGCGCGCAGGTCACCGACATCGTGCAGAACAAGGTCGATTTCATGGTCGACCCGGTGCCGTCGGACCGGCTGCAGGAGGTCAAGACCCGCTATGCCGATCGTTTCCGGATGGAGGAATCGATCAACACCTACTACTTCTTCATGAACACCCAGAAGGCCCCGTTCAACGACATCAAGGTGCGGCAGGCGATCAACTACGCCGTGGACCCGGAGGCGTTGAACCGCATCTTCGGTGGCCGTCTGCACCCGACCCAACAGGTCCTCCCGCCGGGAATGCCCGGCTACCAGGAGTACAAGCTTTACCCGGGCCCCGACATGAACAAGGCCAAGCAGCTGCTCGCCGAGGCCAATCCGGCCGACCGTGACATCACGGTGTGGACCGACGACGAGCCCGACCGCAAACGCATCGGGGAGTACTACCACGACCTGCTGACCCAGCTCGGCTTCAACGCGACGCTGAAAGTGATTGCCGGAGACGTGTACTGGACCACCATCGGCAACCAGTCCACCCCCGACGTGGACACCGGATTCGCCGACTGGTTCCAGGACTTCCCCCATCCGGACGACTTCTTCCGCCCGCTGCTCAACGGCGCCAGCATTCTGCCGACCAACGGCAACAACCTGTCCCGGGCCAACCTGCCGGATCTCGACGCGAAGATGAACGAGCTGCTGACCAAGCAGATCACCGATCCCGGTGTCGAACAGCAGTACGCCGACCTGGACAAGGCCTACATGGAGCAGGCGGTGTGGGCGCCCTATGGCAACGAGCAGTTCACCACGTTCCTGTCCGAGCGCATGGACTTTGACAAGTCCTATCAACACCTGTTGTTCAAGCAGGACTTCACCTCGTTCGCGGTGAAGTAGCGACGAGCCAATGGTCGCCGCTGTTCCTGATGTAGAGGTCCCCGACGAGCCGCCGTTGCCCGTCGGGGTGCCCAAAGAGCAGATCCAGGGCCGCAACCCGTGGTATCTGGCGTGGCTTCGGTTGCGCCGCAACAAGGTTGCTCTGGCCTGCGGTGTGCTGTTCGTGCTGATCGTGCTGTTCTGCCTGGCGGCGCCGCTGTGGGCGCACTACGTCGCCCAGACCGGACCGAACGACAACCACATCACCGACACGGTGAGCATCAACGGCGTCGACACCGACGTCGTCGCGCCTGACGGCACGCCGCTGGGTCCGGGTCTGCACGGTCGGTATCTGCTCGGCGCCGATCAGAACGGCCGAGATGTCATGGTGCGCCTCATGTACGGCGGCCGGACATCGATCTACATCGGGCTGGCCGCTGCGGCGGTGACCACGGTCCTCGCCGTCATCGTCGCGCTGCTGGCCGGGTACTACCGCGGGTGGATCGACGCGGTGCTGTCCCGGATCCTCGACGTGATCTGGGCGTTTCCCGTCCTGCTGCTGGGCATCGCCCTGGGCACGGCGCTGGCCATCGGCGGCCTCAAACTGGGCATCCTGCAGATCGCGGGCGATTCGATCTGGATTCCGATCCTGATCATCGGCCTGGTGTACGTGCCATACATGGCCAGGCCGCTGCGCGGGGAGATCCTCGCGCTGCGCGAGAAGGAGTTCGTCGAAGCCGCTGTCGCGCAAGGGATGGGTCCGTTGCGGATCATGGTCGGCGAGCTGCTGCCCAACATCATCTCCACGATCATCGTGTTCTTCACGTTGAACATCGCCAACAACATGCTGCTGGAGTCGGCGCTGTCGTTCCTCGGCGCCGGGGTTCGGCCGCCCAACGCCTCCTGGGGGACGATGATCGCCGACGGCTACCAGTTGATCTACACCGCACCGCATCTGACGATCGTGCCGGGCCTGCTGATCGTCATCACGGTGCTGGCGCTCAACGTCTTCGGGGACGGCCTGCGCGACGCGTTGGACCCCAAAGCCCGAATCAGACTGGAGCACTGATGGCACAGTTCGTCCTGCGCCGGGTGCTCGGCATGATCGCCGTGCTGTTCGCGATCTCGGTGATCGTGTTCCTGATCTTCAACGTGGTGCCGAACTCCGACCCCGCGGCGCGGATCGCCGGCAAGAACGCCGATCCCGATCTGATCGCCCGGGTCAACGCCGACCTCGGACTCGACCGGCCCCTGCCCGTGCAGTACCTGACGATGATGAAACAGATCTTCACCGGTGAACTCACGTCGTATGCGAGCGATCGCAATGTAGGCGAACAGATTTGGCACGGGCTGCCTGCGACGTTCTCTCTGTGTATCGGTGCGGCGGTCATCTGGATGACGCTGGCGGTGCTGTTCGGTTACCTCAGCGCCGTGCACGCCGGCAAGTTCGGTGACCGCGCGCTGAGCATCCTGTCGCTGGTCGGTATCTCGATGCCGGTGTTCTGGCTGGCCGCAATCCTGCTCTACTTCTTCACCTACAAGGTGGAGCTGTTTCCAACGGGCAGCTATGTGCCGCTCACCGAAGATCCCCTGGACTGGGCGTACCACCTCGTGTTGCCGTGGTTCACCCTGGCGGTGTTGTTCATCGGCTTCTACAGCCGGGTGCTGCGGTCCAACATGCTCGACGCGATGAACGAGGACTACGTGCGCACGGCGCGGGCGAAGGGCCTGACCGAACGTCAGGTCCGCGTCCGACATGTGTTGCGCAACTCGATGATTCCCATTGTCACACTGTTCGGCCTCGACTTCGGCATGGTGGTCGGCGGCGGAGCGATCCTCACCGAGACGGTGTACAACCTCGACGGGGTCGGGCTCTACGCCGGTGAGGCGATCCGCAGCCTGGACCTTCCGCCGCTGATGGCGGTGACGATGTTCGGCGCGTTCTTCATCGTGCTGTTCAACACGATCGTCGACATCGCCTACGCCGTGCTCGATCCGCGAATCCGACTGGGACAGGCGGCACCAGCGTGAGTGAAGAACTGCTGACAGTTGAGAACCTGCGGGTCGGGTTCGCCACCGAGGACGGAGTGGTGCAGGCCGTCGACGGGGTGTCGTTTTCCCTGGCCCCCGGCGAGATCCTCGCCATCGTCGGCGAATCCGGTTCCGGCAAGAGCGTGACCGCGCAGACGCTGACGGGGCTCACCCGGTCGTCGAACAGCCGTATCACCGGGTCGGTCACCTATCGCGGACAGGAGCTGCTGGGTCTCGACGACGACGGGTTGAGAGACATCCGCGGCGAGGAGATCGCCATGGTGTTCCAGGATCCGATGTCCTCGCTGAATCCGGTGTACCGGGTCGGTGACCAGATCGTCGAGATGATCCGTGCGCACCGCGACGTACCGAAGTCCGAGGCCACCCGCCGGGCCGCAGAACTGCTTGCAGCGGTAGGCATTCCGAACCCCGAAAGTCGGCTGCGCAGCTATCCGCACGAGTTCTCCGGCGGGATGCGCCAACGCGTCATGATCGCCATGGCGCTGGCCCTCGAGCCTGCCGTGCTGATCGCCGACGAACCGACCACCGCCCTCGACGTCACGGTGCAGGCACAGATTCTGCGCCTGCTTGCCCAGTTGAACGCCGAACGCGGACTCGCCGTCGTGCTGATCACCCACGATCTCGGTGTGGTCGCCGAGATCGCGGACCGGGTCGCGGTGATGTACGCGGGCCAGATCGTCGAGGACGGCAGTCTGGATGACATCTTCTACGCCCCGCAGCATCCCTACACCTGGGGCTTGCTCGGGTCTCTTGCCCGCCTGGACCGCCCCCGCTCGGAGCGCCTCCCACAGATACCCGGACAGCCACCGTCCCTGCTCGACCCGCCGCCAGGGTGCCGGTTCGCGCCGCGGTGTGAGTTCGAGTTCGACCGCTGCAGCCAGCCACCTGATCTCGCTCCCACAGAGAGCGGGTCGCATCTGGACCGCTGCTGGCTCGACCACGAGGAGAAAGCGCGGGTGCGCGCATGACCGAACCATTGCTCGAAGTCACCGACGTGGTCAAGCACTACCCGATCCGCTCCGGTCTCGTGATCGAGAGGGAAGTCGGCACCGTCCGTGCGGTCGACGGGGTCAGCTTGACGCTGCACGAAGGCGAGACACTGGGCCTGGTCGGCGAATCGGGGTGCGGCAAGTCCACGCTGTGCCGGGCGATCCTCCAGTTGATCCCGCCGACCTCGGGGTCGGTCAAGTTTCTCGGCCAGGAACTCGTCGGGCTGTCGCGGCGCGAGCTGCGGCCGCTGCGCCGGCAGATGCAGATGATCTTCCAGGATCCGTATGCTTCGCTGAATCCCCGCAAACGGGTCGGACAGATCGTCGGCGATCCGATGGACCTGCACGGTCTGGCCAGCGGCGCCGAGCTGAAGCGACGGGTGCAGGACCTCCTGGACCGTGTCGGTCTGCGACCCGAGCACTACAACCGGTTCCCACACGAGTTCTCCGGCGGTCAGCGGCAGCGCATCGGCATCGCCCGGGCCCTGGCGCTGCAACCAAAGCTGATCGTGGCCGACGAACCGGTGTCCGCGCTCGACGTCTCGGTGCAGGCGCAGATCGTCAACCTGCTCAAGGACTTACAGGCCGAGTTCGGCTTGTCCTACCTGTTCGTGGCCCACGATCTGGGTGTGGTCCGGCACGTCTCGGACCGCGTCGCGGTGATGTATCTGGGCAAGGTGATGGAGAATTCGGGCACCGACAGCCTCTACGACCGACCAGTGCATCCGTACTCGAATGCGTTGCTGTCAGCCGTTCCGATCCCCGATCCTCGACTGAACGAGGCGCGAGAACGCGTCGTGCTCGAAGGTGACGTCCCGAGCCCGAGTAACCCGCCGTCGGGCTGCCGGTTTCACACCCGCTGCCCCTGGGCGACGGACATCTGTGCGGCCGAAGAGCCGCCGCTGGTGTCCTACGAGGCCGGTCATGCGGCCGCGTGTCATCATCCGCGCAACGTGGAGGCACTGCCGGTCTGACGCCGGAATGACAAGCGACTCGAACGGCTGTCCCCTCCGCAGCCGATCGAGTCGATCCAACTCAAGCTAAGCCGACGCGACGGTCGGAGCAATCGGGGAAACCCCTATATCTGCGTGCTCAGGGGGCCGCGGGAACCGGGATCGGGATGGGGACCGGCACGAAGGGCACCGTGAGGTAGCTCGTTGTCGTCACTGGTTGAGTGGTCACCGGCTGCGTGGTCGTGGGCGCCTGGGTCGTCGTTTGCGCAGTCGTGGTGGGCACCGTCGTGGTGGGCACCGTCGTGGTCGTAGTCGGGACCGTCGTCGTCGTGGTCGTCGACGGTGTGGTGGTGGTGGTCGTTGTCGTGGTTGTCGTCGTCGTGGTGGTTGTCGTCGTTGTGGTGGTGGTCGTGGGCACCGTGGTGGTCGACACGGGTGGTGCGGTGGTGACCACAGGAACAGGAGGCGGGGCTGCGCTGCTCGGCGGTGCGGTGGGCTGCCCGGGCACTGTGACGGTCTCTCCGGCCACACTGGTGGGAGTCAATTCCCTGCTCAGCGGCGAGTTCCCCGGCGTCGGCCGGTCGGGATCGGAGCCTTCGACACTGGTCAATGCGATCGCGACACCACCGACGGCGACCAGCGCGATGGCGGCCACCACACCGAGAAGTGACAGCGGCAGCCGCCGCCAGCCGGTCGGCTCGGCATCGTCGGCCGGTTCCTGTGGGTCACTGAGCCGGTACGGGTTCTGCCGCGGGGCCCGGCCGGTAGCTCCGTCGGAGTAATCGTCGATGACATAGGTGTCCTCGCCGTCATACGGCACGACGTCTTCGGTGGACGGATCGTCCTGCGACCATGCCAGCGCGTATGTCGAGTCCGCCCCGGGATCAGGCCCGGGGGCGACGGCCGGCGCGGCGCGCGTCGCAGTCTCGGAGGCGCCGCCGAACGCGGCGAAGAGTGCCGCGCCGGCAGCCGCGTCCAGTGCGGGCCGCGGTGACCACAGCAGCCGGCCCGGGTATCCCGAAAAGCGCTGTCGGACAACCGGGATGGTCGACCCACCACCGACCAGGGCGACCGCCGACAACGCTGCGGCACCACTATTGTTGCGCTGCAACGTTTCTCGCAGCGCTTCGACCAGGTCATCGAGCGGCCGGGCGAGCAGCGAATCCAGATCGGCCCGGGTGACGACGATGTCGCCGCGGTACCCCGGAACGTCGACGTCGATGCGGGCCTCGGGCTCCGTCGACAGCCGTTCCTTGGCGCTGCGACACTGCTCCCGCAGGCGTGCGAGCGATCCGACCGCGGCGGTCGCGCCGGTGTCTTCGCCGCTGTGCGGCACCCGCTCGAGAACGAGTGTGAGCAGGGCCTGGTCGATTTGATCTCCGGCGAACTCAGCGAACCGCTCGGTGCGGCCCACCACCTCGAGCGATCCGGCCTCGGCGAGGCTGATACTCGTTCCACTCCCGCCGATGTCGACAACGGCCAGCACGCCGCGACGTTCCAGGCCGGGGTCGGCCACCATCGCCGTCAACGCCGCCACCGCGTCTGGAATGAGCCGTGGCGGGGGGCCACCGCGTGCCAGCGGGCCGCTGTCGGTCAGCTCCTCCCGCAGCGCGTCGACCTGTCCCGGTCCCCAGTACGACGGCACCGCGATGGCCACGTCGGTGGGCGTCGTGGAGCCGGCCAGCGCGGCCATGGATTCCAGCGCCTCGACGACGAGTTGGCCGGCCGGGTAGCGCGACCCGTCGTCAGCGACGAGGGGCACCGGATCGCCGACGCGCTCGACGAAGCCGCTCAGCGTCACTCCGTCGCCACGGCGTGGGGGCAGGCCCACCTCGGGAGCGGTGTGGCCGTAGACGGTCAGCGCCGAGCGACGCAGCACCGGCGGTCGTCCCACCGCCGCCGCCACCAGATTGGTGGCACCGACAGACAACCCCAGTGCATCGCTCATGACGGGGCACACCTTAATCGCCGGTGCCGCCGCAGCCCATCAGACACTCTGCCGCGCCGAACTGTGCTGCAATGACGCCATGGGTGACATCGACGACATCAAGACGGTCAAATACCGGTACCTACGCACACTCGACACCAAGCATTGGGATGAGTTCGCCGACACCCTCACCGAGGACGTGATCGGTCACTACGGCGAATCGGTCGGCGAGGAACACCACTTCGCCAACCGCGACGAGCTTGTCGAGTTCATGCGCAACTCTCTGGGCCCGGACATCATCACCGAACACCGCGTCACCCATCCCGAGATCACGATCGACGGCGACGAGGCGACCGCCACCTGGTATCTGCAGGACCGGGTCATCGCGCCCGCCTTCAATTTCATGCTGATCGGCGCGGGTTTCTACCACGATCGCTACCGCCGCACCGACGCCGGCTGGAGAATCAGTGAGACCGGATACGACCGCACCTACGACGCCTCGATGTCGCTCGAGACGCTGAACTTCAAGGTCAAGGCGGGGCGGGCCGTCAAGCAGTAGGGCTCACGCGGCTGAGGTGACCGCGATCATCGCGCCGGGCCGCAGCCAGCGCATGATCTTCACCAGCGTCGCGTCGTCGATCGCCACACATCCGGCCGTCGGCCCGCCGTCCGTGCTGTGCACGAAGAACGCCCCACCCTTGCCGGGGATGCGCTCCTTGTTCACCCCCATGACGACGGCGTGCGCGTACTGCGGGATGTCGAGGTTCTCGGTGCCCGAACTCGGCGCGGTGTCGAAGCGGCAGTTCTGCTTGTCGCACACCTGCATCGTGTTGTAGGTGGGGCTCTTCATGTCGCCGTCCCACCAGTGATTGGACCCCACTCTGATGTAGCGCAGGCCCCCGCCGGGATCGGGTTGGGTGCCGAAAGAGAAGTCCAGGGTGTAGACACCCTGTGGCGTCATCATCGAACCGTCGAAGTGGTTGGGCGACATGCCCTTCGCGCCGATCTTGGCGGGTATGCCGACGCCGCCGGTGACCGGCTGCCACCCGGCCGCGGTGCGCTGCCAGACGTCCAGGGTCGCATCGGAGCCGCCGGTGCCGGTCACCGCGAGCACCTGGGTGGCCCGCCCCACCGATGCGGAGAACCACGGGTTCGACGCCGCGCGTGCCACCGCAGAAGGCATGCCGGCCAGCAGGGCGGCCGCACACAGCAGGGTCAGCATTTTGCGCATGGGCTCCGATCGTGGCCGCCCGACCCTGCATTCGAGGTCAAGATCCGGACACGATCGGGTCGCAGTACGCGAGGTTTGCCGGTGGAGTGTCTCGGCTACGTTGGCGTGATGGACCTACTGCCCGCGCGTCTGCGTCGGCCCCGACATCGTGGAATCACCCAGATCGGCCGGGGTCTGGGCACCCTGGACCGCGAGGTGTTCGAGGCCATCGCCGAGTCTCCCAGCCCTCTCATCGACGCGGTCATGCCGCGTCTGACCAGGGCCGCCGATCATTCCAAGCTGTGGTTCGCCATCGCTGCCGGCCTGGCCGCGTTCGGCAATCCCTCGGTCAAGCGGGGCGCGATGCGCGGTGTGCTGACGCTCGGGGTGACGAGCCTGGTCACCAATCAGGGCGCCAAGCGGGTGTGGCGCAGGGATCGGCCCAGCCGCCTGCTGGTGCCTCTGGCACGGCAGACGCGGCGGGCGCCCACCTCGAATTCGCTGCCCTCGGGGCACTCGGCCAGTGCCGCGGCGTTCGCGGTGGGAGTCGGCCTGGAGAACGCGCCGGTGGGCCTGGGGCTCGCGCTACTGGCCGGGCTAGTCGGTATGTCCCGGATCGCGGTGGGTGCGCACTACCCCGGTGACGTGCTGGCCGGCTTGGGCCTCGGTGCGGGCATCGCTGTGCTGGGGGGCCGCGTCGTGCCGCCGATCGTCGAGGAGCGGCTGCCTGGGGCGGCGCCGCTGCGCGTCGACACACCCGGCCGGCCGCGTGGCGCCGGGGTGACCGTGGTGGTGAACCCGGCGTCGGGCAGCGGCACCGGCGCCCGGGTGCTCGACGAGGTGCGCGAGGCGCTACCCGAGGCCGAGATCGTCGAGTTGGGTGAAGACGACGACGTGCCTGAGGTGTTCCGGTCGGCGGCGCAACGCGCCGAGGTGCTCGCCGTAGGCGGGGGCGACGGCACCGTCGCGGTCGCGGCGAGCATCGCGCTGGAGGAGGGTGTGCCGCTGGCGGTCCTACCCGCGGGCACCTTCAACCATTTCGCCAAGGACATCGGCTGCGACACCACAGCCAAGACGGTGTCTGCCATCCAGGCCGGGACGGTGTCCTGTGTGGACATCGTGTGCCTGAACGAGAAGCAGATGGTGGTGAACACCGCCAGCATCGGCGCCTACCCGCAGTTCGTCAGCACACGCGAGAAGTTGGAACACAAGATCGGCAAGCCGCTGGCCGGTATCTACGCCATGTTCCACACCTTGCGCCGCGACCAGCCGGTGCGCATCAAGTACGACAACCAGACGCTGCAGACCTCGCTGTTCTTCCTCGGCAATTCGATCTACCTGCCGTCCGGTTTCGCGCCGTCGCGCCGGACGCGGATGGATGACGGCCTCATCGACATCCGCATCCTCGAGACGGGTCGGCCGCTGGCGAAGTGGCGGATCCTCGTCGCGCTGCTGTTCGGACGTCTGACGCGTAGCCCGCTCTACCGGGAGCTCCGCGTGCCGGAGTTCACGTTCGAATCCGTCGACGGTCCGACCGTGCTCGCCCTCGACGGGGAAGTGGGCACCGAGGTCACGAAAGCCAGCTTCAGCGTGCGCTATCGGTCACTTCCGGTGTTCCGGCCGGAACCCTGACCAGGGGCAGCGGCCGCACCACCAGCAGGCAAGCGACGACGTAGGCGTAGCCCAGTGCCCAGCCGGCGATCACGTCGGACGGGTGATGCACGTTCAAGATCACGCGACCGATCCCGATCGTGACGATCACGGCGACTCCCACCGCGATCAGCCATGCCCGCCGGGCCACGGGCGCGAGCGGCAGCGCCACCGCGAGCAACGCGAGGACCGCGACCGTGACCCCGACCGCGTGCCCGGACGGAAAGGACGATGAGGCCGCGTGCACCAGCGCGGTCGACGGTCGCGGCCGGTCGACGAGCGTCTTGGCGATCTCGGTGACCAGGCCGGACAACTCCACGCTGACGATCAGGAACACTGCGAGGCGAACGTGCCGACGCACGAAGGCGACGACGATGATGACGACAGTCACCAGGCGGAAGGCGGTCGGACCGAGCACCGTGCAGTACACGTCCCACCACGTCACCCAACCCGGATGCCGTTCGCCGATCCGCAGCGTGGCGTCCAATGCGGCATCGTCGACACGCGACAGCGGCGCCCAATCCAGCCGGTATCCGAGCAGCATCGCGACGAAGACACCCAGCGCGACCACGGCCGATACGGCCAGCAGGCTTCTGCGCACGTCCATCCGACCGTGTGTACCACGACTTGCAGAACATCCCCTGAGCTACCGTGCCTGCATGGCCGTGTTCCTGCGCAAGCTGCTGCGCATCGGGAAGCTTCCGCGGGAGCTCCGCAGCGAGGTCGAGGCCGAGGGGATCGTGTTCATCGCCGAGTACGTGGCGGTGACGCGCCGGTTCCGGGGTGCCGTACCGGGCCTCCGCTCGGCGGGCAGCATCGCCAGTTACGTCGGATCGCTGGTGCTGACGGAGCAGCGAGTGCTGGCCACGCTGTCGTCGGTGCCCAAGCTCGCGGGGCGCACGATGGATCTGCGGTGGGATGCGCCGCAGTCCGGCGCGGTCACCGCGACCTTCGACGAACACGGGTTGACCCTGGACGTGAATGTGGCCGCGGTCGATCCGCGCTGCTCAGGTGAGCTGTCGCTGCACTACAAGGAGCATCTTCCCGCCGACGTGCTGGCGCAGTTGCCCCGCCGCACGCTGGCCTACGACGTGCCGCCGGAATTCGTGTTCCGCGCGGTGGGCGTGCCGTACAGCCCGTAGCTGTCAGCCGGCGATGTGCATCGGCGGGTCGTTGAACGCCGGATCGCCGCCGGGTCGGCCCGGTCCCATGACCGCGCACTGCCGCACCGGGACCAGGTGGGTGCCCAGGCCGCTGGGCACCACCGAAGCAATGCCGACGCAGCGCTGCCAGCTACCGTCCGGCGCAATGGGGTCGTCGCACTTGCTGATGTATCCACCGCCGTAGAGACAACCGGCGCTGGCCGGCGCCGAGGCGATCAGGCCCATGCTCGACAACGCGGCCGTCAGCAGACCTGCCGTCACCGCACTGATCGTCGCTCTCACGGTCGCATCTCCCCTCACCGGCACCACCGACGCTACCGCGTGGCCGTCTCGTTCTCGGCGTTTTGTCGTTACCGTGGGCCCGAACCGACGTGTGAGCGGATCTCGAGAGGATGCAGCTGTGAGCGAAGGCCGGCGGGACAACGTTCTGCTCGTGCACTGGCATGACCTGGGCCGCTACCTCGGCGTGTACGGACACCCGGACGTGTCGAGTCCGTGCCTGGACGCGCTGGCCCGCGACGGCATCCTGTTCACCGACGCCTACGCCACCGCCCCTCTGTGCTCACCGTCTCGCGGCTCGCTGTTCACCGGCAGGTATCCGCAGAGCAACGGGTTGATCGGGCTGGCCCACCACGGCTGGGAATACCGGCCAGGCGTGCGTACGCTGCCGCACATTCTCTCCGAGAGCGGCTATCACACAACACTTTTCGGCATGCAGCACGAGACGTCCTTCCCCTCGCGGCTTGGCTTCGACGAGTTCGACGTGTCGAACTCCTACTGCGAATACGTCGTCGACCGTGCGGTGCAGTGGCTGTCCGATCCCCCGGACGCGCCGTTCCTGCTGACCGCCGGATTCTTCGAGACGCACCGGCCCTATCCCCACGACCGCTACGACCCCGCCGACCCGAACGCGGTGACGGTGCCGGAGTACCTGCCCGACACCGCGCCGGTGCGTCAGGATCTGGCTGATTTTTACGGTTCCATCGCCGTGGCCGACGCCGCCGTGGGCCGACTTCTGGACGCCCTCGCGGCGACCGGACTCGACCGCACCACGTGGGTGGTGTTCGTCACCGATCACGGACCCGCGCTACCCCGCGCGAAGTCCACGCTGTACGGCGCCGGGACCGGCGTCGCACTGATCATGCGGCCGCCTCGCGATGCGCAGGTGCCGTCCCGGACCTACGACGAGTTGTTCAGCGGCGTGGACCTGCTGCCCACCGTGCTCGACCTGCTGGGCGTCGAGGTCCCGGCAGAGGTCGAAGGACATTCGCATGCAACGCATCTGGTGTCGCACCCGCAGCACGCGGACCCGGTGCGGACCGCCGTCTTCACGACGAAGACCTACCACGACTCCTTCGATCCGATCCGCGCCGTCCGGACCAAGCGCTACAGCTACATCGAGAACTACGCCGCCCGGCCCCTTCTCGATCTGCCGTGGGACATCGCCGACAGTGCGCCCGGCCGGGCCGTCGAACCGTTGGTCGATTCACCGCGTCCTGAGCGTGAACTCTACGATCTCTCAGCCGATCCCACCGAATCGCAGAATCTGCTCGCCCCCCATCCCAGCGAAGAGGCGGAGAGCATCGGCAGCGATCTGGCGCTGTTGCTCAACGACTGGCGCGAGAGCATCGGCGACGTGATCCCCTCCGACTTCGCGGGCACACGCATCGCCGCCCGGTACACGGAGACCTACCTGCTGGTGCGCGACCTTCAATTGCCCAGCCGCGCAGCCATTGCCGCTGAGCGGGGTATCCCCGAGAGCGAACAGACCGGACAAGATTTATCGTCACCATGATCGTAACCTCCCGCTGTTTACGCAGGCGGAAACACGGTTAAGCTCACGCCCATGTCTGCCCCGACGGCGTACCTCGTGCTGGCCTCGCAGCGCAGTGGCAGCACCCTGCTCGTCGAATCGCTGCGGGCGACCGGGGTGGCCGGCGAGCCGGGTGAGTTCTTCCAGTACCTGCCGACGACCAGCCAGTCGCCGCAACCGCGGCAGTGGTTCGAGGGCGTGACCGACGAGTCGATCCTTCGCCTGCTCGACCCGCTCGACGAGGGCAAACCCGACCTCGCCCCGCCCGAGATCTGGCGCGATTACATCCGCACCGTCGGGCGCACACCGAACGGCATCTGGGGCGGCAAGCTGATGTGGAATCAGACGCCGCTGCTTCTCCAGCGCGCCGAGGGACTGCCCGACCGGTCCGGGAGCGGGTTGCTCGCGGCGATCCGGGACGTGATCGGCACCGACCCCGTCCTCATCCATGTCTACCGTCCCGACGTTGTGTCACAGGCGGTTTCGTTCTGGCGTGCGGTACAGACACGGGTGTGGCGCGGTCGGCCCGACCCGGTGCGCGACGCTCGTGCCGAGTACCACGCCGGGGCGATCGCCCATGTGGTGACGATGCTGCGAGCCCAGGACGAGGGGTGGCGCTCCTGGTTCGCCGAGGAGGGCATCGAACCGATGGACGTGCCCTACCCGGTGCTGTGGCGCAACCTCACCCAGGTGGTGGCCTCCGTACTGGAGGCCGTCGGACAAGACCCGCGCTTGGCGCCGCCGCCGGTGTTGGAGCGCCAGGCCGATCAGCGCTCCGACGAATGGGTGGACCGATACCGCGCCGATGCCGAGCGAGAGGGCCTGCCCACATGAGCGTCGAGACCTCGGACACCTACGACACCGTCCACGTCGACGAACTGAGGCTGCTGGAAGCCGAGGCCGTGCACATCATCCGCGAGGTGGTGGCCGAGCTCGAACGTCCGGTGCTGCTGTTCTCGGCGGGCAAGGACTCGATCGTGCTGTTGCGCTTGGCGGAGAAGGCTTTTCGACCTGGTCCGCTGCCCTTTCCGGTGATGCACGTCGACACGGGGCACAACTTCGACGAGGTCATCGAGTTTCGTGACCGGCGCGTCACCGGCGAGGGACACAAGCTGATCGTCGCCTCGGTGCAGGAATCCATCGATGCGGGTCGCGTGCCCGATCCCGGTCCGGGTGCCTCCCGCAATCGCCAGCAGACCCGCACGCTGCTCGATGCGCTGGAGGCCGGTGGCTTCGACGCTGCGTTCGGCGGCGCACGGCGCGACGAGGAACGCGCCCGAGCCAAAGAGCGCATCCTCAGTTTCCGCGACGAGTTCGGTCAGTGGGATCCCCGCGCCCAGCGACCGGAACCGTGGTCGCTGTACAACGGTCGGATCCGCCGCGGTGAGCAGGTGCGGGTCTTCCCGCTGAGCAACTGGACCGAACTGGACATCTGGCGCTACATCGAGTTGGAGAACCTCGAGCTCCCGTCGATCTACTTCGCGCACGAACGCGAGGTCTTCGAGCGCGACGGGATCCTGCTGGCGGTCTCCGACTACGCCCGGCCTGCCGACGGGGAGACCGCGGCGGTCGAGTGGGTGCGTTACCGCACGGTCGGCGACCTGACGATCACCGGCGCCGTCCGGTCCCACGCCACGACGATCGACGGGGTGATCGGCGAGATCTCCGCGGCCACCGTCTCCGAGCGGGGCGAGACCCGGGCGGACGACAGGACGTCGGCGGCGGCCATGGAAGACCGCAAGCGTGAGGGGTACTTCTGATGGGCAAGACTCGCCAGCTGCTGCGCATCACCACCGCAGGGTCCGTGGACGATGGCAAGAGCACGTTGATCGGCAGGCTCCTGCACGACACGGACAGCTTGCCGCTCGATCATCTGGAGGCTGTCACCGACGATGAGGGTGTCGCCGATCTGGCGGCACTGTCCGACGGGCTGCGCGCCGAGCGTGAGCAGGGCATCACGATCGACGTCGCCTACCGGTTCTTCTCGACCGACACCCGCAGCTACATCCTCGCCGACACTCCCGGCCACGAGCGCTACACCCGCAACATGTTCACCGGGGCTTCCAACGCCCACGTCGCAGTGCTGCTGGTCGACGCCAGGGCCGGTGTGCTGCGGCAGACCAATCGGCACGCACGCATCGCAAACCTGTTGGGCATCAAGCACTTCGTGGCCGCGGTGAACAAGATCGACCTCGTCGATTTCGACCGGGAGCGCTTCGGCGAGGTCGACCGCCAGCTGCGCACGGTGACCGCACGGCTCGGCGGTGCCGATCTGACCGTCATCCCGATCGCCGCCAAGCACGGCGACAACGTCGTGCACCGCTCCGACCGCACCGGTTGGTACGAGGGACCCACGCTGCTCGAGTATCTCGAGTCGGTGGAACTGTCAGCGCCGCAGCCGGAATCGCGCAAATTGCGGCTGCCGGTCCAATGGGTGTCACGACCCACGGCCGAGCAGCGCCGCCGCTACACCGGCCGGCTCTCAGGCGGCACGCTGAAGGTGGGCGACGCGATCGTCAGCCTGCCGGCCGGCACCCGGTCCACCGTGACCGTGGTCGACACCCTCGACGACGATCGTCCTGTCGCTGTTGCACCGCTGTCGGTGTCGATCGAGCTGGCTGACGACATCGACGTCGGCCGCGGTGACGTCTTCGTCAGCGGCGACGACGACGCGGTGGTGCCGGTCCTGGCCCGGGAACTCGACGCCACGATCTGCTGGTTCCGCGACACCCCGATGCGGGCCGGGGACCGTTTCGCCCTGAAGCAGGGCACTCGCACGGTCCGCGCCACGGTGCAGGCGCTGCATTCACGGCTCGATCCCGAGACTCTGGACGATCTCGACAATCCGGTGGAGTTGGTGCTCAACGACATCGGCGCGGTGACGCTGCGCACCAGCTCGGTGGTGGTCGCCGACAGCTACGCCGACAACCGGGACAGCGGCGCGTTCATCCTGATCGATGAGACCACCAACGACACGGTCGGTGCGGGCACCATCACCGAGCCGCGCGAGGTGAAGCCGGGCGAGCAGACGCGCAACGACATCCGTTGGCACCCTTCGTCGCTGGAGAGGGAGTACCGTCGGTCGGCCACGGGACAGCGCGGTGCCACGATCTGGTTCACGGGGCTACCCGCCTCCGGCAAGTCCACCATCGCCGTCGCCGTCGAACGGGCGCTCGTCGATGCGGGGCAGGTCGCCTATCTGCTCGACGGCGACAACATCCGCCACGGCCTCTCGGACGACCTGGGGTTCTCCGCGGGTGACCGGGCCGAGAACATCCGCCGCGTGGGTCATCTCACGCGGCTGTTCGCCGACGCCGGGGTGGTGGCGCTGGCATCGTTGGTGTCCCCGCTGAAGTCCGACCGGGAGATCGCGCGTGCACTGAACGACGCGGCGAAGCTGCCGTTCATCGAGGTTTACGTCGCGACTCCGCGGGAGGAGTGCGAGAAGCGGGACCCCAAGGGGTTGTACGCGCGGGCCCGCGCCGGCGAGCTGAAAGGATTGACCGGCGTGGATGCGCCCTACGAGCCGCCCGAGGACGCCGACCTGGTGCTGGACACGACGGGCGCTGACATCGACGCCCTGGTCGCGCAGGTTCTCGAGCTGCTGGATCAGCGCCGCTGACCCACCTGCGCCACCACGAAGATCCGGCGGAACGGGAAGAACGTGGTGCCGTCGGCCCGCTGCGGATAGGCCTCCGTGAGCAACGGCGCCAGTTCGGCGCGGAACTGATCCCACTGCGCCTCGCTCAGGGCGCTGCGCACCGGTCGCAGTGCGGTGCCGCGAATCCAGTCCAGTACCGGGTGCTCACCGGTCAGCTCGTGGACGTAGGTGGTCTCCCAGGCGTCCGTGGCGCACCCTGCGTCGCGCAGCAGGCCGGCGTACGTCTGCGGTGACTCGACGACCTCCGAGCTGCGAAAAGGAAAGTCGCGCAACAGGTCTTCCCATTGCGGCTGGGCGGCGAGATCGCGGACGGCGCGATGCGACGGCGCGTCGAAGTTGCCGGGAACCTGAAACGCGAGCCAGGCGTCGGGCGGCAGTTGGGCAGCCCACCGCACGATCAGTTGCGGGTGTTCGGGCACCCACTGCAGCGTGGCGTTGCTGATGAGAACGTCGGTGTCCGGGGCCGGTGTCCACTCCCGCACGTCGCCGACTTCGGCAGCCACCCCTCGCTCGCGTGCTGCGGCGACCATCTCGGGCGACGAGTCCCATGCTTCGATCGTCGCGCCCGGCCAGCGAGAGGTCAGTGTCTGCGTCAGGTTGCCCGGACCGCAGCCCAGGTCGACCACTCGACGCGGTGCGGTCGCGGCGACGCGCGAGGTCAGGTCGTAGAACGGTCGGCCCCGGTGGTCGGCGTAGGCGAGGTAGACCTCGGGATTCCACATGTGGCCAGTCTGGCAGGCAGCGGGCAGCTAGATTGGCAACCGTGGAATCCGTCGTCGCGACCGAGGAGCCCGACGAGTTACCGCTTCCGATGCCCGATGTGCCCGGTGCAGACGCCACGGCACGCGGCCTACCCCGCAGGGTCGATCTGACCCTGCGTCAGCGGCTGATCGTCGACTCCTCCGCGATCGCCGACCTGGCCCTGCGGACATCGATCGCGTCGCTGCTCAGCGTCACCATGACGCCGTCGGTGGTCGGGGCGCTGCGGCCCTCGCGTTCGGCGTCCGAGCAGGAGCAGCTGGAGTTCTACGCCGGGCTGGCGGCGATGAAGGATCCGTCCGTCGCGTTCCCAGCCCCGGAGTCACCGCCGCGGGTGTCGTCGCGGCCGGCCAACCCGGTGGCCGAGTGGGTGGCGCACGGCAACGTGCGCAACATCCGGTTCGAAAGCAGCTTCACCGCGGTGAACCCTGCGCTGCGCAAGCAGTGCGCCGGCTTCGTCCGGAACAACGTGGTGCACGCTCAGCACTGGCGTCACGACGACGGCCCGCGGCCCACCCTGTGCCTCATCCACGGCTTCATGGGCTCGGCCTATTTGTTCAACGGACTGTTCTTCGCGCTTCCCTGGTTCTACCGGTCGGGGTACGACGTCATGCTGTACACGCTGCCCTTCCACGGTCGCCGTGCCGAGCAGTACTCACCGTTCAGCGGGCACGGCTACTTCGCACACGGATTCTCCGGCTTCTGCGAGGCGATGGCCCAGGCGGTCCACGACTTCCGTTCGGTGCTGGACTATCTCGAGTACACCGGCGTCGATCGCATCGCCCTGACCGGTATGTCGCTGGGCGGTTACACCTCGGCTCTGATCGCCAGCGTCGACGACCGGATCCAGGCCGTGATCCCGAACGTTCCGGTGGTGACACCCGACCGCACGGTCGACGAGTGGTTCCCGGCCAACAAGGTGGTGGCGCTGCGCAATTGGCTGTCCGGAGCGGACAGCGAGTTGGTCGACGCAGCGACGATGTACTCGTCTCCACTGAACTACCGTCCGCTGCCGGCCAAGGAGCGGCGACTGATCATCGCCGGCCTCGGCGACCGCCTCGCGCCACCGCAGCAGGCCGAGCTGCTGTGGAAACACTGGGACCGCTGCGATTTCCACTGGTTCCCCGGCAATCACGTGCTGCACGTCAGCCAGCCCGACTACCTGCGGCGGATGACGCGGTTCCTCGGCCCGGTCATGTTCGACTGAGCCGCCTCAGACCAGCGGACGTCCGGTGCGGATGCGCCAGTCCACATCCTTGAGCAACACGTTGAATGGGAACTCTCGCACGACGCGGGGCGAACAGGTGTTGGCCACCCGCAGCACTCTGATGATTCGGTCGAACCGCTTCTGCTGCTTGGCATCCCAAACCAGCTGCATCTCGTCACGGAAACGTTGCGGTAGGAACCCGGTGGTGATCAGCAGCGCGGTCTGTTCGGCCAGGCGCTGCAGCGGCCCGGGCAACCGCACTCCCCGCACCCGGGACACCGCGATCGGGTAGAGGTACTCACGGACGGTGTCGTCGATGTGCACCTTGTCCAGCGACTCCTGCCAGTAGCGCTCGAAGGCTGCGGGATCGGTCGGCCACATCTCCTCGGGCACCTGCAGCATGGTGCCCAGTTTGCGGCCCTGCTCGAAGAGTCTGGCCTCGGTGCCGGCGTCCATCTCGCCCACGAAGAGCCGGTACACGTCGACCACGCCCTTGTACAGGCAGGCACCCACCCACAGTTGCAGATCCTTGTCGAAGGCGTTGTACGTGACCGGGCTGTCGTCCAGCGAATACACCTGCGCGTGAGCACGATTCACCGCGCGGCGGAACGCGTCTCTCTGGGCCTCGGTGCCGTTGGTGGACACGGCGAGATAGGTGAACGTGGTACGGGCCCGTTTGATCGGATGCAGGTCGACGCGGCCGCTGTCGACGCGGCTTTCGAGCACCCCATAGCCGACGCCGGGACGCGCCAACTGCATGATCACGTTGGCCGGGCCGGCCAGCAGCCCGAGTCCCAGCATCCCCTCGTCGGCCGTCACGCCTCCCGAGTGCCTGGTTCTCTCCGAGTCCTGCACCGCCACGAGTTGCTCCTCTCGCGCCGTCGCCCAAAGTTGCGAACGTGCGTTTCCTGATTGTGTTGCCGAGCCGGCCGGGTGTCAAGATGGGGTATGGCCCAGGTCCGTCCGTATCGCGGTGTCGATGCGTCGCAGCGGATGGCTGGGCGGCGACGGCGCCTCCTCGAGGCGGGTCTCGATCTGCTCGGCGGTGCCCCTGTCCCCGCGGAGCTCACGGTGCGCGCCCTGTGCGCCCGCTCGGGCCTGGCGGCCCGGTACTTCTACGAGAGCTTCGCGGACAAGGACGCCTTCGTCGCAGCGCTCTTCGACCAGGTCGTCTCCGATATCGCTACGACAACCCAGGCGGCGATGGCCGCTGCGGCCCAGACCCAGCGGACCCGTGCTGCGATGGAGAACATCGTCTCGGTGGTGTCCGAGGACGCCCGGGTCGGCCGCCTGCTGTTCAGCGCGCATCTGACCAACCCTGTCGTAGTGCGCAAGCGCGCCGAGTCCGGCGCGCTTTTCGCGCTCCTGTCCGGCCAGCACGCCCGGGAGGCCCTGCATCTGGAGGAGAACGAGAGGATCGCGGCCGCAGCCCATTTCGTGGTCGGCGGCGTTGCGCAGACGCTGAGCGCCTGGCTGTTCGGCGAGCTGCGGTTGCGCCCCGCTGAACTGGCCACACAGCTCGGGGCACTGATCGACCAGCTCGGCGATCCCCGCCTCTACAGCACCGACGGCTGAACTTTCCGGTTAACCGGAACGGTCGTGGCGGCCAGCGTCCATGACAGGGGCCCTCCCATCGATGAGAGTGGGTGTCGACGCACAACCACGCAGGAGGACACCATGACCGCCGTTACCGCACCGTTCACGACATCACTGCACGACGGGGAGATCGTCGAGGAGAACGACTTCGGGTCGATGCGACGAGTCACCGCCGACAACCTGCCGACGCTCAAGAATCTGTCGATCAAGCGGGTGGTGCTTGCGCCGGGCGCGATGCGGACTCCGCACTGGCACGCCAACGCCAACGAGCTCACCTACTGCGTGGCGGGAACGGCGCTGGTGTCGGTCCTCGACGACCACAGCCGGTTCGCCAACTTCATCGTCACCGCCGGCCAGATGTTCCACATCGACTCCGGCGCACTGCATCACATCGAGAACATCGGCGACGACGCGGCGGAGTTCATCATCGCGTTCCGCAACGAGCGGCCCGAGGACTTCGGCCTCGGGGCGACGTTCGGCGCGTTCACCGATGCGGTGCTGGGCAACACCTACGACCTGCCCGCCGCGGACTTCGCGACGATCCGACGCAGCACCGTCGACCACAAGCTGGCCGGCCGCACCGGCGATCCGGAGATCCCGGCCTCGGCCTACTTCAGCGATCCGCACACCTTCGACATCGAGGCCCAGGCACCCGGTCTGAACTACGCGAGCGGCAACGCACGCTTCGCCCGCGATCAGTTCTGGCCCGCCCTCAAGGACATCTCGATGTACAGCCTGCGCGTCACCGAAGACGGTATGCGCGAACCGCATTGGCACCCGGTGACCGCGGAGATGGGATACGTGCGGCACGGGACGGCCCGCATGACGATGATGACCCCGGACGGAACGCTCAACACGTGGACCATGAACGCCGGCGACATGTACTTCATCCCTCGGGCCTACCCGCACCACATCGAGAACATCGGCTCGGATCCGTGGCACTTCCTGATCTTCTTCGATCAGCCCTTCCCCGCCGACATCGGCTACAAGGCGTCGGCCAGCGCGTACAGCCGTGCGGTGCTGGCGGCCACGTTCGGAACCCACATCGACGACCTGCCGGCGTTCCCGTTCACCCCCGCCGACCCGCTGATCGTCAGCCGGGTGAATCCCGTCGACGCCTGAGGGCTCACCGCGCCGGCGTGATCACGTGGTTGCGCACGTGCTCGAACACGACCTCGCTGCGGACGCCGGCAACCTCCCGGCGTCCGGTCAGCGAGTCGAGCACGAAGTCACGCAGCGCCTCGGTCGAGGCGACGGCGACGTGGATGATCAGGTCCTCGGTGCCCGTCGTCACGAAAACCTGGAGTGTCTCGGGCAATTGCCGGACGAAATCGCGGAAGCCGTTCACGACCTGACGGGACTGCGGACGCAGCCGCACAGTGATCATCGCCTGCACCGGGCGGCCCAGCGCGGCGAAGTCGACGGTGTAGTGCGCCTCGCCCAGCACCCCGCGCTGACGCAGCGCGCGCACCCGCTCCAGCGTGGTGGACGGGGACAGTCCGATGTGCGCTGCCAGGTCACGATTGCTGCGCCGACCATCTGCCTGCAGGGCAGCCACAATTGCCGAATCCCATTCGTCCACGGATGGATTATGCACGCTTCATACGTACGACGTTCGGAAGAGTGTCTGCCCATGCTCAATAAGTATTAAGTTCAGGCACCATGACCGAACTACTGGAAAGTGTTCAGGTGCCGGCCAGACCTCGGCACAACACCAAGATCGCAGTCGTCCTCCTCGATTCACTGCCGACCTGGCAGAAGCTCAATGTGACCGCGTTCCTTGCCAGCGGCGTCGCGGCGACCGCCGCGGAGTCGATCGGACAGACCTACCGCGACGCCGACGGGACCCAGTACTCGCCGATGTTCGGCGAACCGGTGATGGTGTTCCAGGCGACGCAGGCCCGGTTGAACCGCGCCGCCGACAGGGCGATCGCACGCGGCGTGACACCGACGATCTTCTCTGAGGCGCTCTTCGCCACTGGCGATGACGAGGCGAACCGCGCGCAGGTCTCGGCGAGGACCCGCGAACAACTCGACCTGGTCGGAATTGCGGTACGTGCGGAGCGCAAGGTGGTCGACAAGATCGTCGACGGGCTCTCGTTGCATCGCTGAACCCCGTAGGCTCAGCGAATGCCCGAAACCAAGATCACCGTCATCTACGACAACCCGACCGATCCGGCGGAGTTCGAATCTGCCTATCCGGAACAGCAATTGGAGGCTGCCAAGCGCATTCCCGGCTGGGTTCGGATGGAGACCTCACGCGTGTGGCCGAAAGAGGACGGCAGTCCGACACCGGCCTACCGCATGATCGACCTCTACTATCCCGACTACGACGCCGCGAGCGCCGCCGTCGCGACACCCGAGGCCGGCGCGTTCTTCCAGGCGATGGCGCAGGTTTCCACCGGCGGTGTCCGGGTGTTGTTCTCCGACATCGAGATCGCGCAGCACTGACGGAGATCGCCGTGCCGCCGATCAAGGTGCTGGCGCACTTCGTGCCGGGTCAGCGGGTCACGGCTTTCGTTGCCCCGCAGAGTGACTGGCTCGATGTCACGTTCTGCGCCGAGGATGACGACGCATCGTTCTATCGGCTCCTACCCGAGGCTGAGGTGCTCTGGCACGTGCTGCGACCGCTCTCGGCCCGCGATATCGAGCTGGGCAGTCAGCTGCGCCTGGTGCACAAGCTCGGCGCAGGCGTGAACACGATCGCCGTCGACACGGCCACCGAGCGCGGCATCGCGGTAGCCAACATGCCCGGCGCGAACGCCCCCTCGGTCGCCGAGGGCACGCTGCTATTGATGCTCGCGGCGCTGCGCCGGCTGCCCGAGCTCGACGCCGCCACCCGCGCGGGCAGGGGCTGGCCGCCGGACCCGGGCCTCGGCGACACCGTGCGCGACATCGGCGGCTGCACCGTCGGGCTGGTCGGCTACGGCAATGTCGCGAGCAGCGTGGAGCGCATCGTCACAGCGATGGGCGCACGGGTGGTGCACACCAGCACCCGCGACGACGGCACACCCGGCTGGCGCACGCTGGCCGATCTGCTGGCCGAGTGCGACATCGTCTCGCTGCACCTGCCCCTGACCGATGCGACGCGAGGCCTGCTCGGCCGCGACGCGCTGGCGGCGATGAAGCCGGGCGCGGTGCTGGTCAACACGTCCCGCGGGCCGATCGTCGACGAATCCGCACTGGCCGACGCGCTGCGGTCCGGGCACCTGGCGGCCGCGGGACTCGATGTCTTCGGCGTCGAGCCGGTGCCGCCGGACAATCCGCTGCTGGCCCTGCCCAACGTCGTGCTGACCCCGCATGTCACCTGGTACACCGCGGACACGATGCGCCGCTACCTCGAGGTGGCCCTGGACAACTGTGAACGACTCCGTGACGGGAAGGACCTAGCCAACCTGGTGAACCAGGTCCCGGGGTAACCTCGACCCAACCAACCGGTTAGCCAGCCCAATGGAGGGTTCTACCCATGCCCATCGCCATTCTCGAAGAGCACAACGACCTGGCCGACTCCGTGCGGTCCTTCGTCGCGCGCGTCGCGCCGTCGGAGGTCTTGCACGACGCGCTGGAGACCCCGATCCCCAACCCGCCGTCCTTCTGGCGCGCCGCCGCCGAGCAGGGTCTGCAGGGCGTGCACCTCTCAGAAGACGTCGGCGGTCAGGGTTTCGGCATCCTCGAACTGGCGATCGTCGCTGCCGAGTTCGGCTACGGCGCCGTCCCCGGCCCGTTCGTGCCGTCGGCGATCGCCAGCGCGCTGATCGCCGCACACGATCCCAAAGCCGAGGTGCTCGGCGGCCTCGCCGCCGGTGAGGTGATCGCCGCCTACGCCATCGACTCCGGCCTGACCGCCACGCGCCAGGGCAGTGGGCTGGTGGTCCGCGGTGAAGTCCGCGCGGTACCGGCCGCCGCTCAGGCGTCGGTGCTCGTGCTGCCGGTGGCCATCGAATCCGGCGAGGAATGGGTTGTGCTCGACGCCGACTCCCTCGAGATCGAGTCGGTGCCCAGCGTCGACCCGCTGCGCCCCATCGCCCACGTTCGCGCCAACGCCGTCGAGGTCGGCGACGACCGGGTGCTCAGCAGTGTGCGCCGCGACCTTGCCCGCGCGATCATCACCACGGTGCTCTCGGCCGAATGCATCGGCGTCGCCCGCTGGGCCACCGACACCGCCTCGGCCTACGCCAAGATCCGGGAACAGTTCGGCCGGCCGATCGGCCAGTTCCAGGCGATCAAGCACAAATGCGCCGGGATGATCGCCGAGACCGAGCGCGCCACCAGTGCCGTGTGGGACGCCGCCCGTGCGATCGACGAGGAACTGCAGGGCGATTCGAGCACGAAGACCGACTTCGAGTTCGCCGCAGCTGTCGCAGCCACCCTCGCTCCCGTCGCGGCGCAACACTGCGCGCAAGACTGCATCCAGGTGCACGGCGGCATCGGCTTCACCTGGGAACACGACACCAACGTCTACTACCGGCGCGCCATCGTGCTGGCGGCCGCGTTCGGCCGACACGCCGACTACCCGCAGCAGGTCGTCGACACCGCGACGACGACGGGGATGCGCTCGATCGACATCGACCTCGATCCCGACACCCAGAAGCTGCGCGAGGAGATCCGCGCCGAAGTCGCTGCGCTGAAGGCGATTCCGAAAGAGGAGCGCAACACCGCGATCGCCGAGGGCGGCTGGGTGCAGCCGCATCTGCCCAAGCCGTGGGGCCGCGCGTCGAACCCGATCGAGCAGATCATCATCGCGCAGGAGTTCTCCACCGGCCGGGTCAGGCGACCGCAGATGGGCATCGCCGCCTGGATCATCCCGTCGATCGTCGCGTACGGCACAGAGGCTCAGCAGCAGCAGTTCCTCCCGCCCACGTTCCGCGGCGAGATGATCTGGTGCCAGCTGTTTTCCGAGCCCGGCGCTGGGTCGGATCTGGCCAGCCTCACCACAAAAGCCACGAAGGTCGACGGCGGCTGGCGGATCACGGGTCAGAAGATCTGGACCACCGGGGCGCAGTTCTCGGCGTGGGGTGCCCTGCTGGCTCGCACCGATCCGAGCGCTCCCAAGCACCAGGGCATCACGTACTTCCTGCTCGACATGAAATCCGAAGGCGTCGAGGTCAAGCCGCTGCGTGAGCTGACCGGCAACGCGATGTTCAACACGGTGTTCATCGACGACGTGTTCGTGCCCGATGACATGGTGCTCGGCGAGGTCGACCGCGGCTGGGAAGTCAGCCGCAACACGCTGACCAACGAGCGCGTCTCGATCGGAAGCAGCGAGCCGCCGTTCCTGGCCAGCCTCGACCAGTTCGTCGAGTTCGTCCGCGACGGCCACTTCGACCAGATCGAACAGAACGAGGCCGGCCGGTTGATCGCCGAAGGCCACGCGGCCAAGCTGCTCAACATGCGCTCGACGCTGCTGACGCTGGCGGGCGGCGATCCGATGCCGGCCGCCGCGATCTCCAAGCTGCTGTCGATGAAGACGGGCCAGGGGTACGCGGAGTTCGGAGTGTCCTCGTTCGGCACCGACGCGGCCGTCGGCGATCAGGGACAGCTGTCCGGCAAGTGGGCCGAGTACCTGCTGGCAGGCCGCGCGACGACGATCTACGGCGGTACCTCGGAGGTGCAGCTCAACATCATCGCCGAACGCCTGCTGGGACTGCCGCGGGATCCGTAAAGGTACGGACCACGGTCCGGTACGAGTCGTCGGAAGTGACGCTGCTAACACTGCGCGCTTTTGCAAGCGGTAATGGGCACCCTGCAAGCAGGCCCGCACTCACCCTCGCCGCACCGCAGATCGGGCCGCTCGTGACCTGAACGGCGCGGCGGAACGAAAGGAAAGCTCATGGCAGACAGCACCAGCGGCCCCATTGCGGCCCTTCGCGCGCTCGTCGACGGCAGCATCGGCCTGTCCAAGCAGGTGATCGGCATCCTGCTCGACAACGACCGACTGCAGGAGCAGGGCGAGGCTCAGCAGCAGAAGGCTCGCGCCCTGAAGGACGTGGCGCAGAAGGAAGCCGAGGCGGAGGCAGCCCGTGCCGAGGCGAAGACCCAGGAGTCCCGCCAGAAGGCCGCCAGCAAGTCCTGACCCTCAGCCCGACGACAGCGGTCCCCGACGTCCGTCGGGGGCCGCTGACGTTTTCCAGAGAGCCCGCCGGGAACCCGCCTGGTATGACCAACGACCGTGACTTCGCCGAGAAGCGGTTCGACAAGCCGGGCACGGCGCGCGCGGCGGTCATCTACACCGTCGTCGTGGTCGCCGTGGCCGGCTTGGCGTTCGCGTTCTACGCCTTCGGCGCACGTGACTCGGTATACGCCGCGTCGCTCGTGCCGGCCTTCCTGTTCCTCGGCGGAGTGGGCGCGTTCGTGCGCACCTATCGCGAGTGGAAGGCAGAACGCGGATGGGCGGCCTGGCAGGGTGCCGGCTGGTTCTTGATGCTGGTGATGCTGTTCACGCTCGCTGTTCCCGGGTCAGCGATCATGGCCGGCGCGGTCGAGTAGCAGTTCAGGGCAGGATCGCATCGACGTAACCGCCGTCGACACGCAGTGCTCCGCCCGTCGTCGCCGACGCGAGCGGGGAGGCGAGGTAGACCACCATGTTGGCGATTTCCTCGGGCTCGATGAGCCGCTGGATCAGCGATTGCGGGCGATGCAGGCGCATGAACTCTCGCTGCGCCTCGTCCCAGGACAGGGACTTGTCGACGAGTTGATACACGAAGTCCTCGACGCCGGCGGTGTGTGTCGGGCCGGCGATCACCGAATTCACCGTGACTCCGCTGCCTGCCGCGTCCTTGGCGAACCCGCGAGACAGGGCCAGCAGCGCAGTCTTCGACACGCCGTAGTGGATCATCTCGGCAGGTGTCACGATGGCCGAGTCGCTGGCGATCTGCAGCACCCGGCCGAACCCGCGCTCCACCATGCCGGGCAGATAGAGCCGGATCAGCCGAGCCGCGGCCAGCACGTTGACCTCGAAGTAGGTGCGCCACTGCTCGTCGGTGATCTCACGCGCGGGCACCGCGCCGAAGATCCCGAGGTTGTTCACCAGGATGTCGACGTCGGGCACCTCGTCGAGCAGTGCCTGCGCGCCGTCGGCGTCAGCGACATCGGCAGCGACACCGACGACGTCACCGTCGATACCGGCGACGGCAGCATCGACGCGGTCCTGGCTCCTGCCGTTGACGACCACGCGTGCGCCCGCCGAGGCCAGGCCCTGCGCGATGGCCAACCCGATGCCTTGGGTCGAACCGGTGACGAGTGCGGACTTTCCGTGGAGATCGATGTTCACGCAGGGGTACTACCACCGCGGCGCGGCGACTATTTCATGCCCGCTACTCGTATTCCATGCCCGCTACTCGACGTCCATCTCCCGCAGCTCCCGCTTGAGGATCTTGCCCGTCGGGTTGCGCGGCAGCTCGTCGAGGAAGATGACCTCGCGCGGCACCTTGTAGCGGGCGAGGTTCTCCTTCACATAGGCCTTGATGGCGTCCTCGTCGATCGAAGCGCCTTCGGCCTTCACCACGAAGCAGCGCAGCCGGTGACCCCACTCCTTGTCCTCGACGCCCAATGCTGTCGCCTCGATGACCTCGGGATGTCCGCTGACGAGGTCCTCGATTTCGGCGGGGAAGACGTTCTCGCCGCCCGACACGATCATCTCGTCGTCGCGACCGCTGACGTAGAGCAGACCGTCCTCGTCGAAGTAGCCGACATCGCCGGAGGACAGCAGCCCGTCGATGATCTGTTTTCCGCCACCACCGGTGTAGCCCTCGAACGGGAAGAAGCTGCCGACGAAGATGCGACCGACCTCGCCTTGTGGCAACTCATTGCCGTTGTCGTCGAAGATCTTGACCTTCATCCCTTTGACGACCGGACCGACCGTCGACGGATTCTTCGAAAGATGCTGCGGCCCCGCGATTGTCGCGAACGACACTTCGGTCGAACCGTAGAGGTTATAGATCACCGGACCCAGCGCCTTGAGCGCCCGGGCGGCCAGTTCGGCGCCGAGTTGAGAACCGGAGACGAACACGATGCGCAGCGACGAAAGATCGGGTTTGGGCGAGGTTTTGTCGAGCTCGTCGAGCATGCGGGACAGCATCACCGGCACCACGACCACCGCGGTGGCCTTGTGCTTTTCGATGTCGGCGAGCACGGTCGCCGGCTTGAACCGCCTGCGCAGCACCAGCGTAGTCCCGAGCATCGACGCGACCGTCGCGTGCAGGAAGCCCAGCGCGTGGAACATCGGCGCGGGCAGCGAAGTGACTTCTCCGCCCTTGAACGGAACCGAGGACAGCACACCACCGATCGGCGCCAACGACGGCGGGGCGCTGCGGTTGGCGCCCTTGGGGGTTCCGGTGGTGCCGCTGGTCAGAATGATGATCGAGGAGTGCTTGGTGACCTTCGGCGGCGGCGTCGCCCCGGTGCGCGCGATCAGCTCCTCGAGGGTCTCGTCGGTGCTGCCGGAGGGCTCGTCCTTGTCCGGGTTCACGCCGAGCGCGCGCAGCTTCCCGAGCGCGGGTTCGGCCTGCGAGACCGCGGCGGTGTACTCGTCGTCGTAGATGACCAGCTTGGCACCCTCGCGCTCGGACACCTCCTTGATCTGCGGCCCGGAGAACTCACTGTTGAGCAGGATGATGCGCGCGCCCGTCTTCGCCACGCCGAACCACGACACCAGGAACCAGCGGTGGTTGCGGGCCAGGATCGCGACGCCGTCGCCCCCTTTGACGCCCTTGGCGAGCAGTCCGTTGGCGACCGCGTTTGCCGCGTCGTCGAGTTCTTTGAACGTCATCTCACCGAAGTCGTCGATCACCGCGACGGCGTTCGGGGTGCGGCGGGCGTTGAGCGCAGGGATCATGCCGATCTCGCCCCAGCGCCGGATGTCGGCCAGGAATGCGGCGATGTCCTGTGGCGGTTCGAGTTTCAGCGCACCCGCCTCGAACATCTTGCGGGCATAGTGAAGCTCCGCGGTGCCGCGGTCCCAGTAGATCTCCGCGGACTGAGTGATCTTGCCGAGCGCCTGGGCGGCCAGGTCGGTGAGCGTGGACATGGGTCAACTTTATGTGACGCGGGTCGCAGACCGGCCTGGAACCTACGATGAGGGAATGGCCGCCCGGGAGTCGCTCGAGATCGGCGGGCAGCAGGTGCCGATCACCAATCCGGACAAGGTCGTCTTCGGCGATCTCGGGGTGACCAAGGGCGATCTGATGGACTACTACGCAGCGGTGGCCGACGGTGCTCTGCGCGGGGTCGCCGAGCGGCCGATGATCCTCAAACGGTTCGTCAAGGGCATCGCCGAAGAGGCGGTGTTCCAGAAGCGAGCACCGGAGAAGCGACCCGACTTCATCGATGTCGCCGAGTTGAAGTACGCGTCGGGCACGTCGGCGAAGGAGGCGGTGCTCACCAGCCCCGCCGGGCTGATCTGGGCGGTGAACCTCGGCTGTGTCGACCTCAACCCGCACCCGGTGCGGGCCGACGATCTCGACCATCCCGACGAACTGCGGGTCGATCTCGACCCGATGCCGGGCGTCGGCTGGCGGCAGATCCTCGACGTCGCGTTCGTGGCCCGGGAGGTGCTCGAAGACCACGGCCTGGTGGCGTGGCCGAAGACGTCCGGGTCTCGCGGCTTCCACATCTACGCGCGCATCCATCGCCGGTGGCCGTTCAAGCAGGTGCGGCTGGCCGCCGAGGCCGTGGCCCGGGAGGTGGAACAGCGCGCCCCCGAATCCGCCACTGCGCGATGGTGGAAAGAAGAACGTCACGGCGTCTTCGTCGACTTCAATCAGAACGCCAAGGATCGGACCGTGGCCTCGGCGTATTCGGTGCGCGCAACCCCTGACGCGCGGGTGTCGACGCCGTTGTTCTGGGATGAGGTCGCCGGCTGCCGCCCCGAGGAGTTCACGATCGCCACCGTCCCGCGCCGCTTCGCCGAGCAGGGCGACCCGTGGGAGGGAATGGACGACACCCCGGGCGGACTGGAGTCTCTGCTGGAGTTGGCCGAGCGGCTCGGTCCGGCCGAGAAAGCTCCCCGGGGCACTCACCGCGTCACCGACGGCCGGCGCCAGTCCACCAAACCGTTGATCGAAGTCGCCAGGACCAAGACCAAGGACGAGGCGATGGCCGCGTTGGCGCAGTGGCAGGAAATGCATCCCGCGGCTGCCGAGAAGCTCGCTCCCACAGACATTCTCGTCGACGGAATGCGAGGACCGAGTTCGATCTGGTACCGCATCCGTATCAACCTCGAGCATGTGCCCGAGCCGCTTCGGCCCGAGCAGCAGGAGCTGCTGGCTGATTACAACCCGTGGGCCGGGTACACCGGGTCCCAGCAGCAGCGCCGCGGCTAGAAGTTACCGGCGAGTTTGCTGGCGGCTCTGAAAGCAGTTCTTAGCGAAGTATTAGTCGTTACTCCCCACGGCCTTAAATTGGGCCCCTACCTTGAGACATGTCAGGTTCGACGACGGACCTGATCCAGCACATGATCGAGGGAGGCGGCGATGTACGGCAATCCGACGTTCAGTTGCGGTGGCGCCGAGATTCGTGCGCATTGCCGCCAGTTGGCCACCGTGGTCACGATCACGGGTGCGCTGAGTGATGCCGATGTCACCCGCGCCACCGAGTACACGCGCCGCTTCGTCCTCACGGAGAAGCCGTTCGTACTCGACCTCAGCGCCGTCACTTCGTTTGACGCTGAGGCACTTTCACTCCTGTTCGCCGTGGACGACGCATGCAGCGCGGCCGGTGTGGAATGGTCGTTGGTGGCCAGCCGCCCGGTCGAGCAGACCCTGCGGGCCCACGGCATTGACTTCGACGCGGCCGGCTCCGTTCCCGAGGCCCTCAATCACTTCGCCGATGCAATGGTCGCTCGGCGTCAGCTTCTTCCCCTGCTCACCAAGACTGCGTAAGGATCACTGTGTTACTTGATGTTCGGTGGCTCCGTTACCTTCTTCAGCGCCATCACCGGTCCGACCTGGCACGTCCGGCGCTCACCGCCGGCTAGACGAGTAGCCGTCGCCGGTTAAGGTGCTCGTATGGGCACTGCCGTCGACGCTGACCGGGTAGCCGAGGCCGCACACCGGGTCGTGCGCGAGCACGATCCGCGGACGGTGCCGATACCGGAGTACCTGGGCGCATGCTTCGACGCGGGTCTGTCGTGGGTGCATTTCCCCGAAGGCTTCGGCGGGCTCGGAGTCTCCCGTGGCCTGCAGGCGGTCGCTGACCGCATCCTGCAGGGCGCGGGAGGTCCCGTACCGCTCGGCCTCAATCCGATGGGGTACGGCATGGCCGCGCCCACCATCCGTGAACACGCCCAGACCGACGACGTTCGTCGTGAACTGTTGCGGCCGCTGGCCACCACCGAGCACATCTGGTGTCAGTTGTTCTCCGAGCCGGGCGCAGGCTCTGACGTCGCCGGGCTCGCGACCTCCGCGGTGGCCGACGGCGACGCGTGGGTGATCAACGGACAGAAGGTGTGGACCAGCCTGGCGCACCGGGCGCGATGGGGACTGTTGCTCGCGCGCTCCGACCCGGATGCGCCCAAGCACAAAGGCCTGACCTACTTCGTCGTCGACATGCACGGCCCGGGGGTCGAGACCCGCCCGCTGCGACAGATGACGGGCCACGCCGAATTCAACGAGGTGTACTTCAGCGACGCCCGAATCCCCGACACCCACCGGCTGGGTGGGATAGGCGACGGCTGGCGCGTGGCGATGACGACGCTGATGAACGAGCGCAGCGCGCTGGGCGCCAGCGGGAGCCGGCGCGGCGCCGGAACGATCGCCGACGCGGTGAACCTGTGGGCGTCGCGCCCTGACCGGCAGACCGCGGTGCTGCGTGACCGACTCACCAGTCTCTGGCTGCGAGCCGAGGCGCAGCGGCTGACCTCGGAACGATCCCGCGCATCGGCCACGGTCGGCGGGCCCGGCCCCGAGGGATCGATCGGCAAGCTCGTCGGCGCCGAGCTGAACCAGCACATCTACGAGTTCTGCATGGATTTCCTCGGGCCGGAAGGCCTGCTCTACGACGGGTACGGCGCAGGGGACGGCGACCCCGACGACTACCGCGGACCCATCCAGCAGCGTTTCCTGCGCAGCCGGGCGAACACGATCGAAGGCGGCACGTCCGAGGTGATGCGCAACATCCTGGGTGAGCGGGTGCTCGGCCTGCCGGGTGATCTGCGGGCGGATGCGGGGATGGCGTGGAAGGAGATCCCGCGTGGCTGAGACCACCATGGCCGAGGTTGCGGCGGGTGACGAGTTCGTCTTCACCGACGAGCAGCAGCAGCTGCGCGCGGCGGTGCGGAAGTTCTGCGCCGAGCGCATCGACGAGACCGCGATCCGCGCGGTGATGGAGTCCGATCCGCCCTACGACCCGGCGGTGTGGACGCGGCTGGGCACCGAGCTGGGTGTGCTCGGCTTGGCGGTGCCCGAATCCGTCGGCGGCGTCGGCGGCACGCTGATCGATCAGGCGGTGGCCATCGAGGAACTCGGCGCGGCGCTCGCACCCGGGCCGCTGGTCGGCACCGTGTACCTCGCGATCCCGGCACTCGTCGCGGCATCGGCACCATCTGATCTGCTCGACTCGTTGGCCGACGGCACGCGCACGGCTGCGTTCGCAATCGGCGAGGTCACCGCCGCGCCCGCGGACGAAAACTGGAGCCTCACCGGCACAGTGGAACGGGTGGTCGACGCCGGCTCCGCTGACCTCCTACTTGTCGCCGCCGACGCCCCCGACGGCACCGCGCTGTTCGCCGTCGACACGGATTCCACTGCGGTGCAGCGGGTTCGGCTGACGACGCTGGACCCCACCCGACCACAAGCCACCGTGACGCTGACAGAGGCGCCCGCACGGCTGATCGCGGGCGCCGACGAGGCGGATCGGGTGATCGCCCACGCTCTGCACGTCGGCTCGGCACTGCTCGCGGTCGAACAGGTGGGCGCAGCACAGCATCTGCTCGATCTGAGCGTCGACTATGCGAAGAACCGTCTGCAGTTCGGCCGCCCGATCGGCTCGTTCCAAGCGGTCAAGCACAAGCTGTCCGATGCGCTGATCGCCGTCGAGCACGCCCGCTCGACCGCCTACCACGCGATCTGGGCGCTCACCTACGGCACCGACGACCCGGCGCTGGCCGTCAGCATCGCCCAAGCCGTGTGCTCGGCGGCCCTCACACAGATCGCCAACGACACCATCCAGGTGCACGGCGGTATCGGATTCACCTGGGAGCACCAGGCCCATCTGTACTACAAGCGGGCCTACACCGACGCCGCGCTGCTGGGCAGCGCAGAAGACCACCGCGCCCGGGTCGCCGAGCTCGTGCTCGACGTCGTGACCGCCACGCCCGGGCCGCGCGTCGCTACCGGGAAGCCGCGCTGAGAGGGGACGACAATGATTGACAGACAACGACTTCTGGGTGCGGCGATGATCGCCGCAACCCTTGCCGTACCCGTCGTCGCCCTGTCCGCGGCACCGAGCGCCGTCGCGCAGCCTCCCGGTTCGTGCCCGCCCGGCCAGACCGGCGTGATCTACGGGTGCACGCCGTTCTGCCTGCCGGGTAAGGCGCTCGACCTGAACACCGGTCTGTGCATGCCGGTGGCCCCACCGCCGCCTGCTGCTCCGACGTCACAGTACTGAGCCGCCGATGAACCGAGTGGACCGCTTCTTCGAGATCACGGCCCGCCAGTCGACGCTGGGCACCGAAATACGTGGCGGTGTGGTCACGTTCATCGCGATGGCCTACATCATCGTGCTGAACCCGATCATCCTGTCGAGTCCGAAGGACGTCAGCGGACAGTCGCTGGACTTCGCGCAGGTGTCGGCCACGACCGCGCTCGCCGCGGGCACGATGACGATCCTGTTCGGACTGATCGCGCGGCTGCCGTTCGCCTTCGCCGCCGGCCTGGGTATCAATTCGTTTCTGGCCACCACGGTCGTCGGTGAACTGACCTGGGCCGAAGCGATGGGCCTGGTGGTCATCAACGGTGTGATCATCGTGCTGCTCGCGGTCACGGGCTTGCGCCGCCTCATCTTCGACGCGGTGCCGATGCCGCTGAAGCTGGCCATCACCGCGGGTATCGGACTGTTCATCCTGTTCATCGGCCTGGTCGACTCCGGTTTCATCTCCTCGACCGGATTGGCCTCTCCCCCGGTCGGATTGGGCGCAGGCGGACTGGGCTCTCTGACCACCGTGCCGACGTTGGTCTTCATCCTCACGCTGCTGCTGACGGGCATTCTCGTGTCCCGCCGCGTGCGCGGCGGCATCCTCATCGGGCTCGTGGCCGGCACCGTCGTCGCCGTCGTCATCGAAGCGATCTGGCACCTCGGCTCGGCCACCGAGAAGCCCGGTGGGTGGTCCCTGTCGGTGCCGACGTTGTCCGGGTCTCCGTTCGCACTACCCGATCTCGGGTTGGTCGGCGAGTTCAGCTTGAACAGCTTCAGCCGGATCGGCGTGATCGCCGCGGTGATCCTCATCTTCACGCTGGTGTTCGCGAACTTCTTCGACGCGATGGGCACGATGACCGGCCTGTCCCGGGAAGCCGGATTGTCCGACGCGCAGGGCAATTTCCCGCGTCTGCGGGCCGCGCTCGTCGTCGAAGGTGCAGGGGCCGTGGTCGGTGGCGCCACGTCGTCGTCGTCGAACACCGTGTTCATCGAGTCCGGGGCGGGCATCGAGGAAGGCGCGCGCACCGGCCTCGCCAACCTGGTCACCGGCGTGCTGTTCCTCGCCGCGATGTTCGTCTCACCGCTGGCGTCGATCGTGCCGACGGAGGTGGCCGCAGCGGCGCTGGTGATCGTCGGAGCGATGATGGTGTCGCATCTGAGACACATCGACCTCTCGGAATTCTCGGTCGCGCTGCCCGTCGTCCTCACCGTGGCTGTGATGCCGTTCAGCTATTCCATCGCCAACGGCATCGGTGTCGGGTTCATCTCCTGGGTCGTGATGCGATCCGCCGCGGGCAAGGCCCGCGAGATCAGCCCGCTGCTGTGGGTGGTGGCCGTCGGGTTCGCGATCTACTTCGCCCGCACGCCGTTGGAATCACTGCTCGGCGTCTGACGGGCCGCACGCTCCGCGGCCACCCCCATGATCACGGCGTGGATCTGTCGCTCGATGTCCTCGCGGGTGAGCACGTCCGGGGATTCGTTGGCCAGCGCGAACACCTGCCCGCTCAGGTAGGTCAGCAGCACCGAGGTCTGCTCGTCACACAGTGCGCGATCCATCTCGATGCCGTTGGCGTGGTGCAGCGCCATCACCAATCGTTCTGCCAAAGCGCGGTAACTCTCCGAGATCTGGCGGAAACCCGACGCGATGCCGGGATCGCGGCGCGCCGACATCGTCAGCTCCAGGCGCGCCCTGGTCCGTGACAACTGTGGCTCGCGCCCGACGGACAGGATCTGGTCGGCCAGCATCCTCGCGATGACCTCCCCGCTGCTGTTCGGGGCATCCTTGAACACCTCGGTGAAGGTCTCCGCGTCATAGCGCACCAATTGGTCGGCGATTCCGTGCAACAGCGCGGCCCGGGTGCGGTAGTAGAACGACGTGGTGCCGTCGGGGACGCCGGCGTGACGGTCGACCTTGAGGTGGCTCAATCCGCGGGGACCCTGGTCGGCGAGCAAAGCTATGGCGGCGTCGCACAGCTGGCGACGTCGCTCGGCAGCATTGTGTTTACGCCTGTTCTCGACACTGCAATCCTACGTCGCGCAGTCAGGCCACACTGTCACCTCAGGACGGCGTCGGCGGCCTTCAGTGTGTGGGCGGCGATCTGCAGGCCTTCCAGTGGACCGAACGCCACGTCCTCGTGTTCGATGTTGACCCACATGTCGGGATCGACATCCGCCAGGGCCAGCAGGAAGCGACGCCAGAAGTCGACGTCGTGGCCCCGACCCACTGCCACGAAATCCCACGACGAGTCTTCGGGCCACTTGTTGACGACGTGCCTGCCGCCCAGCCCAGTGGGATTCTGCGCCAGAGGAATTCGCGTGAAGCGCTCGTCGAGGACGCCGTAGACACGACAGTTCTCGTTGATTCGGGTGTCCTTGGCGGCCGCGTGCACCACCAGCGGACCGAGCCACTCGATCGCGGCGACGGGATCTATGCCCTGCCAGAACAGGTGCGACGGATCCAGTTCTGCACCGATGCTCGTCGCTCCGATGCGATCGACGAGTCGCTTCAGTGTCGGCGGGTTGAACACCAGATTCTGCGGATGCATCTCGATGGCCACCGTCACGCCGTTCTCCCGGGCCAGGCTGTCGATGTCGGACCAGAACGGCAAGGCCACCTCGTCCCACTGGTAGTCCAGTGAGTCCAGGGAGCCCGAGTCCCAGGTGTTGACATGCCAGGCGGGCCATTCTCCGCCGGGATGCGCCTGTGGCAGACCGGACATCGTCACCACCCGGTCGACACCGAGCATTCCCGCGACCCGAATCGCAATGCGCAGATCGTCGGCGTCGTCGGGCCCCACCTCCGGGTCCGGATGCAGCGGATTGCCGTTGCAGTTGAGGCCGGCGATCGACACCCCGGTGTCATCGAACACCGCCAGGTACTCCGCCGGCGACACCTCGCCGGACAGCAGACCGGTGACCGGCAGGTGCGGCGTGGGCAGGAACCCGCCGGCATTGATCTCGGCCCCGATCAGACCGAGCGAGGAGATCGTCTCGAGTGCCTCGCGCAGCGGCTTGTCGTGCAGGATCGCGGTGTACACGCCGAGCTTCATCGGTACTTCTCCACGTAGTCGGTCATCGTCTTCAGTTGATAGCGCGACACCTCGTTAGCGGTCTCGTCCTCGGCGAAGACACTCGACACCATCACGGTGTCGTCCCGGTCGTAGAAACCGAGTCGGGCCAGACCGCCGAAGAACTGGTCCCAGTCCACGTCGCCGTCACCGATCTTGAGGTGCTGATGAACACGCACGGGATTACCCGGCGGGTTGGTGATGTAGCGCAGACCGTGGGAGCGGTGATGGTCCATGGTGTCGGCGACATGCACCAGCCGCAGCAGATCTCCCGCGTCCGTCATGATCTCCGACATGTTGCCGCCCATGTGAAATGAGTGGCACGCGACGTACACCATCCCGATATGGGGTGAGTTCACGCCACGGATGATGCGGATCGCTTCCAGACCGTCCTCGACGAAATCATCGGGATGCGGATCGATGCGCACATCGATACCTTCTCGCTCGAACAGCGGCAGGAGTTCTTCCATCGACCGGAAGAAGGCTCGCTCGGATTCCTCGGCCTTCTCCGGCCGGCCGGAGAACTCGGTGTTGATCACGTTCACCCCGAGGTCGACGGTGATCTGCACGACGCGTTTCCAGTTCCGCACGGCCGCCTCCCGGGCGTCCTCGTCCGGTCCCGACCAGCGCAGCACAGGGAGCACCGATGCGATGCCCACACCTGCGGATGCGCACGCCGCGCGGAACTTGGCCACCAGCGCGTCGTCGGCGCGCGGATGGTTGAAGAACGGGATGAAATCCCGGTGCGGAGTCAACTGCAGGTGTTCGTAGCCGAGTTCCGCCACCACCGCCGGCAGGTCGAGCAGCGAGTGGTCGTGGTGGAACGGGGTGGGGTCGAGTGCGATTTTCACGCGGTCACGCTCCGGGGATCGAGGCGCGGTCGACCATGGTCACCGCGACGGGCTGTCCGGACGTCAGGGCTTGCACTCCGGCTTCGCAGACCGCGGTCGCGGCGTAGCCATCCCACGCGCCCGGGCCGTCGACATAGGTTCCTGTGGTGGCGCCACGGCGCACGGCGTCGACCCACCGTTGGATTTCGGTGTCGTAGGCACTGCCGAAACGCTCACGGAACCCGGGCGTGATGACGCCACCCCAGGTGCCGGGTGCGCTCTTGCGAACCAGGCCGACGTCGAGACCGATCATCGCGCTGCCCTTTTCGGCCACCAGTTCGGTCCGCACCTCGTAGGCCACCCCGGTGGTGACGAACAGCTCGACATCGACGTGCTTGCCACTGGTGGTGCGCAGGATCGCGAACTGGGGATCGAACAACCCCTCGCGGGCAGACGGATTCGGTGTCGGCGTGACGATCTGGATCGACGTGACCTCCTCGCCGAGCAGGAACCGGGTGACGTCCACTTCGTGGACGAGAGAATCCCGCACCGTCATCGCCGAGTCGAAATGATCCGGCACCGCGGGGTTGCGGTGCACGCAGTGCAGCAGCAGCGGAGCACCGAGCTCACCGCTGTCGATGAGTGCCTTGAGTTCGGCGTATTCACGATCGAAGCGCCGCATGAATCCGACCTGGATGAGGCGCACCCCGAGTTGGGCTTCGCGGCGCACCACCGCCAGTGAGGTCTCGACGTCGGTGGTGAGCGGCTTCTCGCACAGCACCGGCTTGCGGTGCTCCAGGCAGGCCAGCAGTTGCTTCTCGTGGGTCGGCCCCGGCGTCGCCAACACCACGGCGTCGACGTCGGGATCGGCGATCGCATCGAGCGGATCGGTGATCGCGCGGCAGCCGGGGATGCCGGCGGCGATCTCCTCGGCCTTTTCGGTGATGTAGTCGTTGACCACGGCGACGCGGGCACCGGAGATCTTGGACTGGATGCGGGCGACGTGATCGGCGCCCATCAGGCCGACACCGAGGACGGCGATGCGCAAATCTCCAGAGGCGGACATGGGTCGGCTCCTAACGGAAGGTGACGGAGGGGATGCCGCAGGACCCGAGGTAGGACCGGGTGCGCTGGGCGATGGGGAGCGGGGCGTCGACCTCGCAGGGGTACATGTCCTGCTCGACGATCGCGAACACGTCGATGCCGAGACGCTCGATCTCCGCCAGCAGCGGCGGCATGTCCGGGATGCCCAGGGGCGGTTCGATCATGGCGCCGAGCTTGACGGCCTCGCCGAACGGCAGGTCTTCGGCTTCGACCTTGGCGCGCACCTCGGGATCCACTTGCTTGAGGTGCAGGTACCCGATGCGCTCGGGTGCGCGACGGATGATCGCGATGTTGTCGCCACCGCAGTACGAGATGTGCCCGGTGTCCAGGCAGAGGTTCACATACCGGCTGTCGGTGCCGTCCAGGAAGCGGTAGACGTTCTCTTCGGTGTCGACGTGCGAGTCCGCATGCGGGTGGTATTGCGCTCGGACACCGTAGGTTTCGAACATCGCCTTACCGAGTGCATTCATGCCCTCGGTCTTCTTGCGCCACTGCTCGGCGGTGAGCGTCCGGTCTTCGAGCACGGCTCCGGTCGACGGATCGCGCCACATCTCCGGGATGACAACGACGTGTGCACCACCGACCGCGGCGGTCAGTCGTGCCACGTCCTCGATCTGCGTCCAGACCGCATCCCAGGCGTCGTCCTGGTGCAGGTGTTCGAAAACCGTTCCGGCCGAGAGCTTCAGACCTCGCGAGCTGAGCTCTGCCGACAGTTTCTCCGGATCGGTGGGCAGGTAGCCGTAGGGTCCGAGCTCGATCCATTCATAGCCTGATCGAGCGACCTCGTCGAGGAACCGGGCGTAGGGCGTCTGCTGCGGATCGTCGGGGAACCACACCCCCCACGAGTCCGGGGCAGAGCCGACGCGAATGGTGCTCATAGGGAAATCCTTTCCGCATTGTGGGATTCGAGGCGTTCTTCGAGTTCTTCGAGGGTCGTGCCCTTGGTCTCGGGGACGAGACGGTGCACGAAGATCCAGGAGGCGATGTTGACGATGACGAACAGCGCGAACGTGCCGGTGGAGCCGAGCGCATCGTTCAGCAGCGGGAACAGGAACGAGATGACCGCGTTGGTGCACCACAGCACGAACACCGCGATACCCATGGCGAACCCGCGCACCGAAAGCGGGAAGATCTCGGAGAGGAGCAACCACACGCAGGTCCCGATGAACATCTGCACGAAGGCGACGAACAGGACCATGCAGCCGAGGATCACATAGCTGCGCAGGTCGGATGGGGACATGAGGAACACTGCGGCGAGGGCGGCCTGCGAGGCGGCGACGCCGGCGAATCCGATCAGCAGCATCGTCCGGCGGCCGATGTAGCCGAGCAGGATGATGCCGATGATCGTGGTGACCACCGAGGTGACCCCGACCGCGATCGTCGCGACCAGCGCTGCACTGACCCCCAGCCCACTCTGCTCGAGAATCGTTGGCGCATAGTAGTTCACGGTGTTGATGCCGGTGGCCTGCTGGACGATGGCCAGGCCGCAGCCGATGAGCACGACACGTCGAATCCACGGCACGTCGCGGATCACCGTGAACGGCGTGCTGGTGGTCTTGAGCATGTGCCGGGTGTGGTCGACGACGATCGCATACTCCGCGTCGGCCTCGCCGGGAGTCCGGCTCATTCGCAGAACGTCACGCGCCTCGGCCAGCCGTCCCTGGAGGGCATACCAACGCGGGGAGTCCGGGAGGATGAGCATGCCGAGGAGGAGGGCGATCGCGGGGACCGCGGCGACCGCGAGCATCGTGCGCCAGACGTGCGGGTCGTGGACGAGATGGTCGAGTAGTGCGTTGGTGGCGAAAGCGAGCATCTGGCCGGTGACGATCATCAGCTCGTTGATCGTCACCATCCGTCCGCGCCGGTCAGCGGGCGCGAGCTCGGCGAGGTAGAGCGGGCAGGTGACCGCGGCCGCGCCGACTCCGAGGCCGAGGACAATGCGCGCGGCCACCATGATCTGCACGTTCGGCGCCAGCGCGCATCCGATCGCGCCCACCAGGAAGAGTCCGGCACACATCAGCAGCGTGCGCTTGCGGCCCACCCGGTCGGCCACCCGGCCGCCGAACAGTGCGCCGAACGCCGCCCCCGGGAACAGCAGCGAGCTGACCACGGTCGCTTCCCCGAACGCCGACAGGTCGAGGTCGTCCTTCATGTAGAGCAGAGCACCGGAGATGACACCGGTGTCGTAGCCGAACAGCAGGCCGCCGAGGGTGGCGATGACGGTGAGCTTGGTGAGGAAGCGACCCGTACTCGCGGGTGCATCAGGGTGGGACACGGGGAACCTCGCTTCGGTGACTAACGCGCGTTAGTAACGCGCGTGAGGTCTACTATGACTTCGCCGCCCGACTGTGTCAACCGTCACGTTCGGCAGTCACCCCGGACAAAGGAACTCGATCGTGAACACCACCCGCAGGCGCCGCCCCACGATGGCCGACGTCGCCGAACGCGCCGGGGTGTCGCGCACGCTGGTGTCCTTCATCCTCGACGGCAAGCCGGGCGCCAGTGACGAGACCCGCCAGCGAGTCCTCGCCATCGCCGAGGAGATCGGCTACCGGCCCGATTCCGCGGCCCGCCTCCTGGCCCAGGGCCGAAGCCGCACGATCGGCGTCATGATCGACGTGCGCCAGCTCTTCCAAGCCGAACTCGTCACCGAAATCTACCCTGCCGCAGAACAATTGGGCTATGAGGTGCTGCTGTCGGCCAACCTCCCGGACCGCACCGAAGCTGCCGTGGTGGACTCGCTGATCAGTCATCGCTGCGGGGCGTTGCTGCTCCTCGGTCCACGCGCCGCCCCATCCGATCTGCTGCGCCTGGCCGAGCGGGTGCCCTTGGTGGTGGCCGGGCGCCGGTTACCGGGGCTGCAGCCGGACGTTCCGCTCGCGACCGTGCGCACCAACGATGCCAAGGGAATGCGGCAGGCGGTCGACTACCTGGTCGATCTGGGCCACCGCCGCATCCACCACGTCGACGGTGGCACCGATCCGGGATCGGCCGACCGTTCGCGGGCCTACCGGGCCGCGATGCGCGCGCACGGTCTGACCGACGAGATCACCGTCATCGCCGGCGCGCACAACGAGGAAGCAGGCGCTGCCGCGGCACGCACGATGCTGGCCGCAGCCGAGCTCCCGACGGCGGTGCTGGCGGGAAACGATCGATGCGCCCTCGGCATTCTCGACGTCTTCACCCGATCCGGAGTGGCTGTGCCGGAGCAGGTTTCGCTCGTCGGATACGACGACAGCCGACTCTCGGAGAACCCCCGTATCGATCTGACCACCATCCATCAGGACGCGCCCGACATCGCCCGTCGAGCGGTGGAACTCGCGGTGACGATGCTCGTCGACGGCCGCGACCACGGCAGGGATGTCGTGCTGGAGCCCACACTCGTGGTGCGCGGAACGACGAGCCCGCCACGCAGCTGACCACAACGGGTCAGGGCGCAGGGGCAGCGGCGATCATCCGGTCGATCACCACGAGCAGTCCCTCGTCGGCAGCCGAGGCGACGAGTTGGCCGCCGAGTGCCCGGTGCAGCGCGTTGTAGTAGAGACCATCGCCGATCAGCTTGACCGCTCGTGCCGTGTCGAGGTCGCCGATCGCCTCGTGCAGGATCGCGAGCCATTCCGCCGCCGCCGACTCGATCGCGGCCCGGGCTCGGGCGTCGCCGGCCTGCCGCAGCCGGGACGCCGCGACCAGGATCCGATCGAGCGGAGTGCCCGCGTCGTGGGACGAGCGCACGTAGTAGCGCGCCGGCCCCTCCGGCGCGGCACGCATCGCGCCCGCGTCCTCGGCGGCGAGCACCGCCAGCCGCTCACACACCGCGGCCGCGAGGTGATCTTTCGACGGGAAGTGATAGAGCACGCCGCCCTTCGACACCCCGGCGCGTGCCGCCACCGCGTCGACAGTGGCGAACCGCTCCCCCTCTTCGGCGAGCAGGTCTGCGTAGGCATCGAGGACGCGATCACGCGAGGACATGCAGCCAGCCTAAAACCCGTTGGTTTACTGCACCGTCTGGACGGTACAGTCCGCGCATGGGGATCTACCGGGAACTGTTTCGCGTCCCCCGCGTCCCCACCATCACCGCGGCGCAGCTCTTCGCGAGGCTGCCGCTGGGCATGCTGTCGCTGGCGATCCTGGTGCACGTCGAACACCGCACCGGCTCCTACGCCACTGCGGGTGTGGTGGTCGCCTGCCTGACCATCGGCGAAGCGGTCGCGATGCCGCTCACGTCGCGGCTCGCCGGACGCGGCGAACGGACGGCGACGACCCTGGCGGTGTGCGCCGCGGTCAACGGCGCCAGCATGCTCGGCCTCGCCGCCGCGACGTTCTCCGGCCCACCGCTGATGGCTCTGGGTCTGCTGGTCGGAGCGTCGGTACCGCCGTTGATGCCGGTGGTGCGTGCGCTCTACCCCCAGATGTTGCCCCGCGACGGGGTCCGTGCGCTGTTCGCGCTCGACACCACCGCGCAGGAAATGATCTGGGTCATCGGTCCCGTGGCGGCCATGTCGCTCTCGACGCTGGTGTCCACCGCGATGCCGCTGATCGCCTCGGCCGCGATCACGGTGGTGGGCACGGCGTGGTTCCTCGCCAGCGCACGCGGACTGCGCCCGAGTTCAGGCCCGCGTGCCCGCGGTCGCGGCCGGGTGCTTCTCCGCCGCAGCGTGCTGCTCGCCATGGTCGCCGGGTGTGCCCTCGTCGGCTCGTTCACCGCGCTGGAGGTCGGCGTGGTCGCCGAGCTCGGCAACAGCGGTCTGACCGCGGGCCTCGCGATCGCGCTGGCCAGCGTCGGATCCGTCGTCGGTGGCCTCACGTTCGGACACCGACGCCTCGGGCTGGGCGGCGTCGTCGCAGCCCTGACCGTCGTGACAGTCGGTACCGCGACGTTCGGTCTCACCCACAGCCTGGCCCTGCAGATGTGTGCCCTGTTCGTCTCCGGGATGGGGTTCGCACCGGCGATGTCGGCGCTGTACTTCATGGTGTCGCAGGACGTCGACGACGATGTGGCCACCGAGGCGTTCGGCTGGCTGCACAGCGGTGCGTTGATCGGTGCGGCCTTGGGCACCGCAGCAGCAGGCGCGGCCACCGATGCGCACGGCCCCGCCGGTGCGGTCGTGGCGGCGACCCTGTTCGGGATCGTCGGTGCGCTGAGCCCGCTGGTGGCCCGCGCCACCGGACGCGTGGGCGGCCTGGAGGAGCCGGCGGTCCGGGAGCCCTGCCCTACACTTCGGGTCGATGGATGACGACCGGGTTGTGCAGTTCGTCGGTGCCGGCCCGGGTGCTGCCGACCTGCTGACGGTGCGGGCCACGCACCTGCTGGCCGACGCCGACGTCGTGCTCTACCCCGGCAGCTATCTCGATCCCGACGTGCTCGCGCACTGCTCCCCCGGCGCCGACCTCGTCGACACGGCCGACCTCGACCTGGACGGCATCGTCGAGCGCATCGTGACCGCCCACCGGGCCGGGCGTCGCGTCGTGCGACTGGTGTCCGGCGATCCGTCGCTGTACTCCGCGGTGAGCGAGCAGACCCGCCGGCTCGATGCGGCCGCCGTGCCGTGGACCGTCACTCCGGGAGTGCCCGCCTACGCGGCCGCCGCCGCCCGCGTCGGGCGCGAACTCACCGTGCCCCTGGTCGCCCAGTCGGTGGTCCTGACCCGCACCCAGCAGCGCTCGACCGCGATGCCCGACACGGAATCGCTCGCCGCCTTCGCCGCCACCCGCGCCACGCTGGTGCTGCATCTGGCCGTCACCCGTATCAGGGAGCTGATGGCCGAGCTGAGCACCGACTACGGACCGGACTGCCCCGTCGTCGTCGTGTACCGCGCGTCCCAGCCGCAGGAGGTGGTGCTGCGGGGCACGGTGTCCGACATCGCCGACGCCGTCGCGGCAGCTGGGTTTCGCTCTGCCGCAGTGATTCTCGTGGGCCGAGCGATGGCAGATCGCACCGATCCGTGCGCCGGGGAGAGTCACCTGTACGACCCGGCGCGGGATCGGTCCATCCGCCCGTGACCGACCTGTACGACGTGATCCGCCGGCGCCGCGACACCCGCCGCGAGTTCACCGGTGAACCGGTGTCCGACGACGTCCTCGAACGCGTGCTGCTGGCCGCGCACGCCGCCCCGTCGGTCGGCATGAGCCAGCCGTGGGACTTCGTGCTGGTGCGTTCGCCGCAGACCCTGCGCGCGTTTCGTGACCACGTCGCGGTCGAACGCGAGGTCTTCGCCTCCACGCTGACCGGCGAACGCGCCGAAACGTTTTCGCGTATCACGATCGAGGGGATCTGCGAATCCGGACTCGGTGTCGTGGTCGGCTACGACCCCACCCGCGGCGGTGCGCAGGTCCTCGGCCGCCACGCCATCCCCGACGCCGGGCTCTATTCCGTGGTGTGCGCGATCCAAAACTTCTGGCTCGCAGCGACGGCCGAGGACTTGGGTGTCGGCTGGGTGTCGTTCTATCGCGAGGACTTCCTCCGCGCATTGGTCGGGATGCCCGCACACGTGCGTCCCGTCGCCTGGCTGTGCGTCGGGCCGGTGGCCGACGTCCCCGACGTGCCCGACCTGGAACGCTTCGGCTGGCGGGCTCGAAGCTCCCTGCATTCCGTCGTGCACGAGGAGCGCTACCGAGCGCGCTGACTCTGGAGCCCTAGAGTCGCAGTACCCGGCCCGCGATCACGAGATGCACCTCGTCGCACACCATGGCGACGCGCTGATTCACCATGCCCAGTAGATCCCGGAACAGAACCCCCGAGCGATGCGCGGGCACCACACCCAGGCCGACCTCGTTGGTCACCACCACGGCATCGGGGGTGCGCCGCAGAGCCTCGCACAACGCCTCGGTGCGGGCGCCGACGATGTCGTGCACATGCGTCGAATCCGCTTCCCACAGTTGGGCATCGTCGACGACGGCGACCACCCAGGTACTCACGCAGTCCAGCAGGACGGCACCGTCCGCGTCGTCGAGGGCGCGGACCGGATCGGCGGTCTCGACGGTCGACCACGTCGTCGGCCGGCGTGCGCGGTGCGCGGCCACGCGCGCATCCCAGTCGAGATCCCGGCCGTCGGCGGCCCGGCCCGGAGCGATGTAGGTGACGGCCCCGGCGTCGGCGAGCAACCCTTCGGCGTGCCGGGACTTGCCCGAGCGGACGCCACCGGTGACGAGGATCCTCACCGGCTCATCGTAGAGAGCGCGCGAACCCAGGCGGCGGCGTCGTCGATGTCCGAGACGGTCGGCACGTTGGCGCTGCGCGTAGGACGGGCGACGATGACGACCGGGATGCCGAGCTGATCAGCGGCCTGCATCTTGGGCCAGGTGAATTCGCCGCCCGAGTCCTTGGTGATGAGCACATCGGCCGCGTGCTCCCGCATGAGTTCCAGTTCTCCGGCGAGCGCGTAGGGGCCGCGGCTGGTCACCAACCGCCAGCTCGCCGGCAACGCCTCATCGGGAGCCTGCACCACCCGGGCGAGCGTCGCGTGGTCGCGCAAAGCGGGAATGAACCGGGCCATCTCCTGCCGTCCCACCGTGAGGAACGGTCGGCGGCCGAGCCGCGCGGCCAGCGCCGCGGCCTCGTCGTGGGACGCCGTCCACTGCCACGAATCGCGAGTGCGGTCTGCCCAGCCGGGCCGCTCGAACCGCAGCAGCGGCACTCCCCGGTGCGCGCACGCCGCTGCGGCATTGGCCGAGATCGTCTTGGCGAACGGATGGGTGGCGTCGATGACGACATCGAAATCCGCTAGCGCAGAGGACAACCCGTCGATACCGCCGAAGCCTCCGATGCGGACCTCGCCGACCGGCAGGCGGGGATTGGCAACGCGGCCGGCCAGTGACGTGGTGACGTGGTCGGTGACCGTGAGGATGTCGGCCAGGGCGCGAGCCTCCGCGGTGCCGCCCAGCAGCAGGATTCTCACGGCGCCCCCGGAGGGAGGAACGGCAGAGCGGCCGGCGCACCACGCCACGCCAGGTCGAGGAGAGCGTCGATGTCGAGGTGCCCTTCGACGAGATCACCGAGGTGGTCCAGCCGGCTCTCGCGCGCAGCGGGGAACGAGACGCCCGAGGGTGCGATTCCCAACGTCTCGTGGAGGAACCGGCTGCGCAGCGCGTCACCCTCCAGGGCTCCGTGCCACATCGTGCCGAAGACCTGTCCGCGACGGGCGCCGCCGAGGAACTCCTCCTCCGCGCTGCCCACCGTCACCCGGCCGTGATGGATCTCATAACCCGATGCTGTTGTGCCATGCCAGTTTCCGCACGGCAGCCGCAATGTCTTCTGGGCGACGAAGTCGGTCTCGACGTTGAGCAGGCCAAGACCGGGGACCTCGGTGGCCTCACCTTCGACGCCCGCGGGGTCGCGGACCACCCGGCCCAGCATCTGGAAGCCGCCGCAGATGCCCAGCAGCGCCCTCCCTGTCGCGGCGTGGGCGATCACGGCGTCGGCCAGCCCACGCGAACGCAGCCACGCCATGTCGGCGATCGTGGACCGGGTGCCCGGCAGCACGATCAGGTCGGCGTCGGCCAGCGCGTTGGGGTGCGAGGCGAACACGACGTCGAGTCCGGGCTCCAGCCGCAGCGCGTCGACGTCGGTGAAGTTGCTGATGCGCGGCAAGCGGATCACCGCCACCCGGCGTGCACCGGGCCGGGGGCGGCGGGCCGCACTCAGGTCCAGAGCGTCCTCGGAATCGAGCCACACGTCCGGTTGCCACGGCAGGGTTCCGTACACCGTTCTGCCCGTTGCATTTTGGAGGGATGTCAGGCCGGGCTGCAGCAGCGCCAGGTCGCCGCGGAATTTGTTCACGATGAAGCCCGCGACCAAGGCTTGATCTTCCGGCGACAGGAATGCCACGGTGCCGAGAAACGCGGCGAAGACCCCACCGCGGTCTATGTCGCCGACCACGACGGTGGCCAGGCCGGCGTGCCGCGCCAACCCCATGTTCACGTAATCGCCTGCGCGCAGGTTGATCTCGGTGGGGCTACCGGCGCCCTCGGCGATGACGACGTCGTAGCGGGATGCCAGGTCGTCGTACGCGGCGTGCGCGGCGGTGGCCAGGGCCCGGCGACCTTCGAGCCAATCCGCTGACGAGACCTCTCCCCACGGCCGGCCCATCAGCACGACGTGGCTGCGCCGGTCACTGCCGGGCTTGAGCAGTACCGGGTTCATCGCCGGCTCGGGGGTGACTCCGGCCGCCCGAGCCTGAATCCATTGCGCCCGGCCGATTTCCACGTCGCCGTCGGCGACCATCGAGTTGTTGGACATGTTCTGCGCCTTGTACGGGGCGACGCTGACACCGCGGCGCGCGAACGCCCGGCACAGCGCGGTGGTGACCAGCGTCTTGCCCGCGTCACTGGTGGTGCCGGCGATCAGCAGGCCGGCCATCAAGTACGCCTCAGCAGGAAGATGTCCATCACCCAGCCGTCGGTGCGCGCAGCGGCTGCCCGGGCGTCGGGTAGCAGCGGTGCGACGTCACCGAGCCGGCCCGAAATCAGGTGTTCCCCAGGTGCGCCGAGGTTGGCGCCCCACCAGATCGTCCAATCGTCCAGCCCGGTGAAGTCGAGGCGGTGCGGTGGGGGGTTGAGCATGGCGACGATGTTGTCGAGACCGGCCTCGACCGCTTCCTGCAGCCGCCGTCCGGTGGTCACGTGGACGGACCGGCCGACCTCGTGCAGCACGATACGATGCCGTGCGGCCAGCAGGGACGGTGCGCTCACGCCGGGCAGCACGTCGTAGTCCAGCTCGACCCCGAGCTCCTGCACGTGGTCGAGGATCCGGATCGTGGAGTCGTAGAGCGACGGATCGCCCCATACCAGAAAGGCGGCCGTGGGGCCCGGGCGGGGCCGGGCGGCGG
>JAEXZY010000152.1 GCA_023404955.1 Actinomycetes bacterium
TTTAAGTCTTTGTAAGCCAAAATTATTCGCCCGCCCGGTATTCACCGGGGGGGCGTTTCTCATTGCGGCGTCCACGTCGCCGGGTCGATCCTGCCGCCGTACACCGGCAGCTCGATCGGCACATCGGTCTCGGTGAAGGGTGACCACGGCCGGGTCACCCCTGCTGTGCCGTGGCGCCGGGTGCGGCCCACCTCGTCGAGGTCGATGGTCGCCGCGAGCACAGTCGGCTCGGCGCCCACCGCCGCGGCGAGAATGCGCCCCTGCGGGTCGACCAGCAGGCTGCGCCCCTGTCCGCGCGGCGTCGCCGCGTTCACGCTGGCGACGAACACCTGGTTCACGATCGCGTTCGCCTGCACCAGCACGACCTCCTGCGCACGGTCCGCCGTCGGCGTCAGCACGACGTTCAGCAGGAGTTCGGCGCCCATCCAGGACAGCTGGCGCGACACTTCGGGGAACCACGCGTCGTAGCAGACCGTCAGCCCCACGATCCCCTGCCCAACAGGCAGGGTGACGAACTCCCGGCCGGGCTCAGTCGTTTCGACGGGTCGCCACGGGAAGGCCTTGCGGTAGGCGGCCACCAGCTCACCGGTCGGTGCGAACACCACCATCGTGTTGTGGATACGGCCGTCGTCGGTGCGCTCCAGGATGCTGCCGGGCACCACCCACACACCGAGCTCGCGGGCCAACGCGCTGACGGCGCGGCACAGCTGTCCGTCGAGCGGTTCGGCATGTCGCTCCGTGCTCGCCGGGTCCCACGGGTCCCAGTCCCCGAGCAGATGTTGCTCGGGGAAGACGAACAGCGACGTGGCCGGATACTGGCGCGTCAGCAGCCGCAGGTCACGGCCGAAGTCGTCGACGGTCTTCGCGGCGTCGTGCTGGACCAGGGCCAGCGACAGTTCTCGGGACATGGCATCCATTGTCGTCATGACGGCAGCTGCGGTTTCGAACCCCGATTAAGCGGCAATCTGCCCGGCATGGCTGTGCGCGTCGGCGTGACGGGACCCACCGGGGAGATCGGCAAGGCCGCGATCGCGGCACTCGAGGACCATCCCGATGTCGAGGCGATCGTCGGCATGGCGCGGCGCCCGTTCGATCCCGCGGCCGAGCACTGGACCAAGACCACCTACCGCCAGGGTGACATCCTCGACCGCGACGCGGTCGACGCTCTCGTCGCCGACGTCGACGTCGTCGTCCACCTGGCCTTCATCATCATGGGCAGCCGCAGCGAGAGCGCCCGCGTCAATCTGGCCGGCACCCGCAACGTGTTCGAGGCGACCGTGGCCGCAGCCCGCCCCGGCCGCCTCGTCTACACGTCCTCGGTCGCCGCCTACGGCTACCACGCCGACAACCCGGTGCCGATCACCGAGGACGTCGCGCCCCGCGGCTCGGAAGAGCACTATTACTCCGAGCAGAAGGCCGCGTGCGAGGCCGCGCTGACCGAGATCACGGCGGGCTCGGATCTCGGGGTCTACGTGCTGCGGCCCTGCATCGTCGCCGGCCCGCACGCGCCCGCCCTCGCCGACGCGATGCCGTGGAACAAGCTGCCCGGACCGGTCCGGCGCATCACGGCGGCCCTGCCCGTGCTACGCCCGTTTCCCGATCCCGGCACCCCGCTGCAGCTCGTGCACCACGACGACGTCGCCGCAGCCATCGCGCTGGCGGTGACCACGAAAACCGCCCCTCCCGGGGCCTACAACATCGCCGGCGACGGCGTGGTGTCGATGTCGCAGGTCGGCGACGCGTTCGGCGCGCTGCCGATCAGAGTCCCCCGCGCCGCGGCCGTCGTCACGTCCGAAGTCCTGTCCGCGCTGCCCTTCGTGCCGTCGGCGCTGGAGTGGCTGCACGCCGGGCGAACGTCGGTGGTGATGGACACCGAGAAGGCGAAGGCCGAGCTGGGGTGGCGTCCCCGCTACACCACGGCGGAGACCCTGGAGGCGCTCGCCAGCACGCTGCGCTGATCTTCCTCACAGCTGGATCTGGTGTCGAACAAAGCCGCTGCGGGTAGAACCGAGCGGTGACAGATGTAGCCGAGAAGGTGAGCCCTCCCGAGCAGATGGATGTCCGCTCGCGCAATCTGGTGTTCACCGCAGTCGTCCTCGGCATGTTGCTGGCCGCGCTCGATCAGACGATCGTCGCGACCGCGCTGCCGACCGTCGTCGCCGACCTCGGCGGTGCCGGCCACCAGGCCTGGGTGGTCACCAGCTATCTGCTCGCGTCGACGATCGTCACCGCGGTGGTGGGCAAGCTCGGCGACATCTTCGGGCGCAAGCGGGTCTTCCAGGTCGCGGTGCTGCTGTTCCTGGTCGGGTCGGTGCTGTGCGGGCTGGCGCAGTCCATGGGGATGCTCGTCGCGTCGCGCGCGCTGCAGGGTCTGGGCGGCGGCGCGATCACGGTGACCGCGGTGGCGGTCATCGGTGAGGTCATCCCGCTTCGCGAACGCGGTCGCTACCAGGGCGCCCTGGGCGCGGTGTTCGGCGTCACGACAGTCATCGGCCCCCTGCTGGGCGGCCTGTTCACCGACCACCTGACCTGGCGCTGGGCCTTTTGGATCAACGTTCCCGTGGCGGTGGTGGTGCTCGGCATCGCGGCGGTCGCGATCCCCGAACTCGCACGCACCGCGCGGCCGGTACTCGACTACGCAGGCATCGTGCTGGTCGGCCTCGGTGCGGCCGGGCTGACGCTGGCGACCAGCTGGGGCGGTACCACCTATCCGTGGGGATCGGTGACGATCATCGGCCTGTTCGTGGTGTCGGTGGCGGTGCTGGTCGCGTTCGTCTTCGTCGAACGGCGCGCCGCAGAACCGATTCTGCCGATCCGGCTGTTCGGCAATCCGGTGTTCACGGTGTGCTGCGTGCTGTCGTTCGTGGTCGGCTTCGCGATGCTGGGCGCGTTGACGTTCCTGCCGACGTTCATGCAGTTCGTGGACGGGGTGTCGGCGACGCAGTCGGGGTTGCGGACCCTGCCGATGGTGCTGGGTCTGCTGGTCACCTCACTGAGCAGCGGTGTGATCGTGGGCCGGACCGGCCGCTACAAGATCTTCCCGATCGCGGGCACCGCGATCATGGCGCTGGGTTTCGTGCTGCTGTCCCGCATGGATGCCGACACGTCGACGCTGGTGGAGTCGCTGTACCTGCTCGTGCTGGGTGCGGGCATCGGGCTGAGCATGCAGGTGCTGGTGCTGGTGGTGCAGAACACCGTCGACTTCACCGACCTGGGCGTCGCCACCTCGGGCGTCACGTTCTTCCGGACCATCGGCAGCTCTTTCGGAGCGGCGATCTTCGGCTCGTTGTTCGCCAACTTCCTCGACGACCGGTTGCCCGCGGCGATGGCGCGCAGCGGGGCGCCGCCCGAGGCTGCGACCTCCCCGCAGGCGTTGCACCGACTGCCCCAGGAGGTGGCCGGCCCGATCATCGACGCCTATGCGGATTCGCTGAGTCGCGTGTTCTTGTTCGCGGCGCCGTTCGCTGTGGTCGGACTGGTGCTTGCCCTGTTCCTGAAGCAGGTGCCGCTGCGCGACGCCGCCGCGGCGGGCAGCACCGACATGGGCGAGGGCTTCGGCATGCCGACGACCGCGACGCCGGAGAAGCTGCTCGAGGTCGCGGTGGGCCGGTTGCTGCAGCGCAGCCACGGCGTGGATCTCGACGCGGTGGCCCGGGCGGCGCGCAGCCGCCTCGACGTGCCCCGGCTCTGGGCGACGATGCAGGTGTACCGGTACGCCGCAGCGACGGGCGCGGCTCACCTGGAGGACATCGCCGAGGAGCGGCGCGTGCCACCCCAGATCCTCGAGCCCACGTTCAATCGGCTCGTGGCCGACGGCGTCGCCACCCGCGTCGGCGACGCGTATTCGCTGACTGCCGCCGGCGCGGCCGAGGTGAACAGCGCGCGCGACGTCATCGCGTCGTGGATCACCGACATGCTCGCCCAGTCGCCGGAGTTCGAGGGCCGTCCCGATCGCCTGCAGGTGCAAGGGGCGTTGGATCGCCTCGCCCGCAGCGTGCTGCTGGAGCGACAATCCCCGCGGGCGGAGACGCGCCCGATGAAGTTGGGCTCACCCCCGCGACCTCCGGTGTCCGATCTGCAGACCACCCGGATGCGCGCCCTGTCCGCACCGCCGGTGGTGGAGCCGCCGACGCGGCCGTTCCGGTCCCACGCGACGATGCAGACTCGTCCGCCCGTCCGCCATCCGGACCGTGGTCCGCTCCGTTAGTCTGCATGTATGACGCAACGTCTCGACGCCCGGCTCTCCGCGTACTCCTCCCCCGTTCTCAGCATCTTCCGCATCGTGACCGGCGTGGTGTTGCTGCTACACGGCACGATGAAGGTCTTCGGGTGGCCACTGGGCACAGCGGTCCCGGCCGGCACGTGGCCCTTCTGGTTCGCCGGCGTCATCGAGATCATCCTCGGGGCGTTGATCACGGTCGGGTTCTTCACCCGCATCGCCGCGTTCATCGCCTCCGGCGAGATGGCCGTCGCGTACTTCTGGCAGCACTGGGCGCTCTTCAGTGGCCAGCCCGCGAGCTTCTGGCCGTTCGATCCGCAGATGGGCGGTAACGGAGGTGAGCTCGCGGTGCTGCTGTGCTTCGCGTTCTTGCTGTTGGCAACGACCGGCGCGGGCGCCTGGTCGGTGGACGGGCGACGGCGGGGCACAGTCGTCACGCGGCGCTGACGTCGGCTTTACTCCTCACCGCGTCCTGCTAGCGAACAGCGGTGGCATCCGAGTTTGCAGACACGGGTAAAAGATTCGCTGAACGACACTCTTTTTCGTTGCTGAGGTCCCTAGGATGACCCGATATTGACCGTGTTGGCAATTGTCGGGGGGTATCACTGTGGGGTCTTCGTCCAAGCACATCGGCAGGATCGGCGCGTTGGCGTTCGCGCTCGGGGTCGGCATCGGGATCGGCGCCACTCCGGGCGTCGCCTGGGCCGACGATTCTGGTGACAGCACGCCGTCGGTGAGCTCCAGCGCGAACACGACACCGTCGGTAGCCAAGGACACGAAGGCCGACGAGCAGAAGCCCGCCCGGAAGTCGAAGAGAGCTGCGAGGGCCGACACCGGCACCGACACCGACACCGACAAGCCGTCCCGGCACCGTCCGCTGCGCACCGTCCGCGAGGACAAGCCCGCGAAGCCCGCGACGGTCGAGCGCACCCGCGTCCGCGAGACCGACCCGGACGACGACGCCGACTCCACGCCGGCGGTCAGCCCGGCGCCGGCGCAGCTCGTCTCCCCCGTCGCAGAGGTGCACGCCCCGACCGTCGTGAACGTCGACAACCCGGTGGACGACGCCACCGAATCGCCGCGTGCGATCGCCCGCGTCCGGTTCACCGCGTTGCTGTCGGATCTGCTGACACCCAAGGACGCGCCGGTCGCCCCGGTGGCGTCACCGGCGATGTGGGTGCTGGCCGCGGCCGCCCGGCGTCAACTCGGAACCGCCGAGCAATCATTCGTCAACCCGCCCGACGGCAACGGGATCGTCACCGGCGAGGTCGTCGTCCCCGACGCCGACTCCGCGGTGGCCAGCGCGCCCGGCAAGGGCACGGTCGTCGTGTCGGTCAACGGCGACACCGTGTCCTTCACCTACACCCCCACCAAGCAGGCCCGCCACGCCGCGGCCGCCGTGGGCGCCGATCCGGCGCTGAAGTCCGACAGCTTCGTGCTGACGGTCGTCGACGGCGCCGGCGACATCACCACGGTGCCGATCACCGTCGAGATCGCACCGGCGAACGCCGCACCTGTCGTCTCCGTGTCGAAACCGCGCGTGTCACCGTTCGGTGACGCCGAGGTTCGCGTTTCTGTGCGCGTGCGCGACGCCGACGGGGATGCCTACACCTACGCGCTGTCGCCGACAGCCAAGGGCGGCACCGTCACCATCGACGAGGACGGTCACATCTCCTATGTGCCGACCGACGCGGCACGGCATGCCGCCGCGGGCGCCGACGCGACCGAAGCGGACAAGACGGACACCTTCGACGTGACCGTCACCGACGGCTACGGCGGTGTCACCATGGTGACCCTGACTGTGCCGATCAAGCCCGACAACATCGATCCCGACGTCAAAGTCCGCACCAGGACATCCCCGTTCAGCGCCACGGTGACCGGCGCGGTCATCGCGAGGGACCCCAACGGCGATCCGGTGAGCTACGAGGTCGGCGACACCAACAAGGGCGGCACCGTCGTGATCGACGAGCGAGGCCGGTTCACTTACACGCCGTCCGCGGCGGCCCGCCACGCCGCAGCTGCCGACAACGCCTCGCAGCTGGACAAGCAGGACAGCTTCGTCATCACGGTCACCGACGATCACGGCGGCGTCACCAAAACCCTTGTCACCGTTGCAGTCAAGCCCGCCAACGTGGCGCCCACGTCGGCGTCGGTCAAGAACGTGTTCACCAATCCGAACACCGGCGTGGTGACCGGGGCGATCACCGCCGTCGACGCCGACGGCGACTCGTTCACCTACCGGTACACGTCGAAGACCCGCAAGGGCGAGGTCTCGGTCGCCGAGGACGGCACGTTCGTCTACACGCCCTCGGAAGCGGCACGGACACAGGCGAGTCGGCCGTTCGCGCCGCGCGGCGCCAAGATCGACAGCTTCCGCGTGACCATCGACGACGGCCACGGCGGAACCACCGTGCTGACGGTGCGGGTGGGCATCGCCCCGCTGGGCGGGGACAACACCGCGCCAGTCGACGGCACGTTCACCGCGGGTGCGCCGAATGTGTTCACCGGCAAGGTGTCCGGCACGGTGACGGCCACCGACCCCGACCAGGACCCGTTGTCCTACAGCGGAACCGGGTTGACGCCGAAGGGCAGTGTCATCGTCAACGCCGACGGCACGTTCACGTTCACTCCGAGCGATGCCGCGCGCCACCAGGCGGGCGCGGACAACGCGACCGAGCAGGACAAGGTGGACACGTTCGTCGTCACCGCGTCCGACGGATTCGGCGGCACGCTGGCGATTCCGGTGACGGTGTCGATCAAGCCGTCGACGAACCGCGCGCCGTCGCAGCTGTCCTACACCGCCGCCACCGACGAGGCGACAGGTCTGGTGAGCGGGCAGGTGAGCGCCAAGGATGCCGACGGCGACCTGCTCACCTACCGGGGCACCACCGTGACGGACAAGGGCAGTGTGGTCGTCACCAGTGGCGGCGGATTCACCTATGTGCCCACCGACGCTGCGCGCGCGGCGGCCGGCGCACCGAAGGCTCCGCTGTCGGACAAGCGTGATGCGTTCGTGGTCACCGTCGACGACGGCCACGGTGGCACGTCGGACATCACGGTGCGGGTCACGATCGTGCCGACGACGGTGAGCTCAGTCCTGTAGCCCCATGTCCGTGCGGAATCGGCGCATGCCGTCGATCTTCTGCTCGAGCGTGGCGTCCGGTCCGCTGTAGAACATCCACGGCATCGTGATGATGCCGGTGACGCCGCCCTCCTCCGCGCGGACGTAGTGCTCCGGCAGAAACGCGTCGCTGAGCGGGGTGATCGCCTCGAAACCGGTCATGTCCGAACCGTTTTCGGCGCGGATCCGCCGCAGCGTGGCGATCCGCTCGAGGGCCTGGTCGGTCGTGATCAGATCACCGATCCAGCCGTCGTGGCGGGCGGCGCGGCGCAACGCGATGTCGGACAGGCCGCCGACGTAGACCGGGATCGGCGGCGGCGTGGGCTCCATCTCCATCCGGGGTGCGGTGTAGAACTCACCGGAGTGCTCGGTCCAGCCGGGCGCCCACAGCGCCTTCATCAACTCGAGCATCTCGTCGGTGCGCTTGCCGCGCCGTTCGAACCGCTGCCCGAGCAGCTCGAATTCCTCACGGCACCAGCCCACTCCGATGCCGAGCTCGAGGCGTCCGCCGGCGAGCACCGCCGCGGTGCCGATCGCTTTGGCCGCCGAGTAGGGGTCTCGCATCGCGGGCAGATAGACCGTGGTGACGAAGCGCAGACGGGTGGTCAGCAGCGCGATGGCACCGATCATCACCCACGGGTCCGGCCAGTCGGTGAACGCTTCCCAGCGTCGGCTGCCGTCCTCCGTGTAGGGGTACGGCGTCTGCAGGGTCTCGAGGTTCACGACGTGGTCGGGAATGCCGATGCCGTCGTAGCCGAGTTCGTCTGCCGCGCGCGCGATTTCGATGGCGTCGGGCGTTTTCTGAAAGGCGATGGAGACATAGACCTTCATCAGCCGGCGTCTCGGGCCCACGCAGGCAGGATGAACACGCCCTCCGCCTCCACGGTCGCACCGTCGGCATCCTTGAGATACCCGCGGGCGAAGGTCTTGGCCCCTTCGACGCGCTCGACGAACCCTTCGGCCCGCACCGGCCCCAGCGGAGTTCCGCGCAGGTAGCGCAGGCTGATGGTGCCGGTGAATTTCGGCAGGTTCAGCCCCTGGCTGGCCACGTCTCCCAGAAGATGGTCGAGCACGAGCGCGCAGATGCCGCCGTGTACCCATCCCGGCGGGCCCTCGTAGGCGGGACCGAGGGTGAATTCGCTCCAGCAGCTCCCGTCGGGTTCTCGTTCGATCACCATCGGCGGCGCGATGGCATTCCGCAGCCCGACGGCGGGGTTGGCCCAGACGACGGCGTGGCCGGTCTCGGCGTGACGCAGTGTCGACCGACCGGTGCGCACGCGTTGCTCGAGCAGTGCGTGCGCCTCTTCCAGGTGCTCGAGGGCGAGCAGCACGGTGGCGTCGTCGACGTCGGTGTGGATGCCCACATCGATGAGTTCACGCAGCGCATCGGTCAGCGGGTCGAACCGCCGCCGCTGCTTCTCGTACTCCTCCGCGCTGATCACGTCGAACGTGAAGTCCATCTATGTTTCTTAGCACTGACAGCTGTCAACGCGGCGGCCGGGTTGCCCTCGCTCCGGTGTCAGCCGCCGAACACCTTGCGCACCACGGCTTTCGCGCGCCGGGTGACCCGCAGGTAGTTGTCCAGGAATTCACCACCGTCGCCGTCGGGCCAGCCGGCGGCCACGGCCACGGCGTTGAGCAGCTTGCCAGGGCCGGGCAGTTGATCGGTGGGCTTGCCGCGTACCAGCACCAGTGCGTTGCGCGCCCGGGTCGCGGTGAGCCACGCGTCGCGCAGCAGCTCGATGTCTCCCTCGGCGATCAGCTCTGCTGCCCCGATCGCGTTCAGCGTGTCCAGCGTCGAGGTGGTGTGCAGCGCCGGAATCTTGTGCGCGAACCGCAGCTGCAGCAACTGCACCGTCCACTCGATGTCGGCGAGCCCGCCGCGGCCCAGCTTGGTGTTGGTGTTCGGGTCGGCGCCGCGGGGCAGCCGCTCGGCATCCACGCGGGCCTTGATGCGACGGATCTCCTGGACCGCTTCGGCGGACACCCCGCCCGCGGGATAGCGCGTCTTGTCGATCATCAGCAGGAAGCGTTCCCCCAGCTCCAGATCGCCGGCCACCCGGTGGGCCCGCAGCAGCGCCTGGATCTCCCACGCCTGCGCCCACTGCGAGTAGTACGCCTCGTAGGACGCCAGGGTGCGCACCAACGGTCCGTTGCGCCCTTCGGGCCGCAGGTTCGCGTCGACCTCCAGCGGTGGGTCCGCACCCGGGGTGCCGAGCCGGGAACGCACCTGCTCGGCGACGGTGACCGACCACTTCACCGCGACGGACTCCTCGACCCCGGCGTGCGGTTCGCACACGAACATCACGTCGGCATCGGACCCGTAGCCCAGTTCGCGTCCGCCGAGGCGGCCCATCCCGATCACCGCGATGCGCGCGGGCGGACCCTGGGCGGGGGTGTTCGCCCGGATCACCGCGTCGAGGGCCGCCTGCAGCACCGCCACCCACATCGACGTCAGCTGCGCGCACACCTCGGTGACGTCGAGCATGCCGAGCAGGTCCGCCGACGCGATGCGGGCGAGTTCGCGGCGACGCAGGGAGCGCGCCGCGGCGATCGCGCGGATCGGGTCGCTGTGCCGGGCGGCCGAGGCGACCAGAGAGCGGGCCACCCCGTCGGTGTCGACGTCGCACAGCTTCGGCCCGTTGGGCCCGTCGGCGTAGAGCTGGATCACCTCGGGCGCCCGCATGAGCAGCTCCGGCACGTACGCCGACGTGCCCAGCACGTGCATCAGTCGCTTGGCCACCGCGCCCTCGTCGCGCAGCGTCGCCAGATACCACCGCTGATCGGCGAGCTGGTCGCTGAGCCTGCGGTAGTTCAACAGACCTGCGTCGGGATCGGGGGTGTCGGAGAGCCAGTCCAACAGCGTCGGCAGCAGCACCTGCTGCACCCGACCGCGCCGGCCGCCGCTGCTGGTCAACGCCGCCAGGTGCGTCAACGCACTCTGCGGACCTTCGTAACCCAGTGCGGCGAGCTGTCTTTCGGCCGATTCGGTGCTCATCACCTCGGATATCCCGAGCGATGTCTCGCCGACCGATTCGAGCAGCGGCTGATAGAACAGCTTGGCGTGCAGCCGCGACACCCGGTGGCTCTGCCGCTTCAGTTCCTCCCGCAGCACGCCGAGCGCGTCGTGGCGGCCGTCGGGCCGGATGTGCGCCGCACGAGCCAGCCAACGCATCGCCTCGTCGTCGTCGTCCTCGGGCAGCAGATGGGTGCGCTTGAGACGTTGCAACTGCAGTCGGTGCTCCAGCAGCCGGAGGAACTCATAGGACGCCGTCATGTTGGCCGCGTCGTCCCGACCGATGTAGCCGCCCTCGCCGAGGGCCGCCAACGCGTTGACGGTGGACGCCACGTGCAGCGACTCGTCGAGCCGCCCGTGTACCAATTGCAGGAGTTGCACGGCGAATTCGACGTCGCGCAGACCGCCGGTGCCGAGCTTCAGCTCCCGCGAGCGCACCCCCGCAGGCACCAGCTCCACGACGCGGCGACGCATCGCCTGCACGTCGGGCACGAAGGCCTCCCGCTCACTGGCGGTCCACACCATCGGCATCAGCGCTTCGACGTAGCGGCGACCGAGGTCGGCGTCGCCGGCGGCGGGCCGCGCCTTGAGCAGGGCCTGGAACTCCCAGGTCTTGGCCCAGCGCTCGTAGTAGGCGACGTGCGAGTCCAGGGTACGCACCAGCGGACCCTGCTTGCCTTCGGGCCGCAGCGCCGCGTCGACTTCGAAGAACGCGTCGGAGGCCAGCCGCATCATCTCCCCGGCGATGCGGGTGGCCTGCGCCAACCGGCTGTGCGAACCGTCGTCGGTGACGAAGATGACGTCGACGTCGCTGACATAGTTCAGCTCCCGCGCGCCGCACTTGCCCATCGCGATCACTGCGAGAGCGGGCGGGTCGTCTTCTCCGCACACCGAGCGGGTGGTGACCGTCAACGCGGCCTGCAGCGCCGCGTCCGCGAGGTCAGACAGGTGCTCCCCGACGACGGTGAACGGCAACACCGGCTCGTTCTCGACCGTCGGCGCCACGTCGAGCGCGGCAAGCACCAGCAGCCGGTCCCGGTACAGGGTGCGCAGCGCGGGCGCGGCAGCCGGTGCGCCGCTGACCTTTTCGGCCACCTCGCCGAACATCCTCGCGAGCTCGCCGACGCTGGGCAGACGGACCCGGCCCGCCAGCAGACGCCACGATTTCGGATTGGCCACCAGATGGTCGCCCAGCGCCAGCGAGGAGCCGATGACGGCGAACAACCGGCCCCGCAGCGCCTTGTCGGTCAGCAACGCGGCGTCGAGTTCGGCCCAGTCGCTGCCGAGCGCCTCGGAGAGCCGGACCAGGGTGCGCAGCGCGCTGTCGGCGTCCGGGGCGCGGGAGAGCGACCACAGCAGCTCGACGTGGGCGTCGGTGTTCCAGCCGAGCTGGTCGAGGTCGGCCTGCGCGGTCTTCTCCACGAGTCCGAGTCGGCCGACACCGGGCAGCTTGGGACGCTGCGTCGCGGGTTTGGCCATACCGGTGAATCTAGTCCGGCCCGTTCGCAGTTAGAGCGACAGGTAGTTCTTCAGCTCGAACGGCGTGACGGTGCTGCGGTAGTTCTCCCACTCGGCGCGCTTGTTGCGCAGGAAGAAGTCGAAGACGTGTTCACCGAGCGCCTCGGCGACCAGCTCGGAGTTCTCCATCTCGGTCAGTGCGACTCCGAGGCTGCCGGGTAGCTCCTTATATCCCATCGCGCGGCGTTCCTCGGGTGTCAGGCTCCAGACGTTGTCCTCGGCCTGCGGGCCCAGCACGTAGTTCTTCTCGATGCCGCGCAGGCCGGCGGCCAGCAGCACCGCGAACGCCAGGTAGGGGTTGCAGGCCGAATCGGGGCTGCGCACCTCGACCCGGCGCGATGACGCCTTGTGCGGCGTGTACATCGGCACCCGGACCAGCGCCGAACGGTTGGCCGCGCCCCATGACGCCGCGGTCGGTGCCTCGCCGCCGTGGACCAGCCGCTTGTAGGAGTTCACCCACTGGTTGGTGACAGCGCTGATCTCCTGGGCGTGCTCGAGAATGCCTGCGATGAAGGACTTTCCGACCTCGGAGAGCTGCAGCGGGTCGTCGGGGCTGTGGAAGGCGTTGTTCTCGCCCTCGAACAGGCTCATGTGGGTGTGCATCGCCGAGCCCGGGTGTTCGGCGAAGGGCTTGGGCATGAAGGATGCCCGCACACCGTCGCCGAGCGCGACCTCCTTGACGACGTAGCGGAACGTCATCACGTTGTCGGCCATCGACAGCGCGTCGGCGTAACGCAGGTCGATCTCCTGCTGGCCCGGCGCGCCCTCGTGGTGGCTGAACTCGACCGAGATGCCCATCTGCTCGAGCGCGTCGATGGCGTGCCGGCGGAAGTTCGGCGCCGAATCGTGGACGGCCTGGTCGAAGTAGCCGCCGTTGTCCGCGGGCACCGGCGGGGTGCCGTCGTCGGGCCCGGGCTTGAGGAGGAAGAACTCGATCTCGGGGTGCACGTAGCAGGAGAACCCGAGATCGCTGGCCTTGGAGAGCTGACGGCGCAGCACGTGCCGCGAGTCGGCCCACGACGGTGAACCGTCGGGCATCGTGATGTCGCAGAACATGCGTGCCGAGTGGTGCTCGCCGGCGCTCGACGTCCACGGCAGCACCTGGAACGTCGAGGGGTCGGGCCGGGCGACCATGTCGGCTTCGGACACGCGGGCGAAGCCTTCGATCGACGAACCGTCGAAGCCGATGCCCTCCTCGAAGGCGCCTTCCAACTCCGCCGGCGCGATCGCGACCGACTTGAGGTATCCGAGCACGTCGGTGAACCACAGCCGGACGAAGCGGATATCGCGTTCTTCCAGCGTGCGCAGCACGAATTCCTTCTGCCGATCCATGATGGAAGCCTAATTTCCGCCTGTTAATTCCGTGTTACGGCGCTGCTAGCAGCGCAATCCGGCAGCCGGGGGTTTCAACCGGACGAGGAAGTCGACGACGGTCGTGTCGACGCACTGGTCGCCGTTGAACACGACGGTGTGCTGACTGCCCTCGAAGGTGACCAGCGACGCGCCCATCTGACGGGCCAGGTCGACCCCCGCCTGGTACGGCGTGGCCGGGTCCCCCGTCGTCGACACGACGACGACCTTGCCCGGCCCGGGCGAGGTGGCCGGGCCGACCACCGGAGTCGCCGGCACCGGCCACATCGCGCAGGTGTTGCGCGGCGCGAACCCGGTGAACTGCCCGAAGGACGAGAACGGGGCCGCGGCCCTGATGCGTCTGTCCGCGTCGGCCCACGCGGCCGGATCGGTGGGATACACCGAATCCAGGCAGCGGATCGCGGTGAACGCGTCCTGGCGGTTGCTGTAGTGACCGTTGCGATCTCGCTGCTGATAGTCGTCGGCGAGCAGGAGCAGATCGACGGGATCGGTGCCGCGTTCGAGTCCGAGCAGGCCGCTGGTGATGTAGGGCCAGTAGCGCGGCGAGTAAAGACCCGAAACGGTACCGGTGAACGCGTCCTGGTAGCTCAGACCGCGCGGGTCCGAGGTGGTGGCCGGCCGTGCGGCCAGCGGGTCGATCAGCTGGTGGTAGCGGGCGACGGCCTGGGCCGGGTCGTTGCCCAGCGGGCAGTCGGCGTCGGTCATGCAGTCGGCGGCGTACTTCTCGAAGGCCTTCTGGAAGCCGGCCATCTGGTTGACGCTCGCGGTGATCGGGTCGAGGCTGGGGTCCACCGCGCCGTCGAGAACCATGGCGCGCACTCGGTCGGGATAGCGGTCGGCGTAGAGGGCGCCGAGCTCGGTGCCGTAGGAGAAACCGAGGAAGTTGATCTGCGCTTCGCCGAGCGCCTCGCGGACGGCGTCCATGTCACGGACCGCGACCGCGGTGCCGATGTTGGCCAGGTAGTCCGCACCCATCGTCGACAGGCACTGGCCGGCGAAATCGCGCAGCACCCCTTCGATCTGGGCGACGCCGGCCGGGCTGTAGTCGGTCATCGGCTGGGCCCGGTACGCGTCGAACTGTGCGTCGGTGCGGCAGCGCAGTTGGGGTGTCGAGTGTCCGACGCCGCGGGGGTCGATGCCGATCAGATCGAATTGCTCCGTGATCGGCGAGCCGGTCAGGGACCCGCCCATGTCGGCGACGGTGTCGACCGCTGAGGCGCCCGGTCCGCCGGGGTTCACCAGCAGCGCACCGATCTTCCGGCCGCTGGCGGGGATCTTGATGACGGCCAATTGTGCTTGTGCGCCATCGGGTTTCGCGTAGTCGACGGGCACCGAGACGGTGGTACACCGCGCCGTGGGGATGCGGGAGGCGTCCTTGACGACGTCGGCGCAGGACCCCCACGACACCGCCGATGCCGGCATCGGCGCGGCTGCCGCGGGCGGGCACAGCGCTGCCGTCAGCACGCACACAGCCGCGATCGCCCGTCCCACCTGCCACATGGGAGTCCATGCTGTCACGCGATACCGCGCGCGGCTTCCCCTGGGGCCCAACGGTGACCGGGCTGTTATCAGGCGTCGAGCTCGTAGGTCAGCCAGCTGGACTTCTCGGCCCCGATGCCGTCGTAGAGCCGCTGGGCGGTGACGTTGTCCGGCGCCGTCTCCCACACCAGCTTCTGCGCCCCGTGCTCACGGCACAGCTGCAGGCAGCGGTCGATCAGCGCGCGGCCGGCACCGGTCCCCCGCGCCCGCTCGGTGACGAAGAGGTCGTTGAGCACGCCGACGCGTGCGGCGTAGAGCGTCTGCCACGTCCAGAACACCGTCGCGAAACCGACTGTCGCACCAGCGCCGTCACGGGCGATGAGCTGCAGGCCCTCCCGCGGGTCGGCGATCAGCGCGCGCATCATCGCGGTGAGATCGGCGTCGGTGGGGTCGACACGGTAGAAGTCGCAGTACCCCCGCATCAGGGGCATCACGGCGGGCAGATCGGACTCGCCGACGACGGTGATCGTCAGCATCGCGCACCGGCAGGCGGCACCGTCAGGTCGAGCAGGTACCGGGTGGCGATGTCGTCGACGCACGCGTTGCCCTGCAGGGCGACGGTGTGCTGGGTGCCCTCATAGGTCAGCAGGCTGCCGCCGAGCTGCTTGGCCAGGTCGACACCCGCCTGGTACGGCGTGGCGGGGTCGTTGGTCGTGGAGACCACCAGAACCGGGGGCAGCCCGTTGACCTTGATCTCGTGGCGCTGGCTGGTCGGCGGCACGGGCCACATCGCGCACGTCCCCAGCGGGGCGTACCCGGTGAACGTCCCGTAGCTCATGAAGGGCGCGGCGTCGCGCAGGCGCCGGTCCTGATCGACGAGGGTGGCCCGGTCGGTGATCGCCGGCTTGTCGACGCAGTTCACGGCGACGCGGACGTCGGTGGAGTTGTTGTAGTGGCCTTGGGCGTCGCGGCCCATGTACAGGTCGGCCAGCGAGAGCATGGTGTCGCCACGGCCTTCCTTGATCTCGCTCAGCGCCTGGGTCAGGTGCCGCCACAGGTTCGGCGAGTAGAGCGGCAGGATCGTGCCGACCACCGCGTCGGAGTAGCTCAGGCCGCGGGGGTCGGTGGTGCTGGCGGGCTTGTCCACCAACGGCCACACCAGGGATTGGTAGACCGCGACGGCCTTGGCCGGATCGGTGCCCAGCGGGCAGCTCTCGTCTTTGGCGCAGTCCGCGGCGTAGTCGTCGAAGGCTTTCTGGAAGGCGGCGGCCTGGCGGACGTCGGCCTCCAGCGGGTCGGCGTTGGGGTCGACCGCGCCGTCGAGGATCATCGCGCGCACCTTGTCCGGGTAGGCCTCGGCGTAACCGGCCCCGATGCGGGTGCCGTACGAGTAGCCCAGGTAGGTCAGCTTCTCGTCGCCGAGGGCCTGGCGCAGCGCGTCGAGATCCTTGATGACGCTGGCTGTCCCGACGTTGGCGAGGAAGTCCTTACCCATCTTGTCGACGCAACGTTGGACGAACTCCTTGGTGAGTTTTTCCATGTGCGCCACCCCTTCGGGGGTGTACGCCACGACGTTGTCAGCCCGCAGCCGGTCGTTGTCGGCGTCGCTGTTGCACCACACCGCGGGTGAGGAGTTCGCGACGCCGCGCGGGTCGAAGCCCACCAGGTCGAACCGCTCCCGCAGCGCCTCGGGCAGGGTCGCGAGCATGTTGGCGGCCGCATTGACCCCCGATTCGCCGGGGCCGCCGGGGTTGACGATCAGTGACCCGATCTTCTGGCCGGTGGCCTTGAACCGCACCACGGCGATCTGCGCGACCGCGCCCTCGGCGCTGTCGGGGTTGTCCCAGTTCACCGGGACAGACAACAGGCCACAGTCGGCGCCGGTGGGGATGCGGGAGCGGTCGGACGGCCCGACGGGCTTGCACGCGCTCCACTGGATCGGCGAACCGGGACGCGGGACCGCGAGCATGGCACGGCCGTCGACGACCTTGCTGCATCCGGCGACGAGCAGCATGACCGCCGCGAGGACGAGGCCGGATCGCGCGATCCCGGTCATGTGCTTCATGGCAACACATGCTGCCATGAACCGGCATCTGCGCTGGAAAGGCGCGGTCGGGCCGCCTACTTGGTCGCGTCCAGCAGCTCTTTGAGCGCGACGTCGAAGTCGTCGGCCATGTCCCACAGGTCGGGCAGCAGCTCAGGGCAGCTGACGATGCCGACGTCGAGGTTGCCCGACAGCGACATCACGGTGATGTTCAGCCCGGAACCGTGGAAGATCGGCCCCAGCGGGTACATCGCCTCCACCCCACAGCCCAGCATGTAGAGCCGGCCCTGCGGCCCCGGCACGTTGGACACCACCAGGTTGTGCACCGGCCGGGCGCCGCTGAGCCGGCTACTGGCGTAGACCCTCATCGCGGCGCCGAACACCGCGGGGGCGGCGAACTGCGTCCAGTCCTGCAGCAGCGTGGCGGCGATCGCCGAACTGTGTTGCTTGGCAACGGTATTGGCTTCGGCTATCGCCTTGAGCCGCTCGACGGGGTCGGCGATGCTGGTTTCCAGCCGCGCGAACATGCCCGACACCTGGTTGCGGCCGGGCCGGTCGGACTTCTCGTGCACCGACACCGGCACCATCGCGATGAGCGAGCTGTCCGGCAGCTCGCCACGGTCGAGCAGGAACGTGCGCAGCACTCCGGAGACCAGAGCCATCACCACGTCGTTGACCTTGACGCCGAAGTGGTTCTTGACGGTCTTGACGTCGTCCAGGTCGAGGTGGGCGAACGCCACATTGCGGTGACCGGTCACGTTGGCATTGAACGCGGTCTTGGGGGCGATGAACGGGGGCGCCATCGTCTGCCCGCTGCGAACCCGCCGGACCGTGTCGATCACGGTCGTCAGCGTGTTCGGCACCGCGTTGACCAGCCCGAGGGGCCGACTGACGAAGCGCACCGCGCCGCTGACGGCGATCTCGAGATCGCTCCCGCCACCGGGACCGGCGACGGGCTCGGGAGCCGGCGCGTCGGGTTCGGTGGTGCACAGCTTTGACATCAGGTTGGCGCCGGTGACGCCGTCGACGGCGGCGTGGTGCACCTTGGTCATCACCGCGATGCGGTCACCTGCGCCGTCATCTCGCGAGTCGCTGCCCAGGTTCTCGATGACCCACATCTCCCACAGCGGGCGGGTGCGATCCAGCGGCAGGGACGCGATGTGTCCGCAGATCTCGGCGAGCTCCCGCGGGCCACCCGGCGACGGCAGCCCCATCCGGTGCAGGTGCCGGTCGACGTCGAAGTCCGGATCGTCCACCCATACGGGATGGTCGAGGTTGAATCGGTTGTCGGCCAAGCGTTCCCGAAACTCGGGCATTGCGCGGATGCGTTCGGCCAGCAGGTCACGCAGCCGGGCGAAGGAGTAGCCGCCGGGCATCGTGGAGGCATCGAGTTCGAGGATCGAGCACACGTGCAATGGCTGCGCCGCGGTCTCGAGGTAGAGAAAACTGGCGTCGAGCCCGCTGAGCCGTTGCATCCGCCGATCGTAGGCGCGCCGAAGATGGATGTGAGCAAATCCACTTAACGCGTTGTTCAACTTCTTGTGACGTGATGGCAGACTTGACGGGTCAGCGGAACCCGGGGACCCCGAGCGGCCTCGAGGATCCGAAACGACCACCCATCTGGAGACATCGATGTCTGAACAGAGTGTGTACGGGGCTGCCGCCCACACCGCTGCTCCGCGGACCAAGATCCGCACCCATCACCTCGCCACGTGGAAATCCGAAGGCCACAAGTGGGCGATGCTGACGGCGTACGACTTCTCGACCGCCCGAGTGTTCGACGAGGCCGAGATTCCGGTGCTCCTCGTGGGCGACTCGGCGGCCAACGTCGTGTACGGCTACGACACCACCGTGCCGGTCACGATCGACGAGCTGATCCCGCTGGTGCGCGGTGTCGTTCGGGGTGCCCCGCACGCGCTGGTCGTGGCCGATCTGCCGTTCGGCAGCTACGAGGCCGGTCCGGCGCAGGCTCTGGCGACCGCCACCCGGTTCCTGAAGGAGACGGGCGCGCACGCGGTCAAGCTCGAGGGCGGCGAGCGGGTGGCCGAGCAGATCGCCACCGTGTCGGCCGCCGGTATCCCGGTGATGGCGCACATCGGTTTCACCCCGCAGAGCGTGAACGGGCTGGGCGGCTTCAAGGTGCAGGGTCGCGGTGACGGCGCCGAGCAGACGATCCACGACGCGATCGCCGTGCAGGAAGCCGGCGCGTTCGCGGTGGTGATGGAGATGGTGCCCGCCGAGCTGGCCACGCAGATCACCGGCAAGCTGACCATCCCGACGGTCGGCATCGGCGCCGGCCCCAACTGCGACGGCCAGGTGCTCGTCTGGCAGGACATGGCCGGCATGACCAGCGGCCGCACCGCGAAGTTCGTCAAGAAGTTCGGTGCGGTCGGCGACGAACTGCGACGCGCTGCAACGCAATACGCAGCCGAGGTGGCCACCGGAGCGTTCCCCGCCGAGGAGCACTCCTTCTAGCCGTCAGGCGAAGCCGGGTGTGCGCTTCGCCAGGAACGCATCGACACCCTCACGGCCGTCGGCGGATTCGGCGCGCCGGGCGATCAGCCGGCCCTCGAGCTCCATCTGGGCCTCGAGCCCGTTGCCGAAGCTGTCGTGCAGCAGCGCCTTGACGCCGCCGTTGGCGCCGCCCGAGGTCTGCAGCATCGCCGCGGCGAGATCGTCGACGCGCTGCGCGAGCGCGTCGTCGGCGACCACCTCGGTGAGAAGGCCCCATTGCAGGGCCTCCTGGGCGGACAGCTTGCGATTGGTGAGCATCAGCTCCTTGGCCCGCGCCATCCCCACCAGGCGCGGCAGCACGTAGCTGGCGCTGCCGTCGGGCGTCAGACCGACCCGCGTGTAGGCCATCGTGAAGGAAGACGATTCCGCGGCGACGGTGAGATCTCCCAGGACCGCCAACGAGAATCCCGCGCCGGCCGCAGCGCCGTTGACCGCGGTGATCACCACCGCGTCGCACCGCGCGAGGGTCGAAATCGCACGGTGCAGGTCGTCGGCGACGCCCTTGAGGTGACGGCCGCGGTGCGGAGCGGCGGCGAAGTCCTTGAGATCGCCTCCGGCGCTGAAGAATCGGCCGGCACCGGTGATGACGACGACCTTGACCGCGGGGTCGTCGCACGCGGCGGCCGCGATCGCGAGCTCGCGCGCCATCTCGGCGTTGATCCCGTTGGCGGCGTCGGGACGGTTCAGGGTCAGGCGCACCAACCCTGCGCTGCGCTGCACGTCGATGGTGTGGAAGTCGCTCACACCGCCGACGGTATCGCGCGTCGCCCTACAGGGTGCCGTCGAGGTAGCGCGCCCGGCAGGCCCGGCGCGCCAACTTGCCGCTCGTCGTCCGCGGAATGACGCCCGCGGCAACGAGTTTGATGTCGGCGAGCGGGATTGCGTGGCGTCGCGAGACCGCAGCGCGGATGGCCTCGACGATGGGGGCGGCATCGGCGCGCCCCGCGCCGGGCGCGCGTTCGGCGACGATCACCACCTCTTCGCGACCGACACCGGGCACGGAGAACGCGGTGACGAAGCCGGACCGCACGGCCTTGGAGGCCGCGGAGACGGTCGCCTCGATGTCCTGCGGATAGTGGTTGCGGCCGTCGACGATCACCAGATCCTTGACCCGTCCGGTGATGTGCAGCTGGCCGTCGATGTAGACGCCGAGGTCGCCGGTGCGCAACCACAGTCCGCTCTCGGCCGCGCCGTCGGCGTGGCTGGACTCGGTCAGGCGGGACTGCAGCTTGTTGCGGAAGGTCAGCTCGGTTTCGTCGGTGCGGTTCCAGTACCCGCGGCCGATGTTGTCGCCGTGCAGCCAGATCTCACCGACCCGTCCGTCAGGCAACTCGGCGTCAGTCTGCGGGTCGACGATCACCGCCCATTGGCTGCGCGCGATCTGACCGCACGACACGCTGACCACGGCGTCGGGATCGTCGGCGCTGACCTGGACAGCGTCTCCCCCGCCCAGCGCGTCCCGGTCGAGGTGGACGGCCTTGGGCGCGGACCCGGACTCGGTGGTGGAGACGAACAGCGTGGCCTCGGCCATCCCGTAGGACGGTTTGATCGCCGCAGGGTCCAGGCCGTACGGCGCGAAGGCATCGACGAAGGCGTCGACCGACGCCATGCTGACCGGCTCGGAGCCATTGATCAGGCCGGCCACGTTGCTGAGGTCGAGCGCGTCGCCGGCGGGCGGGCGGCCGCGCTGCGCGGCGAGTTCGAACGCGAAGTTGGGTGCCGCCGCGAAGGTCGGCTTGTCCGACGCGCCGAGCTCCCGGATCCAGCGGTAGGGCCGCCGCACGAACGCGACCGGTGACATCAGCGTGATGTGGGCGCCCAGCAGTGCCGGGAACATGATCATCAGCAGACCCATGTCGTGGAACAGCGGCAGCCAGCTCACGCTGCGGGTGTTCCAGTCCAGGCCAACGGATTCGATCATCTGCACCACGTTGGTGGCGGCGCCGCGGTGGGTGATCTCGACGCCGGCGGGCGTACGCGTGGACCCGGATGTGTACTGCAGGTAGGCGATGTCGTCGGTGCCGATGCGGACCGGTGTGAAGTGTTCGCCGACGGCGTCGGGGACCGCATCGACGGCGATCATCCGCGGCCGTCGGTCGCGCGGGATGGTGCGTAGGAAGTCGCGCACCGGCGCGGCGGCCGCTGTGGTGGTCAGCACGACGGTCGGCTGTGCATCGCCGAGCACGGCTTCGAGGCGTTCGGTGTGCCCGGGCAGCTCGGGGGCGAACAGCGGGACCGCGATGCCGCCGGCCTGGATGGCGGCGAAGAACCCGACCACGTACTCCACGCCCTGCGGGGCGAGGATGGCGATCCGGTCGCCGGTGTCGGTGATCTGCTGGAGTCGGGCACTGACGGCGCGGAGTCGAGTGCGCATCTGCGACCACGTCAGCTCGACCGTGCAGTCCCGTTCGTAGTCGAGATAGCGGTAGGCAGGCGCCTCGCCCGACTGCTCAGCGTGGCGATCCATGAACGACGTCAGCGTGACTCCGGCAGGAATCTCGATGTTGCCTTCGGCGTCGAGATAATCCTCGAGCCTCATCTCTGGACTCATAAGAGAATTGTAAGAGTCGCCGGTGGCGCCGCGCGCACGTGTCCGGCGCGTCCGGTGTCGAGTCGATTCCGGTTCGATAACGGCGACCGGGTTTGCGGTTCATCTGCGTGTGGCAGTCTTGTGGCCCCCCTCCCGCGAAACGAAGGTGTTCATGCCCGGCCGAACGTCCGATATGTCCAGGTACACCGAGACAGAGCGCAAGTTCGACGTCGACGATGCGACGGTGTCGCCGTCGTTCGACGGCCTCGCCGCGGTGTCCCGTGCCGAGCGGTCGCCGTCACAGTCGCTCGACGCTGTCTACTACGACACATCGGCTCACGACCTGGCCCGTCACCGGATCACGCTGCGCCGCCGCACGGGCGGAACCGACGCCGGATGGCACCTGAAGCTGCCGGCCGGACAGGACAGCCGCACCGAGGTTCGGCTTCCGCTCGAGGACGGCACGCCGGCGCATCCGCAGGTGCCCGACGACCTGCGCGACCTCGTCCTCGCGATCGTCCGGGATCGCGGGCTGGCTCCGGTCGCCAAGATCAGCACCGTGCGAGAGGTCACTATGCTCTACGGCGCCGACGGGTCTGAGGTGGCCGAGTTCTGCGATGACCATGTGACCGCGGGCGCGGTCGGCGGCGAGGAGCAGCACTGGCGGGAGTGGGAGCTGGAGCTCGCCGAGGGCGCTGACCGCGGACTGTTCAAACCGCTGACTCGTCGTCTGCTCGACGCGGGGGCCCGCGCGGCGAGCCACGGCTCGAAGCTGGGGCGAGTGCTCGCGACTCCGGCCGACGACGCACCCGCGGTCCTGGACGATCCGGTGCATCGCGCGGTGGCCGAACAGGTCCGCGAGCTCGTCGAATGGGACCGCGCCGTGCGCGCGGACGTTTACGACTCGGTGCACCAGATGCGCGTGACGACACGCAAGATCCGCAGCCTGCTGCAGTCCTCGGAGGGGGCGTTCGGCATCACCGACGATTCGTGGGTGCTCGCGGAACTGCGAGAGCTCGCGGGCGTGCTCGGGGTGGCGCGCGATGCGGAGGTGCTGGCCGAGCGGTATGAGCAGGCGCTCGACGGGTTGCCCGACGACCTCGTCCGCGGACCGGTGCGCGAGCGGCTGGTGGAGGGCGCCAAGAAGCGCTACCAGACGGGGTGGAAGCGGTCGCTGGCCGCGATGCGGACGCCCCGGTACTTCCGGCTGTTGGAAGCGCTGGAGGAGCTGACGACGGCCGAGCCGTCGCTGGCACCGGGCGAGGAACCCACCGAGGTGACCATCGACTCGGCGTACAAGCGGGTGCGCAAGGCGGCGAAGAAGGCGAGCAAGGTCGCGGACGACGCCGAGCACGCCGATGAGGCGCTGCACAAGATCCGTAAGCGTGCGAAGCAGCTGCGCTACACCGCCGCGGCCACCGGCAAGTCGAAGGTGGCCGACCGGGCGAAGGCGATCCAGTCGCTGCTGGGCGATCACCAGGACAGCGTGGTGAGCCGGGCTCATCTGAGCCGGCAGGCCGAACAGGCGCACGCGGCGGGCGAGGACACCTTCACCTACGGGCTGCTGTATCAGCAGGAACACGAGCTGGCGGTGCGCTGCGAGGAGCAGGTGGCCGACGCGCTCGAGCAGCTGGCGAAGGCCGTCAAGAAGGCCTGACCCCGCGAGGGGCGGATGAGCTGGCGTGTAAGCCGGATTCTGTTCCGCGCCGCCATGTCTGGCGGTGCGGCGGCGACCATCCATCTGGGCACACCGTCGCCGGGTACCTCGAGCGGCCTACCCGCAGACTCGGGCGAGCAGCCCTCAGGCGTCTGCGCTGCCGCGCCCCCCACGCGACATTCTTGGCCTTGCTTCGGGTGGGGTTTGCCGAGCCGCCCCGGTCACCCGGGGCGCTGGTGCGCTCTTACCGCACCGTTTCACCCTTACCACCCCTGGGCCGAAGACCCGGTGGTGGCGGTCTGCTTTCTGTGGCACTTTCCCGCGAGTCACCTCGGATTGCCGTTAGCAATCACCCTGCTCTGTGAAGTCCGGACTTTCCTCGAACCACCTCAGCCGTACCCCCATCCGGCTTCGATCGCCCGCGGCCGCCCAGCCAGCTCATCCGCCCTGACAACGTAGCGCTTGCGGCGGCGATTCCGGTAACGGATGCGCACGCCTGATGTCAGGCGCTGCGTTTGAGTTCGACACCCAGTTCCACGATGTCGATGCTGAGTCGTCCTTCGATGACGCTGTAGCGGCGGCGTATCGAGGGTCCGGGTAGGGGTGGTGCGGTGGAGTGGTAGGTCGCGCCGGTGGGGGTGGTGTAGGTGGCGGTGTGCCGGCCCTGGGTGTGGTGGGTGGTGACGGTCCAGCCGGGGGCTTCTTTGGCGTAGTTGCAGGCTGCGCAGGAACCCAGTCCGTTGAGCGCGCTTGTCTTGCCGCCCGTGCGGGCGGGGGTGGCGTGGTCGTGGTGGCGGATGGGGGCGTCGCAGTAGGGGGTGCGGCAGGTTTGGTCGCGCAGGCCGATGAATGTGGCCAGCCCTTTCGGGAAGATCCGGGCCTTGGATTCCATCGCGACCAGCTGTCCGCTGCTGGGGTGGCGGTAGAGCCGCCGCAGCGTGGCTTTTGCGCTCTCGTCGGCCACGGTGTCGGACACCAGCTCACGAACGACCGCGGCGGGCACGGGCCCGTAGCCGTCGACCCAGCCCGGGGAATCGTCGTCGCCGAGCAGGGTGGTGTCGGCCATGACCAGGTTGACCGCGATCGGCACCGGCGTCTCGGCCGGACGGGCGGTCACCCGCTCATACAGGGTGTCGGTCATGATCTGCCCGCGCGGGCGGCCGTCCCCGCACAGGTCGGCGTCGCGTTTGAGGGCGGCGTACACGCCGATGCCTTGTGCTAGGGGCATCAGGGCGGTCAGGTAGACCATGCCGTTGGGTGCGGGTCGGGTCGACACCCGCGCTGAGGCCGCCGCCCGCTCTTTGCGCTGCACGACCGCGGCGGCGTCCAACCGGGCCGCGATCGCCGCAGCGGCGGCCTCGATGCGCGCATTGCCCAACCCGACCAGCCCCTGCTGATCTGCGCACAGTTCGGCGTCCAGCGTCCGGCGGTCCTCGACGGTCAGGCAGGCCGACTGTTTGACGATCAGCGTGGCTCGGTATTCGGTCAACACGCCGGATTCGAGCGCGGCCAGCGTGTGGGGCATTTCGTGCACCAGGGCCTGGGCGAAGCCGAGGTGCTGGTGACCGCGGGCTGGGGAATCCACCCGGGCCAGCGCGACTTCGGAGGCCAGCCCCCGCCCGCGTTTCCGCGCGGGCATCCCCGCCTCGGCCTCAGAAGCCCGCCGTTTCTCCGCCCACAAGGCGGTGGCGCGAGCCTGCATCGCGGCCGCGGTGGCCTTGAGCCGTTCGCAGCCCGCCACGACCTCGCGCAGCTCGGCCTCCGAGGCCGAACCATCGAAATCGAACACCTGTGCGAACATGCCTCGAGACTAGCGCGGTCCTCCGACATGTCGGCGTCTGAGCACGATCAGGTTGTCGATCAGCACCGCCTGCTCACCGTCCGGCCCGACTGCCTCACGCTCGACGGGCTCCGCGCGCATCGTCTCCCACTGACCGGGGCCAGCATCGATCTGAGCCAGCACACCGTCGACGGTGGGGAACTCGTGGTCGTGCGCCAGGTTCGACCACGGTGGCGCGGCGCCGTGGTCGACGATGATCAGCACTCCGCCCGGCGCCACGGCGCGAGCGGCGGCGGCGAAGATGCGCTCTCTGTCGAGGTGCACGAACGATTGCAGGAACTGCGCCGACACCAGATCGAAGGTGCCTTCCGGGAAGTCCTCGGAGAGGTTCATCTGCTGCAACCGAACTCTGTCGACCACACCTCGCCGGGCCGCTTCCTCGTCGGCTCGGCTCAGCGCCGTCTCGGAGATGTCCACTCCCAGTGCCTGCCAACCTTTTTCAGCCAGCCACAGCACGTCGGCCCCCTCGCCGCACCCGAGATCGAGCGCCCGACCCGGCGGCAGCGGGCCCGCCACCTCCGCGAGCCACGGATTGACTCGGCCACTCCACACCCGCTCCCGTTCGCCGTACCGAGCCTCCCATTGCGCTTTCACGTCGTCCGTACTCATGCACCCTCCTCCATCTCACTGCGGACAATCGAAGCGGCAGCGCCAGATCCCGATGCGATCGCTGCTGCCACCTGCGGCATCGATACGCTCGTATCCCCCGCCGCGAACACCCCGGGCACCGAGGTCTGCCACATCGCGTCCACCGCAACAGATTCCGCCGACACCGGACTCGGCGGCGCGAGAGTCACACCGAGCGCTTGCGCCAGTCCGTTGCGCTGACGCAGCGTGATCGCCACCAGCAACCCCCGCCGGTTCAGCGTGGCCCCGTCCTCGAACACGATGGCATCGAGCTGCCCGTCCGCACCCGACACGCGCGACACCAGACGCTCGTCGATCGCGATCCCGCGTGCCGCCAACTGCGCGCGATCGGCGTGACTCAGCTCGGCAGGCCCGTTCGACACGACGACGACGTCATTGCTCCAGCGCTTCAACAGAGTCGCCATGTGCACCGCCCTCTCCCCCTTCGCGAGCACGCCGAGGGGTTGATCGCGGACTTCCCAGCCGTGGCAGAACGGGCAGTGGAACACCGACCGGCCCCAGAACTCGTCGAGGCCGGGGACGCTCGGCAGCTGGTAGCGCATGCCGGTCGCCAGCAGGACTCGCCGCACCTGTTCGGTTCCGCCGTCGGCCATCCCAACCGTGAAGCCGCCTTCGTGTGGGATCACCGAGACGACTTCACCGCCGCGGACTTCGACCGACGGATATCGGATCAGTTCGTCGCGACCCGTCGCGTACAGCTGCGCCGGCGATACCCCGTCGAAGCCGAGGAGTCCGCCGACGCCGTGCGCGGGCAGGTTGCTCTGCTCGCCGGCGTCCACCACGAGTGTTTGCATCCGCGCCCGGCCCAGCACCAGCGCGGCGCTCAGTCCGGCGGCCCCGCCGCCGATCACCACACAGTCCTTAGTCATGTCCCCACCTTGCTCGCGGCGGCTACATTCTGCCAAGCTCTTTTGCCATGCAGGCAAATGACGATGATGGAGTCGACGCCCGGGTGCGGCGCAGACTCCGCGAACTCCGCACCCAGCGAGGCATGACGCTCGACGACGTGGCGTCGCGGTCCAGCATCGACGTCTCCACGCTGAGCAGGCTGGAGTCAGGAAAGCGACGCCTGGCGCTCGATCACCTGCCGCGGCTGGCCCGCGCCCTGGCCGTCAGTACCGACGAGCTGCTGCGCGAACCCGAGGTCGACGATCCCCGCGTGCGCGGCACAGCCCACACGAGTCATCTGATCACGTTCTGGCCCTTGACCGGCCAGGGTCCCGCCGGCGGCCTGCATGCCTACAGGATCCGGATCAGCGCGCGGCGGCGCACACCGCCCGAACAACTTCCGGTGCACGAGGGCCACGACTGGATGTATGTGCTGTCAGGGAGCATGCGCCTACTGCTGGGCGATCACGACTTCACGATCAAACCCGGTGAGGCCGTGGAATTCTCGACGTGGACGCCGCACTGGTTCGGCACCGTCGACGGACCTGTCGAGGCGATCGCACTGTTCGGCCTCCACGGTGAGCGTGTGCACCTGCACACCGATCACAAATAGGCGGTCTGGTTGACCAGTCGCACGGACGCCGCGCCGTCGGGGTAGAACTCGGCGATCGACAGCGACGCCAGGTCCAGGTGCAGCCGGTAGAGGATCGCAGGACCGGCGTCCAGGGCAACGCGCAGAAGCGTTTTGATCGGTGTCACATGGGACACCACCAGCACCGTCTGGCCGGCACGTTCGGTGAGCAGGCGCTGCTGGACCCGAGTGATCCTGCGTGCCACCGCGTCGAAGCTCTCCCCGCCCGGCGGGGCGACGGCGGTGTCCGCGAGCCAGCGCCGATGCAGCTCGGGATCCCGCTCCGAGGCCTCCCGGAACGTCAGCCCTTCCCATGAGCCGAAGTCGGTCTCGATCAGATCGTCGTCGACCTCGACGTCGAGTCCGAGCGCGCCCGCGGCCGCCGCGGCGGTATCGCGCGCCCGCTTCAGCGGGGAGCACACCACCGCATCGATACCTCCGAGCTTCGACAGATAGCCGGCCGCGGCGGCGGCCTGCCGCACCCCCAGTTCAGTCAGGTCCGGGTTGCCGCGCCCGGAATAGCGGCGTTCCACCGACAGCGGCGTTTGCCCGTGCCGGAGCAGCAAGAGCCGCGTGGGGGCACCTTTGGCCCCTGTCCACCCCGCCGGGTTCACTTTCACCGCTTCGGATTCCGCCGCGCCGTCCATCGCCTGGTTGGCCAGCGCATCGGCAGCGCTGTTCTGCTCGCGAGGAATCCAGGTGTAGTCGATGTGGTCGAACGCAGCCGCACGTTCGCGAGCTTGCTGGTGCAGCGCAGCCAGATCGGGGTGCTTGACGCGCCAGCGCCCCGCCATCTGTTCCACGACCAGCTTCGAGTCCATCCGGACATCGACGTCGGTCGCTGCGAGGTCGGCGGCAGCCTCCAAACCCGCGATCAGCCCGCGGTATTCGGCGACGTTGTTGGTGGCCCGGCCGATCGACGCCTTGGCTTCTGCGAGGACCTCCGTGTGATCCGCCGACCACACGACGGCGCCGTACCCGGCCGGACCGGGGTTACCGCGTGATCCCCCGTCGGCCTCGACGAGTACCTTCACGCCCCGGAACCCTTGACTCTCAGAAGAATCGCCGAGCACTCCGGGCACCGCAGCACCTCGTCGTCGGGCGCGGCGGCGATGCGCGCCAATTCGCCCCTGTCGATCTCGAGTCGGCACGCCCCGCACCGCCGGCCCTGCAGCGTCGCGGCGCCCGTGCCGCCGCGCGCACGTTGACGCTCGTACATCGACACCAGCCCGTCGTCGATGGTGGCGACGAGTTCTTCACGCCGCGAGCGCGCCTGGTGGGCAAGCTGGCTCAGGTGCGTACGCGCCGAGTCGCAGTTGCGCTGCGCATCCGACATCCCGGTCTGCAGATCGTCGATGCCGGTCAGTTCCCGATCCTGGTCGGCGGCCAGCTCCTCGCGCCGCTCCATCACCTCGAGCAGCGAATCCTCGAGGTTGGCCTGGCGGCGCTCCAGGGTGTCCAGCTCGTGCTCGATCTCGGTGAGCTGCTTGGGATCCACGGTGCCGCCCTCGAGCAGGCGACGATCCCGATCCTCCCGTTGTCGCACGCCGTCGATCTCGCTCTCGAATTTCGCGATCTGCGCGTCGATGTCGGCGAGAGCGAGTTGAACCGCGGCCAACCGGTCGTTCGCCTCGCGGTGCGCACTCTGGGCAGCCTCGAGTTTGGCCTGCTCGGGAAGGTTCTTGACCCGATGGTCGAGCCGGCCGATCTCGGCGTCCAGCTCGGCCAGTTCGAGCACCAGACGTTGTTGGGCCACATCAGCTTTCATGTGAACAGTCCTCGACATTCCAGGGATCGGTGCGCACCGGAGACACGGTGACGGGCAGGTCGGCGAAGTGGTGACGCAACAGTGCGGCCGCCTGGCCACACCAGGGATATTCGCTGGCCCAGTGCGCGACGTCGACGAGCGCGACGTCGGATGTCCGCCGATGCTCGTCGGCGGGATGGTGGCGCAGATCCGCGGTCACGTACGCCTGCACGCCGGCACCTGCCACGTCGGCGAGCAGTGAATCTCCCGCACCTCCGCACAGCGCGACCCGGGACACCGTCGCGTCCGGGACGCCGGAGGCGCGCACCCCCCACGTCGTGGCGGGCAGACCGCGACGCACCCGAGCAACGAAGGCGCTCAACGGTTCTGGCTTGCCGAGTTCCGCGATCCGGCCCAGCCCGGTTCCGCCCGGCACTGATTCGACGGCGACGACGTCGAATGCTGGTTCCTCATAGGGGTGTGCCGCACGCAGCGCGGCGAGCACCGCCGCCCGGCGGGACCGCGGGGCCACCATCTCGACGCGATCTTCGTCGACCTGCTCGACGGTGCCGACCGCCCCGATGGCCGGGGTGGCTCCGGCGAGCGGCAGGAACTGACCGATCCCCGACACACTCCAACTGCACTGCGCGTAGTCACCGATCTGACCGGCCCCGGCGTCGAACATCGCGGCGCGCACCGTCGCGGCACTCTCGAGCGGAACGTAGACGCCCCACTTGTCCAGGGACGGGGCCGCCGGCTCGGGAGCCAGCACGTCGGTGACCGTCAGACCCAATGCCTCGGCGAGGGCGTCGGAGACGCCAGGTGCGGCGCTGTCGGCATTGGTGTGCGCGGTGAACAGCGCGCGCCCGCTCCGGATCAGCGCATGCAGCAGCGAGCCCTTGGCGGTGTCGGCGGCCACGGTGTCCACGCCGCGCAGCAGCAGGGGATGGTGAGCGAGCAGCAGTCCCCGATCCGGCACCGTCGCCACCACCTCGGCCGTCGCGTCGACGGCGACGGTGACGGACTCGATCGGTTCCGCCGGATCTCCACAGACCAGGCCCACGGAATCCCAGCTCTGCGCCAGGCGGGGCGGATAGGCCGCGTCGAGCACGTCCATGACGTCGGCGAGACGCACTGTCATCGCATCACCTCGGGACATGCCACATCACGACAGTAGTGCGCGGGTCCAGCCACTCCGGGCATCAGGGACAATGGACCGCGTGACGGACATGGTTGACAGTGCTGCCCCGGTGACCCGGGTGCGCCGTGGCGATCTGGTCATCTTCGATCTGGACGGCACTCTGACCGATTCCGCCGAGGGCATCGTCGCCAGCTTCCGGCACGCTCTGGCAGCGATCGGCGCCCCGGTGCCCGAGGGTGACCTGGTGAGCCGCATCGTCGGTCCGCCGATGCGGCACACCCTGGAGTCGATGGGTCTGGGTGAGCGGGCCGGCGAGGCGATGGCCGCCTACCGCGCCGACTACACGACCCGGGGCTGGTCGATGAACCGCCCGTTCGCCGGCGTGCCGGAGCTGCTGACCGACCTGACCCGCGCGGGTGTCCGGCTGGCGGTGGCCACCTCGAAGGCCGAGCCCACGGCGCAGCGCATCCTGGCGCACTTCGACCTCGACGGCTTCTTCGAGGTCATCGCCGGCGCCAGCGTCGACGGCAGCCGCGCCGGCAAAGCCGACGTGGTGGCTCACGCACTCGCCCAGCTCACGCCGCTGCCCGACCGCGTCGTCATGGTCGGTGACCGCTCGCACGACGTCGAGGGCGCCGCCGTCCACGGTATCGGCACGATCGTCGTCGACTGGGGCTACGGCAGCGCGGACTTCACCGCCTCGGAGAGCCCGGCCCTGGCCCATGTCGCCGACGTCGCGGCGCTGCGCGAGGTGCTGGGTGTCTGACCAGCTGCACGTCACCTTCATCTGCTCGGGCAACATCTGCCGCAGCCCGATGGCCGAGAAGATGTTCGCCCACCAGCTGAATGAGCGCGGCCTGGCCGACGCGGTGCGCGTCACCAGCGCGGGCACCGGGCACTGGCACGAGGGCGAGCCGGCCGATCGCCGAGCCGGCGTCACGCTGCGCGAGCACGGTTACCCGAGCGGGCACCGCGCCACCCAGATGACCGAGGACCACCTCGACGCCGACCTGGTGGTGGCACTCGGCCGGAACCATCTGCGCATGCTCTCCGAACGGGGCGTGCCGACGGATCGGCTGCGAATGCTGCGCTCGTTCGATCCGCGCTCGGGTAAGCACGCATTGGACGTCGACGATCCGTACTACGGAACCCAGGACGATTTCGAGGCCGTGTTCACGGTCATCGACGCCGCTCTGCCCGGCCTGCACGCCTGGGTCGACGAGCAGCTGGCCGAGCGGCGGCAGGCGGGCTAGGTATGCGCCGGCTCGCCTTTCTCCTGCGCCCGCAGTGGCTGGCGCTCTACGTCGTGGTGATCGCCTTCGCCTATCTGTGCTTCACCGTGCTCGCGCCGTGGCAGCTGCACAAGAACACCAAGACGTCCCGGGAGAACGCCCAGATCTCGGCGTCGCTCAACGCCGACCCGGTGCCGCTGACGACGCTTCTGCCGCACCAGGATTCATCGGCCCCGGACGACCAGTGGAAGCGCGTGACCGCGACCGGTAGGTATCTGCCCGATAGGCAGGTGGTGGCCCGGTTGCGGGTGATCGACGGCGATCCCGCGTTCGAGGTGCTGGTGCCCTTCGCCGTCGAGGGTGGCCCCACCGTGCTGGTGGATCGGGGCTATGTGAAACCGGTGACGGGCTCCGCGGTGCCCGACATCGCCCCGGCACCGACCGAGCGGGTCACGATCACGGCCCGGCTGCGGGAGCCCGAAGGCGTCGCCGTCGGCAAGGAGCCGTTCCGGGACGCCGGTGTGCAGCAGGTGTATTCGATCAATCCCGGCCAGATCTCGTCATTGATGGGCGTTCCGTTGGCGGGGGCATACCTGCAGCTGGTCGAAGACCAGCCGGGCGGTCTGGGCGTCGTGCCGCTGCCGCGGCTGGAGGCCGGGCCGTTCCTGTCGTACGGCATCCAGTGGATCGCGTTCGGCATCATCGCCCCGATCGGGGTGGGCTACTTCATCTACGCCGAGGTGCAGGCGCGTCGACGGGAGAAGGCCGCACCGGCCGAGCCGGTCACACCCGAGGAGAAGCTGGCCGACCGCTACGGCCGGCGACGCTGACGGCGGCCGCCGCCGCGGCGACCTGAACGGCCCGCGACAGCCGCACGGCCCGCCGGAGGTCACCGGCACCAGGCACCCGTCCGGCGCCCAGGGTGGGACGAATCTCGAGTTCATGCGCGTAGTGTGTCGGCCCACCCAGCTGAATTCCCAACGCCCCCGCGAACGACGCTTCGGCCACGCCGGCATTGGGGCTGGGATGCCGGGCCGCGTCGCTACGCCAGGCCCGGATCGCCCCGACCGGAGACCCACCCACCAGCGGTGCGCACACGACGACCAGCAGGCCCGTCAGCCGGGCCGCGGCCAGGTTCAGCAGGTCGTCGAACCGTGCTGCCGCCCAGCCGAATCGGCGATACCGCGGCGACTTGTTGCCCACCATCGCGTCCAGGGTGTTCGCCGCGCGGTACAGCAGCACCCCAGGTGCGCCGCCGACGGCCGCCCACAGCAGGGGGCCGACCTGCGCGTCGGAGGTGTTCTCCGCGATCGACTCAAGCGCGGCACGGGCGAGTCCCGCAGCATCGAGCACCGAGGGGTCGCGGCCGCACAGAGACGGCAGCAGCTCCCGCGCGGCGGCGAGATCACCCGCGTCCAGCAGGTCGGCCATCCGGTCGCCCGTGCGGGCCAGCGACGTCCCGCCCAGCGCGGTGAACGTGGCCGCCGCGACCCAGACGACCTCGGCGACGGCGCTGCGCCGGCTCAGGCGCCCCACACCGGCGGCCGTCAGCGTCACGGCGGCGAGCAGCGCGCCGGCATACCCCACGCCCGCGGCGCGGCTGTCCGCGTAGAGCTGACGCTCGAGCGCTGCTGCGGTGCGGCCGAACACCGCCACCGGATGGCCGCGCCGCGGGTCGCCGAAGGCGGCGTCGGCGAGCACGCCTACGGCGATCCCTGCGGCGCGGCAGCGGCTGACTGGTGCGAACACCACGGCAGCTTGTCACATCGGTGTCAGACTGTGCCCATGGCCGACGTGATCGTCACCGCAGGAACCGTCATCACCATGGACGAGGCAGTGCCGCGCGCACAGGCCGTCGCCGTGTCGGGCGGGCGCATCGTCGCGGTCGGCAGCGTCGACGAGTGCCGGGCCGCGTTGCCGGATGCCGAGGTGGTCGACACGGGGGTGGCCGTACTGGCGCCGGGATTCGTTGAGCCGCACAGCCATCCGCTGATCAGCGGGATCGCCACCGAAGCCCCCGCCCGCTCGATCGCGCCGTGGGTCGCGACGTCGTGGGCGCAGGTGCAGCAGATCTTCGCCGACGCACTGGCCGACACCGATCCCGAGACCCCGCTGTGGTTCGCCGGTTACGACGCGCTGCTGCACGGACATCCGTCACCCAAGGCCGGCGAACTCGACGACATCTTCGGTGAGCGCATCGCCGTCGTCACCGACAACTCCGGGCACGGCGTGTATTTCAACTCCGCCGTGATCCGCGCCCACGGATGGGACACCGATCCGCCGGCCGATCCCGTCGCGGGCCGATTCGGCCGCAATGACGACGGAACACTGAACGGACAGGGTTTCGAGCTCCCCGTCGTCACGGCGGTGACGATGCCGCTGCTGACGAAGATGGGTGACCCGCTGGCGTCGGCGGCGAACTACTACGCGCTGATGTCGCGCGGTGGGTACACCTCTACGTCGGACATGACCTACGACCCGAAGTTCGCCGCGGGATACGAGGCGCTCGCGGCGGCACCGTCCTGCCCGCTGCGGGTGAGCATGTGGGAGATGTCGGTCACCGAGACTTATTGGGAACCGACCGCATTCACCGCCGGTGGGGACTGGCTGACCAAGTCGGGGGTGAAGCTCTGGACGGACGGATCGCCGTGGGTGGGCAACATCGCGATCTCGTTTCCCTACCTCGACACCGACGCCACCCGCACCGCAGGCATCGACCCCGCCGTCGCCGGCGGTGCGCACTCGATGAACTACAGCCGCGAACAGCTCGACGCGATCCTCGACAAGGCCGCGCCGGCGGGATGGCAGATGGCCTTCCACGCCAACGGCGATCTGGCGCTGGATCTCGCGCTGGACGCGTACGAGGACGCGCTGGCGCGCCACGGCCTGCTGGGCACCGACCATCGCTGGCGACTGGAGCACTGCGGGGCCGGAACCCGGGCACACTTCGATCGCGCGGCCCGCCTCGGGGTGCACGTGTCGATGGCCCCGTTCCAGTACTACTACTGGGGCGAGCTGCTCGACGGCGCGATGTTCTCCTCCGAGTACGGGGCGCGATGGGCGGCGTTCGCCGACGCCGTCGACGCCGGGGCGTGCGTCTCGCTGCACAACGACGGGTCGGTGTCGCCGCCGACGCCGATCGTCAACATCGCGACCGCGGTGACCCGGCGTACCCGCAACGGCACGGTGCACTGTCCGGAACAGGTGATCTCGCTGGATCAGGCGTGGCGCGCCCAGACGATCGACGCGGCGCGCACTCTGCGCCGCGACCATCTCGTCGGGTCGGTAAGTCCTGGCAAGCTCGCCGATTTCGTGGAGTTGACGGCGGACCCGTGGGAGATCGAGCCGACCGCGCTGATCGACACCGTGCAGGTGACGGGGACCTGGTTGGGCGGGCGTCGGATCGACCTCGACGAGTTCGTCGGCGCCGTGCGTGCCGGCGACAACACCGAACATGCGCACCTGGCCGAGCGGAAGACCACCGGCTGCTGCTGACGCTATCGCGGTGTGTACGCACCGCCTGCGATGTCGTCGACCAGCGTCGGTCCGGTCGGCGTCCACCCCAGAAGTTGTTGCGTCGCAACGCTTGTCCCGGCCATGTCGACGCTGAAGAAGGGGCCGATCCAGCCGAAGTGCTCACTGACGTCGCCGTGCGGGATCGCGACGACCGGAAGGTCGAACGCCCGCCCGATCGCCTCGGCGATCTCGCGACTCGGGATCCCCTCTTCGGCGACGGCATGGAGGCGGGCACCGGCGGGCGCCTTGTCGAGACCGAGGACGACCATGCGTGCGGCGTCGGCGACGTGCACGGCGGCCCACCGGTTCTGCCCGTCGCCGGGATAGCCCGACAGTCCCCGCTCGCGCGCGACCTGACACAGCGTGCTGATGAAGCCGTGGTCACCGGTGCCGTGCGTGGTGGGCGAGAAGCGCAGCGCCACGGACCGGACACCGCGATCGGCGTAGTCGAGGCACAGGTTCTCGCTGCCGCCGCGCGGTGACTCCGGGCCGTGGAAGGGCGACGGGTCGTCCTCGGTGGCGGGCCGCCCCTCGGCCAGACTCAGTAGCCCTGACGCCAACAGGAACGGCTTGCCGGTGTCGGCCAGCGCGTCGCCGATGGTCTTCGCCGCGGCTCGTTCGGTGGCGTTGTTGGCGGCCATGTTCGCCCAGTCGTGCTTGTTGGCGAGGTGGATCACGGCGTCGGCGGCTCGGGCGCCGGACCGGATCGCATCCAGATCGTCGAGGTCGCCGCGCACCACCCTCACCCCTTTCTTTTCGAGAGCGGCGGCCGACGCGTCGGAGCGGGCCAGACCCGCGACGTCATGGCCGGCACTGGAGAGTTCGTCGACGACGGCGCTGCCGATCCATCCCGATGCTCCCGTGACAAAAACCTGCATGATGACCCCTTGTCCGAGTGATGTCAGTTGCTGACATCTGACGCTACACCTGAAGTCAGTCACTGTCATCACTACACTCTGGCCCATGGCGAGGTGGGAGCCCGGCACAGCGGAGAAGCTGCAGGACGCGGCTCTCGAGTTGTTCGCGGCCCGCGGGTACGAGCAGACGACCGCGACGGAGATCGCGCAGGCCGTCGGGCTCACCGAGCGCACGTTCTTCCGTCACTTCAGCGACAAACGGGAAGTCCTGTTCGGCGGCCAGCAGTCACTGATCGACGCCTTCCTGGCCGGCCTCGACGGCGCACCCGCCACCGCGACGCCGATCGAGCTGGCGGTCCGTGCGCTGCGTTCGTCGGCGGGCTTCTTCGACGACGAGCGCCGTGCGTGGTCTCGCAAGCGCCAGTCCGTCATCGACGCCAACCCCGCGCTTCAGGAGCGCGAAGCGCTCAAGCTCGTGGGAATCGGACGCGCCCTCGCCGAAGCGCTGCGCGCTCGCGGAGCCGACGGCGTCGCCGCAGAGGTCGCGGCTCAGATCGCGACGATGGCGTTCGGCATCGCGTTCACGCAGTGGATCGCCGACGACGAGGAGCGCTCGTTCGGAGACATCGCGATGGACGTCGTCCGCGGCGTGGGCGCCGTCGCGGGAGAACTCGAGACAGTGGGCGCGGACGGTATCGAACCGCCGACCGCTGGTGTGTAAAACCAGAGCTCTACCACTGAGCTACGCGCCCGATCCCGGGCAGCATAATCGGCCACGCTGGGGAACCTGAAATCCGCGCTCAGTCGCGTACAGCCGCCAACGCCGCGCTCCACACCGCCTGATCGCGTGCCTCCCCCGGCTCCCTGCAGTCCGCGAAGCGCACCACCCCGGAGCGGTCGACGGCGAAGGTGCCCCGGTTGGCGAATCCTGATGCGTCGTTGAAGACCCCGTACGCCTGGCTCACCGCGCCGTGCGGCCAGAAATCCGACAGCACCGGGAACGTGAATCCACGCTGGGCCGCCCACACCTTGTGCGTCGGCGACGGTCCGACCGAGATCGCCAGCGTCGCCGTCGTCTCGTCGACGAAGTCGTCGAGGTGATCGCGGATCTCGTCGAGTTCGCGCTGACAGATCCCGGTGAACGCCAGCGGGAAGAACACCAGCAGCACGTTCTTGGCGCCGCGGAACGCGCTCAGCGTCACCCGCTGGTTGTTCTGGTCGGCAAGCGTGAAGTCCGGCGCTGAAGCAGCGACCTGGATCATCGCTTCTGCGGTCGGCTCTTCGCGCGAGCGCTCATCGCCGGCCGGCGGCCTTGGACTTCGGCTGAACCAGCCTGCTCGCGATCCAGTCGCCGAGGTTCGCCGAGGAGGTCTGCATCAACCCGGCCGTCGGCGCGGACTCGGCGATTTCGGCGGGCTGCACATGGCCGGGCTTCCCCGTCTTCGGAGTGACCACCCAGACGACGCCGTCGTCGGCCAGCGGGGTGATCGCGTCCATCAACCTGTCCACGAGATCGCCGTCGTCGTCGCGCCACCACAGCAACACGACGTCGACCACCTCGTCGGCGTCCTCGTCGAGGAGCTCACCACCGCATTCGTCTTCGATGTCGGCGCGGATGTCGTCATCGACATCGGAGTCCCAGCCCAGTTCCTGCACAACCTGATCTTTTTGGATGCCCAGCTTGCGGGCGTAGTTCGGGGGGTCACCCGCCGACACCACGGTCAGTCCTCCTTGCGCCTAGTCGGCACGCTGTGCGCTGTGCCACGTTTGTCCACTATCGTCGCACGCCGGGGGGCCACGGCAACCCACCCGGCGACATCCGACGCGAGAGCGTCACCGATAGGCCGCATCGCAGCGATCCAGCGCGGTGGTCTTCGAGTCGTTCAGCTGCGCGATCGCGGAGTTGAAATCCTCGGCCGGATAGTTCCCCGCAATCGCCGTCGCAACCCCTCGAGCTGCATCGACCCAGCCGTTCAGCGCATCGCGCAGCTCCGGGGGCAGCGTGTCGGTCATGCTGCCGGACACGAGGTCGGCACTCTGGTTCAGCGCGTCGACAGCCGCCTGGGCCTTGCCGTCGGCCCCCACCGGATCGGTGTTGAACGCATCGACGTAGGTGTTGACGGAGCCGATGGCGTCGGCGCTGCTGGTGCTCATCGCCTCGCACGACGTGTGCACCGCTTCCGTCGTCATCGAGGTCTGACGTTCCGCCTCGCGTGCCGACGAACTCGCCGCGGACTCCTGAAGCGACGCCGACACCGACGCCCGATACAGCGGTGCCTCTCCCGGGGGAGCCGACGCCTCTCCGTTGGTGACGTTCGTGCAGCCGACGACGATCATCGCCAGCGCAGCGGCAGAACCGGTCGCGAACGCAGCTCGCCGCCCACCGATACGCACGGTCTGCAGACGTTACCGGCCAACCGCTGGGCTGGGTGTACTAAATGCAACCGTTCGCGTGCGGCCCTGCGTTTGCGGCAGGATGGGACGAGGATGTAACCCACCGTGCACGGCGCGAAGCGAGCAGACCCACTCGACGGACCGCGTGTGCTCCACCGCCTGACAAGGAGCGGAAGTTGACCACCGAGTTCGTGCGCCAGGACCTGGCCCAAAACTCCAGCAGCACAGGCGAACACGACCGTGTTCGCGTCATCCGGGAGGGGGTCGCGTCCTACCTGCCCGACATCGACCCCGACGAGACCAGCGAATGGCTGGAGTCGTTCGACGATCTGCTCGAGCGCTCCGGCCCGTCCCGGGCCCGCTATCTGATGCTGCGCCTGCTCGAGCGCGCCGGGGAGCAGCGGGTGGCCATTCCGTCGTTGACCTCCACCGATTACGTCAACACCATCCCCACCGAACTCGAACCGTGGTTCCCCGGTGACGAGGACGTCGAGCGTCGCTACCGCGCGTGGATCCGCTGGAACGCCGCGATCATGGTGCACCGCGCGCAGCGGCCCGGCGTCGGCGTCGGCGGCCACATCTCCACCTACGCCTCCTCGGCGGCCCTCTACGAGGTCGGCTTCAACCACTTCTTCCGCGGCAAGGCCCACCCGGGCGGCGGCGACCAGGTCTTCATCCAGGGCCACGCCTCCCCCGGCATCTACGCCCGCGCCTACCTCGAGGGCCGGCTCAGCTCCGATCAGCTCGACGGCTTCCGCCAGGAACACAGCCACGCCGGCGGCGGGCTGCCGTCCTACCCGCACCCGCGGCTGATGCCGGACTTCTGGGAGTTCCCCACGGTGTCGATGGGCATCGGCCCGATGAACGCGATCTACCAGGCGCGCTTCAACCACTACCTGCACGACCGCGGCATCAAGGACACGTCCAACCAGCACGTGTGGGCGTTCCTCGGCGACGGTGAGATGGATGAGCCGGAGAGCCGCGGCCTCATCCAGGTCGCCGCGAACGAGGCGCTCGACAACCTCACGTTCGTGGTGAACTGCAACCTCCAGCGCCTCGACGGCCCGGTCCGCGGCAACGGCAAGATCATCCAGGAACTCGAGTCGTTCTTCCGCGGCGCCGGCTGGAACGTCATCAAGGTGGTGTGGGGCCGCGAGTGGGATGCGCTGCTGCACGCCGACCGCGACGGCGCCCTGGTGAACCTGATGAACACGACGCCCGATGGTGATTACCAGACCTACAAGGCCAACGACGGCGGCTACGTGCGCGACCACTTCTTCGGCCGTGATCCGCGCACCAAGGCCCTCGTCGATCCGATGACCGACCGGGAGATCTGGAACCTCAAGCGCGGCGGCCACGACTACCGCAAGGTGTACGCGGCGTACCACGCGGCGATGGAGCACAAGGGTCAGCCCACGGTGATCCTGGCCAAGACCATCAAGGGTTACACGCTGGGCAAGCACTTCGAGGGCCGCAACGCCACCCACCAGATGAAAAAGCTTGCGCTGCAAGACCTCAAGGATTTCCGCGACGCCCAGCGCATCCCGATCTCCGACGAGCAGCTGGAGAACGATCCCTACCTGCCGCCGTATTACCACCCCGGTCCGGAAGCCCCGGAGATCCGGTACATGCTCGACCGGCGCCGCTCCCTGGGCGGGTTCCTGCCGGAACGTCGCACCAAGACCAAGGCACTCACCCTGCCCGGCCGCGACACCTACAAGGCGCTGAAGAAGGGTTCGGGCAAGCAGGAGGTCGCCACCACGATGGCGACGGTCCGCACGTTCAAGGAACTGTTGCGCGACAAGGAGATCGGCAAGCGGATCGTGCCGATCATCCCCGACGAGGCCCGCACCTTCGGCATGGACTCATGGTTCCCGAGCCTGAAGATCTACAACCGCAACGGCCAGCTCTACACCTCGGTCGACGCCGAACTGATGCTCGCCTACAAGGAGAGCGAAGCGGGCCAGATCCTGCACGAGGGCATCAACGAGGCAGGCTCGACGGCGTCGTTCACCGCCGTCGGCACGTCGTATGCCACCCACAACGAGCCGATGATCCCGATCTACATCTTCTATTCGATGTTCGGGTTCCAGCGCACCGGCGACGGGTTGTGGGCAGCGGCCGATCAGATGGCGCGCGGCTTCGTGCTGGGCGCGACGGCCGGCCGCACCACCCTGGTCGGCGAAGGTCTGCAGCACGCCGACGGGCACTCGCTGCTGCTCGCCGCGACCAACCCCGCCGTGGTGGCCTACGACCCGGCGTTCGCCTACGAGATCGCCTACATCATCGAGAGCGGCCTGCACCGCATGTACGGCGAGAACCCGGAGAACGTCTACTTCTACGTCACCATCTACAACGAGCCTTACGTGCAGCCGGCCGAGCCGGAGAATCTGGACGTCGAGGGCTTGTTGCGCGGCATCTACCGCTATCAGGAGGCGTCGGAGAAGCGCAGTCACCGCGCCCAGATCCTGGTGTCCGGCGTCGGTATGCCGTCGGCGCTCAAGGCGGCCGAGATGCTCGCCAACGAGTGGGACGTCGCCGCGGACGTGTGGTCGGTGACCAGCTGGGGTGAGCTCAACCGCGACGGCGTGGCCATCGAGAAGGAGGCGCTGCGCCATCCGGACCGCCCGGCCGGCACGCCGTACGTGACGCAGGCGCTGGCCGATGCCGAGGGCCCGGTGGTCGCCGTGTCGGATTGGATGCGAGCGGTCCCCGAGCAGATCCGGCCGTGGGTGCCCGGCACCTACATCACGCTGGGCACCGACGGGTTCGGCTTCTCCGACACCCGGCCCGCGGCGCGGCGGTACTACAACACCGACGCCGAGTCGATCACTGTCGCTGTGCTGGAAGGCCTGGCCCGCGACGGCAACATCGACATGGCGGTCGCGGTCGAGGCGGCACGCAAGTACGAGATCGACGACGTGATGGCGGCGCCGGAGCAGACGTCAGATCCCGGAGTCGCGTAGCGACGACATTGGGTACGGAGTCGCGTAGCCGACGACATTGGGTACGGAGTCGCGTAGAACTGGAGGCTCCCTACAAACAGGGGCGTAGATTTTAGGGATGGCCGACAACAATCGGTTCATCCCGCCTCGCTCGACCGTCGAGGTGCTGGAGAACGTTCCGGACTCGGTGCTGCGCCGGCTCAGTCAGTACTCGGGCCGGCTGGCCACCGAAGCGGTGCAGGCGATGGGTGAACGGCTGCCCTTCTTCGCCGCACTCGAGGCATCCCAGCGCGCCAGCGTGCAGCTGGTGGTGCAGACAGCGGTGGTGAACTTCGTCGAGTGGATGCGCCACCCCGACAGCGACGTGAGCTACACGGCCCAGGCCTTCGAGGTCGTGCCGCAAGATCTGCGCCGCCGCATCGCGCTGCGCCAGTCAGTCGAGATGGTGCGGGTGACGATGGAGTTCTTCGAAGAGGTCGTGCCGCTGCTGGCGCGCAACGAGGAGCAGCTGGCCGCGCTGACCGCCGGCATCCTGCGCTACAGCCGCGACCTGGCGTTCGCCGCGGCCACCGCCTACGCCGACCAGGCCGAGGCCCGCGGCGCGTGGGACACGCGCATGGAGGCCAACCTGATCGACGCCGTCGTGCGTGGCGACATCGGACCCGATCTGCAGTCGCAGGCCGCGGCGCTGAACTGGGATGCCACTGCGGCGGCGACGGTGATCGTGGGCCTGCCGCGGCCCGACCGGCTCGATCTGACGTCAGAGGACGTGCACGACGTCGCGGCCCGCAACGGCCGCGCCGCGCTGGCCGACGTGCACGGCACCTGGTTGGTGACGGTGGTGTCGGGCGGGTTGTCGCACACCGACCGCTTCCTGACCGAGTTGATGACGGTGTTCGGCGACGGCCCCGTGGTCGTCGGGCCGATGGCGCCGACGCTGGGGGCGGCGCATCTGAGCGCCACCGAGGCGATCGCCGGGATGAACGCGGTCGCCGGCTGGGCCGGCGCGCCGAGGCCGGTGGCGGCGCGGGAACTGCTGCCCGAACGCGCACTACTGGGTGACGCCACGGCCGCGGCCGCCCTGGAGGCGGAGGTGATGAGGCCGCTGGCCGATGCCGGCCCGACGCTGATGGAGACGCTGGACGCCTACCTGGACTCGGGGGGTGCGATCGAAGCGTGCGCTCGCAAATTGTTCGTTCATCCAAATACGGTCCGCTACCGGCTCAAACGAATCGCCGACTTCACCGGCCGTGACGCCACCGTTCCTCGGGATGCCTATGTGCTGCGGATCGCGTCGACGGTGGGCCGATTGAGCCGTCAGGGCCAGTCCAGCTCGTCGTCGGGTCCGGGAACTAGCCAGGTCGACGCTGTTGCATCGGTCACAGCTGGCGCGCGTCTGCCGAGGTGACATATTGCGCTTGGGTCTCGATGATGTCCCATCACATGCGGATTTGTGGGCTCTCCACAAAAACCTAAGAAAGAGTTCATAGTCTCTTACACGGCGCAAAACCGTCTTCACAATGTTTTCTTAGAGACGTGCCTGACAAGACTGTGCTTGCATTCCTCGCGCCCGGACAGGGCTCCCAGACCCCCGGCATGCTCGCCGAGTGGCTGGAGCTGCCCGGTGCATCGGAGCGCATCGCAGCGTGGTCGGAGATCAGCGGCCTGGACCTGGCCCGCCTGGGCACCACCGCCGATGCGCAGGAGATCACCGACACCGCGGTGACCCAGCCACTGGTCGTCGCAGCCACGCTGCTGGCCTACGAAGAGCTCACGCGCCGCGGCGTGGTGACCGGTGACGAGGAGATCGTTGCCGCCGGACATTCGGTCGGCGAGATCGCGGCCTACGCGATCGCCGGCGTCATCACCGCCGATGAGGCCGTGTCCCTGGCCGCGACCCGCGGCCGGGAGATGGCCAAGGCCTGCGCCGTGGAGCCCACCGGGATGTCCGCCCTGCTGGGTGGCGACGAAGCCGAGGTGCTCGCCCGGCTCGAGGCCCTCGACCTGGTTCCGGCCAACCGCAACGCCGCCGGGCAGATCGTCGCCGCCGGCGCCACCGCCGCACTCGAGAAGCTCGCCGAAGACCCGCCGGCCCGCGCCCGCGTCCGCCCGCTGGCCACCGCCGGCGCGTTCCACACCCGCTACATGGAGCCCGCGCTGGCCGAATACACCGTCGTCGCGGACCGGATCACCCCGGCGGAGCCGGCGGTGACGCTGCTGTCGAACGCCGACGGCCGGCCGGTCGCCTCCGCGCACGACGCGATGACCAAGCTCGTCGCCCAGATGACCCGCCCCGTGCGCTGGGATCTGTGCACCGCCACCATGCGCGAGCTGGGGGTGACGGCACTCGTGGAGTTCCCGCCGGCGGGCACGCTGTCCGGGATCGCCAAGCGGGAGCTCAAGGGCACCCCGACCCATCCCATCAAGACCCCCGCCGACCTGGACGGACTCGCGCAGGCACTGCGCACCGTCTGAACCGGCACCATGCAACAACCGAACGTTTCACCCCAGGTAACACCCGATAAATAGAAGGAGCCACTGTGCCCGCCTCTCAGGAAGAAATCATCGCCGGTCTCGCCGAGATCATCGAAGAAGTGACCGGCATCGAGCCGTCTGAGGTCACCCCCGAGAAGAGCTTCGTCGACGACCTGGACATCGACTCGCTGTCGATGGTCGAGATCGCCGTGCAGACCGAGGACAAGTACGGCGTGAAGATCCCCGACGAGGACCTCGCCGGTCTGCGCACCGTCGGTGACGTCGTCGCCTACATCCAGAAGCTCGAGGAAGAGAACCCCGAGGCTGCTGCCGCGCTGCGCGAGAAGTTCGCCGCAGAATGACACGTCCTTCCACTGCTAACGGCGGGTTCCCGAGTGTCGTGGTGACCGCCATCGAGGCCACCACGTCGCTTGCAGGCGACATCGAGAGCACGTGGAAGGGCCTGCTGGCGGGCGAGAGCGGCATCCGCGTCCTCGAGGATGAGTTCGTCACCAAGTGGGACCTTCCGGTGCGTATCGGCGGTCACCTGGTCGACGACGTCGACAGCCACATGACTCGCATCGACATGCGCCGCATGTCCTACGTGCAGCGCATGTCGAAGCTGTTGGCCGGTCGACTCTGGGAGAACGCGGGCAAGCCCGAGGTCGACCCGGACCGGTTCGCCGTCATCATCGGCACCGGTCTGGGTGGCGGCGAGAAGATCGTCGAGACCTATGACGCGATGAACGAGGGCGGGCCCCGCAAGGTGTCTCCGCTCGCCGTTCAGATGATCATGCCCAACGGTGCGGCGGCGGTCGCCGGTCTGGAACTGGGCGCCCGCGCCGGGGTCATCACCCCGGTGTCGGCGTGCTCGTCCGGCTCGGAGGCCATCGCCCACGGTTGGCGTCAGCTCGTCATGGGCGACGCGGACTTCGCCGTCGTGGGTGGCGTGGAAGGCGGCATCGAGGCACTGCCCATCGCGGCGTTCTCGATGATGCGCGCCATGTCGACCCGCAACGACGAGCCGGAGCGCGCGTCGCGGCCGTTCGACAAGAACCGGGACGGCTTCGTCTTCGGCGAGGCGGGCGCGATGATGATCATCGAGACCGAGGAGCATGCCTTGGCCCGTGGCGCCAAGCCGCTGGCTCGCCTGATGGGCGCCGGCATCACCTCCGACGCGTTCCACATGGTGGCTCCGGCCGCCGACGGCAGCCGAGCCGGTCATGCGATGAAGCGGGCGATGGAGACCGCGGGCCTGTCCGCCAAGGACATCTCGCACGTCAACGCGCACGCCACCGCCACGCCGATCGGTGACACCGCGGAGGCCAACGCCATCCGTGTCGCCGGTGTGGAGCACGCCGCGGTCTATGCGCCGAAGTCGGCGCTGGGCCACTCGATCGGCGCCGTGGGCGCGCTGGAGTCGGCGCTGACCGTGCTGGCCCTGCGTGACGGGGTCATCCCTCCGACGCTCAACTACGAGACGCCGGACCCGGAGATCGATCTCGACGTCGTCGCGGGCGAGCCACGGTATGGCGACTATCAGTACGCCATCAACAACTCGTTCGGTTTCGGCGGCCACAATGTGGCTCTGGCCTTCGGCCGCTACTAGACACGACGAGTTCACGAAAACCGAGAGGACACGCGTCTGAGCATGGCTGCACCGACAACAGGGAACGGACTCCCCGACGTCGTCGTGACCGGCATGGCCATGACGACGAGCGTCGCCACCGATGCCGAGGGCACCTGGGCGGCGCTGCTGGAGGGCAAGAGCGGCATCCGCCTGCTCGATGACCCCTTCGTCGAGGAGTTCGACCTGCCGGTGAAGATCGGTGGCCATCTTCTCGAGGATTTCGTGGGGGAACTGACGACGGACGAGAACCGTCGGATGTCGTACCCGCAGAAGATGGCGACCGTGCTCGGGCGTCGTGTCTGGGAGAACGCCGGGTCCCCCGAGGTCGACACCAGCCGCCTGCTGGTGTCGATCGGGACCGGCCTCGGCGGTGCCGAGGCGCTGGTGTTCGCCTACGACGGTATGCGGGAAACGGGCATCGAAGCCGTGTCCCCGCTGTCGGTGCAGATGTACATGCCAAACGGCCCGTCGGCCGTGGTCGGCCTGGATCGCGGCGCCAAGGCCGGGGTGGTCACCCCGGTCTCGGCGTGCGCGTCCGGCTCCGAGGGCATCGCGCAGGCATGGCGCAACATCGTGCTCGGTGAGGCCGACATCGCGATCTGCGGCGGTGTCGAGCAGCGCATCGAGGCCGTGCCGATCGCCGGCTTCGCGCAGATGCGCATCGTGATGTCGACCAACAACGACGATCCCGCCGGCGCGTGCCGTCCGTTCGACAAGGACCGGGACGGCTTCGTGTTCGGCGAGGCCGGTGCGCTGATGGTCATCGAGACCGAAGAGCACGCCAAGGCGCGCGGCGCCACGATCCTGGCGCGCGTGATGGGCGCCAGCATCACCTCCGACGGCTTCCACATGGTCGCGCCCGACCCCAACGGTGAGCGGGCCGGCTATGCGATGTCCCGCGCGATCGAGCTGGCGGGCCTGCAGCCGTCCGACATTGACCACGTCAACGCGCACGCCACCGGCACCAGCGTCGGCGACGTCGCCGAGGGTCACGCGATCAACAACGCGATGCGCGGGCACCGGCCTGCGGTCTACGCACCGAAGTCCGCGCTGGGCCACTCGGTCGGCGCGGTCGGGGCCGTGGAATCGATCCTCACGGTGCAGGCGCTGCGTAACGGCGTCATCCCCCCCACACTCAATTTGAAGAACCTCGATCCCGAGATCGACCTCGACGTCGTCGCGGGCGGCCCCCGGCCGGGCAACTACACCTATGCCATCAACAATTCGTTCGGTTTCGGCGGGCACAACGTCGCACTCGCCTTCGGCAGATACTGAAAGCAGGAGACATTCATGACCACCATCGAGAATCGCCCCGCCACCGACGTCAACGAGTCCCTCGATCCGCGCGACCCGATGCTGCGCCTGGCGACGTTCTTCGATGACGGCAGCGTCGAGCTGCTGCACGAGCGCGACAAGTCCGGCGTGCTGGCTGCCGCCGGCACCGTCAACGGCGTGCGCACGATCGCGTTCTGCACCGACGGCACCGTGATGGGCGGCGCGATGGGTGTCGACGGGTGCAAGCACATCGTCGACGCCTACGACGTCGCGATCGACGAGCAGAGCCCGATCGTCGGCATCTGGCATTCGGGCGGCGCGCGGCTGGCCGAGGGCGTCAAGGCGCTGCACGCGGTCGGCCTGGTCTTCGAGGCGATGATCCGCGCGTCCGGGTACATCCCGCAGATCTCCGTGGTCGTCGGCTTCGCCGCCGGCGGTGCCGCCTACGGCCCCGCGCTGACCGACGTCATCATCATGGCGCCCGACAGCAAGGTGTTCGTCACCGGACCCGACGTCGTGCGCAGCGTGACCGGCGAGGACGTCGACATGGTCTCCCTCGGCGGTCCCGAGGCCCACCACAAGAAGTCCGGCGTGTGCCACATCGTCGCCGACGACGAGCTCGACGCCTACGAGCGCGGCCGCCGCCTGGTCGGGCTGTTCTGCCAGCAGGGCCACTTCGACCGCACCAAGGCCGAGGCCGGTGACACCGACCTCAAGGCGCTGCTGCCCGAGTCGGCGCGCCGCGCCTACGACGTGCACCCGCTGGTCGAGGCGCTTCTCGACGACGGTGTGCCGTTCGAGGAGTTCCAGTCGCGCTGGGCCCCGTCGATCGTCGTCGGGTTGGGCCGGCTCGCCGGTCGCACCGTCGGCGTGATCGCGAACAACCCGCTGCGTTTGGGCGGCTGCCTGAACTCCGAAAGTGCCGAGAAGTCGGCCCGCTTCGTGCGGCTGTGCGACGCGTTCGGCATCCCGCTGGTCGTCGTCGTCGACGTGCCGGGCTACCTGCCGGGTGTGGATCAGGAGTGGGGCGGCGTGGTCCGTCGCGGCGCCAAGCTTCTGCACGCGTTCGGCGAGAGCTCGGTGCCGCGCGTCACGCTGGTCACCCGCAAGATCTACGGCGGCGCGTACATCGCGATGAATTCGCGGTCGCTGAACGCCACCAAGGTGTTCGCGTGGCCCGAGGCCGAGGTCGCGGTGATGGGCGCCAAGGCTGCCGTCGGCATCCTGCACAAGAAGAAGCTGGCCGCCGCCGCCCCCGAGGAGCGCGAGTCGCTGCACGAGGCGCTGGCCATCGAGCACGAGAAGATCGCCGGTGGCGTGGACTCCGCGATCGAGATCGGCGTGGTGGACGAGAAGATCGACCCCGCCCACACCCGCTCGAAGCTGACCCAGGCGCTGGCCGAGGCGCCGATGCGCCGCGGCCGCCACAAGAACATCCCGCTGTAAGGGTCACTTCTCCCCCGCGAGCAGACACGAACTCGAGTGATTCCGGCCGGAATCACTCGAGTTCGTGTCTGTTCAGCGGCTGTGGGCGAGCATCTCCTGAGCCGCCGGTAGCGCGCGCTCGCGGTCGGCGGCCACCAGGCCGATGCGCGTGCGCCGGTCGAGGATGTCGTCGACGTTCAGCGCGCCTTCATGCGTGACGGCGTACTCGAACTCCGCCCGCGTGACATCGATACCCTCGGCGACGGGGGCGATGGGGCGCGAGCATGTAGCGCGCTCGATGACGCTGGACGCTTCGGCGCCGTAGCGGGCAACCAGCGACACCGGCAGGTCTCCTGAAAGGCTCTGCGCCGCAGAGGGATTCGCAGGTGCACCGACGAGCGGCAGGTCTCGGGTGCGGCATGGCCCGGCGCCGAGCCCGCGCAATGCCACCGCGCGATCCACGACATCTTCGGCCATGAACCGATATTCGGTCAGCTTGCCACCGATCACGCTCAGCACACCGCTCGGCGACTCGGTGACCGCGTGCTCGCGCGATACGTCGGCGGTGCGGCCGGCGCCGGTGTCGATCAACGGGCGCAGCCCGGCGTAGCTGCCGACCACATCCGCAGGCCCGAGGGAAGTCGCCAGCGCCGTGTTCACCGTGTCGAGCAGGAACTGCACCTCCTGCGCCGTCGGCTCAGGTACGTCGGGGATCGCGCCCGGGGCGTCTTCGTCGGTCAGACCCAGGTAGACGCGGCCCAGCTGTTCGGGCATCGCGAACACGAACCTGTTGATCTCCCCCGGTATCGGAATCGTCAGCGCCGCAGTCGGATTGCCGAACGATGCCGCGTCGAACACCAGATGGGTGCCGCGGCTGGGCCGCAGCCGCAACGACGTGTCGATCTGCCCGGCCCAGACGCCGGTGGCGTTGACCACTGCGCGCGCCGACACCTGCAGCGTCTCCCCCGACAGACTGTCGGTCAACGTCACGGAGGTACGCGACGCCGCACTCGCCTCGACCCGGGTGAGGATGCGGGCGCCGTGCTGCGCGGCGGTCCGCGCCGCCGCGGTGACCAGGCGCGCGTCGTCGATCAGCTGTCCGTCGTAGGCCAGCAATGCTCCGTCCAGGCCGTCGCGACGCACCGTCGGCGCCAACGCGACGGCTGCGGCCGCGCCGATCCGGCGGGATCGCGGCAACACCGATGCGGGCGTGCCGGCCAGCGCTCGCAGCCCGTCTCCGGCGGCGAAGCCGAAACGCACCAGCGCGCGGGAGGCGCGGTTCATCTCGGGCAGCAGCGGCACCAGTTGCGGCATCGCGTGCACGAGGTGGGGGGCGGTGCGCGTCATCAGGATTCCGCGCTCCACGGCACTGCGGCGGGCGATGCCGACGTTGCCGCTGGCGAGGTAGCGCAGACCGCCGTGCACCAGCTTGGAGCTCCACCGGCTGGTGCCGAATGCGAGGTCGTGCTTTTCGACCAGCGCCACCGACAGTCCGCGCGTCGCGGCGTCCAGCGCGATGCCGGCACCGGTGATACCGCCACCGATCACGAGCAGGTCCACCCGCGCACCGTCGCCGAGCTCGTGCAGCTCGGCGGTGCGCCGCTGCGCATTCAGTGCCGCGCTCACGGGGCGAGGTATCCGTTGAGCGCGCGGGCCAGTTCGACGTTGATGGCCGTGGCGTCGAGCAGCTTTTCCACCATCTGCGCGGACTGGATCGTCGACTGTGTGATCAGCAGACACATCGCACCCATTTCATGCGGATCACCGGGGCGCACGCTGCCCTCCTCCTGACCGGCCTTGATCGCCTCGGCCAGCGCATCGATGAGGATCTGCTGGCTGGTGCCCAGGCGTTCGGCGATGTAGACCATCGCCAGGTTGGGCGCGTTGCGGATCACCGACTGCACGACCTCGTCGTTGCGCAGATGCTCGGCGACGGCCACCACGCGCTCGACGGTCGCCTCCCGGCCGACGCCGCGGTCGGGGACCTGCTCGAGCACCCCGGAGATGCGCACGGTCAGCAGCTCGGCGATCACCCAGCGGATGTCGGGCCAGCGGCGGTAGATGGTCGGGCGACTGACCCGCGCTCGTCGCGCGATCTCGGTCATGGTCGTCCGTTCGACGCCGTAGGCGAGGATGCACGCCGCCGCCGCATCGAGAATGCGCTTCTCGACACTCGAGTCGGAGTTACGGATTGACACCATCTGTAATACTGTAACGCATGTCTTCGCTCGCTGGCCAGTCCAACAGACCTCCGATGGCATGGAATGCCTGGGGCGATCCCGCCGCCGCGACACCCTTGTCGCCCGGAATCCGCTCCTTGCTCACCCAGGCGCTAAGCATCGACGCCGAGCCCGCCGCAGAGCCCACGCTCGAGCAGGTGAGGGTGCGGCCGTCGGCGCTCTCCCCGGGCGACCGGGAGGGGCTTGCCGCGATCGTCGGCGCCGAGCACGTCCTGATCGAGGACAGTGACCGGCTGCTGCGCGCAGGCGGCAAGTCGACGCTGGACCTGTTGCGCCGCAGGGACTTCGGCGTGCAGGACAGCCCGGACGCGGTGCTGGTGCCCGGTGATGACGACGAGGTGGCCGCGGTGTTGCGGTTCTGCGCCGACCACAGCATCGCCGTCGTGCCGTTCGGCGGCGGGACGAGCGTGGTCGGCGGCCTGGACCCGCTGCGGGGGGACTTCAAGGCCGTGGTGTCGGTGGATCTTCGCCGGTTCGACGAGGTGCACTCGCTCGACGAGGTGTCCTGGGAGGTCGAACTCGGCGCCGGTCTGACAGGCCCGGATGCCGAGAAGCGGCTGGGCGACAGGGGTTTCTCGCTCGGCCACTTTCCGCAGAGCTTCTGCTTCGCCACGATCGGCGGGTTCGCCGCCACCCGCTCGTCGGGCCAGGATTCCGCGGGCTACGGCCGCTTCGACGACATGGTCCGCGGCCTGCGCGTGGTGACGCCGGCCGGGGTCCTCGACGTGGGTCGTGCTCCCGCGTCGGCCGCGGGACCGGACCTGCGTCAGGTCCTGCTCGGCTCCGAGGGCACGTTTGGCATCATCACCAAGGTCCGCGTGCGCGTGCACCCTGTGCCGGAAAGCACGCGGTACGAGGCGTGGTCGTTTCCCGACTTCGCCACCGGCGCTGCCGCATTGCGCGCCGTCGCGCAGACCGGCACCGGTCCCACGGTGATCAGGCTGTCCGACGAAGCGGAGACCGGGGTCAACCTGGCCACCACCGACAGCATCGGCGACGCACAGATCACCGGCGGCTGCCTGGCCATCACGGCCTTCGAGGGCAGCGAGGCCCACGTCGCCAGCCGGCACGCCGAGACCCGAGACCTGTTGAGCGCCAACGGCGGAACCTCACTCGGCGAGGGTCCCGCGCGCGCCTGGGAACACGGCCGGTTCAACGCGCCCTATCTGCGGGACGGCTTGCTGTCGGCGGGCGCGCTGTGCGAGACGCTGGAGACCGCGACCTCCTGGTCGAATGTCCCGACGCTGAAGGCCGCCGTCACCGACGCACTGACCCGCGCGCTGGCCGACTCGGGGACACCGGCACTGGTCCTGTGCCACATCTCGCACGTCTACCCCACTGGTGCATCGCTCTACTTCACCGTCGTGGCCGCCCAGCGCGGCAATCCGATCGAGCAGTGGCGCAGGGCCAAGACCGCGGCTTCCGAGGCGATGGTGCGCGTCGGCGCGACGATCACCCATCATCACGCCGTGGGCGCCGACCACCGGCCCTGGATGCGTGACGAGGTCGGCGACCTCGGTGTCGCGGTGCTGCGGGCGGTCAAGGCCGCGCTCGACCCGACCGGAATCATGAACCCCGGCAAGCTGATTCCGTGAACCGGATCGTCGTCCTGACCAACCCGGCCTCGGGGCACGGCACGGCGCGCCACGCGGCCGAACGGGCGATCAGCCGCTTCCAGGCCCGCGGCGTCGACGTGGTCGCCCTCGTCGGCCGCGATCCGGCCCATGCCCGTGAACTCGTCGAGGGCGCATTGGAGCGTGGGATGGACGCGCTGGTGGTGGTCGGCGGCGACGGCATCGTCTCGCTGGCCCTGCAGATCGTCGCCCAGACCTGGACCCCGCTGGGCATCATCCCGGCCGGCACCGGCAACGACCACGCCCGCGCGTTCGGCATCCCTACGGGACCCGAGGCGGCCGCCGACGTCGTGGTCGACGGCGAGACAAGCACCGTCGACCTCGGGTTGATCACCGGCGCCGACGGCACCCGGCGATGGTTCGGCACGGTGATGGCGGCGGGCTTCGATTCCCTGGTCACCGACCGGACCAACCGGATGCGCTGGCCGCACGGGCGCATGCGCTACAACCTGGCGATGCTGGCCGAGATCTCGCAATTGCGGCTGCTGCCGTTCCGGCTCACGTTCGACGGCGCCGAGGTGCAGACCCAACTCACGTTGGCCGCGTTCGGGAACACGCGCAGCTACGGCGGCGGCATGCTGATCTGTCCCGGCGCAGATCCGACCGACGGGCTGTTCGACGTCACGATGGTCGCGTCCGCATCCCGCACGCGGTTGGTCCGGCTGTTCCCGACGGTGTTCAAGGGCACGCATGTGAAGCTGCCGGAGGTGACGACCCGGCGCGCCGCGACGATCACGGTCGACTGCCCCGGAATCTCGCCCTCGATGAATGCCTATGCCGACGGCGAGTACGTCTGTCCGCTGCCCGTGGAGCTCACCGTGGTGCCGGGCGCGCTGACGGTACTGCGACCGGCTACCGGGCCCGCTACCCGACCCCGCGGCTGAGCCAGCTGACCTCGGCGCCCACCCCGCCGTCGCGGTAGGCCTCGAGCGCTTCGTCCCAGGCGGTGCCCAACACGGAGTCCAGTTCCGCAGCCAGCATGTCGGCGCCGGACGCCATCAGCGTGCGCAACCGCATCTCCCCGACCATCACGTCGCCGTTGGCGCTCATCGCGCCGCTCCACAGGCCGAGCTGCGGGGTGTGGCACCAGCGGTGCCCGTCGACGCCGTGGCTCGGGTCCTCGGTCACCTCGAACCGCAACACCGACCAGGACCGCAGGGCGTTCGCCAGCTGAGCGCCGGTGCCCACAGGCCCCACCCAGTTCGTCACGGCACGCAGCTGCCCGGGCATGGCCGGTTGCGGCGTCCACTTCAAGTTCGCCCTCGCGTTGAGGGTCGACGACAACGCCCACTCGACGTGCGGGCACACCGCCGCGGGTGAGGCATGTACGTACACCACACCCGTCGTCGTGTCGGCGAATTGATTCGCAGCACGCATCTGTTGCTCCTTCGGCTCCACGAGGGACGTCTTCCCCAACGACCTGGTGGTTTCCGAGTGAGTCAGCAGATGTAATTGTGCCTTTCGAGGCAATTGTGCCTTGTGAGACGCGTGTTGCGCTAGTCCGCCCGGTAATCTCTCAGAACTTCATCAGACAGGGCGGGCATCACCTCGTGCGCCCAGTCGCCGAACGGCCGGTCGGTGAGCACGACCAGGGCCAACGCCGCGTCGGGGTCCACCCACAGGAACGTGCCCGACTGGCCGAAGTGCCCGAAGGTCCGCGCGGAGTTGTGCGCCCCGGTCCAGTGCGGTGTTTTGCCGTCCCGCAGTTCGAAGCCCAGCCCCCAGTCGTTGGGCCGCTGCCTGCCGAACCCCGGCAGCACCCCGTCGAGACCGGGGAACTGCACCGACGTCGCTGCCTCGTGCATCTGCTCCGAGACGAGGGTCGGTGTCAGCAGCTCCCGCGCGAACACCGTCAGGTCCGCCACCGTCGACGACGCGCCGTAGCCGGCCGCCGGGGCACCTCCGTCGAGGCTGGTGTCGGACATACCCAGGGGGCCGAACACCGATTCGGACAGATAGTCGGTGAACGGGATGCCCGACTCGCGTTCCAGCACCTCGGCCGCCACGGCGAACCCGTGGTTGGAGTAGATCCGCCGGGTGCCCGGTGCGGCCAACACCTTCTCCGAGGTCATGTCGTAGCCCGCCGTGTGCGCCAGCAGGTGCCGGATCGTGGCGCCTGGCGGCCCCGCCGGGGTCTCGAGGTCGAACACGCCTTCCTCGACCGCCACCTGTACGGCGCGCGCGGCGAGCAGCTTGGTCACCGAGGCGAGGGGAAACGTCTGCGTCTGGTCGCCGTGATGGGCCAGCGTGTCATCCGGGCCGACGACCGCGGCGGCGACGGTCGGGACGGGCCAGTCGGCCAGGGCGTCGAGTGCGCTCATCGGTGATGAGCCTAGCGACGGCGCGGGGGTGACCCATTAGGGTTCAGACATGACTCAGACGGTGCGCGGAGTGATCTCCCGTTCGAAGGGCCAGCCGGTCGAGGTGGTGGACATCGTGATCCCCGATCCGGGGCCGGGCGAGGTCGTGGTCGACATCCAGGCCTGCGGGGTGTGCCACACGGATCTGCACTACCGCGAGGGTGGCATCAACGACGAGTTCCCGTTCCTGCTCGGTCACGAGGCCGCCGGCATCGTCGAGACGGTCGGCGAGGGGGTCACCAACGTCGAGCCCGGCGACTTCGTGATCCTGAACTGGCGCGCGGTGTGCGGTCAGTGCCGCGCGTGCAAGCGCGGCCGTCCGCATCTGTGCTTCGACACTCACAACGCCGCGCAGAAGATGACGCTGACCGACGGCACCGAGCTGACTCCCGCGCTGGGTATCGGCGCGTTCGCCGACAAGACCCTGGTCCACGAAGGTCAGTGCACCAAGGTCGATCCGGCCGCCGACCCCGCCGCGGCGGGGCTGCTGGGCTGCGGCGTGATGGCCGGTGTGGGCGCGGCGATCAACACCGGCGCGGTCAACCGAGACGACACCGTGGCCGTCATCGGCTGCGGCGGCGTCGGTGACGCCGCGATCGCCGGTGCCGCCCTCGTCGGTGCGAAGCGGATCATCGCCGTCGACATGGACAACCGGAAACTGGAGTGGGCCCGGCAGTTCGGGGCCACCCACACGATCAACGCCAAGGAACTCGACGCCATCGAGACCATTCAGGATCTCACCGACGGCTTCGGCGCGGACGTCGTGATCGACGCGGTCGGGCGGCCCGAGACGTGGAAGCAGGCGTTCTACGCGCGTGACCTCGCCGGCACCGTGGTCCTGGTCGGTGTCCCGACGCCCGACATGACGCTCGACATGCCGCTCATCGACTTCTTCTCCCGCGGTGGATCGTTGAAGTCATCGTGGTACGGCGACTGCCTGCCCGAGCGGGATTTCCCGACGCTGATCTCGCTGTATCTGCAGGGCCGGTTCCCGCTCGACAAGTTCGTCTCCGAACGCATCGGACTCGACCAGATCGAAGACGCCTTCGGAAAGATGCACGCCGGAGAGGTGCTCCGCTCGGTGGTGGTCCTGTGAGCGCCATCCAGCGGCTCGTCACCAGCGGTACGTTCGAGCTCGACGGCGGCAGCTGGGACGTCGACAACAACATCTGGCTCGTCGGCGACGACACCGACGTCGTGGTGTTCGACGCCGCCCACAGCGCGGCGCCGATCATCGAGGCGGTCGGCGGCCGCAACGTCGTCGCGGTGGTGTGCACCCACGGCCACAACGATCACGTCACGGTGGCGCCCGAACTCGGCAAGGCCCTCGACGCCCCGGTCCTGCTCCACCCCGCCGACGATGTCCTGTGGCGGATGACGCACCCCGACAGTGACTTCCGCGCGGTGGAGGACGGCGAGACGCTCCAGGTGGCCGGCATCGAACTGCGTGCGCTGCACACCCCCGGCCACTCGCCGGGCTCGGTCTGCTGGCATGCGCCGGAGCTGACCGCCGTCTTCAGCGGCGACACGCTGTTCAACGGTGGACCGGGTGCCACCGGGCGGTCCTTCTCGGACTTCCCGACGATCCTCGAGTCCATCTCGGGACGGTTGGGCGCGCTGCCCGGCGACACCGTGGTGTACACCGGCCACGGTGATTCCACCACCGTGGGAGACGAGATCGTGCACTACGACGAGTGGGTGGCCCGCGGCAGCTGAGCCGCCATCACGACGGCGTCACTGACCGTCGAGGATGCGTCGCTTCTCGGCCTCGAATTCGGCGTCGGTCAATGCTCCTGAGTCGCGCAGCGCCGCCAGGTGTTCGAGCTGGTAGCTGTGCACCGGAGGCGGGACCGGGCCCGGCCACTGCGCGTCATCGAGTATCACCGGGCCGGGGACCGGCTGCGGCGCCTGGTCCGCCCGGATCCACCAGGGCAGCCCCGCGCAGATCCCGAGCACCCCGAGCGCGATGAGCCCGCCGGAGACCCACAGCGGCCAGTCCGACGAGCTGTCGGCACCGAACGCGAGCCGGGGTTGGATGTAGCCGCCGACCGAACCCTCCGCGCGCACGTCATAAACGCTGTGCTGGGCGACCTGAAGGGTCCAGATGCGTACGTGCACATCGTTTTTCACCGACGTCGTTGAACCGACCTCTTCGGTCAGCTCCGGATCGGGCACGCCGTCGGGGGCGTCGATGCGCAACCTCAGCGGGGGCACCGGGAAGCCGCCGTCGATGCCGCCCGGTACCGCGGTGTGGAAGTTGACCGTCACCTCACCGGCCGGCAGTGTGACCCGGCCCGACCCCGGCACCGGGATCTCGCCGTAGGCGTCGAAGTCGTCGTAGACGAAGGCACTGAGTGCGAGTGTCAGGATCAGGCCGACCACACCGACGATCAGAGTCACGGCAGCGCCGATCACCGTGATCCGAGGGGCGGCCGGTCTCTTCACGCGCGTCAGTGTCGCACGCCGGGCTTTTCGTCGGCGCGAACCGCGAGCAAGGACTACCGTCTCGAAGATGCCCGAGTCGAGCATCGTGGTACGACCGGAACCGGTCGACAGCGGTACCTACACCGCTGGGTCCCGGCTGCAGGCCGCCGGGTTGACGCGGGCGACGGAGATCTTCACCGAGGCCGCGGCCGCCGTACCGCTGCCGACCCCGCCGCAGCCGATCGTGCTGGCCGATTACGGCGCGGGGACAGGGCACGCCGCGCTGTTGCCGTTCGGCGCGGCGATCTCGGTGTTGCGCAACAGAACCCGCTCGGAGCACTCGGTGTTCGTCGCCCACACCGACCGGCCCGACAACGACTTCACCGCGTTGTTTCGGACGCTGGAGGAAGACCCCGACACCTATCTGGCCAAGGACCGGGCGACCTTCGCCTCCGCAGTCGGCCGGTCGTTCTATTCACAGATCCTGCCGTCCAACAGCGTGAATCTGGGCTGGAGCGCGTGGGCGATCCAGTGGCTGAGCCAGGTGCCTGCGCCCATCGTGGGCCCGCACCTGCAGGTGGCCACCTGCGGCGACCCGGAACTGCAGGCGGCCTACGCCAAGCAGGCCGCCCGGGACTGGCACGAGTTCGTGGCGTTCCGCGGCCGCGAGCTGAGCCCGGGCGGGCGGCTCGTCGTGACCACGATGGGTGTCGGCGAGGACGGCGAGGCAGGTTTCCGGCCGCTGCTGTCGGCGATGACCGACGCGCTCGCCGAGGTGACGGGCGCCGGCGTGATCAGCGCCGAGGAGTCCGCGCGGATGTGTATCCCGACCGTGTCCCGGCAGGCTGCCGATTTCACGGCGCCGTTCGCCCCGTCGGGGATCTTCGAGCGCCTGCAGATCGAGCATCTGGAGATCGTCGACGCGCAGGATCGGTTCTGGGACCGTTATCAGGCCGACAAGGACGCCAGGGAGTTCGGGGCGCGCTGGGCCGGCTTCGCGCGAGCGTCGATCTTCGCCGCACTGACGACGGCGCTCGACGGCGGCCTGGCGAACCCGCGCTGCGCCGACCTGCACGAGCGGCTGGAGAAGGGTGTCGCCGACCGTCTGGCGGCCGCGCCGGAGCGGACCCGGATCCCGCTCGCCTACGTCGTTCTCCAGAAGCGCCGCTGAGTCAGCGGATGGTGCCGACACCCGGGATCAGCGGCAGGTCCAGGGCCGTGACCCACCCGGGTGAGAGTGCGTTGACCGCCGGCACCGCGTTGAGCGCCCGCAGCCCGGTGGCCAGACAGCCGGCGGCCGCGGCGTCCCGGCCGGAGCCGTCGGTGAACCGGAACGCCGTCTCCTGGCTGATGCTGGGCGTGCCCTCGATGTCGACGCGGTACACGTCGTTCTCGGTGCCCGACGGCCAGTCCGGCGCGGCGTCGTTGCCGATCCGGTTGACGTGCTCGAGCTGGATGCGTGTCTCGCCGCGATAGACGCCGTTGATCGTGAACCGCACCGCCGCAACGTTTCCTGCCGCGATGACGCCCTTGGCGGTCGGTCGATCAACGGGCGTCACCCACTTCTCCCACGTCGTGGTGATCTCGTCGAGCATGATGCCCGCGGCGTGGGCGATCATCGGAACTGTTGCACCCCAGGCGAACACGAGGATGTCGGAGTTCTCCAGCATCGCCCGGTACTCCGGCGGCCTGCCGATCCCCATCTCCCGGTCGTAGTCACCGGTGTAGTTGGTGTAGTCCAGCAACTCCGAGGCGCGTACGGTGCGGACTTGCGAACACAGGCCCATCAGCGTCATCGGGAACAGGTCGTTGGCGAAGCCGGGGTCGATGCCGGTGGTGAAGCATGACGACTCCCCCAATTCACAGGCAACCGTGACGGGCTCGATCCAATTGGGCGGATTCAGATGCATGGTCGGCCAGATCCACGGCGTCATCGCGGTCGAGCACACATCTATTCCGGCACGCAGGAACCGGGTGATCACCTCGATGTTGGTGTCGGCGTGCGCGGCGGTCGGGCCATAGTGCACCAGAGCGTCGGGTTTCAACGCGATCAGCGCGTCGATGTCGTCGGTGGCGGTCACGTCCAGCGGCGCTTGCAGTCCGCAGATCTCGGCGACGTCGCGGCCCACCTTGTCCGGGTTGCTCACCCCCACGCCGACGAGTTCGAAGCCGGGATGGTCGACGACCTCGGCGATCACCATCGAGCCGACGAACCCGGTCCCCCAGATGACGATCCGCTTCGCTTCCGCGCGTGTCATGGCGATCCCCCGGCTAGAAGCAGCGCCGTAGCCCACCGGGTTCACAGATCAACGGATATCGGTCGACCGGGGTCGCGAGCGGCTCCTTGTAGGCCATCGTGAACCGCGTCGTGATGATGCCCGGTGGCAGACCACAGTTGCCGTTGTGCTGTGTCTGCCGGGTTCCCGACATCGTCACGTCGTCGAACTTCACCACCTCCACCGTCGGCGCCCACGAGCCGTCCGGGCACTGCATGCCGCGGTCCTTGGGCGTGGTGAAGGCCCATTGGCCGCCGGTGAGCACGGCATCGCCGCCGACCAGGTCAGTACTCGCCTGCACGTGCATGCGGCAGCCGACCGGCAGGTACAACGCCTCGCGCAGGTCACCGACGACGGGCACGCAGGACGGGAAGATCGTCCAGGTGCCGGGCTTGGCGCCTTCGGGGGTGATGGTGAAAACACCCTCCAGGACCTGATCGGCCTGGGCCGGGGCGGCGACACCCACTGCTGCGCAGACGCCGAACAGGAACGCGGCCAGAGTGCGCATGATCGTCACGCCGGTGAGTATTTCAGCCGCGAGTAGACAAAGTCACGGGTTTGCCCATTCGCGCCATCGGGTAGATAGACAGCACTGGCTCGAGTACCGGGGTGGTGAATATGGCGAGGACGGCGGTGCGTACCGCTGTCCTCGTCATCTGTGTGCTCATGGCCTCGCTGACGGGATGCTCGACGGGCAGCCGTGTAGACCTCGGCGAGGGTGCGGCCGGATCGCTGATCGTCGCGATCGCCGGTGAACCCGACCAGCTCGACCCGCACAAGACCACCGCCTACTTCTCGTTCGAGGTGCTGGAGAACGTGTTCGACACACTCGTCGAACCCGACGAGAACCTCCAGATGCGGCCCGCTCTGGCGACGTCGTGGGAGGTCTCCCCCGACCAGCGGACGTGGACGTTCCACCTGCGCCCCGGCGTGAAGTTCCATGACGGCAGTCCGCTCACCGCCGATGACGTCGTGTTCTCGTACCGTCGGATCATCGACGAGAAGCTCGCCAACTCCGACAAATTCAGTGCGGTCACCGCGGTCGAGGCCCCCGATCCGGCGACCGTGGTGATCCGCGTGAGCCGGCCGACGCCGAACATCCTCACCAACATCGGCGGTTTCAAGGGCATGGCGATCGTCTCGCGGCGCAACGTCGAGAGCGGGCAGATCGCCACCAACCCGGTCGGCACCGGGCCGTTTCGCTTCGCCGGACAGAAGAGCGGTGACTCGATCTCGCTGGTGGCCAACCCCGACTACTGGGACGGTCCGCCCGGGGTTCCCGGGGTGACGTTCCGGTTCATCTCCGAGCCGTCGACGGCGCTGTCGGCTCTGCAGGCGGGAGAGGTGGACTGGACGGATTCGATTCCGCCCCAACGTGTCCGCCAACTCTCCGACGACGACTCGATACGGCTTTCAGTCACGCCGAGCAACGACTACTGGTACCTCGCTCTGAATGAGGCCAAGCCCCCGTGGAACGACGTGCGCGTGCGCCAGGCGATCGCCTACGCGATCGACCGCGATGCGATCGTCGCGGCAACGAGTTACGGCACCGCGAAGGTCAACGAACTGGCGATCCCGGAGGGAAACCCGTGGTACACCCCGTATGACCGCTACCGCAGCGGCGGGCTGGACAAGGCCCGCGAGCTGCTGACCGAGGCGGGCGTCACCCCGGGCGACCTCGACATGCTGGTCACCACCGAGTATCCGGAGACGGTGACCGCCGCACAGATCATCGCCGACAACCTTGCCCCGCTCGGATTCACGGTGAAGATTCGCACCGTCGACTTCGCAACATGGCTCGACGAACAGAACTCGGGGAACTTCGACATGCTGATGCTCGGCTGGCTGGGCAACATCGACCCCGACGACTTCTACTACGCCCAGCACCACACCGACGGCTCGAGCAACGCGCAGAAGTTCTCCGATCCGGAGGTCGACAGACTGCTCGACGCCGGTCGCGTGGAGACCGATCCCGCCGCCCGCAAGTCCGACTATGCCCGCGCCGCAACGTTGATCGCCGACAAGGTGAGCTACATCTACCTGTACAACTCGTCGGTGATCCAGGCGTGGAACCCGGCGCTGACCGGATACGAGGCCCGCCGCGACGGCGCCGTGCGCTTCCGCCATGCGGTACTGGACAAGGGCGGCGATGCCTCGTGACTGCGGTTCTGACCCACCCGATCGCCCGGTTCGTCGCACGCCGGGTGCTGTATTCGCTGATCGTGTTGCTGGGCGTCACCGTGGTGGTGTTCGCGCTCGTACACCTGGTGCCCGGCGATCCGGTCCGCATCGCGCTGGGCACCCGCTACACCCCCGAGGCGTACGAGGCGTTGCGCAGCGCCAGCGGGTTGGACCGCCCGATCCTGTCGCAGTTCTTCGGCTATGTCGGCTCGGCGCTCACCGGTGATCTCGGCGTGAGCTTCCGCAACGGCGACCCGGTGACCGTCACCCTGATGGAACGGCTGCCCGCCACCCTGTCGCTGGGGCTGGCCGGCATCGTCATCGCCGCGCTGATCGCGCTGCCCGCCGGCACGTACTCGGCGCTGCGGGAGGGCCGCCTCAGTGACGCCATCGTGCGCGTGACCAGTCAGTTCGGCGTGTCGATCCCCGACTTCTGGCTGGGCATCCTGCTGATCGGCCTGTTCTCGACCACGCTCGGTTGGCTGCCCACCTCGGGATACCGGCCGCTGTTCTCCGATCCCGTGGGCTGGCTGAGCCACATCATCCTGCCCGGGCTCACAGTCGGTGTCGTCGCCGCGGCGATCATGACCCGCTACGTGCGCGCCGCGGTACTCGACGTCGCCGCGATGGGCTACGTGCGGACCGCGCGGTCCAAAGGCCTGTCCCCGCGCGTCGTCACGTTCCGCCACACAGTGCGCAATGCGCTGGTCCCCATCCTGACCATCACCGGCATCCAACTCGCCACGCTGCTCGGTGGCGTGATCGTCGTCGAGGTGGTCTTCGCGTGGCCGGGCCTGGGCCGGCTCGTCTACAACGCGGTCGCCGCCCGCGACTACCCCGTGATCCAGGGCGCGGTGCTGCTGATCGCCGTCCTGTTCCTGGCGATCAACCTGCTCGTCGACGTGCTCTACGCGGTGGTCGACCCGAGGATCCGGCTGGCATGACGACCACTGAGCCCACCCGCGTCTCGTCCTGGCGGATCCTCGCACGCAACCCGGTCACCGTCGTCAGCGCGCTGGTGCTGCTGGCGGTCGCCGTCGTCGCGGTGTTCGCGAATGCGATTGCGCCACAGGGTGTCAACGACGTCGATGTACCCGATGCGCTGCAGTCGCCCAGCGGGGCCCACTGGTTCGGCACCGACGAACTCGGCCGCGACGTACTCTCCCGCGTGCTCGTCGCGACGCAGGCGTCGATGCGCGTCGCGGTGATCAGCGTGGCGTTTGCCGTCGTGGTCGGTGTGACGGTCGGGGTGCTGGCCGGCTATCGCGGCGGCTGGCTGGACACCGTGCTGATGCGTGTGGTCGACGTGATGTTCGCGTTCCCGGTGCTGCTGCTGGCCCTGGCCGTGGTCGCGATCCTCGGGCCGGGGCTGACGACGACGATCCTCGCGATCGGCATCGTGTACACCCCGATCTTCGCCCGGGTCGCCCGGGCCAGCACGTTGGGAGTGCGCACGGAACCCTATGTCGCGGTGTCGCGTGCAATGGGCACCCCCGACCACGTGATCCTGCGTCGCCACATCCTGCCCAACATCGCCGGCCCGCTGATCGTGCAGACCTCGCTGTCCTTGGCGTTCGCGATCCTCTCGGAGGCGGCGCTGTCGTTCCTCGGTCTGGGCATCCAGCCGCCGCAGCCGTCGCTGGGGCGAATGATCTTCGACTCCCAGGGATTCGTCACGATGGCGTGGTGGATGGCGGTCTTCCCCGGCGCGGCGATCGTGGTGATCGTGCTTGCGTTCAACCTTCTCGGCGACGGACTGCGCGATGTGCTGGACCCGAAACAGCGCACCAGCGCCGAGGCCCGCGGGGTGGCGCGATGACCGTGCTGGCAGTGGACGATCTCGGCGTGCGGATCGGTGCCCGCACGATCGTCGAAGGTGTGTCGTTCTCCGTGGCCCGGGATCAGACGGTGGGCATCGTCGGGGAATCGGGGTCGGGTAAGACGATGACGGTGCTCGCGGCCACCGGCCTGCTCGATGCGCCGGGGGCTCGCGTGTCAGGGTCGAGCACGCTCGCGGGTGACCCGTCGATGCAGCTCGTCGGGGCACGCCCCAAAGATTTTCGCCGCGTGCACGGTTCGCGGATCGGGTTCGTGTTCCAGGATCCGGGCACGTCTCTCAATCCCCTACTGACGCTGGAACGCCAGATCACCGAGTCACTCGAGACGCACCGCCGGTTGACGCGGCGGGAGGCTCGTGCCCGTGCGCTGGAGCTGCTCGACGCCGTGGGGCTGCCGGACCCGGAGACGCGCCTGCACGCCTATTCGCACCAGCTCTCGGGTGGCCAGCGACAGCGCGTGATGATCGCGATTGCGCTCGCGTGCGACCCGGAACTGCTGATCGCCGACGAACCGACGACCGCGCTCGACGTCACCACACAGGCGCAGATCCTCGAGCTGGTGCGTACGTTGCAGCGGGACTTCGGCACCGCGGTCGTGTGGATCAGTCACGACCTGGGAGTCATCGGTCAGGTCGCTGACACGGTGACCGTGCTGCGCGACGGCGCGGTGGTGGAGCAGGCACCGATCCTCGACGTCTTCGACCGGCCCCGCAACGACTACACACGGGACCTGCTGGCCGCCCGGCCTGTTCTCGATGTCTCTGGCCCGCAGGCGAATCCGGACGCCGAGGCGCTGCTCGAGGTCGACGGCCTAGATGTCTCGTTCACGGTCACCACGCCGGTCGGCAAGTCGACCGTGCACGCGGTCGACAACGTCTCGCTGCGCATCCGGCGCGGCACCACGCTGGGGCTGGTCGGTGAATCCGGGTCGGGCAAGTCGACGGTCGCCGCGGCACTGACGGGGCTGGTGACCCCCGATGGCGGCAGCGCGACGCTCGCCGGGGCGGACATACTGCACGTGAAGCGCTCCGAGGTGAAGGCGCTGCGCCGACGGATCGGACTGGTGTTCCAGGATCCGTTCTCGTCGCTGAATCCCCGTGCCCGCGTGCAGACATCGATTGCGGAGCCGCTCACGGTGCACCGCCTGGTCGACGGTGGCGCGGCGCGAGGGAAGCGGGTCGCCGAGCTGCTCGACCTCGTCGGCCTGCCCACGGAGTTCGCGCAGCGCTATCCCCATGAACTGTCCGGCGGGCAACGGCAACGGGTCAGCATCGCCCGCGCGCTCGCGGCCGAGCCGGATCTGTTGATCCTCGACGAGGCCACTGCCGCACTGGACGTGTCGGTGCAGGCGCGCGTGCTCGATCTGTTGGCCCGGCTGCAACAGGAGCTCGGCCTGGCGTATCTGCTGATCGGCCACGACCTCGCGGTCATCCGGAGGCTCAGTCACGATGTCGCGGTGATGCGGGCCGGCGCGGTGGTGGAGAACCGGCCCGCCGAGGAGTTGTTCACCAGCCCCGAGCACGCATACACCCGGGCGCTGCTGGCAGCGGTGCCACCGGTGCGCCCGCGCGCTGCCATCTGAGCGGCCGTGAGAGGGTGCTGACATGAGTCAGCTCAGCGGCAAGGTCGCGTTGGTCACCGGGGCGTCGGCGGGGTTGGGTGCGGCCACCGCACGGTTGTTCGCCGAGCGGGGTGCGACCGTGTTCGGGATCGCCAGGGACGCAACGAGAATGGCTGAGGTGTTCGCCGAACTGCCCGGCAGCGCGTTCGCCTCGGTGGACATCTCCTCCCGGGACGCGTGTGCCGCGGCGGTCGAGGAATGCGTGGAGCGGTTCGGCCGGCTGGACGTGCTCGCGAACATCGCGGGTTTCCATCGGATGCGACACACCACGACGATGACCGACGAGGACTGGGACGTCGACCTCGCGGTGAACCTGACCGCGCCGTTCACGCTGTGCCGGGCGGCGATGCCGCACCTGCTGGCTTCGGGCGGCAACATCGTCAACGTGTCGTCGATCGCCGGTGTCGAGGGCGAGGTGTACTCCGCCGGATACTGCGCTGCCAAGCACGGTTTGGTCGGTCTCACGCGGGCGCTGGCGGTCGAATTCACCAAGGAGCGGCTGCGGGTCAACGCGGTCTGCCCCGGCGGGATGCCGACCGCGCAAACCACGGAGTTCGAGGCACCCGAGAACGCCGACTGGGACCTCATCATGCGGATCGCGTCACCACGCGGGTTCATGGCGACCGAGGACGTCGCGAAGGCGATCGCGTTCCTGGCCAGCGATGACGCCGCCGCGATCCACGGCGCGGTCTACCGCGTCGACAACGGCAAGGGTGCCGGCTGACCTTGCCGGCTCAGAACGGTGGTGGTTCGTAGGCGGCGGCCAGCCTGGCTTGGCGTTGTCGTTCGAGTTCGGCGTCGAGTTCGATGCGTTGTCGCCGTTCCTGTTTTATGCGTTTGCGTCGGTCCTGCTCACGGGTAGTGGTGCGCATCGGCATCATCGCGCTGCGCTGGTCACCCTCGACCACCGGGGTCGCGGTCGTGATGGGCGCCGTCGGGACAGCCAAGCCGGGGAACAAGACACCCCCGAACGCCTCCGTGGTGTACACATGCCCGGTCGGGGCGGTCACCACGACGGTGCCATCAGGACGCTGCTCGTCAGACCAGCCGTGGACACCGGTGAAGAACGTTTTGATCAAGTGATGCGTCCTGCAGTACAGCTTGAGCCCCGAGGGATGGGTCAAACCGAACGGCCACGGCGTGGTGTGGTCGACATCGCAACCCACCACCGGACGATCACAACCCGGGAACCGACACGTCAGATCCCGCCACCCCACAAAATCCCGCAGCGCCGCCGACGGCCGATACCCCGGCTCCGCCTCGGCCCCAGGCCGGCGGACCGGCTTGATCCTGGCCGTCGCCGCGATCCGGCGGACCGACTCCGCGGGCAGCACCCCGAACCCCGACAGATACCCCGGCTTGGAGCTGGTGCCCTCGAGGGTCTTCTGTTCGGCCAGCACGTGAATCACCACCTGCGCCGCCGACTCCCGCGCCTGTGTTGCGGTGCAATCCGGCGACCCACACCGGCACGCCAACGTTGCCTCCCACCGCCCCAACGCACCGGTGGCATCCGCGCGGCGCTGCTGCTTGGAGCGAGGATCATTCGGACACACCGACTCCGCGATCAAGTTCAACCGCTGATCGATCGCCTCGGCATCAGCCGCATCCACCACTCCACCGATCAGCGCCATCCCCGCCGCAGTCGGGTGCGGCTCCACCTCGACATAGCGACCCTCCTCCACAACAGGGGGCACCCGCACCCCGGCCGGATCATGCTCGGCGACCCACATATCCACACGGTCGCGCAGCTTCGGCTTCGACAGGCGCATCCACTTGTGCACCACACGAGCCAGCGAGCGATCCAGCTCGGCGATCACCTCATCGAGGACGTTCTCGGTGCGCGTGATGATCACCTGCACCATCCGGTAATCGATGTCACCCCGGGCGAACACCGCCGCCACCTCGGGCAGCCGCTGATACAGCGACACCGCCTGCCGCACCTGCGGAACCGCCCGATCACGACTGATGTTCTGCGCCGCCGAAACTTCAGCAGCCACCGCCTCGACCACATCGGTGTACCAGAACTGAGCTTCCTCGTAATCACGGCAGCGCCGCCGATACAACCCCGCAATCGCACCCAACCGCCGCGCGATCGCCGCCGACTCCGCACGCGCAGCAGCGGCCATCGTGTCGACCAGCACCGCCGGATCATCGTCGAACATGTGTTCGATCATGCCAAAGGGGTCCGACAAAACTGCGCGGAATTCAGCCGCCCCACACCGTCATCAGCGTCACGTAGCACGCCGTCCCGAGGAGGATGCTGAGCAGAGCGCGCCCCCGCCACAGCTGCAGGCCCGCCGTCACCGCGACCGCCACGACGAGCCACAGCAGGTGTAGCGCCGTGTCCCCCACGACGGTCTTCACCGAATACAGCGCCAGCATCGCCATCACACCGACCGGCATGTGCACACTCAGGTAGCGCACCACGGCGCTGTCACGCATCGGCGCGAGCGCCGCGAACGGCAGCGCACGCAGTGCCCAGGTCACCGCCGCACTCACGCCGACGAGCAGTGCCATGTATCCGGTGTCAGGCATGCCGGGTCCGTCGTCGCAGCAACAACATCACAGTGAAAGCGGCGAACGCACACACCAGCATCTGCCCGGGCACCACCAGCCACGCCCCCGCCGCGCACAGGAGCGCCAGAACAGCCGTGACCCGATCGGGCCGCTGCCGGTACGCCTCGATGCCCAACACGATGAACAGCGCGGTCAGCGCGAAGTCCAGCCCGACCAGCCGATCGATCGGCAGCACCTCGCCCAGCAACCCACCCAGCGCCGCACCGGTCACCCACAGCAGGTGAAACATGAACTGCATGAGCAGGATCGGACGCGTGGTCCACCCTTGCGCCTGCGGACTGACCGCCACCGCATACGCCTCATCGGAGAGCGTGTAGGTGCTGTACAGCTTCGCGGCGAGGCCGCGCACCCGATGCAGCGGGAACGACAGCGCGTAGAAGATGTGCCGTGAATTGACCACCAGCGTGGTGAGCGCGACGGTCGCGACCGGAGCGCCGCCGGCCACCAGCGCGACCATCAGGAACTCGAGCGACCCCGCGTAGATCACCCCGGCGAACACCGGCGCCCACCACCACGCCAGCCCGGCGTGTACCACCAGGAAGCCCAGCGCCATGCCCAGCGGGATGAACGCCAGACCAAGCGGTGCGACCAGGGCCAGCACACCCCGCATGCCGAACACCTCCTTCGACTCCGAGACGCTGGATCTGGGGGCCGCCTGACAGCGGCGCACCGCTACGGGTGGCCACCCACGTGTGGCGGACCCACCCACGATCGGCGACCTGCCCGATGGGGCGGTGCTCATCGACCAGTCAGACCACCGACAACGTTGCAGCCTCGACGATTCCGACCGCATCGAATGCCTTGCCGATCGCAGCCTGCTGAGCAGCGGTCAAGCCGACCGACTGCGCGGCGCTCTGCACCGCAGCGCGCCCGTCGCTGAACACCGACCCCGCACTCAATCGGAACAGTGCACGGTAGAAGACCTCGGCCCACGTGTCATTCGAGATCCCCGCGGTCGCCGGATCGGTCATCATCAGATAGGCGGCGTGACTGAAGATGGTGCTGTTGACGTGCTCGCCCCCGTCGTCGAGGGTCCCCTGATAGCGCGTCGCGTACGTGGCACGGTGCGGCCCGAGCGACGTGCTGATCGATGTCGGGTCGGCCAGGTTGCGAATAGCGCCGAGTTCGGAATCCTCACCGACGAGCCACCGATCGGCGCCGGAATCGTTCTCGATGAGCGTGCCCATGATGTCGGCGAGCGCTTCGTTGAGCGCTCCCGATTCGCCGTGATCCATCACTGAGACGCCGCCCGTCGGGCCACCGACCACGTACGTGATCACGGCGTGGGTGTACTCGTGGCCGATCACGTCGACCGACGCCTCGAGGTGACCGCCGTCGCCGAATGCGAACTGGTTGATGCTGGGGTCCCAGAACGCGTTCTGGTAGCCGCCGTTCGGCCTGCCCGGATTGTAGAGGATACTCACTATTACCGGAGCGCCGCTGCCGTCGAACGACGTCCGCCCCAGCACGTCCAGGTAGTAGTCGTAGACCTCCGCGGTGTTGGCATGCGCAGAGATGGCGCCGGTGTTCCACCCGAGCAGCCCCCGCGTGACCACTGTGCCCGGCAAGAAACCACCCAGCAGACCCAGGTACGGGAACGAGGTCTTGTAGGTGGTGATGTCGCGGCCGTCATCGATCAGCCGGGAGACAGTGGAGCCCAGAGTGGTGCGGACGTCGATGACGATCTTGCGCCGCTGACCCAGCCAGTCCCTCGCGGTCGTGGTGACCGAGACGGGTTGCGCCGTGTCGCGTGCGACGACGATGTCGCCGACGGCAGCACCGTCCGCGCCGATCAGCACAGTGCTGCCCGGGCGGGAGAGCCGGATTCCCGGGACAGCGCCGACGACCTGCCAGGCCAGAATCGGCACCGTCCCGTTGTCAGGGGCGTACACCACCAGCTGCTGCTCGGCCATCCGCCGCATCCGCGGTGTCGTCGCGGGGGTGACGTCGAACGATTCGGACAGTCCGCGGTAGTGGTTGACCAGGCCTGTCACCGCGCCGGTCGCATCGGTCACCAGGATGACGTCGCTGCCGAGGACGGGCACGCCGGCGATGGTCTCGGCGAAGCGGTAGTACGTTTCGGCGTCGTCCCCGCTGCCGGCCGTGGAGACGGTGATGCCGCGCGCATCGGCGAACCCCTCGTCGATGCCCAGCGTGTGCGCGACACCGTTCATGACCGCGGCCGCATCGGCGGCACCGGTCACCCGACGATCGTCGAACCGGCCGTCGATGCCTCGCACAGGATCGGAGCCCTCGGTGTCACCGGCAGGCACTGCGATCGTCACCTCGGTGGGCCGCCACCGCGGCATGTCGTCGACGGCGACGGTGAAACTGTCTGCCCGGCCGGCCTTTCCGGCGGACGGGGTGTAGACGAAGCCGCCGTCGGCGTCGATCGTCACCAATCCCCAGGCAGCGCCCGAGCTCACGGAGTAGGTGAGCTCGGTGTCGTCACGGTCCTTGGCGTTCAGAGTGCCGCGCACGGTGCCGTCGGCTGTCGGCTCAATGATGTCCGGATTTGCCGTCGGCCGCCGGTTGAGTAACGCGTGCCGGCGCTGCTGTGCCGCTTCTCGCCGCGATTCGATCCGCGCGTCCCGGCGCTCCCGCAGCGCAGAGCGAGACGCCTGCCCCGACGACGATGCCTCTGCGGCGCGCGCAGTGGCGTCGGTTCCGTCTGAGGGTGCGGCCGATGCGACACCCGGCGCCATCAGCAGACCCACACCGAACCCGAGGACCGCCACAGGGGTCCACACACCCGCGGACGGTCGATGACAACTGGCCACGGTGACCCCCTCGGCGACTGTGCTCCTCGCGGAACTTACCACCGAGAAGACCAGATCTGACGGCACTGACGATATGCCGACGCGCGCACTAGGCTGGCACGGTGAGTCTTCTGCTCGGTCCGGTGCTGCGCCACGTCGGTGAGACGACCGCGACGGTCTGGGTGCAGACCGACGCGCCGGCCGAGGTGGAGGTGCTCGGCTGCCGGACGCGCACCTTCGAGGTTCAGGGCTGCCACTACGCGCTGGTCCCGGTCAGTGGCCTGTCCCCGGACACCGTCACGCCCTACGAGGTGCGCATTGACGGATCGACGTGCTGGCCCGAGCCGGATTCGTCGTTCCCGCCCAGCGTCATCAGGACGCGCGGCCCGGAGACCGCCGACCGACTGCGGGTCATCTTCGGGTCATGCCGCTACCCGAAAACGGGTGAGGAGAAGCTCGATCGCAAGCTCGGCCTCGACGCTCTGGACTGCTACGCCACTCGGCTCACCGACCTACCCGTCTCGGAGTGGCCGGATGCGCTGCTGCTGCTCGGCGACCAGGTGTACGCCGACGAGCTGACCCCCGAGGCCCGCCGCCACCTGTCCGGCCGCCGCTCGGCGGGTAAGCGCTCAGCGAACCGCCGACCGCCGGACGAGGTGGTGTCGTTCTCCGAGTATGTCGGCCTGTATCGGCACACGTGGGGTGACCCGGAGATCCGGTGGATCCTCTCGACGTTGCCGACAGCGATGATCTTCGACGACCACGACATCCGAGACGACTGGAACACCTCGGCGACGTGGCGCGCCGACATCAACGCCCAACCGTGGTGGCGGGATCGAATTCGGGCCGGTCTGGCGTCGTACTGGGTCTATCAGCACCTGGGGAACCTCAGCCCGACCGAGCTGGACAGCGACGACGACTACCAGAAGGTGCTCGCCGCCGACGGTGACTGCTGGCCGCTGCTGGCCGAACTCGCCGATCGCGCCGACAGCGAAGTCGACGGGGACAAGGGTCTGCGGTTCAGCTTCCGCTGGGATCTGGGTCGCAGCCGCCTGGTGATGGTCGACTCCCGCAACGCCCGCATCCTCGACGGCGGAGAGCGAAAGATGTTGGGCGACCGCGAGTTCGCCTGGGTCGAAGAACAGGTGAGCGACCTCTCGGGGGTCGACCACCTGATCATCGGATCGTCGCTGCCGTGGCTGATGCCACCCGCCCTCGGCGACCTGCAGACCATCAACGAGATCGGCGCCGGGCGCCCGGGGCTGCGCGGGCGACTGGCCGAAAAGATCAGGCAGGGCGCCGATCTCGAGCACTGGCCGGCGTTCTTCGCCTCATTCGTGCGGCTGAGCACGATGATCGCCGACGCGGCGCGCCCCACCGGCGACGGCCCGGCCACGATCTCGGTGCTCTCCGGCGACGTGCACCACAGCTACGCCGCCCGCGCCGATTTCGGCGAGCCCGGTGGCGCCCAGGTGCACCAACTGGTCTGCTCACCGGTGCACAACTACGTGCCCGCCTACGTCAAACCCGCGTTCAAACTGGGGTGGTCGTCCCCGGCGGCGCGTTTGAGCCGCCGCTGGGCCCGCCGGGCGGGATCGCCGGATCTGCCGGTGTCGTGGCGCAATCTGAGCGGTCCGCTGTTCGGCAACACCATCGCCTCGTTGATCGCCGTCGGCCGCGGCGCCGACGTGGTGTTCGAACAGCCCCGCGACGACGGCACCCTGGCCGAGGCGACGACCGTCGTGCTCAGTGGACCCCTTCCATCTGGCGGCTGATCCACGGCGAGATCACGAACACCACCGCACCCGCGACCACGGCCACCACACCGAGAATCCCGAAGTACGCGGCCTCGTTGGACGTGTCGTAGTACCCGGCGAGCACCCCTGACATCGCGGTGCCCAGACCGACCGAGAAGAAGTACAGCGCCATCATCTGCGCCCGGAACGCTTCCGGAGCCAGCTTGGTGGTCACCGACAGGCCGATCGGCGACAGCAGCAGTTCGGACACCGCGAACACGGCCATGATCGCCATCACCAGCAGCGCGGGCGTGCTGCGGCCTGTGCCACCGGCCAACGGCACGAAACACAGGAACGCCAAGCCCATGCCGACCACTCCGTACGCGAACTTGCGTGGCGTGGTGGGGGCCCGGTTACCGAGCCGGGTCCACAGCAGCGCGAACAGCGGGGACAGCAGGATGATCCACACCGGTTCGATCGAGCCGATCCAACTCGACGGTGCCGTCCACCCGAAGATCGACCAGTTCATCCGCTCGTCGGAGTACACGGCCAGCACGGTGAAGATCTGCTGGAACAGCGACCAGAACACCGCATTGGCGATGAAGAGCGGAATGAACGCACGCACCCGGATCCGTTCCTCGCCGTCCACCTTCGGGCTGCGCAGCATGATCGCGAAGTACGCCACCGACGCGACGACGATGACGCCGGTGGTTACCTGCGAGAGGTTGGCCAACGTGACCAGACCCAGCGCGATGGCCACGCCGATCACCACGACGAGCCCTACCATCACCGCTACCGTCTTGCCGACAGCGTTGCGCGGCAACGGGTTCGGCACCTCCCGTCCGTGATCGCCGAGGTTGCGGCGAAACGCCACGTACTGCGCCAGTCCCAGCGCCATGCCGATCGCCGCCGCCCCGAAACCGTAGTGGAAGCCGACGTGGGTCTGCAGCAGTCCGGTGATCAGCGGGCCGATGAACGCGCCGAGGTTGATGCCCAGGTAGAACAGCGTGAAGCCGCCGTCGGCGCGCGCATCGCCCTTGGCGTAGAGGGTGCCCAGCAGCGATGAGGCGTTCGCTTTCAGCGCTCCGGAACCGAGCGCGACGCACACGAGGCCGACGCCGACGCCGGCCAGCCCCGGAACGATCGCCAGCGCGATGTGGCCGATCATCACCACCACGCCGCCGTAGAACACGGTGCGTTCCATGCCGAGCAGCCGGTCGGCGATCCACCCGCCCAGCACCGTGGAGAGGTACACCAGACCGCCGTAGGCACCGACGATGCCGGTGGCCGTGCTCTGCGGCAGACCCAGCCCGCCGTCGGTGACCGAGTAGTACAGGTAGTAGGCCAGGATCGTGAGCATCCCGTAGAAGGAGAAGCGTTCCCACAGCTCCACCCCGAACAGGTTGGTCAGCCCGATCGGATGCCCGAAGAACGTGCGCGCGCTCTTGTCGTCTCGGATTGTCATGGCACCACCCTTACACTCGGCTGCATGCCGATACCGCAGACCCCGCGACCCGGCCAGGAATCGGTGTGGGACTATCCTCGCCCGCCCCGGCTCGAAGAGTTCGCCGGGTCGATCACGGTGGAACTGGGCGGGCAGGTGATCGCCTCCACCGAACGGGCGTGGCGGGTGCTCGAGACCAGCCACCCTCCGACCTACTACCTGCCGGCGAGCTGTTTCGTCGACGGTGTGCTGCGGCCGGCCGATGGCGCGTCGTGGTGCGAATGGAAAGGCCAGGCAAGCTATTTCGATCTGGTGACGGCGTCCGCAGTGGCGCCGCGTGCGGCGTGGACCTATCGACAGCCCACGGCGGGGTTCGCCGCAATCGCGGGCGCGGTGGCGGTGATGGCCGCGGCCGTGGACCGCTGCACCGTCAACGGAGAAGAGGTCGTCCCGCAACCTGGCGGGTTCTACGGCGGCTGGATCAACAGCTGGCTCGCCGGCCCCTTCAAGGGCGTGCCCGGCTCGATGGGGTGGTGAGTGACGGGCTCAGCAGCCCAGATCGATGGCGGCGGCGCTGACGATGCTGTTGCCGGCGGCCAACGAAATGCCCATGTTCTTGTAGAGCGCGTTCACCGCAACCGGTGCCGGCTGCCCGCTGCCGAGTACGCCGCACGCAATCGAACCGGCGGTGAGGAGTTGGTCCCGCGTCAGTGACGTGAACACCGGTTCCAGTCCTTCGAGGTACCCGGCCGTGTCCGCCGTGGCCGGTGCGGCTTGCGTCAACAGCGCTGCCATCATGCCGGCCACCAACAAGCCAACGCGCGTTCGGTTCACCTCGAGCCCCCTGTCGTCGAGCACATCCTATGTCGCCGGCAGCATCGCGCGGGGGCTCATTTGTCCGAAAGCCAGCCGTACTGGCGGCCGCATTCGGTGCAGTCGACGTCGAGGAACCACCGGGTGACCCGGTCGGAGCCGGCCGACCACGTGGGCTGAGACGAGACGACCGGAGCTGTGTGACCGCATCTGCCGCACATCGCTTCGATCGGGGCGTTCACCCCTCGAACGTAACCGCTGGTAACGGCTTTGACCAGCGCCGCGTGTCAGCGCGGCGGGTCGCCGCGCCACGCAAAGCTGTTGACGTATTTGCCCATATCGAGTGCAAGCTGGACATTGGCTCCCGAGGGTTTGCCTGGCCCGAAGTCCGGCCCGAACTGGTGGTAGGGACCGACGACAGAGGCGATCAGCGCGAGGTCGTTTTTCACCGCGGCCAGAACCAGCACACGCATCCTCGTGAAACTGCTCGTCGAGCCCTGGGGGTAGTAATCGATGGCTTCGCCGAACCCCGGTTCGTATCCGACCATCACGTTGGGGACCTCGTAGGCGACGCGCCCGTCGGGGACGTGCTGCGCCTTGAGGTCGGCCACGATCTCACGGGCGTCCCTGCCGCCCGCGGGTTGGCTGAACAACCGCAGGGTGCCCCCCTCGCCCCCGGTGAACTGGGCGATGACGCCGTCGTCGCCGGTGGTGATGCGGTAGGCCGAATCGGCCGCCGGGTAGGACACCGTGAAGGAGCCGTCCGGTGCGGTGAACCGCGGATTGATGGCGACCGGGGTACCGGTGGGTGGCCGTCCGCAGTCCGGTGGACAGACGAAGCGCACCGGTGGCGTGGTCACCCGGGAGGAGATGACCGCGAGCAGGGCGCCCACGAGGATCACCGGAATGAGCCACAGCAGCAACACCATTCGGTGCGACGGCCGGCCCACCGACGGGGCATGGCGGCCTCCGGCGGCGTAGCCGGGGAAGAACGTCGTGGTCGTCAAGACTGTTCGCCGTCACCGTCGGCGTCGACGCGTCGCGGCCGTTCGGTCCGCCGATGCGCACGCGATGACCGCGACGATGCACGCGCGGCCACCCCGCACACCGGGCAGAACGCCATGTCGGGCACGACGCTGCCACAGTGCTGGCAGAGCACCGGCTCGTCGGCGACCGTCTCGTCGTGGGCCTCGTGCAGCAGCGCCAGATGCAGGCTGAGGCGCAGCAGGAACAGCGCCGCGGCGGCCACCACCGCGTACAGAGCCAGCATCAGCCACTGCCGCGAGCGGGAGACATCCACCATCCCCAGCGCGATGGACAGGGCGAGCACCGCGACGGCGAACGCCACCATGACGAAGCGGACCACGCCGGGCCGCTGATCCTTCTTGCTCTCCGGGCGGGTGAACCACAGCGCCACGCCCACCAGACCTCCGGTGGCCGCGGCGATCAGCGGCGCCGCAACGCCTCGAATGCCCGCCTCGACGAGGTAGAACGTCAGCGGGGCGTCACTGACCAAGCCCGTGCCCAGCTGCGGCACCAGCCTCGTCATCATCGCCGCGCCGGTGAAGCTCAGCGCACCGAGTGCGCCGATCATGAAGCCTTCCAAGGACTCTCGGGTCGGCGGCCCCGTCAGCCGGACCACGATGACGGGCACCAGCATCAGGATCGCGCCTGCCAGTGGGAGCGCGGCCCCTTCCTGGAGCATCTGCCCGCCACTCATGCCGACCCCGACCGCAGCACCGGAGGTCCGGTCGAACGCGGCGCCGGCCACCAGGACGAACCCGACACCGAGAACGAGGCCGAGGCCGACCGTCAGCGCGAGGATGCGCGCCGGCAGGTCCCGCAGCCCGTCCGCCTCGCGTAGGTAGACGAGAAACAGCGCGGGCAGGCCCAGCACACCCACCGAGATCAGGGCCGCCGGCATCCGCAGCAACGCGAAGGCCACCAGCGCGACCAGCATGACGCCCAGCGCCACCCGGAACGCGCCGCGATGCGCCAGATGGGGGAACAGCGAACTCATCAACGATGGCGACAGCACGTTCTCACCGGGCGCGGCGCCGAAGTTGCGGATGCGCAACCAGTCCGGGCCCTCCCACTTGCGCGGCGTCAAATGGCATCCGCAGAGGCCGCAGAACTCGCCGTCGGGCACGTCGACGCGGCAGATCCGGCACTCGGTGGTCGGGAAGGGATTGTCGTCGCTCATGAGTTCTCCTGTTGCACATCCGCGACGTCGCGCACGAGGTTGTCCACCCGAGGGGTGCCCAGGCCCGTGACGAGGTCATAGCCCGGTGCGGCATCGTCGACGGCGTTGCCGCCCAACGTCACATCGCGGAAGGCGGGCAGTCGCGCACCGGCTGCGATCCGGTACAGCAGTGGATTCAGGTCGCCCAGCGGGCGTCCGCCGGTGGACAGCAGGTAATCGTTCATCACCGCGGCCAGACCCGCCCAGATGGGCGCGGCCTGCGAGGTGCCGCCGCCGATGGTCGGCTGACCGTCGAGGATGAAGCTCACCCCGGTGAACGGATCGGCCACCGCGGACACGTCGGGGGTGAGTCGTTTCCCGGTGGCCCGGTCCGTGGGTACGGCGCCCTCCACCCCGCGCTGCCAGGGCGGAAGGTCGAACAGCTCCGAGACCCCACCGCTGGTGCCCAGCGACAGCGGTACGTCGTACCAGGACTGCTCCCCCAGCCAGGCCCCGGTGGCCGTGGTCGACAGCGTGGTTCCGCCGACGTTGACCATCGCGGGAAGGGAGGCAACGGAATTCAGTCCGATGCTGTCCTCGGCGGGCGCCGACGACCAGTCGTCACCGCTCTTGCATTCCAGACCAGCGAGATCCCCGTTGGCCATGAACGCCGTCGTGCCCCGGCCCGCCGCAGCCACCAACGCCGACTGCGCGGGCGCGAGATCCGTTGCGGTGAGCAGCTTGTCGCAACCCCAGCTGATGGAGAAGCTCCAGATCGCGCCGGGGAACTGTCGATCGACATCGGCCATCATCTGCCCGATCTTGACGTAGGCGCCGTCGCCCTCCACGGTGGGCCGCGCGTTGACGACGATCTTGCGTGCGTCAGGGGCAATGGCATGCACGACCGACAGATCCATCGTGGTCTCGGCGCTCGGCTCGTCGAACGTCCCGCCGATCACGGTCGGTGTGAACGCCGGCAGATTTTTGCTCGTGGTGAACGCATCCAGGTCGGACTGCCGGAAGCCGCCGAAGGCGAAGACCGCGACGGTCTGACCCTTGCCGGTGTATCCGTCGGCAAAGAGCCGATCGGATTCGTAGGTGGCGCGCAGCGCTGTTGGCGTGAGCCCGAATTCGGGCACGTCCAAGGGCAGTTGCCGAGGCTGGTTGTCCCGGAACGGGGTGTATCCGAGGATGCGTCCCACGGCGCCGACATCAGCTGCCACCGCGTCCGGGACGGCGGGTTGACGGCGGGAGGCATAGAAGACGGTCCCGTGCCGTTCGCGGTAGTCGTGCACGTCGACGCGGAACGCCCGGGCCACGGCTTGGGCGCCGCCCTCGACGACCGCCCACCGCTGCCCGGGTTGCCAGCGCACGGTCAGGCCATGACCGTCGGCCCACTGGAGAAGGGCCGTGGGCGCAGCGGCATCACGCAGCTCGACGACGAGTTGGGCAGAGCGGTCGTGCGAGGGGCCCAGGTCCACCGAATGGGCCAGCAACGCAGCGTATGGTCCGCCGATCACTTGACCCGGCCCACCGGCGGGCGTCGGCCGCATCGGGGCGACACTGGTGGTGAGGAGTACGAGCACCCCCACCACCAGTGCCGTCAAGCCCGCGACGCGGTATGCAGGCGCACGAACATCAGTGACGATGGGTCACCACTGTTTAGTGCGGTGCGCGAGGCGCTCCCGGATTCCTGCCGTTGTCGTTCGCGTTGGGCGGAATCGAGGTGAACGGGTTCCCGCCGGCGGTGCGGGGCACGTTCTCCGTGGGCGACGCCGGAGGCGGCGTAGCCGGGGTGGTGGCCGGCGGGGTCGTGGTCGTCGTCGTGGTCGTCGTCGTGGTGGTGGACGTCTCCGGGGCGTTGCCCTCATTGGAGCTACACCCCACGGCCAGCCACGTCATCGCCGTGAGGGCGACACCGCCGGCAACCAGCGAGAAGCGACTGGTCCTTGTTGTCATACTGCGTTCCCATCTGTTCGTCGAGCCGCATGCATTCCCAGGAACTGGGTAGCGACTAGATCTTGACATTTCACCGTCGCATCGACCAGCGCTAGGCGCATTTCTCAGCCCTGGTGTCGTCGTCGGCGTCCAAAACAACCCCCGTGCGGTCGAAGCTATGCCTTCTGTGGTGTCCACGAAGGCACAGATCGTTACAGCATGACGCTCACTGGGGTGGACGACGTCACCAGTATCGTTTCTCGCCCTCACACAGAGCTGACCGGACTGCCCGCATGCGGGTCGATCGACTCATTCAGCTGCGCCCTCTGATTCGGACCTGTCACCCCGGCTGCGGGATTACAATTTTTATGCGCTTGGAGCGCCAACATCCGGTCTGCAGTGGTGGGGGACGGTTGAAATGAAATCCTGCACAACACGTTCCGCGAGCACGCTGGTGACGATCACTGGCAGGACGGTCACGGCGCTCGGCGCAGCGGTGGCCGTCGCCGGCGCCGGCATCATCGGCCCGCCGCCTCCGCACGAGCAGGCCGCACGGCCCGCGCCCACGGTCGGCCTCGCTGCCGCGACCCTGCCGTTCGCGGTCGGTGATCAGGCGCCGGCGTTGGTCACGGCCGAGCCTGCAGCAGCGGTGCCGCTGGCGGGTGTCCGGCGCATCATCATTCCGCCGAGTGTGGGCCAGCCACCGCCAGATCTGCCGACGATTCCGCCACCCCAGGTCACCCCGTACGAATTCGAAGACGCGATCATCAACACCTATCACGCCATCGAGCCGTGGGTGCGGTACGGATTCGAGTTGGCGACCTACGCGGTCGGGTGGGTGCCCTGGGTGGGGTGGCTCTCGCCGCAGATCATGATCTTCTACAACTTCGGCGAGCGGATCGTCGAAAGTCTCGTGGTCAACTCGGCGAATTGGCTATGGGGTCCGTTGCCTTTCGGCGAGGGACTCGCGAACGTCGCACGGGACAGCTGGGACGCTCTCGTGCAGCTGGGCCGAGACGAATGGAATTTCTGGTTGCCCCCGCTGCCGCCCCTGCCGCTTGCCACCGAGCCGACGGCCGCGCAGTCGCCGGCGCCCACCCCGGAGAAGCCACGTCCTCTGCGCGAAGCGCTGAGCCGCATCTTCCCCCGGCTCGCAGCGGACGCACCCCGCTCCGTCGAGAAGCGTCGGTGGGCCGACCGCACAGTCGACGATGCAGACCCACCGTCGGTGGCGGCCGCACCAGAGTCGACCACCACGCCCGATGATTCGACCGACGCGGCCGAGCAGCCGAAGACGGAGAAGAAGAAGCCGCGGCTGACCCTTCGCGAACGGAGGGAGGCCGCCGCGGCGTCGTCGAACACCCGCACGTCGGAGAAACCGAACAAGCGCCGCCTGGGCAGCCTGCGCGACCGAGGTTGATCTCGTCACCGGCGAGACCGGGATACTGACTGCGTGGACATCGCGCTGCTGGTCGTGACCCTGTGCCTGGCGGCGGCGGTGATCACCCTCGGCGCGCTGCTCATCGTGTCGCGTCGGCAGCTCCAGGGTGCTCGAAAGGCCCTGCGGCGCAGTCGGGACAGCGTTCCCAAGACTGGACGCAAACGACGGTCCGGGGTGGCTCCACTGGCCGTGCGGACCGTCGCGCACACCGTCAAGAGCGCCGACGCGCTGATCCGGCACGGCATCGTCGGCACCGTCCGCAGCTCGGTCGACGACCTCGCCGCATGGGCACGCGTCGAACGGCCGGATCTGGCCCGCCTCACCACCGACGGACGGGTGGTGCTGATGTTCTCCGACATCGAGGGCTCCACGGAACGCAACGAATCACTCGGCGACAGCGCGTGGATAAGGGTGCTCGAGCGGCGCAACCGGCTCGTGGAGCGCACCGTTGCCGACCACCGCGGCTACGTGGTGAAGAACCAGGGCGACGGCTTCATGGTCGCGTTCGCCGAACCCGCCGACGCAGTGCAGTGCAGTCTGGCGATCCAGCGGGCACTGCAGGAGAATTCTGAGCGCTACGACGCCATCCGGGTGCGGATCGGCATCCACGTCGGTACGTCGGTGCGGCGGGGCGACGATCTGTTCGGCCGCAACGTCGCAATGGCGGCCCGCATCGCCGATCTGGCAGCCGGCGGCGAGATCCTGGTGAGCGACGAGGTCCGGCAGTCGGCTGTCGGTGCCGACGGCATCGCGTTCGACGATCCCGTCGAGGTCGAACTCAAGGGGCTGCGCGGCACCCAGTCGGTGTCCTCGGTCCGCCGCTGACCGTGAAATCCCAGGTAGCCATGGAACACTGTCGCGACGACGAAAGGACGCCCATGCCGCACTGGACGTGGAGAACAGCCAGGGCAGTCGCTACTGCCGCGATGGTGGGCCTGGTCGCGATAGCGGTCTCCCCCGTCGCTCTCGCCCAACCTCCTGCCGGACAGGACCCGACACCGTTCGTCGGAGTGGCACCATTCGGCCCGCCGAAAGTGGCCCCGGTCAACAATTCCACAGTGGGCGTCGGCCAGCCGATCATCATCGACTTCCCCGGTCTCGTCGACAACTCCGTCGCCGCCGAAAACGCCATCCACGTCTCATCGGCCCCGCCGGTTCCCGGCAAGTTCTACTGGATGACGCCGACGCAGCTGCGGTGGCGCCCGTTGGACTTCTGGCCGGCGCACACCACGGTGACCGTCGACGCCGGCGGCGCGGTGTCCAGTTTCCAAACCGGCGACACCCTCATCGCCACCGCCGATGACACGACGCACCAGTTGACCGTCACCCGGAACGGCGCGGTCGAGAAGACGATTCCGATGTCGATGGGGATGGCCGCGGGAGGCCATCAGACACCGAACGGCACCTACTACGTGCAGGAGAAGATGCCGTCGGTGGTCATGGACTCCTCCACCTACGGTGTCCCCGTCGATTCGACGTACGGGTACAAAACCACTGTCGAGCTGGCGGTACGCTTCGACGACAGCGGCGACTTCGTGCACAGCGCACCGTGGTCGGTCGCCGACCAAGGCAAGCGCGACGTCAGCCACGGCTGCATCAACGTCAGCCCCGCCAACGCCCAGTGGTTCTACGACACCTTCGGTGCCGGCGACCCGATCGTGGTCAAGAACTCCGGCGGCGGCACCTATTCACGCCATGACGGTTCCAATGACTGGCAGCTGTAAGCCCGCGTGAACATCGACGCGATCCTGCAGACGATTCCGCCGATCGCGGCATATCTGGTGGTGGCCGCCGTCATCGGAATGGAGAGCCTCGGCATCCCGCTGCCCGGCGAGATCGCTCTCGTCAGTGCCGCACTGCTGGCGTCGCGCCACAGCGTCGACATCAGTCCGGTCGGGGTCGCGGCGGCGGCCGCCCTCGGCGCCATAGTCGGCGACTCGATCGGTTACACTATCGGCCGCCGCTTCGGGATGTCGCTGTTCGAACGCCTCGGTACGCGGTTCCCGAAACACTTCGGTCCCGGACACGTCGCTCTGGCCAGAGAACTGTTCCGCCGCTGGGGCGTCGTGGCAGTGTTCGTCGGCCGGTTCATCGCGCTGCTGCGAATCTTCTCCGGCCCGTTGGCCGGAGCGATGCGGATGCACTATCCGAAATTCCTCGCCGCCAACGCGAGCGGCGCGACGGTGTGGGCGGGAGGAACCGTCGCCGTCGTCTACTACGCGGGCATGGCCGCAGAGCGCTGGCTCTCCCGGTTCTCGTGGATCGCACTCGTGGGGGGGGGGGGGCGGCGG
>JAEXZY010000158.1 GCA_023404955.1 Actinomycetes bacterium
GGGCTCACACTGACTGGCGAGCCGGTGGTACCAGAGGCAATCGGTGCAGTGACGACGATCGGGGCCACCGCGACCGGCACGCCCAACACGGTGACGGCCGTTGTGGCCGGCACACTCGACTTCCCCTGATGATCAACCACAGTGAACGTCACCGTCACGATCCCAGCACTACCCGAGGTCACCGTAACCGACTGCAACAACTGCTCATACGCGTCCAGCGACGCGGACCCCGTGAACGTCACCGAATTGGTTCCCGGCGTCGCGATCACACCGGAAGGCAGGGTGCCGTAGTTCAGCGTGCCACCCGTGGTCGTCACTGTTGCTGACCCGAGCTGCGTCGAATCGACATCGGTGATCACCACAACGGGCGACACCGTGACCGGACTGCCGGCCGTGCCCCCGGCCACCGGAGCCACCACCACCAACGGCGGCGCAGCCACCGGCACACCCAACACCGTCACCACCGACGACGCCGGCACACTCGACTTCCCCTGATCATCAACCACGATGAACGTCACCGTGACGATCCCAGCACTGCCTGAGGTGATCGTGATCGACTGCAACAGTGATTGATACGCGGCGAGTGACGCCGCACCGGTGAACGTCACCGACCCCGCACCCGGGGTCGCAACCACACCCGAGGGCAAGGTTCCATAACCGATGGTGCCACCCGAAGCGGTCACCGTCGCCGACCCCAGCTGGGTCGAATCGATATCGGTGATCACGACTGCGGGGCTGACCGTGACCGGACTGCCGGCCGTGCCCCCCGCCACCGGAGCCACCACCACCAACGGCGGCGCAGCCACCGGCACACCCAACACCGTCACCACCGACGACGCCGGCACACTCGCCTTCCCCTGATCATCAACCACGGTGAACGTGACCGTGACGATGCCAGCATTGCCCGAAGTGAGCGTAATCGACTGCAAAAGCTGCTGATACGCGGCGAGACTGGCCGCACCCGTGAACGTCACCGAATTCGTTCCCGGCGTCGCGATCACACCCGGCGGCAGGGTGCCGTAGCCGATCGTCCCGCCCGACGCCGTCACCGTCGCCGAGGCGAGCTGGGTCGAATCGACATCCGTGATCACCACAACAGGCGACACCGTGACCGGACTGCCAGCGGTCCCCCCTGCCACCGGAGCCACCACCACCAACGGTGGCGCCGCCACCGGCACACCCAACACCGTCACCACCGACGACGCCGGCACACTCGACTTCCCCTGATCATCAACCACCGTGAACGTCACCGTGACGATCCCAGCACTGCCCGAAGTCACCGTAACCGACTGCAACAGCTGCTGATAGGCGGCGAGACTGGCCGCGCCGGTGAACGTCACCGACCCCGCACCCGGGGTCGCAACCACACCCGACGGCAGGGTGCCGTAGCCAATCGTCCCGCCCGACGCCGTCACCGTCGCCGAACCAAGCTGCGTCGAATCGACATCCGTGATCACCACAACAGGCGACACCGTGACCGGACTGCCAGCAGTCCCCCCGGCCACCGGGGCCACCACCACCAACGGTGGCGCCGCCACCGGCACACCCAACACCGTCACCACCGACGACGCCGGCACACTCGCCTTCCCCTGATCATCAACCACGGTGAACGTCACCGTGACGATGCCAGCACTACCCGAGGTCACCGTAACCGACTGCAACAGCTGCTGATACGCGGAGAGATTCGCCGCGCCGGTGAACGTCACCGACCCCGCACCCGGGGTCGCAACCACGCCCGAGGGCAAGGTGCCGTAGTTCAGCGTGCCACCCGTGGTCGTCACTGTTGCTGACCCGAGCTGCATCGAATCGACATCGGTGATCACCACAACGGGCGACACCGTGACCGGACTGCCGGCCGTGCCCCCGGCCACCGGGGTAACTACCACCAGCGGCGGCGCCGCCACCGGCACACCCAACACCGTCACCACCGACGACGCCGGCACACTCGCCTTCCCCTGATCATCAACGACCGTGAACGTGACCGTGACGATCCCAGCACTACCCGAGGTCACCGTAACCGACTGCAACAACTGCTGATAGGTCGCGACACTGGCCGCACCCGTGAACGTCACCGAATTGGTTCCCGGCGTCGCGATCACACCGGAAGGCAGGGTGCCGTAGTTCAGCGTGCCACCCGTGGTCGTCACTGTTGCTGAGCCGAGCTGCGTCGAATCGACATCGGTGATCACCACAACGGGCGACACCGTCACCGGACTGCCGGCCGTGCCGGCCGTCACGGGCGCCACCACCACCAACGGCGGCGCAGCCACCGGCACACCCAACACCGTCACCACCGACGACGCCGGCACACTCGACTTCCCCTGATCATCAACCACGGTAAACGTGACCGTGACGATCCCAGCACTGCCCGAAGTGAGTGTAACCGATTGCAACAGCTGCTGATACGCCGCGACACTGGCCGCACCCGTGAACGTCACCGACCCCGCACCCGGGGTCGCAACCACACCCGAGGGCAAGGTTCCATAACCGATCGTCCCGCCCGACGCCGTCACCGTCGCCGACCCCAGCTGCGTCGAATCGACATCGGTGATCACCACAACCGGCGACACCGTGACCGGACTGCCGGCCGTGCCCCCCGCCACCGGAGCCACCACCACCAACGGCGGCACCGCCACCGGCACACCGACGAAAGTGACCACGGTGCTCACCGGGACGCTGGATTCAGCCTGATCGTCAGTCAGTGTGAAAGTCACGGTCTTGACGCCCACGCCAGGTGAAGTCAACGTGACCGATTGCAGGAGTTGTTGATACGCCGCCACGGTAGCGGCACCGACGAACGTCACTGACCCATTGGTGACTGTCGCCGTCACACCCGTGGGCAAGGTGCCGTATCCGATGACGTCCCCGGCTGTCGCGTTCTGCACGGTGACAGAAGCCGACGACAACTTCTGGGAATCGAGGTCGGTGATCGATACCATCGGTGACACACGTACGGCAGTTCCGGCTGCACCCAACGCCAAAGGCGCGACGACGAGCAGCGGCGGGGTGGCGACCACGATGACCGAGGCCACTCCAGCTACCAGACTCTGCAGGCCGCCGTCATCTTTCACTGTGATCGAGGCAATCCGCGGCGCGCCTCCCTGCGTCGTCGAAAAGGTGATGGCCTGCAGCGCGGCCTCGTACTGGGCAAGCGTTGCCGACCCAGACAGGGTGAGAATCTTCGTGGTGGCGTTCCACTGCGCGGTCACCGGGTTACCCTGCGGCGCAGTGTAAGTCAGCAGGTCCCCGCTCCGGCCATTGGTCAGCGACACAGTAGCCGACAGCAATTTCGTCGAGTCGGCGTCCGTGATCACCGCGCTTGACAACAGCTTGATGGGGGCAGAACCGACCACATAGGTCCCCGCACCCGTCGTCACCACCACGGGTGGCACCGTGACGATCGGGTTGACGGTCACCGGAACGGTGACGGTCACGTCGTCACGTTCTGCTAGACCGATCGTCCTGGCGAGGGTGTGGAAGATCGTCCGGAAGATCTTGAACGGACCGCGCAGATCCTCCGTGCCGTCGCTGATGATGACTTTGAAGCTGTCCTGCACGGGGTTTCCCGTCACGACAGACGTCGGCGTGTAGATGAACTGACCCGTCACCGAATCGCGCGTGACGAGGCCATGAGCCGGCTGCACGATCGTGTACTTCAGGGGGTCGCCGTTGGGATCATGCGCGTGGAGGTCGACGAGCACCTGCCCGGTGACGATCTGATGGCTCTCGATCGGCCCGTAGACCGGCGACTTGTTGAAGAACGTGTGCTGAATCTGTCTACGCACCCACGCGAGAAATCCATCGAACCATGGGGCGGTCGCGGGCGCATGCGGGTCGAGGAAGGGCGAAATTGCGCCGGAGACCAACGCGGTCATCACCTGAACCGCGACGACCTCGTGCTCCGCTGATGGCGCGGAGATGGTCGCGGCGACCACGGGAACCTCATGACGCGCGATGCTCACCCGCTGCGGCTGAGTGATCGACTCCTGGTGGGGCTGGTCGACGTCCGCGGCGCCGGCAGTGGGCATCGCGTCCGCGTCGGTTCCGTCTGCTTCCTCTTCCCGCACGGTGTCGGCGGCCGACGAGGACGGCGGGTCCTTCACGACCGATGTACCGCCTCGATCTTCGGACGACCCTGCAGCCGCGGGAATCCCCTCCGGCGTCACGGGCTCCTCGGCGTCATCCTCTAGGCCGGAGCCGCCGCCCACCGAGGGGACTGGGTCCTCCTCGGGAACCGCGACTTCTCCGGAGTCACTGTCGGTCCCGGCATCGACGGCCTCGGTGTCGGGCGCCTCGGTGGGGACCTCAGGATCGACTGGGTCAGAGAGTCCCCCCTCTGACCCGCTGACCGTGTCATCGACGGAGGGCGTGCCGCTGCCGTTGTCAGTGGTTGCGGTGGAGCGGGAGGAGGATATGTGCGGGCGCGCGTCGGCCTTGTGCAGCTTGGGGCCCGGTGACGTGGCAGACGCCTCGGTGTCTGCGTGCGCGAGGCCGGCAGAGTTCGCGACGGCGAAACCCACCCCGAGCGACACGGCCAAGGCTCCGATCCTGCCGACAGGCAGGGTGTACTTCGGGACGACGCGGCGCGCGTGTCTGGAGGGCCCCGAGTCGCTGTTCTCGGCCAGGAGCAGCCGGGCCGACCAAAATTCCTGGTCAGACCGCTTGTTCTCCGGGCCGGCGGCGCGATGGCGGGGAGCTGCACACATAGATAGCCTCCATTTGCTGCGTGCTGTTCCCCCCTGACGATGAGCCCAGAGTGTGCCGCGCCGAATGTGCGATCAGACATGCCGTACCCGTACGGTTCGATCCGTTCCGAGCGCATCTGATGCTGCGCGAACCCATTGCCGCCCCCGACAACCAACTGAGCCAACATGATTAGCTGAGCGCTCGCCATTCTGGGCAATGAACGCTCGACTAGGGAAGAGATTAGGACAGCAAAGCCGGGCAGAGGTCGGAATTTCGCAAAATTATTGTTAGCGCAAATTTTGGCAGTTTGTGGCGCATGGAGTAGCCAGGGATCACGACCTGGGTGTACCGCCATCACGTCAGGCTGAGTACTGTCGCGGCCTGGCGAAACCGGCAGAATTGTTCACCGGGGTGACCTGCGGAGCACGCTGCGGAAGCGCAGCGAGCATCGGCCAGAGCTCCGAAGGCGTTGTTCGCCGACGCTTGCGTTTGCCCCGCGATACCGCTCAGGTGAGTGCGGGGATCACCTCGCGCTCGAAGAGCTCGATTCCCGAGCGGTCGTAGGCTGCCTCGGGGAAGTAGCAGATGACGTACTCGCAGCCGAGATCGCGAAGCTTCTGCAGCGCGTCCACGAGCTGCTCCGGTGTGCCGCTGCCGGACTGCGGGGTGCTCATCGAATCGACCATGGCGTCGGCCGCCGGGTCTCCTGCCAACGCGGCGATTCGCGTGCGCACCTTGTTGCGGCGGTCGTCGACTTCAGCCTCGGTGGCACCGACGATCATGTTCAGATTGGCGGACCGGACGATCGCATCGAAGTCAGTGCCAACGTCTCGGCAGTGCGCGGCAAGGACATTCGACTTGTGCGCGAAGCCCTCCGGTTCGGAGGTGAAGTTCGTGTACTGAGCGTATTGCGCTGCGATACGCAACGTGACCTTCTCACCGCCACCGGCGATCCACAGCGGAATTCCCCCGTGCTGCAGGGGCTTCGGCGAAACGATGGCTCCGTCGACCTGGTAGTGCTTGCCGGACAAGCTGACCACCCCTTCACGCCAGGCGTCGGCCATGATCTGCACACCCTCGTCCAGACGGGCGAGCCGCTGACCCGCGGAGGGGAATCCGTAACCGTAGGCGCGCCATTCGTGTTCGTACCAGCCGCCACCGATGCCCATCTGGATCCGGCCTCCAGAGATGACGTCGCAGGTCGCTGCAACTTTGGCCAGATATACGGGGTTGCGGTAGCTCATCGCCGTACACATCTGACCCAGCTTGATCCGCGACGTGCTGGCCGCGTACGCGGCCATCAGCGACCACGCCTCATGGGTCGCCTCGGACGTCGGCACCGGGACGGTGTGGAAGTGGTCGTACACCCACAGCGAATCCCAGCTCTCGCCACCGTCGACGTAGGTTGCGAGGTCACGCATCACCTGCCATTGGTCGCTGGGGTCGATGCCGACCAGGTCGAGTCGCCAGCCTTGCGGGATGAACAGTCCGAAGCGCATCTCCCGACTGAAGGCGCATCCGGCTACAGCGCGACCTCTCCGGCGAAGCAGCTGCGAAATTCACTCGGCGTGGTGTGCATCTGCCGCACGAAGTGGTACCGGAACGTCACCGGTGACTCGAAACCGACACGCGCGCTGACCTGCTCGACCGACAGAGCAGACGACTCCAGCAGCGGCAGGCTGGCGAGCACCCGCTGTTCGATCAGCCATTTGATCGGAGTGCTGCCAGTGGCCTTGGCGAACTGGCGAAGAAAGTTTCGCCGCGACATCGCGCACTGTGCCGCCAGATCATCCAGCGTGATCGCCGAATCGAGATGCTCCAGGGCCCAGGCCATCCCCGCGGCGATCCGGCCGTCGGCCGCCGGCTCCGGGACAGGTGTCTCGATGTATTGCGCCTGCCCGCCGGCACGATGGGGTGCGATCACCAGCCGTCGCGCGACGTCGTTGGCCGCGGCGACACCGTGGTCGGTTCGCACGATGTGCAGGCACAGATCGAGACCCGCCGCGCAGCCCGCACTGGTGAGCACCCTGCCGTTGTCGACGTAGAGCGGCGCACGGTCGATTTCGACCTCGGGGTACCGACGCTGCATGGCATCGGCGTAGAGCCAGTGGGTGGTGGCCGACAATCCGTCCAGCACTCCCGCTTCGGCCAGCGCGAACGCTCCGGAACAAATGGAAACCAGGCGCGCGCCCCGCTGGTCGGCAGCCTTCAGGGCATCCACGAGCGCCGGCGAGACCGGGGCGTCGATGTCACCCACGCTGGGGATCAACACGGTGTCGGCGTCGGCCAGCTCGGCCAGACCGTAGGCAGTCCGCACAGTCGCGCCACCGAGAAGGCGCACCTCGGGCGTCTCGGCGCACAAGTGCACCGAGTACCAGGGCCTGGTGATGCCCGCCGAGAACTTTTCGTTGAGCTCCGTGATGCCGAAGATCTCCGCAGCAAGGCCGGTCTCGAAACCCGTCATGCCGTCATAGGCCAGGATTGCCACGGTGTGCATGGCACTATCTTAACGAATAGTGGCCTCAGGGCCGCTGTTCACACGTGGGCGTCCCCCGCATGATCGAGTCATGTTCTACAAACGACCGCCTCGCATCACCGATCACCGATTCTTCGGCGTGCTCCGCGAGTTCGCCGCCGGCATCCACGCCGCTCACGGCGTCGCCCACGGCGCCACCCCGCCGGCCACCTCGGCTGCCCGAAACTGTCGGGGTTCGTCCCTACGCTGACGCCATGCCCCTGTCCGAAAATGAACGTCAACAGTTCCTCTCCGAGCCTCACGTCGCCGCGCTGTCTGTGTCCAATGGAGACGGCCGGGCGCCGCTGACCGTGCCGATCTGGTACCAATACCGCCCCGGCGAGGAAGTGTGGCTCCTGACCGGGACCGACTCCCGCAAGGCGGAGCTGATCCAGGCGGCGGGCCGGTTCTCACTGATGGTGGACCGCACTGAACCGACGACGCGCTACGTCACCGTCGAAGGCGAGGTCAGCAGGATCGAGCCCGGCACCGATGCCCAGGAGGCCGAGCTCGCCCACCGGTACCTCGAGGCGGACGCCGCCGAACGCTACCTGCAGTTCGCGCGGGAGAACCTCGGCGATCACATCGCGGTGTTCATGCGGCCTCAGCACTGGCTCTCGGCGGACATGGGTTCGTTTTAGGGCAAGATAGAAGAATCCCCCGAAGCCGTTGCGGCTCCGGGGGATTCGACTCCTGACTCTTAGCTGTTCAGCGAGCTCGGCGGGGTGAAGCGCTCGCCGTACTTGGCGGCCAGTTCCTTCGCGCGGGCGACGAAGGCGTCCTTGCCGACGCCTCCGGCACCCTGGTAGCCGACGATGAACTGCGCCGACCCACCGGTGTAGGGCGGGTAGCCGATGCCCATGATCGAGCCGATGTTCGCATCGGCGGTCGAGGTCAGCACTCCCTCGTCGAGGCACTTCTGGGTCTCGAGCGCCTCGGCAAACAGCATCCGATCGATCATGTCCTGCAACGGCATGTCGGTGTTGCCTCCACCGAATGTGTCCGCCAGGCCTTCCCAGAGGCCGACGCGCTTGCCGTCGACGTACTCGTAGAAGCCCGCGCCCTTGAGTCGCGACGGGCGGCCGATCTCGATCATCTTGTTGACGACCGCCTCGGCCGGATGCGGCTCGTAGGTGCCGCCCGACGCCTCGGTCGCCTTGCGGGTCTCACCGGCGATCTTCTGCATCAGCTCCAGGTTGAGCTCGTCGGAGAGCTGCAGCGGCGCCGCCGGGTAGCCGGCCTGAGCACCGGCCTGCTCGATGCTGGCCGCGGGAACACCCTCGCCCAGCATCGCGAGCGCCTCGTTGACGAACGTGCCGATGACGCGGGAGGTGAAGAAGCCGCGGCTGTCGTTGACCACGATCGGTGTCTTGCCGATGGCCAGCGTGTAGTCGAACACCCGGGCCAGCGCCTCGTCAGAGGTCTTCTCTCCCTTGATGATCTCCACCAGCGGCATCTTGTCCACCGGCGAGAAGAAGTGGATGCCGATGAAGTCCTCCTGGCGCTTCACACCCGACGCGAGACCGGTGATCGGCAGCGTGGAGGTGTTCGATCCCAGCAGCGCGTTGGGCTCGACGATGTCCTCGATCTCCTGAAACACCTTGTGCTTGAGTTCCTGGTTCTCGAAGACTGCCTCGATGACGAAGTCGACGCCCTTGAGGTCGGCCGGGTCGGCCGTCGGGGTGATACGGGCCAGCAGGGCGTCGGAGCGCTCCTGCGTCGTGCGGCCCCGCTCGAGCGCCTTGGCTTCCAGCTTCTCGGAGTAGTTCTTGCCCTTGTCAGCGGCCTCCTGCGAAACATCCTTGAGCACAACGTCATAGCCGGCCTTGGCCGACACATAAGCGATGCCTGCACCCATCATGCCCGCGCCGAGCACACCGATCTTGCTGATCTTGACCGGCTCGATGCCGTCCGGCCGCGATGCCCCACCGTTGATGGCCTGCAGATCCAGGAAGAACGCCTGGATCATGTTCTTGGCGGTCTGTCCGGTCACCAGCGAGGTGAAGTAGCGGCTCTCGATACGGGTCGCCGTGTCGAAATCGACCTGCGCACCCTCGACAGCAGCGTCGAGAATGGCCCGCGGCGCCGGCATCGGCGCACCCTTGAGCTGCTTCTTCAGCAGCGCGGGGAAGGACGGCAGGATCGCGGCGAGCGCAGGATGCGACGGCGTGCCACCGGGCATCTTGTAGCCCTTCTGATCCCAGGGCTGGGTATGGGCCTCCGGGTTGGCCTTGATCCACGCTTTGGCGGCCGGCACCAGTTCCTCTACGCTGCCTACCAATTCGTCCACCAGACCGACATCCTTGGCCTTGCCGGGCTTGAAACGCGTTCCCTGGCTGAGGATCTCCATGAACGCCTTCTGGATGCCGAACATCCGCACGGTGCGCGCCACGCCGCCGCCACCGGGCAGCAGACCCAGGGTGACCTCGGGCAGGCCGATCACCACACCCTTGACGTCGGCGGCGATGCGATGGTGACACGCGAGCGCGATCTCGAGGCCACCGCCCAGCGCCGCACCGTTGATCGCGGCGACCACCGGCACGCCGAGGGTCTCGAGCGCGCGCAGATCGGCCTTGATGAACTCCACCTCGGCGAACGACTCCGCGGCATTCTCCGGGCCGACCTTCATCATGCCCTTGAGGTCACCGCCGGCGAAGAACGTCTTCTTCGCGCTTGCGATCACCACGCCGGTGATCGAATCCTTCTCCTGCACAAGCTTTTCCACCGCGTTGTGCATGGATTCTTTGTAGTGCTCGTTCATCACGTTGGCCGACCCGGTGGGGTCGTCCAGCGTCAGGGTGACGATGCCGTCGGCATCCTTGTCCCACTTGATCGTGTTCTCTGCCATGTTGACTCAGGCCTCTCAGACTCGCTCGATGATGGTGGCCACGCCCATGCCGCCGCCGATGCACAGCGTGATCAGCGCACGCCGCGCGCCGCGCCGCTCGAGCTCGTCGACCATCGTTCCGGTGATCATGGCGCCGGTGGCGCCCAGCGGGTGGCCCATCGCGATGGCGCCACCGTTGACGTTCAGCTTCTCGTCGGGGATGTTCAGGTCCTTCTGGAACTTCAGCACCACGGAGGCGAACGCCTCGTTCAGCTCGAACAAGTCGATGTCGTCGACCGTCAGGCCCGCACGATCGAGCACCTTCCTGGTCGCCGGCGTCGGGCCGGTCAGCATGATCACCGGGTCAGCACCCGAGGTGGCGGTGGCGACGATGCGAGCGCGCGGGGTCAGGCCCTGCGAGGTGCCCGCTTTCTCGGAGCCGACGAGCACCAGGCCGGCGCCGTCGACGATGCCGGAGCTGTTGCCGCCGGTGTGGACGTGGTTGATCTTCTCGACGTAGTGGTACTTCTGCAGCGCCACGTCGTCGAAGCCGCCCATCGCGCCGATGCCGTCGAATGCGGTCTTGAGCTTGGCCAGCCCCTCGGGGGTGGTGTCGGGGCGCATGTGCTCGTCATGGTCGAGCACGACCAGACCGTTCTGGTCCTTGACGGGCACGACCGACTTGGCGAAGTAGCCACCCGACCACGCGGCGGCGGCCCGCTGCTGGCTGCGGAGCGCGTAGGCGTCGACGTCGTCGCGGGAGAAACCCTCGATGGTGGCGATCAGGTCGGCGCCGATGCCCTGGGGCACGAACCCGATGCGATAGTTGGTCTCGGGGTCACTGGCCCAGGCGCCGCCGTCGGAGCCCATCGGCACGCGGCTCATCGACTCGACACCGCCGGCGAGGACGAGGTCGTCCCAGCCGGAGCGCACCTTCTGCGCCGCGGTGTTGACGGCCTCGAGGCCCGAGGCGCAGAAGCGGTTGAGCTGGAAACCGCCGGTGGTCTCCGGCAGGTTGGCCACCAGCGCGGCGGTGCGGGCGATGTCGCCGCCCTGGTCACCGACCGGGGACACCACACCGAGGATGAGGTCGCTGATCAGCGTCTCGTCCAGGTCTGGGTAGCGCGCCCGGATCTCGTCGATCAGACCGACGACGAGGTTGACTGGCTTGATCTCGTTGAGCGAGCCGTTGCGCTGCTTACCGCGCGGCGTACGGATCGCCTCATAGATGAAAGCTTCTTCGGACATGTGGTCTCCAGGTCCTGTGTATCGGAATCCGCGATACGCCCAGCCGGACGCCGCGGGGAGGCTGCTCCTCTAGCCGCATGCTAGCAGCCTCACCCAACCGCTTGGTTGGGCCCTGGAGTGAGGGCGAGCAGACACAAACTCGAGCCATCTGGGTCCAGATAGCTCGAGTTCGCGTCTGCTCGCGGGAGGAGGGTTAGTCGGGTGAGCCCTCGGTGTCGTCGAAGAACGACCACTCGCCGTCGTGCTCGACTTCCATGCGCCAGCCCAGTTCGGAGTTGTCGGCCTTCTGGTCGACGAACCATGCGTGCGCGTCGTCCGCGCTTTCGATGTCTTTGGTGTCGACGACGTCACCCTGAGGATTGAGCACACGGTAAGTAGCCATGTGCGGTCTGTTTCCCTGACCGGGCAGGTTCACACCTACGCGGATCGGGACGTCACCAATTCGTCCAACGTCGGGTAGTCGATGTACCCGGCCGGTCCGGGAGCGTAGAACGTCGCCACGTCGGGCTCGTTGAGCTCGGCGCCCAGTTCGAGGCGCGCCACCAGGTCGGGGTTGGCCAAGAATGCCCGTCCCACGGCGGCGGCGCTGATCACTCCCCACTTGGCGAGGTTCTCCAGCGTCTCGAAATCGGTGTCGACGGTCCGCGGAGTGTTCAGCACCAGGGTGCCCTCCCACTGGGTACGCAGCACCGCGAACGGCTCCGCCGACGGCTCACTGACGATGTGCAGGTAACCGATGCGCAGCGATTTGATGCGGCACAGCAGCAATTCGTACGCACTGACCTGGTCGATCTCCGACATGTCGCCGGCGGTGTTTCCGGGCGAGATCCGCAGGCCCACGCGTTCGGCGCCGATCTCGTCGGCGACGGCCTCCACGACCTCGGCCGCGAAACGGGCCCTGTTCTGCGGGGAACCGCCATAGGCGTCGGTGCGCTGATTGACCACATCCGAGAGGAACTCGTGTAGCAGATAGCCGTTGGCCGAATGGATCTCCACACCGTCCATGCCGGCATCTATCGCCCGGCGCGCAGCCGACCGGAACTGCCCGACGATCGAGGCGATCTCCTCGGTCGTCAACGCACGCGGCACGGGCAGCGGCTTCTTGCCCGTCGGCGTGTGCGTCACCAAGTCCGCGGCGATGGGCGACGGACCCACCGAGTCGAAACCGCTGATGTCCGGGTGACCCATCCGGCCCACATGCCACAACTGCACGAACATCTTGCCGCCCGCGCGATGCACGGCTGAGGCAATCTCAGCCCACCTGTCCTGCTGGCGATCGGTGTAAATGCCCGGCGTGTTCATGTACGCGCCGTTGGCCTGCTCGCAGACCGCGGTGGCCTCGCTGATGATCAGACCAGCCTGGGCGCGCTGCGCGTAATACTCCGCGGCCAGTGCCGACGGTGTGCCATCGGCGTCGGCGCGCGATCTGGTCAGCGGCGCCATGAAAAGTCGGTTCTCTGTGGAGAGCGCACCGAATTGGAGGGGCTTACGCAGCGCCGCATCTGCGCCGAGGGTGAACGTCATGCTTCTCTCAAGCGCGAGTGGATGCGGATCCATTCCCGCCGCTGTTCGTCGATGATGGTCTGATGACACACGCGAACGGTTGGCCGGCACTGGTGGTGGCGGATTGGCAGGACACCCGGGACACGGTTCACCTGTGGACCCAGATCGTCGGCAAGGTGAAGTTGGCGGCCACGCCGACGACCAACCACTGGTGGAATTCGGTGTTCTACGTCGATGCCCGAGGGTTGACCACCTCGCTGATGCGTTGGCAGGGAACGGCTTTCGACGTCAGCTTCGACTTCATCGAACATGTGCTGCGCATCCGGGTGACGGACGGCAGGTCGCGCAGCATGGCGCTGCAGCCGCGCAGTGTGGCCGACTTCTACGCCGAGTTCCGCGGCCACCTCGACGACCTGGGCATCGACGCGCCGATCAGTGCGACTCCCGTGGAGCTGCAGCACGCCACCCCGTTCGCGGAGGACACCGAACACGCGAGCTACGACGCGGCGGCGGTGACCGACTTCTTCACCTCGCTCGTCAGCGCCGATCGCGTGATGACCGACTACCGCGCGGACTTCACCGGCAAGAGCAGCCCGGTGCACTTCTTCTGGGGCGCCTTCGACCTGGCTGTGACACGCTTCTCCGGCCGGCAGGCGCCGCCGCACCCCGGAGGCGTGCCGAACTGTCCGGACTGGGTGATGACAGAGGCCTACAACGCCGAGGTGTCGAGCGCGGGCTATTGGCCGGGCGGCGCAGAGGAAGGCCTCTTCTATGCCTACGCCTACCCGCAGCCTGACGGCTACGACACCGCCGATCTCGGCATCGAGGGTGCGGCCTTCGACTCTGGACTCGGGGAGTTCGTGCTGCCGTACCGAACCGTGCGGACCGCTGAGGATCCCGACGGGCTGCTGCGCCGATTCCTCGACGCGACGGCCGCGGTGGCCCGCGACTCGGCCGCCTGGCCCGAGCAACCGATAGCGCCGCCACGTCACCTCTGACGCGGCTCGCGACTGTGCGGTGTCATACGCGCCTCGCCGAGCGCCGCGGGTGAGATCGCACAGTCGCGGACAGCGCATCACGCCGCGGCAACTAGCCTCGGAACCGTGACGGTTCAACGGCTGCAGCCCTACGCGGTGACCATCTTCGCCGAGATGTCGGCGCGCGCGGCCGAACTCGGCGCCGTCAACCTCGGTCAGGGGTTTCCCGACGAAGCCGGCCCGCCGGCCATGCTCGCGGCGGCCCAGAACGCGATCTCCGATGGAGTGAATCAGTATCCACCCGGCCTCGGCATCGCGCCGTTGCGGCAAGCCATCGCCGACCAGCGCCGGCGCCGCTACGGCATCTCCTACGATCCCGACACCGAGGTGCTGGTGACCGTCGGCGCCACCGAGGCGATCGCCGCGTCGATCCTCGGCCTCGTCGAACCGGGGTCCGAGGTGCTGCTGATCGAACCGTTCTACGACTCCTACTCCCCCGTCATCGCGATGGCCGGTTGCCATCGGCGTGCGGTGCCGATGCGCCGCGACGGCGGTCGCTTCGTCATCGACGTGGCGGCATTGCGTGCCGCCGTCACGCCGAAAACAGGTGCCATCATCGTGAATTCGCCGCACAACCCGACAGGCGCGGTCGCCGATGACGAGGAATTGCGGGCGCTCGCCGAGTTCGCCGTGGCGGCGGATCTGCTGGTGATCACCGACGAGGTCTACGAGCACCTCACCTTCGACGGGCACCGCCACCGACCCCTGGCCGGTTATCCGGGCATGGCCGACCGCACCATCACGATTTCCAGCGCAGGCAAGATGTTCAACGTCACGGGATGGAAGATCGGATGGGCCTGCGGGCCAAGCCATCTCATTGCCGGGTTGCGGGCAGCCAAGCAGTACCTGAGCTACGTGGGCGGTGCGCCGTTCCAGCCCGCCGTCGCCGCCGCCCTCGACACCGGTGACGAGTGGGTGGACGCACTGTGCCGCTCGTTCGAAACCCGACGTGACCGGTTGGCTGCCGCGCTCCGCGACATCGGTTTCGATGTATTCGACAGCTACGGGACCTACTTCCTCACCGCCGACCCCCGGCCCCTGGGGTTCGACGACGGAAAGGCCTTCTGCGCCGAGTTGATCGAGCGGGTGGGTGTGGCCGCCATTCCGATGTCGGCGTTCTGCGATGCCGCCGCGCCACACGCCGGCGACTGGAAACCGTTGGTGCGATTCGCGTTCTGCAAGCGTGAGCAGACGCTCGACGAGGCCATCGAGCGCTTGGGCGCGCTGCGCCCCTAGCCTGCTCCGGCTATCACCCGCTGGCGCAGATTCTCCAGCGCGACGTCGAGCACCATCCGCTTGGCGCGCTTGACCAGAAATGCCGGATAGGGCGCAGCGAGATCGAGGATCAGATCGAACCGTACGCGCGTGCGGTCCTCGCCTTCCTGCACCAGGTTGTACTCGCCGTGCTGGCAGCGCTGCCGGGACGTGCGCTGGGCGTCCCACACCACCCAGTCGTCGCCCCAGTGGTATTCCAGGAGCTCCTTGTCGCTCATGCCCATGATCTTGACCGTCGCCTTGACGTGGTGAGGCCGGCCGTCGGGGTGGCGGTCGAGGACCTCGGCGGCTTTGTGCAGCGACGACCAGGACGCGACGGCCTCGATGTCGGCCAAGGCGTCGAGGATGGCCTCGGGTGGCGCCTCGATCACCATCTCGCTGGAAGCACGGACAGCCATGCGGCAAAGCATAACGGCGGTTCCGAGCAGACGCAGCCTCTAATCCAGCTAATTATTGTGACGTCTTTCGACGCGGTGGGTCACGCTCCTGCGGATCACCTGGTCGCCCGGCGGCGCGGGAACAGCGCGGCGAGCTCCGCTCGGCTGGACGTCCCGGTCTTCGTCATCGCCCGATAGATGTGGCTCTCGACCGTGCGCTGGGACAGCGTCAGTCGCTCGGCAACTGCCCGGTTCGACAATCCCTCGCCGATCAGCATGGCGATCTCGGTCTCCCGCTCGGTCAGCGGCACCTTGTCGGCGCCGAGCCGCAGCGCCGCCGTGCGCACCCCGCCGCATGTGTCGGCAAGGGCACTCGCCCGGGCCGAGCAGACGAGCGCCGAACCCTTCTTGTCGCGCCGCCGGTAGGCGCGGGCACCGAGCGCCGCCGCATCGATCGCTGCGACCTGATCACCGATCTGTTCGAATTCCTCGGAAAGCGCGGCCAACTCGGCGGCGTCTGAGTCCCGAGCCGCCGATGCCAGCCGCGTCACCAGGTTCACGCGGGGCCCCTCGACGAGGGAGGCCAGCTCTTCCAGCCGCTCGGCCGATACCCGATCACCGAACTGCACCGCGGTCTGCAGCACCATCACCTCCTCGGCAAATCTGCCCGCCTCCCTGGCGCGAGCTGCCGCCTCGCCGAGGGACGCGATCGCCTCGCTGACCGCCCCCTGCCCCATGGAAATCCACGCGGTGGCGAGGCTGCGCTCGTAATCCAGCAGCCGAAATGCGCGGGGGGTCGCCTTCAACGGCGCGAGGGCAGCTTCCGCGTCGTCGGTCAGACCACGCATCGCCAGCGCGGTCGCATACGGGATGCGGTACCGGTAGCCCCACCCGACGGGATGCGCGTCGAACAGGCCTCCGACAGCCTGTTCCAACAGCCGACAGGCCTCGGCGAGGTCTCCGGCGCCCAGGGCAGCACGGCCCGCAACGGCTGCGCCGAGCAGTGGAGCGACGCCCGGAAGGTTGGCCGCCTGACGCTGAGTGCGGTCAGCGACCTCCCGCGCCTCACCGACTCGACCGGCGAACAACAGCGCGCTGACGTGCGCATCGGCGATGTTGAAGATCATGTGCGGCGCGTCGAGGGACTGCACCGCCACGGCGTAGCCCGCATCGGCGACGGCCACGGCAGCCGAGGTGCGGCCCGAGTCGGCGTTGATCTGAGCCAGCGCCCAGGCCAATTCGGCGCCCACCACCGGAATGTCGGACAGCACGAGGTGCTCGGCCGTTGTCAGCGCCTGAGCCGGCCGGTCCATCGCGAACCAGTACACGGTGAGGAACGCGTCGATGAAGGGCCGAGCGTCGCGCGCGGTGACACCGCCGGCCTCGTCGATGATCTCCTTGGCGCGAGCAGGGTCCGCCCGCGCCCACAGCATGTTGCTCGCGCGGAAGAACGCCAGCCGGGCGCGGTTCCGTTCGGACAACCCCGCGGTGTCGATACCGGCCAGCACGGCCTCGGCCTCGTCACCGCGGCCGAGCCAGGACATCGCGTGTCCACGAATCAGCATCGGCTCGACTCCGTCGCCGGCATGCGCGGCAGCGTGCGCGATCCGATCGGCCAGCTGCAGATCTCCCAACCACACCGCGCCGTGCGCGGCTTTGACGAGCAGCTCGGGGTCGGGGTCGCCGTCCGAGTCCAGTTCCAGGGTCGCCCGGCGGACGATCACACGGACGTCGTCGCGCTCCGGCACGGTGGCGGCCAACTCACCGGCGACCAGTCCACGCAATCGGCGCAGCCGACTGCGTGGCGCGCGCCGTTGCCGCACCTGGCCGTAGAGCGGATGGGCGACACGTGCCTCGATCCCGCTCCCCGCCGGCTGCAGGGAGATCAGGCCACGGCTCTCGGCCTCCTCGACTGCTGTCGAGTTCGTGATCCGCGTCAGCACGCCCAGCTCGAGCGGCTCGGCAACGGAGAGGACATCGACCACGTCGCCGACCTCGTCGGGCAGCGCACCGATCCGCGACTCGATCAGATCGGCCAGTCCTGACGGCACCACTGGGTCACCTGACCAGCGCCACCACCCGTTCTCGTGGACGAGCCCGCCGTCGTCCACCGATTGTTCGACGATGTGCTGCAGGTAGAACACGTTGCCTCGGGTCAGCTCCCACAGCTGCCGCGCGGTGACGGCGTCCACGCGCCCGCCGAGCGCGCGGGCCACCAGCACGCTGGTGTCGTCGGCGCTCAACGGCGCCACGTTCAGCCGGTCGAACTCCCCCGCCTTGAAGATCTCCTGGATCGCGGTGGGTACCACATCGCCGGCGCGCAGGGTGATCATGACCTTGGCCAACCGCTGCTGGACGATCTGATGCACCACGAAGGTCGAGAGATCGTCGAACAGATCGATGTCGTCGATGCCCAGGACCACCGGAGCCGGGGGCCGCGGCGAGGTGAGGGCGTCCAGGACGCCCCGCAACAGTGCGACGCTGTCGCCGACGTCGGACGGCGCCCACGCGGTGAAGGCTCCCAGCGGTATCGCCAGCGCCGATGACGTCCCGGCCGTCCAGCGGGTCGCCCAGCCACGGGCATCCGCCACCGCCAACGCTTCTCGCATCAACCGGCTCTTGCCGACGCCCGTGGGTCCGCAGACGAGCACACCTGATCCACCGGGGGCCGACAGGGCGGCCCCGATGGATGCCATCTCCCCCGACCGCCCGATCAGCGGCCACGCCAATCGCACACCGAAAGCCTAGATGCCCGTCCGACGCGGGTGACCGAATTGCCGACTTCAGCCTGTTTGCGTCCCCAGGCAGCGGGGAAGGCACGCAGCCATGAGCGCTGCCCCCGACTCCGCGCCCGACTCCGCCAAAGGGGAACGGCTCGACTCGCCGAGCGGCGGGGAGAGCACGCTGACGGTGGCCATCGCACTTGCCGCGAACTTCGCCGTCGCCGTCGCCAAGACCGTCGCAGCCGTCATCTCGGGATCGGCGTCGATGACGGCCGAGGCCACTCACTCCTGGGCCGACACCGCGAATCAGGGGTTCCTGATCGTCGCCAATCGGCGCAGCGCCCGTCCGCCGGATGGTGAGCGACCGCTGGGCTACGGCCGAGAAGCCTACGTCTGGTCGTTGCTCGCCGCGGTCGGGCTCTTCGTCGTCGGCGGCACGGTATCGGTGTGGCACGGCATCACCGAGACCATCCACGGCGAGTCGGGTCCGGAGAACTATCTGGTGGCCTACATCGTGCTCGGTATCGCATTCGTGCTCGAGGGCACCTCGCTGCTGCAGGCATTCCGTCAGTTGCGCTCCGAGGCCAGCAAGTACGACCGGGAACTGCTCTCCCACGTGCTCGACACCTCCGACCCCACCACCCGCGCGGTGTTCGCCGAGGACACTGCGGCCCTCATCGGGATCGTGCTCGCGCTGCTCGGCATCGGCCTCCATCAGCTGACCGGTGACGCGATCTGGGACGCGGTCGGCTCGATCCTGGTGGGCCTGCTGCTCGGAGTCGTGGCGGTCATCTTGATCGACCGCAACCGCCGCTTCCTGGTCGGGGAGTCAGCCAGCCCGCAGCTGCGTCAGGCCGCGATCGCACAGATCGAGCGGATGCCGGAGGTGGCCTCGGTGCGCTTCATCCGGCTGATGTTCGTCGGCCCCAAGCAGCTCTTCCTGGTGGCGAGCGTGGACCTGGTGGGCGACGCCGTGGAGTCGCGGATCGCCGACACCCTGCGCGATCTGGAGAACAGGTTGCAGGACGAGCCGACCATCGTGGACGCGGTCCTGACGATCGCCGAGCCCGACGCGCTCGACCGGCTCGCGCCTAGGACTTGATGACCTTGAGCACCTGCTTGCGCAGCCCCTCGGTGGCCGTTTCGACGCCACCCTTGATGGTGCGCTTCACGATGAAGCCGGGCAGCGGCACCGACAGGTCGAGCGCGATGTCGAAACGCACCCGCGTCTTGTCGCCGTCCGGAGTCAGCGTGTAGCTGGCGTCCTGCGCCTTGATCTGGCCGGCCTTCACCAGTGTCCAGCTGACTTCCCGTTCACCCCAGGTGTATTCGATGACCTGCTCGTCGGTCAGTCCGGCGGCCTTCACGGTCATCTTCACCTGCTTGGGCCTGCCGTTGTCGAAGCGCTCCAGCACCTCGGCCTTCTCGTACTGCGGCGACCACGTCGGGGTCGCTTCGACGTCGGCGATGACGTCGAGGATCTGTTCCGGCGTTGCTTCGATCACGACTTCGCGTGAATCCTTGGTGGCCATGGCGGAACCATAGAACACGGGAGCTGCCGTTCGGATCGAGATGATCCGACCAGCCCCGTAGGCTCGTCGATTGTGAGCAGTGACATCGATCCTACGGCGCCTCCCAGCGGTACCGGTTGCGTCGAATGCGATGCCGCGGGCGGCTGGTGGGTACACCTTCGCCGGTGCGCCGCGTGCGGCCACATCGGCTGCTGTGACGACTCACCGCAGCGGCACGCCTCCGCGCACTGGCGGGCGAGCGGCCACCCGATCATCCGGTCCTTCGAGCCGGGCGAAGACTGGTTCTGGGACTATTCGACGGAGTCCTACTACGACGGACCCGGACTCGCTCCGCCGGAGAGCCGACCCGCCGACGAGACGGTGCCGGGTCCGCGGGGTCGCGTCCCCGCGGACTGGATGGCCCAGTTGCAGGCACGGGGCAAGTGAATGGAATCTGCGCGGCGGGGTAGTCCTGGCTGGTGAGCACAGACCCCCGCACCACAGACACCGACGCCGGCGCCGACGATGCCGACGACGACGTGATGAGCGATCCGTCCAAGGGCGCCGAGGACCGCGCCGACTGGTCCGACGAGGGCGGCGCGACGTCGGGAGGGCCGGCACCCGCCACCTAGGTCAGACGCGGACGAGCACCTCCTGAGCGGCGTTGTAGCCCGGGATGAACGTGATGCCGGGCCCCCCGTGACAACCGGCTCCGCCGAGGTACAGTCCTTCGATCGGAAGTGGTTGACCGACATGACCTTTCGGTCCCGGCCGATTATGCCCCATCTGTTCGGGGTGGATCAGACCGTGGCAGTAGTCGCCGCCGGGTGCACCGAACATCGTACCCATGTGTTTAGGCGTGAAGGTGGTGTGGCGCAGGATGAGCCGCTCGAAGTCCGGTACCAGGCGCGTGATCTTGTCGATCACGCGCCGACCCATCTCGGCCTTGCGGTCGCCGTAGCTCGCGGCCTCCTCGGTGAGGGGAAACCACAGGGAGAACGCTGAGACCGCGTGCTTGCCGGGCGGCGCCAAGCTCGGATCGTTGGCCGAGGGTATCTGCAGCGCGATGGCCGGGTCGGCGGGCACGATCCCCCGCTTGGCGTCCTCCCACTGCCGCTGCAGTTCCTCCGGAGTGCTGAAAATACCGATGGCTGACTGGTATTCGGGGTTACCGAGCATCTCGTAGGGCGCCGCGAATTCCAGCGGTCCGTCGAGCGCGAAGTGCATCTGCAGATAGCTGCCGCGGTGGTCGATGCGGGCGTAGCGCTCCTTGATGTCGGCCGGGACCGCCGCGGCATCGAGGAGGCCGTTGACCGCGAGATCGGGGGCGAGGGTGGAGACGACGACGGGAGCGGTGAGCGTCGAACCGTCCTCGAGTCGAACGCCGCCGACGCGTCCGTCGGCGGTGAGCACTTCGGCGACCTTGCTGCGCAACCGGAGTTCACCGCCGGCGTCGGCGAACATCGTCAGCAGATGGTCGGTGACCGCACCCATGCCTCCGCGGAACTTCTTGATCAGCGTCGCGTTCTCGTCGGGCACCGCCAGCCCGAATGCCAGCGCGGCGGCGCTGCCCGGCGTTTCGGGACCGCGGAAGGTGGTGTTGACGGCCAGGAACGCCAGCATGCCGCGCAGGGCGCCGTGCTTCTCGCGGTCGGGCAGGTGGCGGTCGAGGACGTCGCTGACGGAGCCGAACAGAATGTCGCTGATCGCTTGGCGCTCGAATTCGTTTGTGGCACAGGTGTACATCTCGTCGAGCGTCTTCGGCGGACGTGCCGCGTCGAATCGGCCCAGGGCCCGCATCGGCGCCTGACACCACGCCATCAGACCGGCCATACCGTTGACGGCCTCGGCGCCGTGCACTTCGTTGAGGTGGGTGAGCAGTCGCATCGGATCGGTGTAGTAGATGACCGGGTCGTCGCCGATGCCGCGTAGTTGGACGCTCATCACGTCGAGGTCGACGGTGGGCAATGCGTCGAGTCCCAGTGCCTCGCTGACCACGGCAGAGGTGGGCACCTGCACCGAACCGGCGATCTCGAAGCGGAAGCCGTCGAAGAGCTCCACCGTCGAGGCCATGCCGCCGGGGTAGAGCTTGGCCTCGAGACACAACGTGCGCAGGCCGGCACGTTGGAGTAGCGCAGCTGACGTCAAGCCGTTGTGACCCGCGCCGACGACGATCGCGTCGAAATCCGTCATCGCCTGAGGCTGACACCACGCCTATGTTTTGTCAATATTGACGAAACTTCGGGTCAGCTGGGGTCGCCGACCCCCGTCTGCAGCAGCGCCAGCGCCTGGCGGCACAGCCTGTCCAACTCCGGCAGCGAGCGGTCCTCCCCCAGCATCCACACTTCCATGGCGCCGAACACGGCCGCGGCGATGCACCGCGCCGTCACCGTGATGCGCATGCGCTCCTCGGTACCGGGTGGGGGCGGATCCTTGGCGGCCATCCGCTCTTCGATGGCCTCGGCGAAGTCCGCCTCGACCTGGCGGATGTGGCGCACGATCCGGCCGGGGTCGAGGTCCTGAGCCCGCATCGCTGCGATCTGGGTGACAGCCGAGTCGTCGTACGGGGCGGCCGCGATCGACGACTGCACCGATTCGATGATGGGTTCGTCCGGTGGGCGCGTGGACAGCGCCGCGCGGAACCACTGCAACCCCGCGTCGTAATCGGCGAACAGCAGTTCGTGCTTCGACGAGAAGTGCCGGTAGAACGTCCGCAACGAGACGCCGGCATCGGCGGCGATCTGCTCGGCCGACGTCTCCTCGACCCCCTGGGCCAGGAACCGGACCGCCGCGGCCTGACGGAGCGCCTCCCTGGTGCGTTCGCTACGCGCCGTCTGGGCAGGCCGGACCATCTCGGTAAGGTACCCCAACCGCGTCGCTTCCCGGGCCGACCCGATACCGCTGCCATCGCTCGATGGTGCGCACGGGTTAGGGTTTGGCCGGCAGTGTGAAAAATCAACATCGCTGACGACGCGGGGGGCGACGGCTGGTGAAGGTTCACCACTTGAATTGCGGCACGATGCGACCCTGGGGCGCGGGCACGGTCGTGTGCCACGTGCTCTTGGTCGAGGCGGACAGCGGACTGGTGCTCGTCGACACCGGGTTCGGCACGCTCGACTGCCGGCGCCCGGCCCGTTTCGGCCGCTTCCGCCGGCACTTCTTCCGGCCGTCCTTCGATGTCGCCGAAGCCGCCGTACACCAGGTCGAGGCGCTCGGCTTTCACCGCGGCGACGTGCGGCACATCATCACGACGCATTTCGACGCCGACCACATCGGCGGTCTCGCCGACTTCCCCGACGCCCACGTGCACGTCACCACGAGCGAGGTGCGCCAGGCGATGGGGTCACGGGCACTACCCGACCGGATCCGGTTCCGCTCGCAGCAGTGGGCCCACGGCCCTCATCTCGTCGAGTACGACGTCACCGGCGAAGCGTGGCGGGGGTTCGCGGCGGCCCGGGAGCTCACCGCGATCGGCCCGGGCTTCGTCCTGATCTCATTGCCCGGACACACCCGCGGACACGCATGCGTCGCCGTCGACGCCGGTGACCGCTGGATACTGCACGCCGGGGATGCGTTCTTCCAGGCCGGGACTCTCGAGGAGGACCCGCGAGTGCCGGCGCTGACGGCGTTCGAGCAGGTTGTGGCGGAGGATCGACAGCAGGTGGCGGACAACCACTCCCGGCTCGTCGAACTACACCGCCGCGACGAGCCCGACCTGATGATCGTCTGCTCCCATGACCCAGCGCTCTACGAGCAGGCGAAAGCTCCGCGCTGATCCCGATGGCCCACCAGGGCGATCGACGCCTCCACCGCCTCGTCGGTGACGTCACTGAGGCGGCCGCCCTCTTCGACGGTGATCGCAGTCAGCTCGCGTAACCCGCCGAGCAGCATGACGATGCGCCGCCGGGGCACAGGACCGATTCCGGCCGAACGGAATTCGGCGCTGTCACTGAGCGCGTCGACCATGTCGATGAAGTGGTCGAGCGCATCACGCTGCAATCCACGCGCGGCGCTGCCCAGCGCGGGCACGTCGCGAATCCAACTGAGCATCAACGCCGATCGCGCTTCGGCGGAGGCGATCCACGCCTCGATGGCCTGGCGCACCTGCCTCTGCCACGGCGCGGCGGGATTGACGGCCGCACGGATCTGCTGGATCTGATCGGCGTTGGCTTCCGTCAGCAGCGCGACGAAGCACTCGTCGCGGCTGGTGAAGTGCTCGTAGAACGTGCGCCGGGACGTCCGGGCCCTGCGCACGATCTCGGCGACCGTGGTCTTGGCGTAGCCCTGCTCGGCGATCGACGCCTCCAGCCCATCCAGCAGCCGCTGGCGGAAGTCGCTCATGTCAGCGGCAGTAGTTGCGGGTGGCGAGGTCCAGGGCCTGCCGGTACAGCGGATCGAGGCCGCGGGCCGTGGCCACCGACGCCTTGGCCGCGTCGAGCTCCGCGGGGCACTGCGGGGAGTGCAGCTTTCCCCACTCCTCGGCCATCAGCGTGACCATCTCCCGGTTCAGCGCGTCGATGATGCCCCGCGACGAGGCGAGATCGGGCGCATCGGCCGGCGCGGCGGCCGGGTCGAACGTCCACTGCGCCAACCGCTGGTATTCGATGCCGACGGTGGCGTCGAGCTGGTCGCGGAACGCGGTCTGCACGTAGGCGGGGTCGATCTGGAAGTCCCGAGCCTGACCGGCGACCGCGTCGAGCACCTGCTGCTCGCGCGCGGCGTCGACGATGGGGGTGCGGGTGTGGAACTTGTTGGCCGCTACCGGCTCGGCGATCTCCAGGCGACGTACCGCGGCGTCGATGAGATCGGTGACGGTGTGGATTGGTTGAGCAGACGCAGGAGGGATGCCAGGGACCAGGGCCACCGCCAGACCGGCGGCGACCGCTGCGACTGCACCACGGATGTTCATGGTGGCCAGGGCCGGGATCGAACCGGCGACCTTCCGCTTTTCAGGCGGACGCTCGTACCAACTGAGCTACCTGGCCGGAAGGCCACCGACTCACGTCGACGAACCTCGCCAATATGGCGACCCTGACGGGACTCGAACCCGCGACCTCCGCCGTGACAGGGCGGCGCGCTAACCAACTGCGCCACAGGGCCTTGCTGTGCAACCCGACCAACTCGCGTTGCGCGTACCCCCAACGGGATTCGAACCCGTGCTACCGCCGTGAAAGGGCGGCGTCCTAGGCCACTAGACGATGGGGGCCAAGTCCGAATTCCTCCGGGGTACTCACAACCGAATTCGTTGGGAGCTTCGATAGCTTAGGGTACCGGCACCCGAATCCTCAAACGGCCACCCCCGCAGTATCCTTTTGCAGGCACACACGCCACGCCCCTATAGCTCAGTCGGTAGAGCTACGGACTTTTAATCCGCAGGTCCCAGGTTCGAGCCCTGGTGGGGGCACCAGGAAAACACAGTTCACGGCCGCGCCTCGAAAATCAGGTTGAACGGCGTCTCGGTTGCCCGGCGGAACCGCCCGAAGCCGCCTTCGTCGACCATGACGGCCTTCAGCCGCTGCTCACCGGCCTGAGCTCCCAGAGCCGGGCCCCGCCGCGCAAGCGACACCGGCACGCAGATCAACGACGAGGCCGCGTAGAACAACCGTCCGACGGGGTTCAGGTTGTCGGCGACGGAATCGTTGGCGAACGGCTCGACCAGCAGGCAATGGCCGTCGGGCTTGAGGGCAGCGCGTGCATGGCGTGCGGCGCCGGCCGGGTCCGCCATGTCGTGCAAGCAGTCGAAGAACGCGATGAGGTCATAGTCGCCGCGCGCGTAGGACGTGGCGTCGGCGACCTCGAAGGTGACGTTCTCCACACCCGACGCAGCCGCCCGCTCGCGGGCGGTCTCGATCGACGGGGCGTGGTAGTCGATTCCGACGAACTCCGACGCGGGGAACGCTTGGGCCAGAAGCACCGTGCTGGCGCCGTGGCCACAGCCGACGTCAGCGGCGCGGCCGCCTGCAGTGAGCTTGTCGACGACACCGTCCATGGCGGGCAGCCAAGACGACAGCAGATTGGCGCGATAGCCCGCGCGGAAGAAGCGTTCGGTGCCGTCGAAGAGGCAGGGGTGGTGTTCGCCCCATTCCATGCCCTCGCCGGTGCGGAAGTTCTCTACCGCACGATCGCGGACCGCGAACAGGTCACGCACGATCTGGTAGGCGCCCGGCAGGTCGACGGGACCGTTTGGGTCGGCCAAGCACGCCGCCTGTTCCTCGCTCAGGTGGTACGTGTCGCCGGCCTCATCCCATTCGACGTAACCGCTCGCCGCCTGATTGGCGAGCCACTCGCGGACGTAGCGCGGGTTGGTGCCGGTTAGGTCGGCCAGTTCATCGGCCGAGAGCGGTTGGCCCGCAAGCGCGGAGTAGAGGCCGAGCTCGTCGCCGATCGACACGAGCACGGCGCTCGCGGCAGCACCCAGATCACCGACCGCCTTGCCGAGGAACATGTCGAGTCTGTCTTCAGAGGTCGTCATCGCATGCTCCTCTCACGGCGTGATCCAACGGTAGACCGCGTGCGGGCAGGGGGCGGTGCCTTTGAGACGCACCGAATGAATCCAGCTTCAGGGGGCCGTCTAGACCGCGACGAGCACTGCGGCAAGCACCAGAACCGCCAGCACCGCCGCCACCCCCGCGAGCACGGCGACGGTGCGCTGCGGCAACCCACCTGCCGCGACAGCCTCGCCGTCCAGGCAGGCACGCATCTGCCCGGCCGTCGCAAAGCGCCACCGCGGATCCGGCGACATCGCGCGCTCCACGGTGGCCACCAAGGCCGGATCGAGGTCGGGGCGCAGCACTGACAGCGGCGTCACCGCGCCGGCTGCGATGGCATCGGCGAGCCCGGTCAGCGTCTCCTGGGGATAGGCCCGACGGCCGGTGAGCGCCTCGTAGGCCACCACGCCGAGCGCGTAGAGGTCGTCGCTGGGGACCGCGGGCCGGCCGGCGATCCGGTCGGCCGGCAGGTAAGCCATCGTCCCGAAGACCCGGTTGGTCAGCGTCTGCGGTGTGTCCGCACTCTTGGCCACCCCGAAGTCGGCGACCTTCACGGTGCCGAACCAGGTGTAGAGAAGATTGGCCGGCTTGATGTCGCGGTGCAGCACCCCGCGGCGGTGGGCGGCGCTGAGCGCGTCCAGGACGTCGCGGACGATGCCTCGGATGTGTTGCGCGGGCATCGGGCCGCCGCGGGCCAGTGCATCGGCCACGCTTCGCCCCGGCAGGCGTTCGAGCACGATGTAGTGCCGGCCGCGATGTATGCCGGTGTCGTGGACGGCCACGACGTGGGGGTGGGCGACGACGGCCGCGGCCCGGGCCTCGGTGGCGAAGCGGCGGCGGGTGTCGGGCTGCACGCTCACCGACGGATACAGGAGTTTGACAGCTACGGGACGACCCAGCCGTAGGTCCCAGGCATCACGCACCTCGGCCATCCCGCCACAGCCCAGGATGCCCCGCAGCTCGTAGCGACCGCCCAGAACCTCCGGCGCGTGCATGCCTGTCAAGCTAGCCGGTTCGACGCCATCGCAAACCTGACGCGGCCGCAGCGAGCCCCTCGTAGGATCGGCAGTGATGCTCACCCAACCATCCCAGCGCCCCTGGCACCGGCGCCATCCCGTGCTCACGGCGACGGCTGCCGCGGTGGCGCTCTGGTGGTTGTGGCTGGGGTGGTACACCGCGGTGATTCTCGTCATCGCCTCGGCTGTCGTCCTCGCGGTGCGTCGCCGCAGACGGGCGGCCGTCATCCGAGATGCCGGGTTGCGCGCCCGCGCCGACTACGAACACCAGCTGACGCTGGCCGGCGACCCGCACGGCATCTACGGCCGCTTCCCCCCGGTCACTTGGCAGGCCGGGCCCCACGTCACGCAGGTCCGGTCAACCCCACCCCGATGGTGATCTCCGGCTGCTGCGCCGGGTCCAGCCATTGCAGCACCGACCGCATCTGATCCCGGCCGATCGCGACGCAACCCCATGTCGGCTCGCCGTCGGTGACGTGCAGGAAGATGCCCGCGGAGCGGCCCGGTACCCGCTGCGGGTTGTGGTCGATCAGCACCGCGTAGTCGTAGATCACCCCGGAGTCGTAGAGGTTCTCCGCGTCCTCGGAGTCGATCTCGGCGGCGTGCACGTGGGTGTTGTAGGTGGGCGAGTCGACGTCCTCGTCCCACCAGTCCTCGTCGGTCGCCACGAAGTACGGCATGCGGGTGCCCGGGTTCTCGCTACGACCGAACGCCTGGCCCAGCGGGAACGTGCCCACCGGGGTGCGGAACACGTCGTCGGCTGGGGCGCCGACACCGAGCTGTCCGAGGTCCGCCGGCGTGGGGCCCAGCACCACGTGCCAGCGGCCGTCGACACGCTCATAGGTCGTCAGTTCCCCGACGGGCGAGTCCGGTTCCGGCGCACTGACCACGATGCGTTGCGCCGGCGTCGCACCACCTGGTTCGGCGGCGGCAGTGCCGACGGGGCCGGCCGCCAGCATCATCAGCAGTGGCGCGACGGTCAGCTTGCCCAGCACATCGTCGAACGTACGCGCGCCTCAGATCTTCGGGCAGTAGAAGTGTGGGTCGTTGCGGTACTCGACCGGCGGCAGGTTGCGCGCCGGGGTCTCCACGAGCGGCGCGTCGGCAGGCAGGCGGCCGTGCGCCCGGTCCCATGCCGAGCGTTTGCGCGGGTGCATCAGCATCCGCCGGGGCATCAGCCGGGTGGTGAGGTAGACCGCCTGACCGAAGAGGGTGTGCAGGCGCTCCTGCCGGGGTGACCAGGAGTACCCCATCAGTTCGCGCACCGGCGGGTCGTAGAGACCGACCGTCGCGAAGTTGAAGAACCGCTGCATCGCGGCGATGTTGAGTCGCCACAGCCAGTCCGGCAGCCAGTCGAGTGACGGATGCTTGGGCATCGTCGAGAGGTCCATGACCTCGCGTGCGGCCCAATTGTTCTCGAGCACGTCGCGGCACATGTGGTCCCAGTACCGTTCGAAGTCCTCCCAGCTGGCGGGCACCGGTCGCATGCTCATCCCGTACATGCGGTACCACGTGACGTGCTCGTCGAAGAGTTGGCGCTTCTGCGAGTCGGTCAGCCCGCCACCGACCCATTCGGCCGCCAGCAGCGTGGACTTGAAGAAGGTGGCGTGCGCCCAGTAGAAGACGTCGGGATTGAGCGCGCTGTACCGCCGGCCCTGGTCGTCGACGCCCTTGATGCCGATGTGGTAGTCGCGGACCTGGGCTCCGGTGCGCGGCGCCCGGTCGCCGTCGAACACCACGCCGCCGATGGGGTAGACCGACCGGAACAGCCGGGGCATCCGCTCGAGGAAGAAGATCGAGTGCTGTTGCACCGCGGCGCCGAGTTGCGGGTGCATGTTCTGCATCGAACCCGCCCACGGGCCCTGCAGCATGCCGGTCCACTGTCCGAAGTACTTCCACGTCAGCGAGTCGGGACCCAGCGCGGCAGGCACGTCGTCGTAGCCGCCGGTCACCGGGCAGCCGGCGCCGACCGGCGCATCGGTGCCGGACTCGCTGGTCACCGGGCATGTGGCGGACGTATCTTGAGTCACTGTTCGCGCTACCCCAATTCTGACTACATGCGTTGTCAAAACGGAGTCTAGGAGGACTGTGTCGTCCGGTCAACGACGGGGCAGGTGGTCCGGAGTCCCCGTGCGGGACCGCCCGGCCCTGCGCCGCGACGATCTGATCACCGCCGGCATCGAGCTGCTGGGTAGCCCGGGTGGCCCCGCTCTGACGGTGCGTGCCGCATGCCGCGCCGCGGGACTGACCGAGCGCTACTTCTACGAGAGCTTCACCGACCGCGACGACTACGTCGCCGCGATCTACGACGAGGTGGGCAGCGCGGCGATGGCGTCTCTGGCGCAGTCGGAGAGCATGCGGGACGCGGTCGAGCGGTTCGTCGCGATGATGGTCGACGATCCGGCGCGCGGCCGCCTCCTGCTGCTCGCGCCCGAGGCCGAGCCGGTACTCGCCCGCTCGGGTGCACGCTGGATGCCGAATTTCATCGAGCTGCTGCAGCACAACCTGACCCGTATCACCGACCCCACCACCCAGGCCATGGTTGCCACCGGGCTCATCGGGGCACTCACTGCACTGTTCACCGCGTACCTGGACGGTCGGCTCTCCGCCACCCGGGAGCAGTTCATCGACCACTGCGCCGAGCTGCTGCTGCACGGCGCCTCGCGCTGAACCGGCGCCCCCGAGCGGGTGTGACGTCCGGCGCGGCTACTTGAATGTCACCGGCATACACAGATATATTGAGTGCAACTACGAGGTACAGATATCGGAGGTGTCATGGCCAAGGATCTGACTGATCTGCAGCTGCTGACCGAACTGGAGCCCGTCGTCGAGCCCCTGGTCAACCGGCACATGAAGATGAAGAAGGACTGGAATCCCCACGACTTCATCCCGTGGAAGGACGGCAAGAACTACTACGCGCTCGGCGGCCAGGACTGGGACATCGAGCAGTCGAAGCTCTCGGAAGTGGCGCGGGTCGCGATGCTGACGAACCTGCTCACCGAGGACAACCTGCCGTCGTATCACCGCGAGATCGCGATGAACTTCAGCATGGACGGGCCGTGGGGCTTCTGGGTCAACCGGTGGACCGCCGAGGAGAACCGTCACGGCATCGCGCTGCGCGACTACCTCGTCGTCACCCGCAACGTCGACCCCGTCGAACTTGAGATGCTGCGCGTCGAGCAGATGACCCGCGGCTTCTCCCCCGGCCAGAACCAGCAGGGCGGCCTCGAACTGTTCGCCGAGAGCCTGTTCGACTCGGTGATCTACGTGACGTTCCAGGAACTCGCCACGCGCGTCTCGCACCGCAACACCGGTAAGGCATGCGACGACCCGATCGCCGACCAGCTGCTGCAGCGCGTCTCCGCCGACGAGAACCTGCACATGATCTTCTACCGGGACGTCTCCGAGGCCGGCTTCGAAATCGCGCCCGACCAGGCGATGAAGTCGCTGCACAAGGTGCTGCGCAACTTCAAGATGCCCGGATACACGATCCCCGACTTCCGGCGGCGCGCGGTCACCATCGCCTCCGGCGGTGTCTACGATCCGCGCATTCACCTCGAGGACATCGTGATGCCGGTGCTCAAGAAGTGGCGGATCTTCGAGCGCGAGGACTTCAACGGCGAGAGCGCCAAGATGCGCGATGACCTCGGCCTGCTGGTCGAGGAGCTGCAGGAGGCCGTCGACAAGTTCGAGGTCGCCAAGCAGCGCCGCGAGGAGCGGCTGCGTCAGATGGCAGAGAAGAAGGCCGCCAAGAACCAGCTGGTGGGAACATCGACGTCGTAAGCCCCGACACCCGGACGGCCCGACCCGCGCTGCGGATCGGGCCGTTCGAGCTTGCCAGCCCCGTCGTCCTCGCGCCGATGGCCGGTGTCACCAACGTCGCCTTCCGCACCCTGTGCCGTGAACTGGAACTCGCCCGTGCCGGCACCGTCAGTGGTCTCTACGTCTGCGAGATGGTGACCGCGCGCGCATTGGTCGAGCGGCACCCGGTCACGATGCACATGACCACCTTCGCGCCCGAGGAATCTCCCAGGTCACTGCAGCTCTACACCGTCGACCCCGTCAACACCTACGCGGCCGCCAAGATGATCGTCGACGAGAACCTGGCCGACCACATCGACATGAACTTCGGCTGCCCGGTGCCCAAGGTGACCCGCCGCGGCGGAGGCGCCGCCCTGCCCTACAAGCGCCGCCTGTTCGGCCAGATCGTCGCGGCCGCGGTCAAGGCGACCGAGGGCACCGAGATCCCGGTCACCGTCAAGTTCCGCATCGGCATCGACGACGAGCACCACACCCACCTCGACGCCGGGCGGATCGCCGCCGAGGAGGGCGCTGCCGCGGTCGCGTTGCACGCCCGCACGGCCGCGCAGCGGTACTCGGGGACCGCGGACTGGGAGCAGATCGCCGCGCTCAAAGCGCACGTCACCGGGATTCCGGTGCTCGGAAACGGTGATATCTTCGACGCTCGAGACGCGCTGGCCATGATGGCCGCGACGGGCTGCGACGGTGTCGTGATCGGCCGGGGCTGCCTGGGACGGCCGTGGCTGTTCGCCGAGTTGTCCGCCGCCTTCCACGGCGAGACGCCGGCCACCCCGCCCACGCTGGGCGAGGTGGCGTCCATCATTCGTCGACACGGCGAGCTGCTCGCTGCGCACTTCGGAGAGGACAAAGGGATGCGCGACATGCGCAAACACGTGGCCTGGTACCTGCACGGCTTTCCGGCCGGAGCGGATCTACGCCGGTCATTGGCGCTGGTCAAGACCATCTCCGAGCTCGATGACCTACTGGGCGAGCTCGACGCCGACGTGCCGTTCCCGGACGCTGCCAACGGTCCGCGCGGGCGCCAGGGTTCCGCCGCGTCGGTGTCCCTGCCGGAGAACTGGCTCGACGACCCCGACGACTGTGCGGTGCCGGTCGGCGCCGACGTGATGCACTCGGGCGGCTGACCACCCGCTTGACATGTGTCTCGAGTGGATATCGATCGTTGGTCGACCGCTGCTCTCGGCTAGCTCTCTCTCAGGATGTCTCAGTACGATGAGATGCCGGCGAATGCCGAAGTGCCCGACCCCGACAACGGGGGCGGGATCAGTGCTTATTGAGTTGGGGATGGCGCCCACCCGAGGTGCGTGTCAGCACCATCGAGACGCCTGCGGAGCCGTGGGAGCTGAAAGGCCGGTAGACGATGAGTGACGGTGATCACGCCACTCCCGGCCGCCCGGACTCACCCGAGCCGAACCGCGACAACGAATGGCTTACCCGATCGACGCGGCCGACACCAGGCGCCGCGCCGTGGGAGCGCGGAACTGAGTCCGCCGATACCGACGCGGATACGTCGACCCCCCGCCGGGGTGACGACGAATCCGCCCCCATCACCGTCGCCGACCTCATCGCGAAGATCCACGGCGAGGCCCCGATCGCTGAGCCCACGCGGCACCGCGCCGAACCCGAGCCCGAGTTCACGGCCGAACCGGAGCCCGAGCCCTATCCCACCGACGAGCTCGACACCACGATCCTGCCCGCGGTCGACGCCCGCCCGTCGGAGCTGCCGAACCTGACGGCCACGGCTGCCCCCGAGAAGCGGGAGGCGGATCATCCGCGGCATCGGCGCAGCATGATCGCGGGACGGGTCGTCGCGGCGCTCGTGGCGGTACTGGCCCTGGTCCTGACCGGCGGCGCCTGGCAGTGGCAGTCGTCCAAGAACAACCTGCTCAACCGCGTCTCGGCGCTCGACCCCGACTCTCGCGACATCGTCGACCCGAACGCTCAGTTCGGCGACGAGAACTTCCTGATCGTCGGCACCGACACCCGCATCGGCGACAACAGCGAGATGGGCGCCGGCACCACCGAGGACGCAGCCGGGGCCCGCTCGGACACGGTGATGCTGGTCAACATCCCGGCCAACCGCAAACGCGTGGTGGCGGTGTCGTTCCCCCGGGACCTCAAGATCGAACCGATGAAGTGCGAGGTCTGGAATCCCGAGACCCGCCAGTACGGGCCGATCTACGACGAGGACACCGAATCGTGGGGTCCCGAAGAGGCCTACACCGAGTACAAGCTGAACTCCGCATTCGCCGTCGGCGGGCCCAAATGCCTGGTCAAGGTCATCCAGAAGCTGTCCGGACTACACGTCAACCGGTTCATGGCCGTCGACTTCGCCGGGTTCTCCAAGATGGTCGACGCCCTCGGCGGGGTCGAGGTGTGCAGCACGACGCCGATCGAGGACTACGAGCTGGGCACCGTGCTCGCCAACTCGGGCCGCCAGATCGTCGACGGGCACACGGCCCTGAACTATGTGCGCGCCCGGCAGGTGACCACCGAGACCAACGGCGACTACGGACGCATCAAGCGCCAGCAGCGATTCCTGTCGTCGCTGCTGCGGTCATTGATCTCCAAGGACACCTTCTTCTCGCTGTCGAAGCTCAACAACGTCGTGAACATGTTCATCAACGACAGCTACGTCGACAACCTCGACACCAAAGACCTCGTCGACCTCGGCCAATCGGTCCAGGGCGTCAACGCGGGCCGGATCACGTTCGTGACCGTGCCGACGGTCGGCTACGCCGACGACTACGGCAACGAGATCCCTCGAACCGACGACATGCGCGCGCTGTTCGACGCGATCATCAACGACGACCCGCTGCCCGAAGAACGCAACGCCGACAACACCCCCGTCCCGGGCGCCCCCGAGTCGCCGGCGAATGGCGCGCCCGCGTCGCCGGCGCCGACCGACGGCGAGATCATCGAGGCCGTCGCGACCAATCCCGCCGACGTGACCGTGCGGGTGTCGAACTCGACCTCCGAAAGCGGTTTGGCCTCGACCGCTGCGGAAGCACTGCGCAGTCACGGCTTCAGCATCACCGATCCCGACGACTACCCGGGGCCGCTGGACCACACCACCGTCTTCTTCTCCCCCGGCAACGAGGAGGCGGCCGCGACGGTGGCATCGTCGTTCCCCGATCCGACCATCGAGCGGTCGACCGGCCTCGGCGACGTCGTGCAGGTGGTCCTGGGGAAGGACTTCTCGGCCGTCGGTACGCCCATGCCGAGCGGCTCGACCGTCAAGGTGAATGTGTTGAAGGGGTCCAAGAAGGCTGCCAGCGCACTGCCCGAAGACCTGACCGTCACCAACGCCGCTGACACGTCCTGCGAATAGTAGGCGGCATTCACCTGGCGTTCACCGCCCGGCTCGTGACGATATGCGCAGGTAGCACGTAGGCTTTTGATCATGCGTACCGCCTACCACGAGCAGCTGGACTCTTTGACGACCCAGCTCGGTGACATGTGCGGGCTGGCAGGCACGGCGATGGAGCGGGCGACACAGGCGCTGCTCCAAGCCGATCTCGCGCTGGCCGAACAGGTGATCACCGACCACGAGCAGATCTCCGCGATGAGCGTCCGCGCGGAGGAGACCGCCTTCGTCCTGCTGGCGCTGCAGGCGCCCGTGGCCGGAGATCTGCGAGCGATCGTCAGCTCGATCCAGATCGTCGCCGACGTCGACCGGATGGGCGCATTGGCGCTGCATGTGGCCAAGATCGCCCGGCGCCGGCACCCTCAGCACGCACTGCCCGAAGAGGTCAACGGCTATTTCGCCGAGATGGGCCGGGTTGCCGTCGAACTCGGTCAGAGTGCCCGCGAGGTGCTGCTCACCCGCGATCCGGAGAAGGCCGCCCGGATCCGCGACGAAGACGACGCGATGGATGACCTGCACCGGCATCTGTTCTCCGTGCTGATGGACCGCGAGTGGAGGCACGGCGTCGCGGCGGCGGTGGACGTCACGCTGCTGGGCCGCTTCTACGAGCGCTTCGCCGATCACGCCGTGGAGATCGCACGCCGAGTGATCTTCCAGGTGACCGGACACGCCCCCGAAGAAGAGGGGCTACCGCTCTCCCGCTGAGGACAGCATTATCAAGAAAGCCCCCCGGGACATTTCCTCCGGGGGGCTCACTTGTTTCCAGGGTGGTCTGTCAGCCGAAGCGGCCGGAGATGTAGTCCTCGGTCGCCTTCTGCGTCGGGTTCGAGAAGATCTTCTCGGTGTCGTCGATCTCGATCAGCTTGCCCGGCTTGCCGGTCGCCTCGAGGTTGAAGAACGCCGTCTGATCGCTGACGCGGGCTGCCTGCTGCATGTTGTGCGTGACGATCACGATCGTGAAGTCCTGCTTCAGCTCCGAGATCAGATCCTCGATCGCCAGCGTCGAGATCGGATCCAGCGCAGAGCACGGCTCGTCCATCAGCAGCACGTCGGGCTGCACGGCGATCGCCCGAGCGATGCAGAGGCGCTGCTGCTGCCCACCGGAGAGCCCGCCGCCCGGCTTGTCCAGCCGGTCCTTGACCTCGGTCCACAGGTTTGCGCCCTTGAGTGACCGCTCGGCCACCTCGTCGAGGGTCTTCTTGTTGCGCACGCCCTGGAGCTTGAGTCCGGCCACGACGTTGTCGCGAATCGACATGGTGGGGAACGGATTCGGCCGCTGGAACACCATGCCGATGGTCTTGCGCACACCCACCGGGTCGACGCCGGCGCCGTAGATGTTCTCACCGTCGAGCAGCACCGAGCCGTCGACGCGGGCGCCGGGGATGACCTCGTGCATCCGGTTCAGGGTGCGCAGCACGGTGGACTTGCCGCAGCCCGACGGTCCGATGAACGCGGTGACGCTGCGCGGCGGCACCGCCATCGACACGTCGGCGACGGCGTGGAAGGCGCCGTAGTAGATGTTGACGTCTTTGAGGTCGAGACGCTTGGCCATGAGTTCTCCTAGACCTTCTTGGGTGCAAAGAATTTGGCGATGAATCGAGCACCGACGTTGAGCAGCGCGATGACGATGATCAATGTCAGTGCAGCCCCCCACATCCGGTCGGTGGGCACCGGGTTGGCCCCGGCCCCGGCGGACGTCTGGTCGTACATCATGCCGGGCAGTGAGCCCATGAATCCGCTGAACATGTCGAAGTTGATGGCCTGTGAGTAGCCCACCAGGATCAGCAGCGGGGCGGTCTCACCCATCACGCGGGCCAGGGACAGCAGGATGCCGGTGACGATGCCCGACAACGCCGTGGGGATCACGATGGCCGCGATCGTCTTCCACTTCGGCACGCCCAGTGCGTAACTCGCTTCCCGCAGGTCCATCGGGACGATGCGCAGCATCTCCTCGGTGGACCGCACGATCACTGGAATCATCAGCAGCACCAACGCCAACGACACCGCGATGCCCGACCGCTCGAACCCGAACGTCGCCACCCAGAGCGCGTAGATGAACAGCGCCGCCACGATCGACGGCACACCCGTGAGGATGTCGACCATGAACGTGGTGAGCTTGCCCAGTCGGGTGCCGCCGCCGTACTCGACCAGGTAGATGCCGACGAAGACGCCGATCGGGATCGAGATGATCGCGCACACCGCCGCCTGCAGGAGGCTGCCGACGATCGCGTGATAGGCGCCGCCGCCGGGGGCGAACGCGGTCATGCCCGCCTGGGAGTTTAGCCACCAGGTGCTCGACGTGATCGCGCCGATCCCCTTGGCCACCACGGTGTAGAGCACCCACAGCAGCGGCACCAACGCGATCACCACCGAGGTGGTCACCAGCACGGTCGCCACGTTGTTCGTGACCTTGCGACGGGTGCTGACGCCCTGGAACGTCGGCGACTTGACGGGGCGGTCCAGTGTCGGTGAGCTCATGATGCAGACCGGTCCTTTCCGGAGACCGCGGCGCGGGCCAGCGAGTTCACCACGAAGGTCAGGATGAACAGCACCAGTCCGGCCGCGATGTAGGCGCCTGCCTTGTACTGGTCGTTGAATTCCGATGCGGCAGCGGCGATCTTGCTGGCGAACGTGTAGCCGGCGTCGAACAGCGTCCAGCCGAACGCCGACTGGGTGCCGCGCAGGATGATCAGCAGTGCGATCGTCTCACCCAGTGCGCGCCCGAGGCCCAGCATCGCGCCGCTGATGTAGCCCGACATCCCGAACGGCAGCACGGTGGTGCGGACCACCTCCCAGCGCGTCGCGCCGAGGGCGAGGGCCGCCTCGATCTGTCCTCGCGGGGTCTGCACGAACACCTCGCGTGTGACGGCGGTGATGATCGGGAGGATCATCACGCCCAGCACGATGCCCGCGGTGAAGATCGTGCCGCCGCCGGCGACCGAGGCGTTGCCCGTCCCGAACAGAAAGAACCAGCTGCCGAGATTCTCGTTGAGCCACAACGCGACCGGCCTGATCACCGGAGCGAGCACGTAGAGTCCCCACACGCCGTAGATGATCGACGGTACGGCAGCGAGCAGGTCCACCATGTACGCCAGCGGCCCGACCACGCGCTTCGGTGCGTAATTCGTCAGATAGATCGCGATACCCAACGCAATGGGCATCGCCAGCACCAGCGCGAACACGGACACGAACACCGTGACCTGCAACAGATCCAGGATGCCGAACTGCATCGCCGAGGTGTCGGTGGTGATCCAGTTGCCGCTGTAGAGGAAGAAATTCTGCTCGTTGCGGGCCAACGCCGGGATCGCCCGCCAGAGCAGGAAGATCCCGATGGCGGCGATGAGCGCGACGATGAAAACGCCCGAGCTCTCGGCCAGTCCGCGGAAAATACGGTCACCCATGCGCACGACACCATTGCGCGACGGGTCCGTGGACAACGGCGTCGGCTCGGGGTGGGGTGCGGCCAACGCCTCACCCGACCCCGCGCCGGTCGGATTGGGGATAGTCACGGAAGTTCCGTCAGAACCCTTCTCGATACTGTTGAACGTCATCGGTGTCTGGCACCCATCCTCGCCTCGAACGTGCCGCCGCGCCAGCGAACAGCTTGGTTACTTGATCGCGTCGATGGACGTCAGCAGGCGCTCCTTGAACGCGTCGGGCAGCGGAACGTAGCCCGCGCTCGACAGCCCACCCTGACCGTCGTTGGCGGCCACCGTCAGGAAGGACTTGACCGCGGCGGAGGTGTCGGGGTCGTAGCCCGCCGAGCAGACGATCTCGTAGGTGGCCAGCACCAGCGGGTAGGCACCGGCTTCCTTGGTGCCGTACAGCGAGTTCAGGTCGAGGGTCAGATCGTTGCCCTCGGCGGCGAACTTCGCGGCGTCGATCGCCTTGCCTGCGGTCTCGTCGGTCAGCTCCACTGCGCCGGCGCCGGTGTCGATCTGGGCGAAGGGCAGCCCGGCCTGCTGAGCGAAGCCCTTCTCGACGTAGCCGATCGAGCCGGGTGTGGCCTGCACGGCCTGGGTTACGCCCGCGGACTTCGAGGCGCCTTCACCGGCGCCGCCCTGGAACTCGCTGCCGGCGTCCTTGGTCCACGCCTGCGGCGCGGCGGCCTTCAGGTACTTCTGGAAGTTGTCCGTGGTGCCCGAGGAATCGGAGCGGTAGATCGGGGTGATCGCGGTGTCGGGCAGGGTCGCGCCGCTGTTCAGCGCGGCGATTGCCGGATCGTTCCACTTGGTGATCTGGCCCTGGAAGATCTTGGCGAGGGTGTCACCGTTGAGCACCAGCTTGTCGACGCCCTCGAGGTTGTAGGCCATCGCGATCGGCCCGAACACCAGCGGCAGGTTCCAGGCCGGGTTGCCACCGCAGCGCTGCGCGGCGGCGGCCACCTGATCGCCCGAGAGCGCGGAATCGGAGCCGGCGAAGTCGACGGTCTTCGCGATGAACTGCTCGCGGCCCGCGCCCGACCCGGTCGGGTTGTAGGACAGGTTCTTGCCCTGGCACTTCTGGCCCCAGACCTGATTGAACAGCGCGACGGCGTTCTGCTGGGCGGTCGATCCCTCGGCGGTCAGCGAGGTCTTGCCGCCGCAGTCGGCGGGAGCGGAGCTGCTGCCCGACGCGGTCTCCGAGCCCGAGCCTGCCGACGGCGCGTTGTTGTCGCTGCCGCAGCCGGCGAGGGTGATCGCGGCGACCGCCGCGACCGAGACCGTCGTGCCGAACGTCTTACCGATGCCCTTGCGCTTCACTGATCCCACTTTCGTCATCCACGTGTGTCGGCTGCCGGTGCGGCTCCGAGCTCACCCGGCAAGCTATGCGGCGGTAGTAGACGCACTGCGGATCAAGAGTGAACGACAGGTGAACAGGTTCAGCGATCTCACAGGTGATCACCGGTGCGGCGACTGTAGGCCGCATCGACGGTCGCGACCTCGAAACCCAACCGTCGGTAGGTCTTCACCGCGGCAGCGTTGTCCGATTCGACATAGAGCATCACCTCGGCCGGGGCCGTCAGCCGAGCGGCGAGGTGGTGCAGTCCGGTCAGGGTGAGCGCGGCACCGAGTCCCCGCCCCTGCGCCGACGGGTCGACCCCCACCACGTACACCTCGCCGAGGGTGTCGGAATGTGTTTTCGTCCAATGGAATCCGAGGAGATCCCCGGTGGATTCGTCATGGGCGAGGAACAGTCCGGCCGGGTCGAACCACGGCTCGGCGCGGCGTTCGGCGATGTCGGCCGCGGTCCAGCCGCCCTGTTCGGGGTGCCAGGCGAATGCGGCGTTGTTGACCCTCAGCAGCTCCGCGTCGTCGGCGGGGCCGGAATAGGTGGAGATGCGAACTCCGGCCGCCGCCGGCGTGGGCGGCAGGTCGGCCAGGCTTCGCCGCATCTGCCACAGCTCGCGGACCACCGCGAGGCCGAGTGCCTCGGCGGCGGCTCGGGCGGGCGCGAGGTTGCCGTGCGCCCAGATCCGGGTCCCCGCCCCGCCGGCGGGCAGACCGGTGCCGATCATCGACGCACCGATGCCGCGCCGCCGCGCGTCGGGATGGACGACGAGCTCGGCCATTGCCGGGGCATCGTCACCGGCGGGCGCGAGGTTGAGGTAGCCGACGACAGTGTCGTCCTCGTCGGCGAGCAGATGGCGGGTGCGATCGTGGGCGAGTTCGCGCAGAACCTGATCGCCTACGGGGGCGATCCCGTCGAACAGTGTCGCCGCGGCGATGAGCTCGCGAATGAGGTCCTGCTGGTGGTCGGTCAGCTGTTCGTGCCAGCCGATCGTGGTCACGTTCTGCGCAGGGCGTCCGCTGGGGCCCCGGTCACGTCGTCGTCCAAGATGTCGGCGACGTCGTCGTCGTACGGATCCTCGTCCATGTCCTCGACGAGGTCGGAATCGGCAGCGGCCGGCCGCCCTCGGGCCGGACGGACCGCCTTGTAGCCGACGTTGCGCACGGTGCCGATCAGCGACTCGTACTCGGTGCCCAGCTTGGCGCGCAGCCGTCGGACATGCACGTCGACCGTCCGCGTGCCGCCGAAGAAGTCGTAACCCCACACCTCCTGCAGCAGTTGCGCGCGGGTGAAGACCCTGCCCGCATGCTGTGCCAGGTACTTGAGCAGCTCGAATTCCTTGTATGTCAGGTCGAGCGGCCGGCCACGCAGTCGGGCCGTGTACGTCCCCTCGTCGATGACCAGTTCCCCGAGGCTGATCTTGCCGACGTTCTCCTGGTTGGCCAGGCCACCCCGGCGGCCGACGAGCAGCCGCAGGCGGGCGTCGATCTCGGCCGGTCCGGTGCTGGGCAGCAGGATCTCGTCCAGACCCCATTCCACGTTGACGGCGACGAGGCCGCCTTCGTTGACGACGGCGACGACAGGGACTGCGGTCCCGGTGGTGCCGAGAAGACGGCACAGGCCGCGTGCAGCGGCCAGGTCGGTGCGGGCATCGACGATCGCCACATCCGCGGATCCGGCTTCCAGCAAAGACGACACTTCGGTGGGCGCCGTCCGCACGTTGTGCGCCAACAACGACAACGACGGCAGAACGGATTCAGGGTGCGGGTCAACAGTCAGTAGTAGTAGGTCCAACTGTTCCCTCCAGCTGCCGCGGAGATCATCCGAGACCCCGCCGGTACGTCTTTGTCGCGCGGTGACTTCCCAGATTCATGCTTGACATACGGCCGTTACCGGGCCGATGGCTTCCTAACGATAGCGTGCCACCTGCTCTTAAGCCGCGCCGAACGAAGGTCGCCGCCGGTGTGGGCAACAATGTCGGCGTGCGCAGGTACGTCATCGGTGTCGTCGCGACCGTGGTCGTGGTCCTGCTCGGCGCGCTCGGGGTCGACTTCGGCACGGCGATCTACGCCGAATATCGCCTGGCCAGAAGCGTGCGCACGGCGGCGAACCTCCAATGGGACCCCTCCGTGGCGATCGTCGGTTTCCCGTTTCTGACGCAGGCAGCCGATCACCACTACGACGAAGTGGAGATCAAGGCCAGTGGCGTTGATCACCCCGTGGTCGGCAAGGCTTCGCTCGAGGCGACCTTCCATTCGGTGGATCTGGGCGATTCCTGGCTGGTCGCGCCGGACGCCACGCTGGCCGTCGGCAAGGTGGAGAGCCGCATCATCATCGACTCCACCCACGTCGGCCGATTCATGGGCATCCCCGACCTGCTGGTGGAAGCGCCCACCCGGGAGACCAACGACTCGACCGGTGGCACGACTGAGTCGGGCATTTCCAGCAACAAGGGCGTCGTCTTCACCGGCACGCCGCGCCAGGCGGGTGTCGACGAGCGCGTCAGCATCGCGGTCGACCTCTCGGTGACCGGTCCGGCCCGGACCACGCTGACGGTGACCGCGACCGGCGTGTTGACGGGTCCGGGCACCGCCGACACCGACGTCCCCGCGGACAAGCTGCCGGCGGTGCTGTCCGCGTTCTCCACCGAGCTGCCGGGTCAGAAGCTGCCGTTCGGAATCGCTCCGACGAGCGAGGGCGCCCGCGGCTCCGACGTGATCATCGAGGGCATCGCCGAGGGAGTAACCGTGCCGCTGGACGAGTTCAGATTGTCATGAGCTCGTCGTGGATCGTCGTGATCGCGGTGCTGATCGCCGCGTTGGGCCTCTCGTTCGTGGTCGGCCGGCTGCTGACCACGCGCTCCGGCCGGATGAAGGAAGCGCCGGACATGCCCGCCGTCGACACCAGTGAGCTGGGCCTGTCCGGCACGGGGCCGACGGTCGTGCATTTCGGCGCGGTGTGGTGCGGCCCCTGCGCGGGCGTGCGCCGCGTCGTCGATCAGGTGTGCGCCGAGCTGACCGGCGTTGCTCACGTGGAGATCGACATGGACGCCAATCCCGAAGCCGCCCGCCGTCTTTCCGTCTTGTCGCTGCCGACGACGTTCGTCTTCGACGCCGAGGGACGCCAGCGATATCGGGCGTCGGGCGTGCCGACAGCCGCTGACCTGCGGTCCGCGCTGCGGCCGCTGTTGGCTTGATCACCCTGTCGTTGGGTAAGCTGTCGCCGTGCCAACCCGTGTCGAGCTCAGGCTCACCAAGCGCCGCGCAGTCGATCTGTGCCGCGTCGCGGGTTGTTGCTGTTGTTGTTGTAGCTGCTGAGTAGCCACGCCGTCGTCGGCGCCGCGCTCTCCGGCGGTCTCGTCGCGAGCCGCATCAGCCAGTCCGGACAACAGGAGCATTTTCATGTCGCACGTATCGCACACCACAGAGAGCCGCCCGTCGGCCCAGGTCGACGTCCGTGGTCCGCGGTTCGTCGCGTGGGTCACCACCGCTGTGCTGGTCGCCACCTTGCTCGTGTCGACGGCCAGCACTGCGTATGCCGCCGCGCTTCTCGCCGTCCAGGCGGTCGTGTTCGCGCTGGGGGCCACACTCGGTCCGCGCCGCCACCCCTACGGCCTTCTGTTCGCGGCGCTCGTCGCTCCCCGTCTGGGTCCCGTGACGGAGCGGGAGCCGGTGGCTCCGCTCAAGTTCGCCCAGTCGGTCGGCCTGGTCTTCGCGGTCGCCGGTGTCGCGGCCTTCCTCTCGGGGTCGCCGACGCTCGGGCTGGTGGCCACCGGTTTCGCGCTGGCGGCCGCATTTCTGAACGCAGCCTTCGGCATCTGCCTGGGCTGCCAGCTCTATCCGTTGTTCCTCCGCCTGAAACCCACTCACTCGTAGTCGAAAGGATCTCCTCCATGGCACGCTCCGACGTCCTGGTCACAGCAGACTGGGCCGAGAGCAATCTCGATGCGCCGAACACCGTTTTCGTCGAGGTCGACGAAGACACCAGCGCATACGACACCGGGCACATCCCCGGTGCGATCCGGCTCGACTGGAAGACCGATCTGCAGGATCCGGTCAAGCGCGACTTCGTCGACCAGCAGCAGTTCTCGAAGCTGCTGTCGGACAAGGGCATCGCCAACGACGACACGGTGGTGCTGTACGGCGGCAACAACAACTGGTTCGCCGCCTACGCCTACTGGTACTTCAAGCTGTACGGCCACGAGGACGTCAAGCTCCTCGACGGCGGCCGCAAGAAGTGGGAGCTCGACTCCCGGCCCCTGTCCAAGGACGCGGTGACGCGTCCTGAGACCAGCTACAGCGCCAAGGCGCCCGACAACAGCATCCGCGCGTTCCGGGACGAGGTCATCGCGGCGATCGGCGCGAAGAACCTGGTCGACGTGCGGTCCCCCGATGAGTTCTCGGGCAAGATCCTGGCCCCGGCGCACCTGCCGCAGGAGCAGAGCCAGCGTGCCGGTCACATCCCGTCGGCCATCAACGTGCCGTGGAGCAAGGCTGCCAACGAGGACGGCACCTTCAAGTCCGACGAGGACCTGGCCAAGCTCTACGCCGATGCCGGGCTGGACGGCGAGAAGGAGACCATCGCCTACTGCCGCATCGGGGAGCGCTCGTCGCACACCTGGTTCGTGCTGCAGGAACTGTTGGGACACAAGAACGTCAAGAACTACGACGGCAGTTGGACGGAATACGGCTCCCTGGTGGGCGCCCCGATCGAGTTGGGAAGTTGATATGTGCTCTGCACCGAAACAAGGACTGACGTTGCCCGCGAGCGTCGACCTGGAGAAGGAAACGGTCATCACCGGCCGTGTCGTTGACGGCTCGGGGCAGGCGGTCGGCGGGGCGTTCGTGCGCCTGCTCGACAGCTCCGACGAGTTCACCGCCGAGGTCGTCGCGTCGGCCACCGGTGACTTCCGGTTCTTCGCCGCGCCGGGGAACTGGACGCTGCGGGCGCTGTCGCCGGCCGGCAACGGCGATGCCAGTGTGGCGCCGTCGGGCGCGGGGATCCACGAGGTCGACGTCAAGGTCGCGTGACGACGGCAGGAGTCGCGCCATCGGGTAGCGCGTGACGACGAAGGCGGCGTGGGGGCACCACCCCCTTGCGGGGGAGGACGAGCTGCCGAGGAGTCGCGCCATCGGGTCGGCGCGACTCCTCGCTCGCCGGCTTTGATCTTGCTGTGAAAATGCTGCGCGATTAGCTGTCGTCGGCGACGATAGGTGCACTGCCCGCGCACCCGCGTAGGCCACCACCTCCGAGGACCCGACGATGAAGATCACCTTCGCCTTTGCTGCGGCCGCGGCGTTCGCCACGGTCGGTTTGATGAGCGCGCCCGCCGCCCTCGCGGATCCCGAGGGCGACTTCCTGACGGTGATCGGCAAGGGTGGCATCACCTGGCCGTCGGACAAGACCCAGCAGGTGCTCGACACCGGCCGCGCGGTCTGCCAGGACTGGGAGAACGGCGCCTCCTTCGAGCAGGAAGTGGCCGATCTGACCAGTGTCACCGACTGGTCGGACTACCAGGCCGGGTACTTCGTCGGCGCGGCCACCGGGGCCTTCTGCCCTGAGTACGAGAGCAAGGTCAGCTGACCTCAACCCCACGATGAGCGGGGGCTAGACTCTCCCTCGTGGTGCTGTTCTACGAACTTCTGCTCGTCGCGGCCGTCGTGGTGATCACGTGGTTCGCGCTGTACGCGCTGTACCGGCTGATCACCGACGAGTCGTGACCTCTGGCGACGAGGCGGTCGCCGCTGCTGCCGAACGCGCCCGGCAGACCGCTGCGCGCAACATCCCGGTCTTCGGAGACCTCCCGCTGCCTGCTGACACGGCCAATCTTCGCGAAGGCGCCGACCTCGACGATCGCCTGCTGGCCCTTCTTCCCCTGGTCGGGGTGTGGCGAGGCGAGGGTGAAGGCCGCGGTGCCCACGGCGATTACCGGTTCGGTCAGCAGATCGTGGTCTCCCACGACGGCGCCGACTACCTGAATTGGGAAGCCCGCTCCTGGCGGTTGACCGACGACGGCGATTACGACGGCCAGACGTTGCGGGAGACGGGTTTCTGGCGCTTCGTCAACGATCCGGGCGATCCGGGTGAATCGCAGGCCATCGAGTTGCTGCTGGCACATTCGGCGGGCTATGTGGAGTTGTTCTACGGTCGGCCGCTCAACCAGTCGTCCTGGGAGTTGGTCACCGACGCACTGGCGCGCAGCAAGTCCGGCATCCTCGTCGGCGGCGCGAAGCGGCTTTACGGGATCGTCGACGGCGGGGATCTCGCCTATGTCGAAGAGCGTGTCGATGCCGACGGCGGTCTGGTCCCGCATCTGTCCGCCCGCCTGGCCCGGTTCGTCGGTTAGTGCGGCGCGCAACGGCCGTGGCGATCTGCGCGGCGAGCATGGTGATGTCGTACTCCACGGCATGTTCCTCTCCCGCCCAGCAGGCACCGGCACCCTCCCCGACGAGCACGGTCTCCCCCAGTGTCGGGCACGGGTCGCTCGCTTACTGCCTGAGTCAGCACGGGATGCCGAGCGCACCGGGGCCGATGACCGGCCCGCCCGCCGGCGTCGATCCGGCGGCGTGGGAGGCGGCGATGCGGGAGTGCTCGTCGTTGGCGCCCGGCCCGGACGCGCCGACGAAGCCCTAGAACCGGTCCCGGAAACGGAGCAGCCCCCGAGCCGTGATCCTCGGTCGGACTCAACCAAGGGGCTCGGGGGCCGGGTGGCTGCGGGGAATTCGCCAGCGCGCGCAGTAGGCGTCAAGCGCTCCCCGGCGCTGCTAGCTCGCAGCCACCTCACATGTCCATAAGTCATTCAATTTGTCGGACCACCTCCTTCCCTGTGTACAGGCGAAGGTACCCGCGCTCCGGCTGGGCGACAAGGGAATTAATCTCTCAGCGATCACTGAGGATGGCGGCGTCGACCAGCCCGGCGACCTCCGCGGCGATCGGCGCGGGGGCCAGCGGAACTCCGTCGAGGGTGTGCACGCGCGCGGCCAGCGTGATGCTCGACACCAGCCAGACCCCCTGTGCGGTCAGAAGATCGGCGGGTGTCAGCGCTTGGTAGTCGCAGTCATAGCCGGCGGTGCGTGCCACCTCGAACAGCGCCCGCTGCGTCGTGCCGCGCAGGATCGGATACCAGGGCGGGGGCGTCAGCAGGCACGGTCGGCCGTCGTCGGACGTCGTGGCGATGACGACGGTCGAGCGGGGACCTTCGAGGATGTGGCCGTCGGTGCTGACGAAGACGACGTCGCCGGCGCCGTGCCGCTCGGCGTGCCGCAGCGCGGCCATGTTGACGGCGTAGGACAGCGTCTTGGCGCCGGCCACCAGCCACGGCAGGTTCTCGTCGGCGTTCGAGGCGAGGCCACGGTCGAGTGTCAGCGCGGCGACGCCGACGCGGCGGGCCTCGGCGACGCGGGGCGCGAGCGGGCCGACGGTCGCGTAGGCGGTGCCGGTCGGGTCGCTCTCCCGGCCGCGGCTGTACACCAGACGCAGCACGCCCTCGTCGCCCCCGTCGGCCAACCATGTCGCGACGGCCTGGTCGATCGCGGACCGCCACGCGGGCAGGTCGGGCGCGGGCAGGTCCATCAGCTGCGCCGAATGCGTCAGCCGTGCCAAGTGCGCCTCGAGCAGGCAGGGCCTGCCCTCGCGGATCAGCAGCGTCTCGAAGATCCCGTCGCCGCGCACGGCGGCGAGGTCGTCGGCGTGAAGCAGCGGCGCAGCCGGATCGCAGACGCCGCCGCCGAGAGAGACCACCACGCTGAGTCCGGCCATGGGGCATCAGCGTAGCCGCGCCCGCACTCGGCCGGCTCGTAGCATTGAGCCATGTCTGTGCACACCTCCGCGGTCCCCGCTCCCGAGAACGGACCCGACTCCGGCGCGGTCTGGCATTACGGCGATCCGCTGGGCGAGCAGCGGGCGGCCAGCCAGGGTGCGATCGTGGTCGATCGTTCACATCGCGCGGTGCTGGCGCTCACCGGCGCGGAGCGAAAGAGTTGGCTGCACACCATTTCCAGCCAGCACGTCAGCGATCTGCCGGACGGCGCGGTGACGCAGAACCTGAGCCTCGACGGGCAGGGCCGCGTCGAAGATCACTGGCTGCAGACGCAACTCGACGGCGTCACGATCCTCGACACCGAACCCTGGCGGGGCGAGCCGCTGCTGGCCTTCCTGCGCAGGATGGTGTTCTGGGCCGACGTCGTGGTGGAGCCGGCGGATCTGGCGGTTCTGTCGCTCGTGGGTCCCGCGGTGTCCGAGGCGGCCGTGCTGGAGGCACTGGGGGTTCCGGCGCTGCCGGTCACCGGCACGGCGATCACCCTGCCCGACGGCGGTTTTGTGCGCGCGCTGCCGGGGACCGTCGACGAGATCGACCTCGTCGTGCCCCGTGAGCAGGCGGCCTCGTTCCTGCAGCGGCTGGAGGTGGCCGGGGTGCGCCGCGCCGGGGTGTGGGCGTACGAGGCGCATCGGGTGGCGGCGCGGCGGCCGCGCCTGGGTGTCGACACCGATGAGCGCACGATTCCGCACGAGGTGGGCTGGATCGGCTCGGCGGTGCACTTGGACAAGGGCTGCTACCGCGGTCAGGAGACCGTCGCGCGGGTGCACAATCTCGGGAAGCCACCGCGCATGCTGGTGCTTCTGCACCTCGACGGCGCCACCGATCGGCCGGCCACCGGCGACCCGGTGTTGGCCGGGGGTCGCGCCGTCGGCCGGGTGGGCACCGTCGTGGAGCACGTGGACGAAGGACCGATCGCCCTGGCGCTGCTCAAGCGCGGCCTTCCGGCGGACACCGAGCTGGTGACCGGCGGCGAGGTGGCGGTGGCGGCGGCCATCGATCCCGACTCCCTGCCGGCCGCCGACGTGGCGGGAGCAGGCCGGTTGGCGGTCGACAGGCTGCGCGGCGCGGCGCGGTGACCCGGGCAAAACGGGGCCTGCCAGCGCCGCGGCGTTCGGCACGGTAAAGTGTCGGCAGGACAATAGACACACTCAGATCGGAGCCGCCTAGCAATTAGGCCGCTCCGTTATTGCGCGAGGGGGTTCCCCCATGGGCCGCGGCCGGGCAAAGGCAAAGCAGACCAAGGTTGCTCGTGAGCTCAAGTACAGCTCACCGCAGACCGATTTCGAGCGGCTCCAGCGCGAGCTGGCCGGTGGAGACGATGACCGCCTCGGCGGTGACGTGCCATCGGATGATCGCTGGGCGGACGAGGACGAGTGGCGGCCTAGCCGCTGACCCGTCCGGCGTCCCCGGTCAGAATCGGGGATGTTGGCCCACGAGCACAGCTCGTGACGCGTCCTTGCTGCCCTTCTCGATGGTTCCGAGGGTCCAGCAGCTCAGGTGACGAGCAGTCAGGACGGCCAGCGCGCGGTCGGTGTCCTCCGGCGCGACGACGGCCACCATCCCGACGCCCATGTTGAACGTCTTCTCCATTTCGGCGCGTTCGATGCGGCCGCGCTGGGCGATCATGCCGAACACCGGTGCCGGCGTCCACGTGCCACGGTCCAGATGGGCGACCAGGCCCGGCGGGATGACCCGTTCCAGATTGCCGGCCAGTCCGCCGCCGGTGACGTGGCAGAACGTGCGCACCTGCGTTTCCGCGGCCAGCGCCAGGCAGTCTTTGGCGTAGATGCGGGTCGGCTCGAGAAGTTCTTCACCGAGGGTGCGCCCGAATTCTTCGACGTGGCCGGCCAGGTTCATGTGGTCGATCTCGAGCAGGACGTGCCTGGCCAGGGAGTAGCCGTTGGAGTGCAGGCCGGTCGAGGCCATCGCGATGACCACATCGCCGGGGCGGACGCGGTCGGGGCCCAGCACGTCGTCGGCCTCGACCACACCGATGCCGGTCGCGGAGATGTCGTAGTGGTCGGGCGCCATCAGCCCGGGGTGCTCGGCGGTCTCGCCGCCCAACAGGGCACACCCAGCCGCCACGCAGCCCTCGGCGATGCCGGCCACGAGTTCGGCGACGCGTTCGGGGACCGTGCGCCCCACCGCGATGTAATCCTGCAGGAACAGCGGTTCCGCACCGCACACCACCAGGTCGTCGACCACCATCGCAACGAGGTCGATGCCGACGGTGTCGTGTTTGTCCATCGCCTGGGCCACGGCGAGCTTGGTGCCCACACCGTCGGTCGAGGATGCCAGCAGCGGTTCGCGGTAGCCGCCCCGGAGGGCGAATAAGCCGGCGAACCCGCCGAGGCCGCCCAGGACCTCGGGCCGGGTGGCCTTTTTGGCGAGGGGTTTGAACAGCTCGACGGCGCGGTCGCCTGCTTCGATGTCGACCCCTGCCGACGCGTAGGAAATGCCGTGTTGTTCGGCGCGATCGGTCATCGGCCATAAGGCTACCGCTCGGGGCCGCCAGCCAGTACAGCTAGCCGACGTAGTGGTCCAGCCACTGACCCAGTGGCACCCCGGCACGCAGCGTCGTGACCACGCGATCCTTGGCCTTGCGGGTGCCCAGCCATGCGCCGACCGGCCAGCTCTTCATCATCGCGATGCCCTTGTGTCGCAGCAGCTCGATGCGCGGGTGGTCGGTGGAGTAGCCCCGTGGCGCGGTCTTGAGCACATCGTGCGCCGTGACCTGGTAGCCAGCTTTGCGCAGGTCAGCGACAATGCCGGCAAGTTCGACGCCGGAGGCCCGATCGTCGACGGCGGTCCGGAAGCGCTGCAGGGCCGCCGGGTCCGGCATGTACAGCCCGCTGCCCGCAGAGAGCCCCTCGGCGGAGAAGGACACGTAGCCGGCGCCGATGCGGGCGGCGCAGGTGGTCTTGTACGGGCTCTTGTCTGCACTGAATCGCACATCGCGGTTAGGCCGGAACATCGTGCCCGGCCCGAATTCGTCGGCGAGTTCGGCGAGCAGGTCCTCCATCGGAGCCTTCACGTGGCGCTCGTAGGTATCGCGGTGGTCCTGCCAATACACCTTGGAGTTGTCGGCCTCCAGGCCCTCGTAGAACTCCACCGCCTCGATGGGCCACCCGCGAAACGCCATGGCGCCATTGTGGCGCGTGCGGTGCTGCGCGCCCATGGGACGGAGGCCGCGCTCGTGGTCGACGCCCCAGATCCGGGCTGCCCGTTGCCTGCGCCTGCTTAAGCCCCCCGTTTGCGGGCAATCTAGTTCGGCATCGGCACCGAAGACTTTTCGGGTGTCGGCGACGAACGGAGTGCAGGTGTCGACTGAGCAGATCAAGTGCCTGGTGACGGGTGCGACCGGGTACATCGGCGGGCAGTTGGTGCCCGAGCTGCTCCGGCGGGGACATGCGGTGCGGGCGATGGCACGCAAGCCGGCGAAGCTGGACAACGCGCCGTGGCGCGATCAGGTCGACGTGGCGGCCGGCGATCTGACCAAGCCGGATTCGTTGGCAGAGGCATTCGAGGGCATGGATGTCGTCTACTACCTGGTGCACTCGATGGGCACGTCGAAGGACTTCGTCGCCGAGGAGGCGCAGTCGGCGCGCAATGTGGTGACCGCTGCGGAGAAGGCGGGCGTGCGCCGCATCGTCTACTTGAGCGGGCTGCACCCCGAGGGTGCCGATCTGTCGCGGCACCTGGGGTCGCGGGTCGAGGTCGGGGAGATCCTGCTGGCCTCGTCGATCGAGACGGTGGTGTTGCAGGCGGGCATCGTGATCGGGTCGGGTTCGGCGTCGTTCGAGATGGTCCGTCACCTCACCGACAGGCTCCCGGTGATGACGACGCCGAAGTGGGTGCACAACAAGATCCAGCCGATCTCGATCGACGACGCGCTGTACTACCTCGCGGAATCGGCCAGTGCCGATGTCCCTGAGTCACGCACGTGGGATGTGGGCGGGCCCGACGTCATGGAGTACGGCGACGCGATGCAGACCTACGCCGACGTCGCAGGTCTGCGCCGGCGCGTGATGGTGGTGCTGCCGTTCCTGACGCCGACGATCGCCAGTCACTGGGTGGGTCTGGTGACGCCGATCAAGGCCGGGCTGGCACGGCCTCTGGTGGAGTCGTTGGAGTGCGACGCGATCTGCCACGAGCACGACATCGACGCGGTGATCCCGCCGCCGGCGGCCGGGTTGATGTCCTACCGCGATGCCGTGGTGGCCGCCCTGAAGGAGGACCACACGGGACGCAGGCACCTGTTGCGTTTCAGTAAGGTTGCGCCGCAATGACTTCGCTACGCCACCCGTCGCCGGGAGTCAGGGACGCCTGAGCGCCGAGGCGTTGTCGTTCTCCGGGGTCAGCGGGATGCCGGTGCGCGCCGCGGTGGCCAGCATGTGCTCGATGACGTTCTTGCCCAGCGCGGTCTCACCTGGCAGCTCGATCGGATAGTTGCCGTCGAAGCAGGCCGAGCACAGGCGCGAAGCGGGCTGCTCGGTGGCCGAGATCATGCTCTGCTGCGAGATGTAGGTCAGGGTGTCGGCACCGATCGCGTGGCGGACGGCGTCGAGCATCTCTTCACCGGACCCGTCGGCGTTCGCCGCGTTGGCGATCAGCTCGGCGGGCGTGGCGAAGTCGATGCCGTAGAAGCAGGGCCATTTCACCGGCGGGGAGGCGATCCGAACGTGCACCTCGACGGCGCCGGCTTCTCGCAGCATTCGGATCAGCGCCCGCTGGGTGTTGCCGCGCACGATGGAGTCGTCGACGACGATGAGCCGCTTGCCGCGGATGACTTCTTTGAGCGGGTTCAGTTTCAGCCGGATACCGAGCTGACGGATGGTCTGCGACGGCTGGATGAACGTGCGCCCCACATAGGCGTTCTTCATCAGGCCCTGGCCGTAGGGAATGCCGGATTCCTGCGCGTAGCCGACGGCGGCGGGCGTCCCCGACTCGGGTACGCCGATCACCAGGTCGGCCTCAACGGGGCTCTCCCGGGCGAGCCGGCGACCGATGTCGACGCGGGTGGCGTGCACGGACCGGCCCACGAGCGTGCTGTCGGGACGGGCCAGGTAGACGTATTCGAACACGCAGCCTTTGGGCGTGGGGTTCGCGAACCGCGTGGAGCGCACCCCGTCGGCGTCGATGGCCAACAGCTCGCCGGGTTCGATGTCGCGCACGAACGAGGCGCCGACGATGTCGAGTGCTGCGGTTTCGGAGGCGACCACCCAGCCGCGGTCGAGGCGGCCGAGCGACAGTGGACGCACGCCGTAGGGGTCACGGGCGGCGTAGAGGGTGTTCTCGTCCATGAAGGTCAGGCAGAACGCGCCGCGCACCGTCGGCAGCAGTTCCAGCGCGGCCTGTTCGAGCGAAGAGTCCGCGGCACCGTGCGCCAGCAGGGCGCCGAGGATGTCGGAGTCCGTGGTGGCCGCGGCCGCACCACGGTTGCTCATCAGACCTTCGTCGCGGGCTCGCGCGGCGAGCTCAGCGGTGTTGACCAGATTGCCGTTGTGTCCCAGCGCGACGCCGGTGCCTGCGGCCGTGTTGCGGAACACCGGCTGGGCGTTTTCCCACGTGGTGGAGCCGGTGGTGGAGTACCGGCAGTGTCCGACGGCGACGTGCCCTGGCATCGCGGCCAACGTCTGCTCGTCGAAGACCTGGCTCACCAGACCGAGATCCTTGAAGACCAGCACCTGGGAGCCGTCGGCCACCGCGATGCCAGCGGCCTCCTGGCCCCTGTGTTGCAGGGCATACAGGCCGTAGTACGTGAGTTTGGCCACTTCCTCGCCGGGTGCCCAGACTCCGAAGACTCCGCACTCTTCTCGAGGCTCGTTCTCATGCTGATCGGGCTGCTCGGCGGTCACGATCGTCGCTGCTCCCTAGGGGCGGTGGGTGACGGTCGCCAGTCTACGGTCAACCGCTGTCAAACGCGGAATCGCGCCGCGCCGTAGTGGACAACCACGACCGCGTCGCGGCGATTCCCCCGTCATTGCGGCAGCGCGACCAACGGCAGGGCCGCCGCGATGTCGCGGGCTCGCGATCCGGACAGCTGTAGAGCCCCGGTGGCGGCCGCGTCGTCGAGGGTGCGCAGTCCGGTGGCGAGCAACAGCCAGGTGCGTGGGTCGGTTTCGACGATGTTGGGCGGGGTGCCGCGGGTGTGCCGCGGCCCGGCGACGCACTGGACCGCGACGAACGGTGGCACCCTCACCTCGACGGACGCGCCCGGCGCGACCGTTGCCAGCGTCCTGGCCGTCGTGCGCACGGCCTCGGCCAGCTGGGGGCGCGACGGGGTTTCGGCCCGCTCGTCGCGCAGCCAGTCCGCAACCGCCGCCACAGCGGCGCGGGTCTTTTCCGGATCAGCAGCACGGCGGACGGCCATGATCTAGGTTCTCAAAGTGTCTGTAGCCCGGGACGCACCGCCCTATCGGCGGCTGGGCGCGCTGATGCTCGCGGTGATCGCCGTGCTCGGCACGGGCCTCTTCCTTCAGTTCCGCGGCGACTTCACGGCCTACTCGACGGTCACCCTCCTGTCGGAGCGCGCGGGATTGGTGGTCGAGCGCGGCGCCAAGGTCACGTTCAACGGGGTCGAGATCGGTCGGGTGGCGCAGATCGCGCCCGATCCGGCGGGCGGCGCCCGCCTGACGTTGGACGTCGACCCCACGGTTCTGGCCGTCATCCCCGCCAACGCCGGAGCCGAGATCCGGGCGACGACGGTGTTCGGCAACAAGTACATCTCCCTGATGTCACCGCAAATGCCTGCGCCACAACGCCTTTCCGAGGGCGCTGTCATACAGGCCGCCGCGGTGACGACGGAATTCAACACGCTGTTCGAAACGGTGACGGCGATCGCCGAGCAGGTCGACCCCGTTAAGCTGAACCAGACGCTCAGCGCGACTGCCGAGGCGTTGAACGGACTGGGCGACCGATTCGGCGCATCGCTGGAGGACGGCAACCGCATCCTCCTGGACTTCGACGACCTGATGCCGCAGTGGCGGGCCGACGTGCGCTCGCTGGCGGCTCTGGCTGACATCTACGCCGATGCCGCGCCCGATCTCCTCGACGGGCTCGCCTCGGCGGTCACCACTGCGCGCACGCTGTCTGCGCACTCGGGTGACATCGACGCCGCGCTGATGGCGGCGATCGGCTTCGCGGAGCCGGCGACGTCGGCGCTGAATCGGGGTGGCCCCTACCTGATCCGCGGCGCCGCCGATCTGCTGCCGACCTCACGGTTGCTCGACGACTACCGCGGCATGATGTTCTGCACGATCCGCAACTATGCCGAGGTGGCCCCGGAGATCACCCGGGTCCTCGGGGGCGACAACGGCTATTCGCTGCGTTCGGCGGGCACGATCACCGGGGCGGGCAATCCGTTCGTCTATCCGGACAATCTGCCGCGGGTCAACGCGAGGGGAGGTCCCGAGGGCCGGCCCGGGTGCTGGCAGAAGATCACCCGCGACCTGTGGCCGAACCCGTACCTGGTGATGGACACCGGGTTCAGCCTGGCGCCCTACAACCATGTCGAGCTCGGTCAGCCGCTGCTCGTCGACTACGTCTGGGGCAGACAGGTCGGCGAGCACACGATCAACCCCTGACCCGCCGCGATATCGCCAGGGCTGCAACGGCTCCCGCCTCGTTGACGGCGAGATGCCCGAGCATCGGCGCCGCCAGGCTGCCGGATCTGTCGTGCAGCCAGGAGAAGAGCCACCCGGCCGCGCCGGTGACCAGCACCGTGCCGAGCACCGAGTCGCGCGCGGCGCGGGCGTCGGGAATGTGGGATAGACCGAACACGGCCGCGGTGAACCAACGTCCACCGGTTACGCCGAACGCTCGTGCGGCGACGGACCCGAGCGCCGCGCGGTAGCTCGCCTCCTCGGACCACACGGTGCCCAGCGGGATGTGCAGCAGCAGCCATGTCGCGGGCGCAGCCGGTGGCGTGCGTGCCGCCATGCCTGCGCGCACCGGTGCGAGCGTCGTCGAAAGCGCCACCGAGGCAACGACGATGGCAGCGGCAGCACTCCCCCACCGCAGGCCGCGGGTCAGAGCAGGCGGCTGCAGGCCGAGCGGGGCCCCAGTCGCTGCGACGGCGGCGCCGCCGAGCAGCACGTGCGGGACGGGGTGCCAACGCCGGGGCACGCGGGGGGCCAGCACACTCCAGACCAGCAGAAGCACTGAGAGCGAAACCGTCTGACGGCGTTCGTGATTCACTGACCGTCCTCGGACTCGGTGCGTTCCAGGGCCGCTCTGATGCGTTCGGTGTCGGCCGGCGTCCACCCCGGCGGCGGCGCGACCGCCGCCCAGCCGTCGAGGATGTAGTCACCGTAGTTGTGGCCGTGCCCGCCGGGCACCGACGAGGCGTTCGTCATGTCGGCGGCGACCTGCCAGAACGTGATGATCGGGTACCACCGCATCGAGGCCGTCCGATCCCGCCCGGGCGGCTCGGCCAGCCAATCGGGCCGGCTGAACAGCAGATCCTGTGACCACCAGACGATCGGGTCGGAGGGGTGCTGCAGGAACAGCACTCGGGTGCCCTCCCACGGTGCAGCTGCGTCGCGGGCGATCTGGGCCGCGTCGTTGCCCATCGAGAACCGCACGGTGCGGCCGTTGTCGTAGCGGGGGTGCACTTCTGGCGTGCCGGGATCGCGGCGGACGGTGATCGCGTGCCACAGCGAGCTGGCGTTCGGCGGGCCCACCCACAGCACCGACGAGAATCCCATCCGGGAGATGTCGGGCAGCCAGTCGAACGCACCCTGTCCGGCCATCGAGCCCAGGCTCTCGCCGTAGAGGAGCAGCTGCGGGCGGCGCTGCGGCGGCAGCTTCGCCCAGCGATCGTGGATGGCGTCGATCATCATCCGGCCGAACTCCACCGACTTGCGCTGATCACCGATGAACGAAATCCAGCTCGGCAGAAAGGAGTACTGCGATCCGACGATCGCGGTGTCGCCGTTGTACATCATCTCCAGCGAGCGGGCGGCGATCGGATTGATCCACCCAGTGCCCGTGGTGGGGGCGATCACGAGCACCTTGCGTTCGAAGGCACCGCTGCGTTCCAGTTCGCTCAGCAGGACCGCCATTCTCGCCTCGTCGCTGTCGGCGGTTTCCAGGCCGACGTAGACCCGGACCGGTTCCTTGGCCGGTCTGCCGTTGATCGCGGTGAGCTCGGCCGCGCTGGGCCCGGTGGCGACGAAACTGCGGCCCTGGTATCCCAGGGTGTCCCACGGCGCGAACGACTCGGGGCTGCCGGATCTCTGCGGCTCCTGCGGCTGACTGATGCCCGCCATGGTGGTGGTGTTCTGCGGCTGGAAGACGCGGTTGGCACCGGCCAGGAATCCTTGCAGCAGGACGCCGTTGACCAGCGTGATCACCAGCACGACCACGATTCCCGTGCCGATGAAGAGCGCGAGTTCGTCGGAGATGCGCCAGCGCCGGATCAGATAGCGCGCGAGTGTGCGGATCAGGTCGATGAGCGCGCGGGTGACCGCGACGCACACGCCGCCGATGACCGCGGCGAGCACCAGCGTCCGCAGGTAACTCGCGGTGCTGGGGCCGGGCAGACCCATCAGCGCCGAGACCTGACGCTGCCAGCCGGCGGCCGGGATCACCATCAGCACGCAGGCCAGCAGCGACAGCACCACGGTGCCGGTCTTCAGCGCCGAGGACACCCTCAGCGACGGCGGCCACCAGGCGCGCTTGGCGAGCACGAACCGGCGCGCCATGCGGGCGAGGAAGACCCCTATTCCGTAGCCGATCGCGGCATTGATCCCGCCGATCAACCCCTGGAACAGCCAGTCACGGGGCAGCAGCGAGGGTGTCAGGGACAGGCAGAAGAACAGCGCGGCGAACGCGATGCCGGTGAAGTCGAGTCGCAGCAGGCCCCAGGCCCAGATGAAGAGGGGGTGTCTGGTGGACTCCCGAGAGGTCACCCGAACAACCCGGGCAACACACCTTCCGACGTCTGGCGCAACTCCTCCAGGGTGACCGTGAACAGCCCTTGCACCTCGACGGTAGGTTCGCCACCCTCGGGGCCCTGGTCGACCACGCCGATGCGGGTGGCCGGCAGTCCGCGCGCCTCGCACATCGCGGTGAATCGGCTCTCCTCGGTGCGCGGTACCGCCACCAGCACGCGGCCCGCCGACTCGGAGAACAGGACGACGAACGGGTCCGAACCGTCGGGAAGGATGAGCCGGCAACCGGTTTCGCCGGTCAACGCGCCTTCCACGGCAGCCTGGATCAGCCCGCCCTCGGACAGATCGTGCGCCGCGGACACCAGACCGTCGCGGGAGGCGGCGGTGAGCACCTCGGCGAGCAGGCGTTCGCGCTCGAGGTCGACACGGGGCGGGACGCCGCCGAGGTGATCGGCGGTGACCTGCGCCCAGATCGAGCCGTCGAACTCGTCGTGGGTGTCGCCGAGCAGGATCAGCGTCTCGCCCGGTTCGGTGCCGAACCCGGTCGGGATGCGGCGCTTCACGTCGTCGATGACGCCGAGGATGCCGACGACAGGGGTGGGCAGGATCGGCGTGGTGCCGGTCTGGTTGTAGAAGCTGACGTTGCCGCCGGTGACCGGAATGCCCAGTGCCGCAGCACCATCGGCGAGACCGCGGACCGCTTGGGAGAACTGCCACATCACGCCGGGGTCCTCGGGCGAGCCGAAGTTCAGGCAGTTGGTGACCGCGACGGGCGTGGCGCCGGTGACCGCGACGTTGCGGTAGGCCTCGGCGAGCGCGAGCTGGGCACCAGCGTAGGGGTCCAGCGCGGTGTAGCGGCCGGAGGCATCGGTGGAGATCGCGATACCGCGGCCGGTTTCCTCGTCCACGCGCAGCACTCCGCCGTCGGCGTTCTCGGCCAGCACGGTGTTGCCCCGCACATAGCGGTCGTACTGCTCGGTGATGAACGCGCGGCTGCACAGATGCGGGCTGCCGACCATCGCGAGCAGGGTCGCGCGCAGCTCGTCGCCGGTGGACGGCCGGGGCAGCGTTGCCGAGGTGTCGGCGTTGAGTGCGTCCTGAGTGTCGGGGCGCTGCACGGGCCGTTCGTACACCGGGCCCTCGTGGGCGACCGTGCGCGGCGGCACGTCGACGACTGTCGCACCGTGCCATGTGATTTCGAGGCGATCACCGTCGGTGACCTCACCGATCACGGTGGCCAGCACGTCCCACTTTCGGCACACCGCGAGGAACGCGTCGACGTTCTCGGGGGTGACGACGGCGCACATGCGCTCCTGCGACTCGCTGGACAGGATCTCCGCCGGGGTCATGTTGGCCGCACGCAGCGGCACCTGGTCCAGCTCGACGCGCATCCCGCCGTCACCGGCCGAAGCCAATTCCGATGTCGCGCAGGACAATCCGGCACCACCGAGATCCTGGATGCCGACCACGAGGTCCGCGGCGTACAGCTCGAGGCAGCACTCGATGAGGACCTTCTCGGTGAACGGGTCGCCGACCTGCACGCTGGGCAGCTTCTTGCGGCCCGCCCCGCTCTCGTCGCCGCCGAAGGTCTCCGAAGCCAGCACCGACACGCCGCCGATGCCGTCGAGACCGGTGCGCGCACCGAACAGGATGATCTTGTTCCCCGTGCCGGAGGCGAATGCGAGCTTGAGGTCCTCGGTCCGCAGCACGCCCACACACAGCGCATTGACCAGCGGGTTGCCGGCGTAGCTCGCGTCGAAGACGGTCTCGCCGCCGATGTTGGGCAGCCCGAGCGAGTTGCCGTAGCCGCCGACGCCGCGCACAACACCATCGAGCACGCGCCGGGTGTCGGGGGCGTCGGCGGCGCCGAAGCGCAGCTGATCCATCACCGCGACGGGGCGGGCGCCCATCGCCATGATGTCGCGGACGATGCCTCCGACGCCGGTGGCCGCGCCCTGGTAGGGCTCGATGTAGGAGGGGTGGTTGTGGGACTCGACCTTGAACGTCGCCGCCCAGCCGTCACCGATGTCGACCACACCGGCGTTCTCCCCGATGCCGGCGAGCATGGCTTGGCGCATCTTCTCGGTGGTCGTCTCACCGAAGTACCGCAGGTGGACCTTCGAGGACTTGTAGGAGCAGTGCTCACTCCACATCACCGAGTACATCGCGAGTTCGGCGTCGGTGGGGCGCCGCCCGAGGATCTCGCGGATCCGCGCGTACTCGTCGTCCTTGAGACCGAGTTCGCGGAACGGCTGCGGTTGATCGGGGGTGGAAGCGGCGTTGTCGACCGTGTCGACTTCGTGGGTGAGCCCGGACGTCACGCCGGACAGTCTAGTTCGCGGCGCGCGACCAGCGTGCCGCGGCGGACGGCGCGATCAGCCCGTGGATCACGACGCTGCCCAGCACCACGACCACCATGACGGCCAGGACGTCGTGTTCCTCGGTGCCGTCGAGCACGTTGTAGGCCAGCAGGCCGAACACGATCGTCGACGTTCCCCGCGGACCCAGCCAGGCCAGCATCATGCGTTCCCGCCAGGAGAAGCGGGATCGCAGCATCACCACCGCGACCGGGAGCACGCGTACGAGGGTCAGCGCCAGCAGGCAGAAAACCACCGTCTGCCAGGACACTCCGCGTTCCACGGCGAGCACGGCCACGGCGCCGACGGTGAACCACATGATCGCCGACAGCAGGAAGCCGATGTCGTCGACGAACTCCAGCTCCTCGTGCCAGGACGGGGAGTGCCGCAGGTAGTGGAACGTGATCCCGCAGACGAACGCCGAGACGAACCCGTTGCCGTCGAAGGCGAGGCTCAGCCCGTAGGCCAGCATCGGTGCAGTGACCAAGATCATTCGCACGCTCTGACCGGTCATCCAGCCGCGCCGGGCGGCGCCGTTGATCGCGACCGCCAACAGCGCACCGACGGCGCCCCCGACGACGATCGCGATCAGGGCCTGGGGCACGGCGGAGCCCAATGCGCGCAGCGGTGTCGCGGTCCGCACGTCGTCGCCTCCTGCCAGCGCAAGCGCGACGATGAACACCGGGGCGACGATGCCGTCGTTGTAGCCGGCCTCGACGTTGAGCACGTTGCGCACCCGGTCCGGCACCCGGGCGTCGCGCAGGATCGTCGCCGCGGGCGCGAAGTCGGTCGGCACCACCGCGCAGGCGATGACCAGCAGCACCGCGAAGGACAGCTCCGGCAGCAGCCACGCGGCGAGGAGCACCGACAAGCCGAGGCTCAGCGGAAGCGCCAACAACAGCATGCGGAGCGCCGCGCGGGGCTCCCGGCCGAACAACCCGCCGCGGACATCGGTGGCGTCGACGAACAGCAGAACCGCGAGGATGATCTCGGCGCCATGCTGGGCGACGTCGGCGTTGAGCGCCACAGCCAGCGCGTCAGAGGTGCTGAAACCCGCTACCACGCCGGCGAGGATCAGCACGACCGGTGCGGTCAGCCGGACCCGTTCGAGCCGTCCCGCGCCGAGCGCCCAGGCGGCGAACACCGCCGCGAAGGCGATCAGCGAGATCAGCACACGGCGATCTTGCCAGCGGCTATCCGCCCGCGACGCAGAACGCGTTGCCCTCGGGGTCGGCGAGAACCACCCAGTCGAAGTCGGGACCGAAACTGTGCCGGCCGGTTTCGAGCGCCCCCAGCCCGACCAGTCGCGTCACCTCGGCCTCCTTGTCTGCGGTGTGAAGATCGAGGTGCACCTTGTTCTTGCCCGGCGTCGGATCGGACACCCGCTGGAAGCCCAGCGTGGGGCCCTTCTCCTGCGCGACCATGACGAATTCGCCTGGGGCAACGGCATTTGCTTCACCGCCGACAGCCTCGGCCCACCAACCGGCGAGCGCATCGGGATCCGAACAATCGAAGGTGATCATCGCGACGTCGAGTGACATGAGCAGACCCTAGGTCAGGCCGGTGACAAGAACGCCGCGAGCGCAGCCGAGTAGTCCGCGACGTCCGCGGCTCCCATCACCTCGCGCGCCGAATGCATCGCCAACTGGGCGGCGCCGACGTCGACGGTCGGGATGCCGGTGCGCGCGGCGGTCATCGGACCGATTGTCGAGCCGCACGGCAGGTCGGCCCGGTGCTCGTAGCGCTGCAGCGCCACCCCGGCCTGCTCGCACGCCAGCGCGAAGGCGGCCGCGGTCCGGCCGTCCGTGGCGTAGCGGAGGTTGGGCTGCACCTTGAGCACCGGTCCGGCGTTGACCTCGATCAGATGTCCGGGTTCGTGCCGCTCGGGATAGTTGGGATGGGTGGCGTGCGCCATGTCCCCGGAGGCCACCATCGACGTCGAACACCGCCGCAGGAAGTCTTCGCGGCCACCGCCGGCGGCCAGGGTGATGCGCTCGAGGGTCGTCAGCAGCAGATCCGACTGGGCGCCGTGGTCGGATTGCGAACCCACCTCTTCGTGGTCGAACAGCACCAGGACCGGGGTCACCGTCGAGCTCTGCGCCGCCAGGAACGCTTCCAGCCCGGCGTAGCAGGTCGCCTGGTTGTCCAGCCGCGGTGCGCTGACGAGGTCGCGGTCGACGCCGGTGAGTCGCGAGGGCGTCAGGTCATGCGTCATCAGGTCGAAGCCGAGCACCGCTTCCGCGTCCACGTCGGCGCGCTCGGCGACGTAGTCGAGGAACGAGCGCGGGCCGCCGATTCCCCAGACGGCGTTGACGTGCCGCTGCGGGTTCAGCTCGACGCCCTTGCGGTCCTCCGACAGATGGATGGCCAGCTGCGGGACCCGCAGGATCGGGTCGTCGATGCGCACCAGCACGTCCTCGGCGGTGGCGCCGGTGCGCACGGAGAGCCGGCCGCTGAGGCCGAGGTCGCGGTCGAGCCAGGAGTTCAGCCAGGCGCCGCCGTAGGGCTGCAGCGCGACGACCTGCCAGCCGGCGACGGTCCGGTCCGGGTGCTGTTTGACGCGCAGATTCGGGCTGTCGGTGTGGGCGCCGACGATCCGGAACGGCACGTGCGGTTCACCGGTCGAGCGCCACGCGATCAGTGAGCCGGCGCGGATGACGAAGTGATCGCCCGCGCCGGTCCATGCGTCGCCCTCGGACAGCTCGGCGAACCCGGCGTCGAGCAGCCGCCCTGCGGCGGTGCTGCACGCATGGAACGGCGACGGGGATTCGTCGATGAACTCACACAGACCCTGCGCATCAGCCGCCATGGTTCTTCATCTTGGTCGATCGCCGGGATTGATCATGATTTAGGGTCACACGGTGCCCGCATTACTGCCGCAGCCGGTGCTCGCGCCGCTGACCCCGGCGGCGATCTTCTTGGTCGTCACGATCGACGAGGGTGGCGAGCAGGCGGTGCACGACGCGCTGGGCGACATCGCGGCGTTGGTGCGTGCGGTCGGATTTCGCGATCCGAGCAAGCACCTGTCGGCGATCACGTCGATCGGTTCGGACGCGTGGAGTCGGTTGTTCTCCGGTCCGCGACCGGCTGAGTTGCACCCGTTCGTCGCGCTCGCCGGCGGCCGGCATCGGGCCCCGGCCACGCCGGGCGATCTGCTGTTCCACATCCGCGCCGAGACGATGGACGTCTGCTTCGAGCTGGCGACCAAGATCGTCGACGCGATGGGACCGATCACCGTCGTCGACGAGACCCACGGCTTCCGGTTCTTCGACAACCGAGACCTCCTCGGCTTCGTCGACGGCACCGAGAATCCCGACGGCCCCCTCGCCGACAGCGCCACCCGAATCGGCGACGAGGACCCCGATTTCGCGGGCGGCTGCTATGTGCACGTGCAGAAGTACCTGCACGACATGACCGCATGGAAAGCGCTCTCGACCGAGGATCAGGAGCGGGTGATCGGCCGCACGAAGCTCGACGACATCGAACTCGACGATGCGGTCAAGCCGGCCAATTCCCACGTGGCGCTGAATGTGATCGAAGACGACGACGGCAACGAGCTCAAGATCGTGCGCCACAACATGCCGTTCGGGCAGATCGGGCGCGGCGAATTCGGCACCTACTTCATCGGATACTCGCGCTCGGCCGCGGTCACCGAACGGATGCTGAGCAACATGTTCATCGGTTCGCCGCCCGGCACCACCGATCACATCCTGGAGTTCTCGACGGCGATCACGGGGTCGATGTTCTTCACCCCGATCCAGGACTTTCTCGATGATCCACCCCCACTTCCCGTTTCGGCGCCGGAGCGCGCCAGCGGCTCCCTTGCCATCGGCAGCCTGAAAGGACAACCGCAATGAACAACCTGTACCGGGAACTGGCTCCGATCACCGACGCCGCGTGGGGCGAGATCGAGAGCGAGGCGACGCGAACGTTCAAGCGCCACATCGCAGGGCGCCGGGTGGTCGACGTCAGCGAGCCCGGTGGCGCGGTGACGGCGGCGGTGAGCACGGGGCACCTGGTCGACGTGTCGGCGCCCGGCGACGGCGTGATCGCACATCTGCGTGAGGCACGTCCGCTGGTGCGGCTGCGAGTCCCGTTCAGCGTCAAGCGAATCGACATCGACGACGTCGAGCGCGGCTCGCAGGACTCGGACTGGGACCCGGTGAAGGAGGCGGCCAGGAAACTGGCGTTCGCCGAGGACCGGGCGATCTTCGAGGGGTACGCGGCAGCGTCGATCGCCGGCATCCGGACCTGTAGTTCCAACGCCCCGCTGGCGCTGCCCGAGGATCCGCGGGCCATTCCCGACGTCATCGCCCAGGCGGTGAGTGCGCTGCGGTTGGCCGGCGTGGACGGGCCGTATGCGGTGCTGCTCTCGGCCGAGGTGTACACCCGGGTCGCCGAGACGACCGCGCACGGCTATCCGATCCTCGAGCACATCAACCGCCTCGTCGACGGCGACATCATCTGGGCGCCTGCCATCGACGGTGCCTTCGTGTTGTCGACGCGAGGAAATGATTTCGATCTGCAGCTGGGCACCGACGTCGCGATCGGCTACCTGGCCCACGATGCGGAGACAGTGCAGCTGTACCTGGAGGAAACACTGACGTTCCTCTGTTACACGGCAGAAGCCTCGGTCGCCCTCACCCCATAATCTTGGCCCGTTCGGCGAGAGCGCGTGTCTGCACGCGACACGCCGGCGAAACATGACATTTTTCACGCGCGCTCGACACGCAGTGAGAGTCAGGCGGCGCCCAGCTTGTCACGCAGTCGCTGGGATGCGCGCCCGTCGGTGAGCTCATCGCGAGCCTCACGGTGCTGCCAGTAGAACCGCACCAGGTCCCGTAACGCCGCGCCGCCGGGTGTGTAGGCAGAGGCCGTGAACGTCAGCACTGTGTCATCCGCCAGGATGAACACAATCGCACTCGGGGGGGATTTCTTCGGCTGAGGCGCTTCAGATACCACGTCTTGCACCGATGACCAATCAGCCCCTTGCGGCCGCCAGCCCTGCAGGAATTCAAACCCGTGCTCTGTCAGCCGTAGATGACTCATGCTGCCTCGACGCAGATTTCTATACAGCATCGGGGCGATACCCACCACAAGGAAAGAAGCCGTGAAGGGCAGGGCATACCGCATATTCGGTGGGACCGGAATCGCCAGGCGCCCCAGTGGCATAAGGATCACGATAAGTACCGACGACATGAGCGCACCCGACAATCCCACCTGCAGGGGAATCTCAATCCCACGGTCAGGCAGGAAGGTCGTTCCTTCGCTGTCGGAACACACGCGTGGCTTCACCCGACCGGGAACGCTTTTGAAGGTGGGAAAGACAAATCCCAGGCAGAAGATCGATCCACCCAGCGCCACCAGCGCACTCAGGTACTCGGACTTCACCAACTGAAGGCAGGCAACTGCGGCCGCGACCACAGCGAAAGCCCCGAAAACTAGAGCCGACCAGATGACCACAGACGATCTCATCAGCGGCACACCACGTTGCCGATGATGCCGCCGAGGTAACCGAAAGTCCAACCACCCAGCGCGTCGCCGAGACCTGCCGCGACAGGAGCAAATTCAGGCCAACCCAGAGCGGAGATACCCGCTGCTCCCAGCCCTCCGACCGCATAACCCCCGGCAATACCGGAGGTCCCCGAGATAGCAGCTACGCACGCGTCCTGGAACGTCTTCGCGGTGACGGTGTCGTAGAGGGCGGTCGCGACCCCTAGCGCGGGACCACCGTATTTGCCTGCTTTGCCGAGGTTTTCGACGGACTCTTGCGTCAGCATCGGAATGCCGCGTTCCGCCTGCTTCTCGAGACCGGTCAGCGCCCCTCCGCTTATGGTGACGACGGGATGGGTGAAGAATTCGTCCGGCAGGACACCGTGACGTCCATCGCCCGTCGTGACGCCACCAGAGGTCGTGCCGTCAGCGGTTCTCGTCATCGTCACCTCGGTGCCGTCCCGAAACTTGATGGACGTGAACTGTGTTCCGTCGTATGACTTTCTATCCTGTGAATAGGTACTTGAGATGAGGTTGCCATCCCTGTCGTAGTACTCGTCGTCGACGCTGGGCAGCATGTCGCCCCACTCGTAGATCTCGTGTCGGCTGCCGTCCATCATCGTCAGCGTCCTCCGGTATTGGCCGTCTTCGGTCTCCCACTCTTTGTAGTCCCTCACAGTTTGCGCCATGTCGTTGTCCCGCAACACTCCTTGCTGCATGAGCCCGGTCAATGACATGGGGTTGGGGACCTCGTCCCCGGGTGCCACAAAACCTGACGCGGGATCGAGCCGGCGCGGGTCATCAGGCCCCGGCATGGCGAAACCAAAACGACCAGCGGCTGATTGCACTTTCTGGGCTGTGCCCGTGTCGGCCTCACCAACGATCGTCAACAGGCGGTTGATCTCCGCCTGCTCCGCCTTGGCCTGAGCCTGCAGGGCAGCCGCCTTTTCTGCGGACACACGCGCCGGCTTGATGAGCACGACCCACATGTCGTTCACCGACAACTCTCCCCGGTCGACATCGTCTGCGTGGCTCAACAGCGCGGTGCGGGCTCTGCCGATCGCTCCTGCGCCGTCCGACAACGCCTGGGCGACCGCTTCTGCGTAGTGCTTGAACGTCGAAGCCTTGTCTGTGGCCCGGGTGAACATCGCGCTGGCCGCCTTATGGGACGCCCCACTCCACGCGTCGGAGGCGGGCATGCGGTCGACGCCGTCATCGAGGTCGCGAACTGCTGTGTACACCGACTCTCCCGCTTTCGACAGCGCCTCGGCAGCTGCGCTCATCGACTCTGGGCGCCAACCTTGGAGGCGGGACCGGGATGGGAGCATCGATCAGAAGAGTTTGTCGAAAGAGCCGGCCAGCGCGGTGTCTTCGACCTGGAACGTGTCGCCCGCCCCGCGTACAGCGACACCCATCTTCGCGACGTTGGCCGCAATCGCGTCTGCCAGCGTCGTCATGTGGCCACCGACCAATCGCACGGCCCACTGCGTCGTCGACCCGGGAAGACCGTCAGCAGCTGCGGCGGCCGTGTGCCCCACATCGACGGCCTTGATGGCGCTCGACGCTTCCTCCACCTGTCCTGCGAAGGCCCGCAACACGTCAGGATCAACCAGCACAGAACAACGCTAACGCACACCGCAGGGGTGCCCGAGCACCAAAATCCGCGCCTCAATACCGCCGCGGCACCGTCCAGGGCCTACCGACCTCAAGGTTGAACGACTCGGGATCGAAGGGGCTGTCCCCTCCCGCGGGAAAGCTGGTCAGCTCCCCGAAGACGATGCGTCCGTCGACGTCGTACAGGTCGACCCTGACGAAATCCGTTTCCGCACCCAGTTTCTCGGCCAACTCGATCATCTCGGTCAACCGAACCGGCTTCGCGGGCTCGCGATCCGCGCACGGCGCACTTCCCCGCAGCGCCAGGTGCTCCCAGCCGGCCGTGAAGAAATCCTGTGTGCGCGAACCGAACCGGCCCTGGTCGACCTGTATGAACCAGCACGTGCCATGGAACACGAAGAGCTTGTAGTCGTCCGGGACGGAATCACTCCCGAGTTTCTCTTCGACAATCACCCGTCGGGGAACCCGCCCGTACACCCACTCCCGGTTCGGCCCCTGACCGTAGAGCTGAGCCAACCATCCTGTCGCGATACGGATCACGTCGGACAGCGGCGCGGCGTCGGACCGCACATGCGAGTACACCCAGCTGTCGGGCTCGACCGGCAGACGAGCCTCGCGTGGCGCGCGATCGGAGACGACGATCGCCGCCCCGCTGCCGTGCGTCGGCTTGACCACGTACGCGGCCGGCAGATCGACCTCGGCCAGCCCTGCGGGATCGTCGAGGATCGCGTACACCCGCGGGAGGTAGCGGTCCCCCACCACGTCGGCGACATAGCCACGGACTGCGGCTTTGTCGGCGAACGTCACCACCAGCGGCCGGTGGTCCCGCAGCATCTTGTACCGCACCTTGTCGCGGAACGTGTGCGGGTTCCGCGTCCGCCACAATCGCAGCGCGCGCACGAGAACGCTGCGTTCGCGCCAGCGGACGGGCACCGCCGTCAGGACACCAGGATGGCGTCCAGCGCCGAGTAGAAGATTCCGAGGCCGTCGTCCGACGGGCCGGTCAGCGCCTCGGTCGCGTGTTCAGGATGCGGCATCAGGCCGACGACGCGGCCGTTGGCCGAGCTGATGCCGGCGATGTCGCGCATCGAACCGTTGATGTTCTCCCGGTAGCGGAAGACCACCCGGCCTTCGCCCTCGAGTTCGTCGAGCACCTGCTCGCTCGCGACGTAGCGGCCCTCACCCGACTTCAGCGGCACGAGGATGTCCGCGCCCAGCTCGTAGCGCGTCGACCACGCCGAGGTGTTCGACGCGACCTCCAGCCACGTGTCGCGGCAGACGAAGTGCAGCCCGACGTTGCGGGTCAGCGCACCGGGCAGCAGGCCCGCTTCGCACAGCACCTGGAAGCCGTTGCAGATGCCGAGCACGGGCATCCCGCGCTCGGCGGCGGCCACCACTTCACCCATCACCGGCGCGAACCGGGCGATGGCGCCGCACCGCAGGTAGTCGCCGTAGGAGAAGCCGCCGGGCACGATGACGGCGTCGACGCCCTTGAGGTCGGCATCGGCGTGCCAGAGGTTGACGGCTTCGCCGCCGGCCAACCGCACCGCTCGCGCGGCGTCGATGTCGTCGAGCGTGCCGGGAAATGTGATCACGCCCACACGGGTCATGAGTCGCCCTCCCGGGTGACCGTCCAGTCCTCGATCACGGTGTTGGCGAGCAGCGATTCGGCGATCGCGGCGAGCTTCTCGTCATCGACGGCACCGTCGACCTCGAGCTCGAAACGCTTGCCCTGCCGCACATCTGAGATGCCGTCGAAGCCGAGCCGACCCAGCGCGCCGACGATCGCCTGCCCCTGCGGGTCGAGGATCTCGGTCTTCGGCATGACGTGAACCACCACTTTTGCCACGCGCACACTCTACCTGCGGCGACGGCGGGCCCGCCTCACCGGCACGAGCCCAGGTAGGCGGTGCACAGCGGAGCCGCCATCGCGTCGAGGACCTGCGTGTCGGGCACCGCACGCCACTCCACCCGTGCGGGCAGCGTGGTCCACAGAGCGACCTCGACGACGGTGCTGTTGGTGGGGTCCGCCAACAGGTAGATCCGCATCACCCGGCTGCCCGTCTCGCTGATCACCGCGGCGACCCGGTCCACCTCATTGGTGGTCAGCGACGGAGACACGCCGTCACCGCAGGACGCCAGCGCGATGCGCGCCTTCTCCAGCACCTCGAGTGCGGTCCGGCCGCCGGTGGCGGTGTCCCCGCGCCAGTGGATGACCTGCACCTGCAGGTTCCACTGGCCGTCCGGGTTGGGCACCGCGGCGCGTGCTGCGACGGCGTAGCGGCGGGGATCGGACGGCGCGTCCGGCGTGACGCACCACGATTCGAACTCGAATCGCGGCGCCGGCGCGGTGACCGCCAGGCCGGGCAACGACGGCCATCGATAGATCGACGACAGCGGCAGCGAGCTCGGCTCGACCCACGCGGCATCGGGGATCGCGTCGCAGGTCGGCGGGCAGAAACCCGGCACTGCACCCGCGCCACCGGGCGCAACGAACAGGCCCGAGAACGCCAGCCCCGATGCCACTGCCAGTGTGAGCATCCACCGCATCCGCACTACCCCCGCTCCCCTGTGCGCGCCAGACTATAGGCATGCAGCTCACACACTTCGGCCATTCCTGCCTGTTGGCGAGCTTTTCTGACGGTGCTCGACCCGGCGATCAACCCGGCGGTGCCACCACGATCTTGTTCGATCCGGGCAATTTCTCCCACGGTTTCGAGGGCATCACGGGGCTGTCGGCGATCCTGATCACCCATCAGCATCCCGACCACGCCGACCCCGAGCGCTTGCCCGCGCTGCTGGACGCCAACCCGCAGGCCGCCCTGTACGCCGATCCGCAGACCGCGGCGCAGCTCGGTGAGCCGTGGCGCGCGGTGCACGTCGGAGACACCCTGTCGATCGGGCACCTGACCGTGCGGGGAGTGGGCGGACAGCACGCCGTCATCCATCCGGAAATCCCTGTGATCGACAACATCTCGTATCTCGTCGGCGACGGCGGGCATGCCGCTCGATTGATGCACCCCGGCGACGCGCTGTTCGTTCCAGATGAGCCGGTCGAGGTGCTCGCCACCCCGGCGGCCGCGCCGTGGATGAAGATCTCCGAGGCTGTCGACTACCTGCGGGCGGTGAACCCGACGCGCGCGGTGCCGATCCATCAGGCGGTCATCGATCCGATCGCCCGACCGGTCTACTACGGCCGGCTGAAAGAAATGACCAGCACCGATTTCCAGGTGCTCGAGCCGGAGAACAGTACCGAGTTCTGACCGCGACCAGACACGAACTCGAGTGAATCGCCGCAGGAACACTCGAGTTCGCGTCTGGTCGCGCGGGAAAATCAGCCGCGCTGAGAGCTAAAGCCTGTCAGCTGAGAGGACTTCGATCCTGGCTGAGACATCACGCAGAGCTCACGCTGGAGTCATGCGACGACACCTGCACCACGGGGTGCTGCCCACCGCGGGCGCGCTGGCGGCAGCGATGGGCGTGGGCCGCTTCGTGTACACCCCGATCCTCCCGTTGATGACGGGTCAGGCCGGCCTCACTGCGCACGCCGCCGGACACCTGGCGACGGCCAACTACGTCGGCTATCTGGCCGGGGCGGTGGCCACCACGCTGTCGACCCGGCTGGCGCATTCGGCGCTGGCGTGCCGCGCGGCGCTGATCGCCATCGTGGTCAGCCTCGCCGCGATGCCGATGACGACGCAGGTGCCGGTGTGGCTCACGGCGCGCACCGTCGCCGGGTTCGCGAGCGCGGTGGTCTTCGTGGTGGCGGTCAACACACTGCTGGAGCGGCTGCCGGAGAAGGCAGGCTGGGGTTTCGGCGGCGTCGGTGCCGGTATCGCGGTGTCCGCGGCGCTGGTCCTCGTGCTGCCCACCGACGACTGGCGGACCGCCTGGTGGGCGGCGACGGGACTGGCGGCCCTGTTGGTAGCGACGGGGTGGTGGTTGCGTCCGCAGCGAACCCGCCACACGGCGCACGCGGCCACACATCGGGCCGGCAATGCACGCTTTCTGCTGTTGTTCGCCGCGTACGCGTTGGAGGGTGTCGGCTACATCATCGCCGGCACGTTCCTGGTCGCCGCGGTGGCCGAGCATTCCCCTGGCCCGTTGGGGGCCGCCGCCTGGCTGGTCGTCGGCCTGGCTGTCGTTCCATCGGCAGCGCTGTGGGCGCGCCTGGGCGCTCGGCACGGCCAGCCTGCGATGCTCACCGTCGCCCTGGCGCTGCAGGCCGCAGGGATCGCGCTGGCCTGCCAGGGCGGCGGCCCCGCCAGCCTGGTGGGCGCCCTGCTGTTCGGCGGCACGTTCATCGGGGTCAGCACGCTGACTGTGGCCGAGGGGCGACTGATGGGCATCCGCTCGGCGGTGGCCCTGCTGACGGTCGGCTACTCCGTCGGTCAGATCGCCGGACCGTTGCTGGTCGCGCCGTTGACAGCCGGCGGGTACCGGTCGGCGCTCGTGGTGTCCGCGCTCACCGTCTCAGCGGCTGCGCTCGCGGCCGCCGCGGTGTGGATCCTCGGCAGGCACCCACGTTCCCGGCTCGTCGACCGTCAGACCACCGGTGTCACTGGTGAATTCGTCGATGACGGCGCGTACGGCGGGCCGGTCGTCGTCCGAGCGCCAGACCAGTGACCACGTCCACAGGGGTGTCGGTTCGACCACCGGTCGTCGTACCATGCCTCGCGGTTGCGGGTCGCGCTGACCTCTGGGGTTGACCAGTACGGGGCGTCCCAGCCGTCGTACGTGTTCGACGAACGCGGGTCCGGTGACTCCCCCGTCGTCGATGCGGATGACGCGCGCGCCGGTGCTCGCGACGAATTCCTCGGCGTAGCGGTTCCACGAGGACCAACTCGCTTTATCGGAGTCGACCAGGACGACGACGTCGGCCGCCCTCACCGCTGATTCGTCGTTGCCCGGGCCCATGGCGTGCAGACGGTCGATGCCGATGAGTCGCGCCCGTAGCGACAAGGCGGCGAGGTCGGGCGCCTGTACCCAGCAGATCGCCAGATCGAGTGCTCCGCTGGACACCCGGTCGGCCTGGGTGTGAGAGGGCATCACCCAGGTGTCCACGCGGAGCTGCGCAACGCCGGCGGCGCGTTCGGCCCAGTCCGTCGGACACCAGTTGACGCACCCGATCCGGATCGGTTCCGAGGCCGTCAAACCCGTTGCGCGCCTGCGTAAAGCATCGGCCCGTTCGATCAAGGCCTTCGCGTCGGACACCAGTGCCGCGCCGGCCGGGGTGAGGGCGACGGACCGACGGTCCCGATCGAAGAGCTGGACCTTGAGATCGCGTTCGAGAGCCTTGATCTGCTGCGAGAGGGAGGGCCCCGCGATCCGCAGTCGTTCTGCCGCGCGCCCGAAGTTCAGCTCTTCTGCCACGGTGACGAAGTAGCGCAACTGACGCAGCTCCACGTTCGGCAGCGTAGTAGGCGTGACCTCCCAGCAGCGAGGAATCCGGTCCCGCCGAGCGGACATGGCGAGCTCAGCCGGTGTGTTGAGCAGGACATGAACAGCACATCTCCAGTAGCAATCATCACCGGCGCATCCCAGGGCATCGGAGCGGCGCTCGTCGCCGGCTACCGAAGGCTCGGCTATGCCGTCGTCGCCAACTCGCGCACCATCGCCCCCAGCGACGATCCGTTGATCGTGACCGTCGCCGGCGACATCGCCCAACCGGGCGTGGGCGCCGACCTGGTCGCGACCGCCCTCGCACGCTTCGGCCGCGTCGACACCGTCGTCAACAACGCCGGCATCTTCATCGCCAAACCGTTCACTGAGTACACCGACGCCGACTACGAGGCCGTCACCGGGGTGAACACCCGCGGATTCTTCGAGGTCACCCGGGCTGCCATCCCGGCGATGCTCGAGCGCGGCGGACACATCGTGAACATCTCCACCAGCCTCGTCGGTCAGGCTGACAGGAAGGTGCCGTCGGTGCTGGCCTCGCTGACCAAGGGCGGACTCGATGCCGCCACCCGGTCTCTCGCGATCGAGTACGCCGACAGGGGAATTCGAGTGAACGCCGTCGCGCTGGGCACCATCGACACCCCGATGCACGACCCCGCCACGCACCCGTTCCTCGCCGCGCTGCACCCGATGGGTCGCCTCGGCACCCTCGACGACGTCGTCGACGCCGTGCTCTATTTGGAGAAGGCGGGATTCGTGACCGGGGAGATCCTGCACGTCGACGGAGGACAAAGTGCCGGACACTAGCCGCGAGATCCTGGAATCGGTGCTCGACGAGTGGGAAGCCGGCATCGACGCGCATGACGCCGAACGGGTGGCCGCCGTGTTCGCCGACGACGCTGTCTTCCAAGGGTTGGCGCCCTACACGGTGGGACGCGAGGGGGTGCGGCGCTACTACGACGGCCAGCCCCACGGTATGACCGTCGACTACCGCATCGACGAGGTGCGCCGGCCGGCCGAGGGCGTGGTCGTCGGCTACGGCAAGGCCCGGTTCGCCCGCCCCGACGGCTCGGTGGTCGACCTGATGCTCGGCGTGGTGCTCACCCACGGCGAACGCTGGCTGATCCAGCAGTACCAGGTCAGCGCACCACCGGTCTGACCGCGAACAGACATGAACTCGAGTGACTCGCCGCGCAAACACTCGAGTTCATGTCTGTTCGCGCAAGGAAAGCTAGCCCACGTCGCGGGCGGCCGCCCGGCCCGCCGCGCGCCCCGAGAACACGCAGCCGCCGAGGAACGTGCCCTCCAGCGAGCGGTACCCGTGCACGCCGCCCCCGCCGAAACCGGCAGCTTCCCCGGCGGCGTACAACCCCGGAACAGCAGCACCGTCAGCGCCTAGAGCCCGAGAGTCGAGGTCGGTCTGCAAGCCGCCCAACGACTTTCGCGTGAGGATGTGCAGCTTCACCGCGATCAACGGGCCGGCCTTCGGGTCGGTCAGCCGGTGCGGTGCGACGACGCGGCTCACCCGATCGGCGAGGTAGCCGCGTGCACCGCGGATCGCGGTGATCTGGCCGTCCTTGGTGAACCGATTCGCGATCTCCCGGTCGCGGGCGGTCACCTCCGCCTCGACGGTCGCGAAGTCCAGCGGCTCGACATCGGGCACGGCGTTCATCTTCGTCACCAGCTCACGCAGCGAGTCCGCGGTCACGAAGTCGACTCCCTTGTCGACGAAGGCGTGCACCGGCGCGGGACCCTTGCGGCCGCGTTCGAGCACCAGCTTCACGCTGCGGCCGGTCAGGTCCGGGTTCTGCTCCTGCCCCGACAGCCCGAATTCCTTGTCGATGATGCGCTTGTTCAGCACGAACCAGGTGTAGTCCTGTCCCGTTCGGCAGATGTGCTCCAGGGTGCCGAGGGTGTCGAAACCCGGATACAGCGGAACCGGCAGTCGCCGGCCGGTGGCGTCGAGCCACAGCGACGACGGGCCCGGCAGGATGCGGATGCCGTGTCGCGGCCAGATCGAGTCGTAGTTGGTGATGCCCTCGGTGTAGTGCCACATCCGGTCGCTGTTGATCATGTGTGCGCCGGCCGCCATGGAGATCCCGAGCATCCGGCCGTCGACGTGTGCGGGCACGCCGCTGAGGAGCTGCTCGGGCACCCGGCCCATCCGCTGCGGCCAGTTGGCCCGCACCAGGTCGTGGTTGCCGCCGATCCCACCACTCGCCACGACGACCGCCTGCGCGCGAAACTCGAACTCGCCGATGCTGTTTCGTGACGACGGAGCTCCGCGCACCGCAGACGACGGCTCCAGCACCGCGCCGCGCACCCCGACGACGGCGCCGCCCTCGGTGATCAGCTCGTCCACCCGGTGCCGATGCGCGAACCTGACGAGGGGGCCACTGAGCCGGCGCGAGAAGATCTCGACCAGGGCGGGCCCGGTGCCCCAGGTGATGTGGAAGCGGGGCACGGAGTTGCCGTGCCCGCGGGCGCCGTAGCCGCCGCGCTCGGCCCATCCGACGAGCGGAAACACTTTCAGCCCCCGGTCGCCCAGCCACTGCCGTTTCTCACCGGCGGCGAAGTCCACGTAGGCATGTGCCCACTGCCGCGGCCAGTGGTCTTCCGGGCGGTCGAACCCGGCGGTGCCCAGCCAGTCCTGCAGGGCCAGCTCGTAGCTGTCCCGGATGCCGAGGCGCCGCTGCTCGGGACTGTCGACGAAGAACAGCCCGCCGAACGACCAGAACGCCTGGCCGCCGACGTTGGCGGCGTTCTCCTGGTCGACGATGAGCACGCGACGGCCCCGCTCGACCAGCTCGCACGCGGCCACGAGACCGGCCAGGCCGGCACCGACCACGATGACGTCAGCATCATCCGCCATGCGGCCAATGTAGCGAGCGGAACTCCTCAGGCGGCGTCGGACAGCGCAGTCGGGGTGCGCCACGCATAGACGGTGGGCACGCAGCCGTGCATCAGCGCCAGGTCCGCGGCATCGAGCATGGCCTGCCGGGGACCGGGTCGGCGCAGGTGCCGCGCGGCGACGGCCACCCGCACGATGCCGTCGCGGCGCGCGGTGCGCTCGGCGGCGAGCACCACCGTTCGGCACCACCACGGTTCGGTCAGGAAGCCCTCGCCGATGCCCAGCACACGCCCACGCACCGTCGAACCGCGGACCAGATCGGTGATGCCGCCGAGCCCCGCCATGACACGGAACCCGTTGCGCGGCAATGCGAGTACCGCGCCTTCGGAGACATTCCAGCCGGGTGCCGCGAACAACCGGGTGCGCAGCCCGAGATGCTCGAGCACCCGATCGGCGGCCATCAGCCGCAGGTTGGCCTCGTGCGCGGGCAGCGTCGCGAACTCGCCGCGTCGCGTCTTGGTGGCAGCTTCGTCGAAGCCGTGCAGCACGATCGCGTCGCCGGCATCGCGGCGCTGGGTCAGCCAGGAGACGGTGCCGGGGTCACGGTCGAGCCGGTACCCGCCTTTGAGCCGGGGGGCCACCAGGAACGACGCGGGGACACCGCGTCGCGCGAGCTGCCCGTGAAAGGCTGCGACATCGTCGACGGTGCGGTCGCTGACTCCGGAGATCGAGACGATCAGTTGTCCTGCCACTGCCGCAGTGTCGCAACGCCAGGTGTCGGGATGGACAACACCACGACTCGTGTGGCTGAACTGTGGCCACTACCCCAGAACGGCCTCGATGGCTTCGATCACCTCGGGCGCATCGGGCGCGGTGCGGGGCCGGAACCGGGCGGCGACCTCGCCGCCGGGTGCCACGAGGAACTTCTCGAAATTCCACTGCACATCGCCGGCCTCGCCGCTGTCATCGGCGGCCTTGGTCAGCTCGGCGTAGAGCGGGTGCCGGTCGGGCCCGTTGACGTCGGTCTTGGCCAGCAGCGGGAATGTCACCCCGTAGGTGGTCGAGCAGAACGTCTTGATCTCCTCGGCTGTGCCCGGCTCCTGCCCCATGAACTGATTGCACGGCACCCCGAGCACCGTCAGGCCGCGGTCGCGGTAGTCCTTCGCGAGCTGCTCGAGCGCGCTGTATTGCGGGGTGAGACCGCATTTGGATGCGACGTTGACGACGAGGGTGGCGGCGCCGGCCAGCTCCCCCAACGTGGTCGCGGTGCCGTCGAGGGTGGTCAGTGGGATGTCGGTGAGCGTCATGAGGCAGACGCTACCGGCGCCGTGCGGTAGCGGCGGTCACGGCGTGAACAACATCCCCGCCAACCGCTGTGCGACGTGGACCGGGTCGCCGTCGGTGTCGACGGCGCCACCCAGCCACAGCATCGCGAACCCGTGGACCAGGGACCATGCTGCGAGTTGCGCACCCTGCGGGTCCTGTTCTGCCCGTGGATCTTTCAGCGTTCTCACACCGGCGGCGAGTTCCGCGCCCGCGGCCGAGCGAGCAGCCAGGAGCTCGGCGTCGCCCTGCTCGACGAGCGATCCGTCGAACATCACCGCATAGTGGCCGGGGTGGTCGACGGCGAACCGTACGTAGGCCAGTGCGGCGTCGGAGAACTCGGGGCGCGCGTCAGACAGCGCGGCGGCCAGCATCCGGAAGCCCTGCGCCGCCAGTGCGGTGAACAGGCCACGCCGGTCGGTGAAGTGATGCGCCGGCGCAGCGTGCGACACGCCTGCGGTGCGCGCCAACTCTCGCAACGAGATGCCGTCGGCTCCCCGCTCCGCCACGAGCCGTGCGGCATGCCTGAGGATCGTCGCCCTGAGATCGCCGTGGTGATAGCCGGCCTTCGCCATGAAGGCATGATAGGCCCTCTATCTTGACAGTGCCTAGATGGGCTCCTACCGTTTATCTTGACATTGACTAGATAGGAGCCGAGATGGCCGTCCCCCTCACCCTTGTGGTTGGCTCACTGCTCGCGCGGCTCTTCGTCGACAACTGGTCGGCCGCACTGGCGATCGGTCTGGCCGCGATGTTCTGCCTCACCGGTGTCGCGCACTTCGTCGATCCGCTGCGACGGGACATGATCGCCATCGTGCCGCCCGGCCTACCGGCGCCGGCGGCTCTTGTCACCATCACAGGGTTCCTGGAGCTCGCGGGAGCCCTCGGGCTGGTCTATCCCCCGACGCGCGCCATCGCAGCGGTCTGCCTTTTCGTGTTGCTCTTGGCGATGTTCCCGGCCAACGTCCACGCAGCACGCATGCCTCACCCGCCGGCGTCGATGTCGACCCGGTTGGGTCGGCGCACCGCAGAGCAGCTGGCCTACTTAGCCGTCGCCGCCGTGGTCGCCTGCGCCGGCCACGTCTAACACCCAGGCGTACTGGAATGCCGTCTCTTTCCAGCGTTCGTAGCGTCCGCTGATGCCGCCGTGGCCCGCATTCATCTCGGTCTTCAACAGCACGCGGGCGGCGTCGCTGTCGGGATCGAGTTGCGCATGCCGAAGCGCGGCAACCCATTTCGCGGGTTCGACGTAGTAGACGCGGGTGTCGTTGAGCGACGTCATCGCCAGGATCGCGGGATAGCGCTTGGATTCGACGTTCTCGTACGGCGAGTAGGACTTCATGTAGCGGTAGACCTCGGCGTCGTCGAGGGGGTTCCCCCACTCGTCCCACTCGGTGACCGTCAGCGGCAGCGACGGATCGAGGATCGTGGTGAGCGGATCGACGAACGGCACCGCGGCGAGGATGCCGGCGAACAGGTCGGGAGCCATGTTGGCCACCGCGCCCATCAGCAGGCCTCCGGCGCTGCCGCCGTAGGCCACCATCGTCTCGGCGGTGGTGACACCGGTGTCGACGAGATGCTGTCCCGCCGCGATGAAGTCGGTGAACGAGTTCCGCTTCTCCAGCAGCTTGCCGTGCTCGTACCAGAGCCGGCCCAGTTCGCCTCCACCGCGCACATGCGCGACGGCGTAGACCATGCCGCGGTCCAGGAGGGAAAGCCGCGCGATCGAGAACCGCGGGTCTTCGCACGATTCGTAGGCGCCGTAGCCGTAGAGCAGCACCGGCGCGGGCGCGGTGACGCCGACCCGGTGGATGATCGACAACGGCACGCGCGCACCGTCTTCGGCGATCGCCCAGTCCCGGCGTTCCACGTAGTCCTCGGGCCGGTAGTCACCGAGCACCGGTTGCTCGCGCAGCAGCACGCGCTCGCCGGTGACCAGGTCGAGGTCGTAGATCCGCACCGGTGTCACGAACGACGTCGCGCCGATACGCAGTCTGGGCGCAGCCCAGTTGGGGTTGGCCGACAGCCCCACTGACATCAGCTCGGAGTCGAAGCGGATGTCGCTGGCCTCGCCGTAACCCGTGCCACGTAACGGCCACAGTTGGATTCGCGGCAGAGCCTCACTGCGGTAGCTGACCACCAGCAACTCGGCGAAGGCGTCGACGGCATCCAGTCGGACGTCGTCGCGGTGTTCGATCAGGGTGCGGGTGGCCGTCGGATCGGCGACCGGCGCCTCGACGAGGGTGAAGTTCTCGGCGCCGTCGTTGTGCAGGATGAGGAAGCGGTCCTCCTCGCCGACGACGGCGTGTTCGACGGAGTACTCGACGCCGTCCCGGCGCGGCCACACGACGCTGAACTCCGCCTCCGGGTCTGCGGCGTCGGCGTAGCGCATCTCCGAGGTGATCGCGCTACCCGCGGCGATCAGCACGTACTTGTTGCTCCGTGTGCGCCCGCAGGCGACCCAGAATCGTTCGTCGGGCTCGTGGTAGACCTTCTCGGCAGGCAGGCCGGCCCCCAGCCGGTGCCGCCACACGGTGTCGGGCCGCCAGGCGTCGTCGACGGTCGTGTAGTAGACGGTCTTGTTGTCGGCGGCCCAGCATGCCCCGGCGCCGATCCCGACGATCTCGTCGTCGTACCGCTCACCGGTCCGTAAATCCCTGAACCGCAACGTGTATCGCTCGTCACCGAGGACGTCGACGGAGTAGGCGAGCACGTTGCCGTCGACGCTGACGCTGGCCGCGCCCAGGGAGAAGAAATCGTGGCCCTCGGCCTCGACGTTCTCGTCGAGCAGGATCTGCTCACCCGGGATGTCTGCGTCTTCGGTCAGCTGTGGCGGCGTCCAGTCGTCGGGATCGGTGACGGGGCAGCGGCAATGCACGCCGTACTGCTTGCCGGCGAAGCTGCGTCCGTAATACCACCAGTCACCGCGCCGCGTCGGCACCGACAGATCGGTTTCCTTGGTGCGGGCCTTGATCTCGTCGAAGATCGCCTGCCGAAGCGGAGCCAGGTCGGCGGTGACGTGCTCGGTGTGGGCGTTCTCGGCGTCGAGGTGCTCGATCACCTCGGCGCTGTCCTTGTCCCGCAGCCACTCGTAGGGGTCGACGAACACGTCGCCGTGATGCTCCCGTCGATGCTCGACACGCTTTGCCACCGGCGGCTTCATCGCTGTCCTCCGATCCAGTCGTCGAAACGACGACCCGAGATACGTTCGTACGCTTCGATGTACCGCGCACGCGTCGCCTCGACGATGTCGGCGGGCAGCGGTGGCGGTGGTTGATCACCGTGGCGGTCCCACCCGGAGTCCGGTCCGGTGAGCCAGTTGCGGACGAACTGCTTGTCGAAGCTGTTCTGCACCGCGCTTTCGGTGTAGTCATCGGCGCGCCAGTAGCGGGAGGAGTCCGGGGTGAACACCTCGTCGGCCAGTGTCAGCACCCCGTCGGCGTCGACGCCGAATTCGAATTTGGTGTCGGCGACGATGATGCCCTTGGTGAGGGCGTGCTCGGCGCCGTGGAGGTAGGTCTGCAAGGTCAGGTCGCGAAGCTGCTCGGCGCGCTCCGCACCGACGAGGTCGACGACGTCGTCGTAGCTGATGTTGACGTCGTGGTCGCCGAGGTCGGCCTTCGTCGCCGGGGTGAACAGCGGCTCGGCGAAGCGGCTCGCCTCCACCAGGCCCGCCGGCAGCTCGATACCGCACACGCTGCCGGTGTTCTGGTAGTCGATCAGCCCGGAGCCGGTCAGGTAACCGCGTGCCACGGCTTCCACGGGCAGCATGTCGAGCTGGCGCACCAGCAGCGCGCGGCCGAGCACCTCGTCGGGAATACGGGGGTCGTCAGGCGGGCCGGCGAGGTGGTTGGGCACGGGCAGGATCTCGAAGAAGAACACGCTCATCGCGGTGAGGATGCGGCCCTTGTCCGGGATCGCGCTGTCCAGGATGTAGTCGTAGGCCGAGATCCGGTCGGTCGCGACGAAGAGCAGGTGTCCCTCGTCCACCCGGTAGAGCTCACGAACCTTGCCGCTGGCAAGGTGCTGGTAGTCGGACAGAGCGGGACGCATCGGGTCAGCCTATCGGGCCATCGGAGGCGCCCTGTGTGCTGTGATCGATCGCATGAAATCCCGGTGGATCCCCTATGCCACGACGCCAGGGCGGCTGCTGCGGCAGCTGTTCAGCGATGTCGTCATCGTCGCCTGGACCACCGTCTGGGTGTTCGTCGGCCTGGCGGTGCACTCAGCCGTCGCGGTGATCGCTGAGTTCGGCTACCAGCTGCAGAGCGGCGCCAACGGTGTGGCGGGCAATCTCGACTCCGCGGGCAACAGTGCCGACGACGTGCCGCTCATCGGGGACTCGCTGGCCAAGCCGCTCAGCGCCGCCGGCGATGCCGCCAGGGAGATCGCCGGGGCGGGCCAGTCGCTGGGTGTGACGGCGAGCTGGCTGGCGTGGTTGTTGGCGCTGGCGGTGGCCGCTCCTCCGATCCTGGCGCTGATGATGCCGTGGCTGTTCCTGCGGGTGCGCTTCTTCCGGCGGCAGTGGACCGCGGTGACCCTGGCCTCCACGGCCGCGGGCGAGGAGCTGCTGGCGTTGCGCGCGCTCGCCAACCGCCCGCTGCCCAAGCTCGCCGCGATCAACCCCGATCCGGTGGGCGCGTGGCGCAGCCAGGATCGGACGGCGATCCGCGGGCTGGCCGCGCTCGAGCTGCGGGCCGCCGGTATCCGGGCGACGAACCTGCGTCGTCCCGATTAGCGCAGGAAGCGACGCAGCGTCGCACCGAATGGATGCCGCACGGTGAGGGAACCGAACCGCACGCTACCGGTCACGACGACGTGTAGGCGCTGCGAGGGCTGACCGGTTCCCACCCTCACTGACGTCGAGCCTGCGAGGGTGCTGACCCGGTTGCACTCCGCGGTCGCTCCGTCGGGCAGGATCAGCTCGACGGAACCGAAATAGTCGTCGACGTCTATGTACACCACCGGCCCGGGCAGCACCGCTGAGCTGAAATCCAGAGTGGTGGAGCACATTCGGGTGACGAGCTGCAACCGCGGTGGCACCGTCCACGGTCCCTTGCGGGTGATGCTCGACATCCAGCTGCGCACCACCTCCGGTGCAGCCGGCGCGGGCTGACGGCGCACGTGGGGCAGGTCGGCGATCACGGTGTCCAGTTCGCCACGCGTGCGCGCGGCCAGCGCCACATCGGCACGCTCGCTGTACTCGTCGAGTGTCAACATGCCGTGGCCGACCGCCTGCTCGAGGATCTGCATCACCGCGGTGCGATCGGCGTCGGACGCTCTCATGTCCCCGGTCACGTCTCCATCACTACCATCAGGTGCCGCAGCCCGGTGTGCCGGTTGCTTCTCGTCCATTCCACCGGCGCAGCCAGGCGCATCGAGGAGAACCGGCTCAGCAGTTCGGAGAAGATCACCCGCAATTCCAGCCGGGCCAGGTTGGCACCCAGGCAGTAGTGCACACCCTGTCCGAAACCGAGATGGGGATTGGGTTTTCGCGTGACGTCGAACCGATCGGGGTCGGCGAACACCGCTGCGTCGCGGTTGGCCGACCCCTCCCACACCAGGACCTTCTGTCCGGGGTCGATGTGGTGGCCGCCCAGGATGGCCGGTCGGGTGGCGGTGCGGCGCTTCGACGGCGACGGCGAGGTCCATCGGACCATCTCCTCGATCGCGGTCGGCAGCAGATCCGAATCGGCACGCACGGTGCCGTGAGCCGCGGGGTTCTCGATCAGCGCCAGCAGGCCGCCCGCGATCGCGTTGCGGGTGGTCTCGGCACCGGCGCTGAACAGCAGGCTGAAGAACAGGTAGCTCTCCAGGTCGGACAGTTCCGGATCGTCGGAGTTCACCACCACCGAGAGCATGTCGTCGCTCGGCGCCGCCCTCTTCGCGGCGATCAACTCCTGGCCGTAGGCGAACATCCGGGAGCCGGCTTCTTCGACGGAGAGCCGCGAGATGGAGGCGCGGCGGGCGTCACCGAAGTCGAAGCTCGGTTCGATGGCCTCGAACAGCCAATGACGTTCGGATTCCGGCACTCCCAGCAGGATGCAGATCATCTGCATCGGGATCTCGGCCGCGATCTGGGTGACGACGTCCACCGGATCGCCCGGTCGGACGTCGTCGAGCAGGCGGTGGACCCGGACCCGCAGATCGTCCTCGACGCGTCCGATCATCCGGGGCGTCAGCCCGGAACTCACCAGCCGGCGCACCGCGGCGTGGCGCGGGTCGTCCATCATGTTGAGCAGCTGACCGGCGATCGGCAGGTCCTGCAGCAGGGTGCCGCCGAATGGCCGCCCGCCACCGGTCACCGAGGAGTAGGTGTCCGGATCACGGAGTACGGCAAGGGTTTCCGCGTGGGTTGCCACCGACCAGAAGCCCTCCCCGTCGGGCGTGTTCTCGGTCGGTTCATGCCAGTACACCGGGGCGTGCTCGCGGTGCATCGCGAACAGCTGGTGGGGAAATCCCGCGGCGAAGTTGTCGAGATCGGTGAAGTCGATCCCGGCCAACGCCTCCGCGGCCGCCGTCACAGAATCGCGCCCGAGGTGTAGTCGGCCGCGCCGGGATAGCGAGCCGCGAGTTCGTCGACGGCCGCGATCACCCGGTCGACCTGATCGGCGGCTGCACCGGTGAAGGCCGCCTTGTCGGCCAGCGCGCCGTCGAGGGCAGCGCGGTCCAGCGGCAGCCGCGGATCGGCGGCCAGCCGGTCCAGCAGATCGGGTTCGGCGCCGCGCTCGCGCATCGCCAGGGCCACCGCGACGGCATGTTCCTTGATCACCTCGTGTGCGGTCTCGCGGCCCACCCCGGCCCGCACCGCGGCGATCAGGATGCGCGTCGTGGCGAGGAACGGCAGGTAGCGGTCGAGCTCACGCTGGATCACCGCCGGATACGCACCGAATTCGTCGAGCACGGTGAGGAACGTCTCGGTCTGCCCGTCGATGGCGAAGAACGCATCCGGCAGCGCGACGCGGCGCACCACCGAGCAGAACACGTCACCTTCGTTCCACTGCGCGCCCGCCAATTCCGCTGCCATGGAGGCATATCCGCGGAGCACCACCTGCAGCCCGTTGACCCGCTCGCAGCTGCGGGTGTTCATCTTGTGCGGCATCGCCGAGGAACCCACCTGGCCTGGTGCGAAGCCTTCGGTCACCAGTTCGTGGCCGGCCATCAGTCGGATGGTGTGCGCGAACGACGACGGGCCCGCACCGAGTTGCACCAGACCGGACACCACGTCGTGGTCCAGCGAGCGCGGATACACCTGACCGACGCTGGTGAGGATGTCGGTGAAGCCGAGGAATCGGGACACCCGTGTCTCCAGGTCGGCCAGGCGGGCGGTGTCGCCGTCGAACAGGTCGAGCATGTCCTGAGCGGTGCCCATCGGCCCCTTGATGCCACGCAGCGGATAGCGGGCGATCAGTTCTTCGATGCGCCGCAACGCGACCAGCGTCTCTTCGGCCGCCGAGGCGAACCGCTTGCCCAGCGTGGTGGCCTGCGCGGCGACGTTGTGGCTGCGGCCGGCCATTACCAGGTCGCGGTACAGCGCGGCCCGCTCGGCGAGCCGGGCGGCGACGGCGATGCCGCGGGCGTGTACCAGTTGCAGCGACTGCCGGATCTGCATCTGCTCGACGTTCTCCGTGAGATCCCGGCTGGTCATGCCCTTGTGCACGTGCTCGTGGCCGGCCAGGGCGTTGAACTCCTCGATGCGGGCCTTGACGTCGTGGCGCAGAACTCGCTCCCGCGCGGCGATGGAGCCGAGGTCGACGGTCTCCAGGACGCGCTCGTAGTCCTCGATCACCCCGGCCGGTACGTCCACCCCGAGTTCGGCCTGGGCCCGCAGCACCGCCAGCCACAGCCTGCGTTCGGCGACGATCTTGGCCTCTGGCGACCAGATCGCGACCATCTCCTCGCTGGCGTAGCGATGGGCCAGGACATCAGGAACGGACGCGCGGTTGCTCACGGCCCAACAGCCTATCGGGCACAGTGGGGGCCATGTATTTCGTCGGTCTGGACCTGGCGTGGGGGCAGCGCAAGCCCACCGGGGTCGCTGTCGTCGACGACGACGGTCGGCTGGTGGTGGCGTCGGCGGCCACCGACGACGCCAGCATCCGCGCGCTGGTGGCGCCCTATGTGGAGGGCGACTGCGTGGTGGGGATCGACGCGCCGATCGTCGTCACGAACCCGACCGGCCAGCGGCCCGCCGAGCGTGCGCTCAACGCCGATTTCGCCAGGTTCCAGGCCGGGGCGCACCCGTCGAACATGGGTAAGCCGGAGTTCGCCGACGGGACCCGGGCCGGGCGGCTCGCCGAGGCTCTCGGGCTGGACACAGACCCGCACTCCCGGGGCGGGCGTCGCGCGCTCGAGGTGTACCCGCACGCCGCCACAGTCGCGTTGTTCCGGCTCGGCCGCACGCTCAAGTACAAGGCCAAGCCGGGCCGTTCGGTGGCGCAGCTACAGGCCGAGCTGCTGCGCTTGATGGATCTGGTCGAGGGGCTCGCGACCGCAGAGCCTCCGCTGCGGGTGGCGGATTCGCCCGACTGGGCGCGGTTGCGTGCGAGCGCCGAAAGTGCCGAGCGCAAAAGCGAACTGCGTCACGTGGAAGATCCGGTCGACGCGGTGGTTTGCGCGTACGTGGCGCTCTACGTCGAGCGTCGACCCGACGGGGTGACCTTTTACGGCGACGCCGACACCGGGTGCATCGTGACGCCGACGTTGCCGTCGGATCTGCTGCCTGCCCCGCCCGAGCCGACGCCGGGCGTGGTGCACGACGCGATCGCGACCTACACCCAGCGGCGCCCGCAGTTGGTGACCTCCACCGAGCGGTATCTCGCGGTGGTCACCGCCCTGCTGGACGACGCGGGCATCGACTACCTGAGCGTGACGGCGCGCACCAAGTCGGTGGCCTCGTTCGCCGCCAAGGCCGATCGCCATGTCGACGGGCGCCGGCTGTACGCCGATCCGCTCTCGGAGATCACCGACCAGATCGGCCTGCGCGTGATCACCTACCTGCGCGACGACGTCGCCGCGGTCGCTCGGCTGCTCGGCCAGGAGATGCAGCTGCTCGACGATCGCGACATGGGAGTGGAGACTGCTAGCGAGGGCCGGTGGGGGTACGCGAGCCGGCATCTGCTGCTGGCGGTCGAGGGCGAACAGCAGCCGGCGTCGGTGCAGGTACGCACGATCCTGCAGCACGCGTGGGCGGAGTTCGAGCACGATGTCCGCTACAAGGGCTCGATCCCCGAGGAGGATGCCCCCGATCTGGATCGCCGGTTCACCCTCGCCGCGGGTCTGCTGGAGCTGGCCGACCGGGAGTTCTCGGCGATCCGAGAGCGGTTGCGGTCGACGACGCCGGTCGAACGTCCACAGAGCGCCGGCGAGGCGGGCATCCCGACGCCGGTGCTCGCCACGTACCTGGCCAACCGGTTCCCCGACGCCGGCTGGTCGCGCACCGACCACTACGGCTGGATGGCCGGTCTGCTGCTCGATCTCGGCATCGACTCGATCGACGAGGTCGACGCGGTGCTGGCCGGGCTCGACACCGACGCCGTCAACGCCGCGATGGACTACCGCTTCCCCCCGGGTGCGGTGCGGCGCCTCGACGACGCGCTGTTGAAGAAGTTCGGCCGCCGGTACATCGACCTACCGGGCAATGCCCACCGAATCCAGTTGCTGGAGAACAGGTCCGAGCGACTATGAGTCACACGGCGAGCATGCCGCGCAGCCAGTCGTGAAAGGCCCCGATGTGGTGCTCACTGGGCACCAGCACGCCGCCGTCGCGGTACACCCGGGAACTCATGGCCGGCTGGCATCGTTCGGCCGCTTCGAAATCCTGACTGTTGACCCGGTGGAACAGCTCCACCGAGCGGCTCACGTCGCGGCCGGACTCGACGACGTCCGGTAGGTACAGCCAGTCGCACTCGACGACGGTGCGGTCGGCGGCCAGCGGGAACATCCGGTGCACGATCACGTGGTCGGGAACCAGGTTGACGAAGACCTGCGGGCGTACGGTGATCGCGTAGTAGCGGCGATCCTGCTCGGCGGTGACGCCAGGGATGGAATCCAGACCCTCGGACCCGTCGATCGTGAAACCCTGCACGTCCTCGCCGAATTCGGCACCGTGTCCGACGTAGTACTGGGCCGCGTAACCGTCGGCGAATTCGGGCAGGACCTCGGTCAGTTCGGGGTGGATGGTAGCGCAGTGGTAGCACTCCATGAAGTTCTCGACGATCAGCTTCCAGTTCGCCTTGACGTCGTAGACGATGCGGCGGCCCACGCTGAGCTCGGCGATGCCGTAGCGGTCGATCGACTCGAGATCGCCCAGCCGGTCGACGATCTCCTGCATCACGGTGTCCTCGAAGGACGGCGGCTCGTCGGCCAGACACACCCACACGTATCCCAGCCACTCGCGCACGGCGATCCTGCGCAGCCCGTACTCGACTCTGTCGATGTCGGGCATCTTGGTCAGGTTGGGGGCGGCGATCAGTTTGCCGTCGAGATCGTATGTCCATGCGTGATAGGGACATTGGAACGCACGGCGCACCTCGCCACTGTCCTCGGTGCACAGTTGCGCGCCGCGGTGGCGGCAGATGTTGAAGAACGCGTTCACCCCGCCTCTACGCGACCGGGTCACCAGAACGCTCTCCGCCCCCACCTGGACTTTCTTGAACGCTCCCGGCGTGCCGAGATCCGAAGACCGCACCACGCAGAACCACATCGCCTCGAAGATCTTCTGCTGCTCGAGGGCGAAGACGTCCGCGTCGGTGTAGTAGTGGCCGGCCAACGTGGAGATGAGGCTTTCCGGCAGGTGCGGGGCCGCTTCGAACGTGGTCATGAGACTCCTGGAAGAGGGGCGGGGCTGCAGAAGGGATCAGACGGTGACCGGAGCTGCCGCCAGTTGGCGGCGCCAACGGGTGAACAGCTTCGGCTGGTCGACGCCGAGCACGGCCACGAGCCGGCCGTCGCGCCGGTAGCTGGCGAGGAAGCTTCCGCTCTCGCAGCTACCCGCCTCGATGGTGATCTCGTCGTCGGGAGAAGCGATGCCCGCGAACTGGATTCGTGAGCCGTACTGATCGGACCAGAAGTAGGGCGCCTTCACGGCGGTACCGCAGTCGAGCCCACCGGACAAAAGCGTGGCGACGGCGATCGCGGGCCGCTCGAGGGCACCCGTCCAGTGCTCGACCCGGCGCGGGGCACCGGTCGACGGGTCATGCCAGGCCGCGCAGTCACCGACTGCGACGATGTGCGGGATGTTCGTCTGGCCGCTGGGACCACAGAGGACGCCGTTGCCGAGCTCCAGACCGCTGCCGTGGAGCCACTCGATGTTCGGGATCCCGCCGATGCCGACGACCACGACGTCGGCGGGTAGGTGGCGACCGTCCGTCAGATCGACTCCGGTGACCCGGTCTGCACAGTCGGTGTCGCGCAGCGCCCGTCGCTGTCCGGTCAGGCCCGCCACGCCCACCCCGCAGATCAGCGTCGTGCCATGCGTACCGTGCGCCTGTGCGACGACCGCGCCCAGCCGCGCACCGAGCTGTACCTGCAGCGGCGTCGGCGCTGCTTCGACGACCGTCACGTCCATGCCGAGCTTGCGTGCGGTCGAGGCGACCTCGGCGCCGATGAAGCCCGCGCCGATCACGACCATCTGTCCGCCGGGGCGCAGTTCGGCGCGCAGCGCGAGGGCGTCGTCGACCGTGCGGATCACGTGGACCCCGGCCATCGTCTCGCAGCCGGGCCAGCGCCGGGCCCGGGATCCGGTGGCGATCACGAAGCCGTCGGCGTGCACGCGGCGTCCGTCGGCGAGTTCCACGGTGTTGGCGGTGATGTCGAGTGCGGTGGCGGCCGTTCCGAGCAGCCACTCCGCTGCCAGCTCATCGGAGTCCTCGAGGCGCAGATCCTCCTCGGTCACGGCGCCGGCGAGAAAGTCCTTGGACAGCGGAGGGCGATCGTAGGGCCGTCGGCTCTCGTCGCCGATGACGGTGATCTGACCCGAAAACCCCTGTGCCCGCAGTGCTCTGACGGCCGACAGACCGGCCAGCGATGCTCCGATGACGGCGACGTGCTTCATCACTGCCCCTGTGCGAGACGCGCGCGGATGTCGGGTGGGAGGTTAGGCTTTTCGGTGCTGAGTTCGACGCGGATCATGCCCTCGTCGATGACGACGGTGTGGGTGCGCACGGGCAATTTCGCCGGCGGCGCATCGACGGCGCCGGTGCGAAGGTTGAAGCGTGACGCGTGCAGCGGGCATTCGACCTCGCACCCTTCGAGCCAGCCGTCGGCGAGGGACGCGTCCTGGTGTGAGCACGTGTCGTCGATGGCGAACACTTCGCCGTCATCGGTGTGGAAGACGGCGATCGGCGGGTCCGCGGCGACGCGGACCGACTCGCCCGGCGGAAGGTCGGCAAGCGGGCAGACGTCGAGCATGTGTTGCCTTCCTGTTTCCAACAGATGACGCGTATTAAGGAACGCGATTCGTAATACGCAACAGTGTGTGGCCCGTCACAAACGTTGTCAAGCGGAGGAGCGGCCTGTGTCGCTGTGACTTTCCTGACTGTTCGGAGGGCCGGAAAAGCACTGGTCGCCGCACCGTTTGCTCGGTGCGGCGA
>JAEXZY010000160.1 GCA_023404955.1 Actinomycetes bacterium
GCACATAAGCGCTGGTGGCCTCGAACACCATGTCAGGCAACTCATCCCGAGACAGCAACCAGTCCACACCCTCATGCGAGGTCTCCAACCCCAACGACCGCGCCCGCGCCAACCCCTCACTGGCCGGATCGATCCCGATCATCCAGCGCGGCTCCAGCCACTCCGAACGCAACAACTTGTACAGCAGGTCGGTACTGATGTTGCCCGACCCGACAATCGCCACGGTCGCTTTATCGGCCATATTCGGCTCCTATTCGAAATCCAGTCGTACCGAACCCAGTCCGGAGAAATCCGCGACGAAATGGCTGCCCGGCGGCGCGTCGATCGCGCGGGTGCACGAGCCGGGCAAGACGATGTCGCCGGCCTTGAGGCGGACGCCGAAGGCCTCGACCTTGCGCGCAAGCCAGGCCACGGCGGTGACGGGGTTGCCCAGCACCGCATCGCTGCGTCCCTCGGCCACCACCTCGCCGTTGTTGGTCAGTACCGCGTCGATGTTCTTGATGTCGATGTCCTTCGGCGAGACCCGGGCCTCGCCGAGGATCCATCCCGCAGACGATGCGTTGTCGGCGATCGTGTCGCACAGCTTGATCTGCCAATTGGTGATGCGGGTGTCGATCAGCTCGATGGCCGGGGCGAACGCCGCCGTGGCGGCCAGCACGTCGTCCTCGGTGCAGCCGGCCCCGGGCAGATCGTCGGAGAGGATGAAGCCGACCTCGACCTCGACGCGTGGGTACAGGTACCTGGCCGACTCGACGGGCCTGTCCTCGAAGACCTCCATGCCGTCGAGCAGATGACCATAGTCCGGCTCGTCGACGTTCATCATCTTCTGCATGGCCTCTGACGACAGCCCCACTTTGTGGCCGATCACCCGTGCGCCGTCGGCCACCTTCGACCGGATGTTGATCAGCTGGATCTCGTAGGCGTCGACGACATCGATGTCGGAATGGGCATCGGTGAGCGGTGAGATGGGCTGGCGCGTGCGCTCGGCTTCGGCCAGGTCGGCGGCGAGCTTTTCGCGCACCTGCGCGGGCAACATGTGAATTCCCCTCGTTTCGTCCACCGGCACAGTTGTTAGTCGGCCGGGCAATTCTATAACGTGTTCTACATGACCGAGCAGGAGTATGACGTCGTCGTGGTGGGCAGCGGCGCCGCGGGTATGGTCGCCGCCCTCACGGCCGCTCATCAGGGTCTCTCGACGATAGTCGTCGAGAAGGCTCCGCACTACGGTGGTTCGACCGCGCGCTCGGGCGGTGGCGTGTGGATTCCGAACAACGAGATCCTGAAGCGTGACGGGGTCAGCGACACCCACGAGGCTGCGCGTACCTATCTGCACGCCATCATCGGGGACGTGGTGCCGGCCGAGAAGATCGACACCTACCTCGACCGCGGTCCGGAGATGCTGTCGTTCGTGCTCGAGCACTCGCCGCTGAAGCTGTGCTGGGTGCCCAACTACTCCGACTACTACCCCGAGTCGCCCGGCGGCAAGTCCACCGGCCGCTCGGTGGAACCGAAGCCGTTCGACGCCAAGAAGCTCGGCCCCGACATGAAGGGCCTGGAGCCGCCCTACGGCAAGGTCCCGCTCAACGTCGTGGTGATGCAGCAGGACTACGTGCGGCTCAACCAGCTCAAGCGCCACCCGCGCGGCGTGCTGCGCAGCCTGAAGGTCGGCGCGCGCACGATGTGGGCGCAGGCCACCGGCAAGAACCTCGTCGGGATGGGCCGCGCACTCATCGCGCCCCTGCGCATCGGTCTGCAGAAGGCCGGCGTGCCGGTGCAGCTCAACACCGCGATGACCGACCTCCACGTCGAAGACGGTGTCGTCCGCGGCATCTATGTGCGCAACACCGTCGAGCCCGAGAGCGCCGAGCCGACGTTGATCCGCGCCCGGCGCGGGGTGATCCTGGGCAGTGGTGGCTTCGAACACAACGAGCAGATGCGGGTCAAATACCAGCGGGCACCCATCACCACCGAGTGGACCGTGGGGGCGGTGGCCAACACCGGCGACGGCATCCTCGCCGCGGAAAAGCTCGGCGCCGCTCTGGATGTCATGGAAGACGCCTGGTGGGGACCGACGGTCCCTCTCGTCGGTGCGCCGTGGTTCGCGCTGTCCGAGCGCAACTCCCCCGGCTCGATCATCGTCAACATGAACGGCAAGCGCTTCATGAACGAGTCGATGCCGTATGTCGAGGCCTGCCACCACATGTACGGCGGCCAGTACGGGCAGGGACAAGGCCCCGGCGAGAACATCCCGGCCTGGCTCGTCTTCGATCAGCAGTACCGTGACCGCTACATCTTCGCCGGTTTACAACCGGGACAACGGATTCCCACCAAGTGGATGGAGTCCGGGGTCATCGTCAAAGCGGACACACTCGACGAGCTGGCGACGAGAACCGGCCTGCCCGTCGACGCCCTGACCGCGACCGTCCAGCGGTTCAACGGGTTCGCCCGCACGGGTGTTGACGAGGACTTCAAGCGCGGCGAGAGCGCCTACGACCGCTACTACGGCGATCCCACCAACAAACCCAACCCGAACCTCGGCGAGATCAGCCATGCCCCGTTCTATGCGGCCAAGATGGTGCCCGGGGATCTCGGCACCAAGGGCGGCATCGTCACCGACGTCCACGGGCGAGCTCTGCGTGACGACGGCTCCGTCATCGACGGGCTCTACGCCGCGGGCAACGTCAGCGCGCCGGTGATGGGCCACACCTACCCCGGCCCCGGCGGCACCATCGGACCCGCGATGACCTTCGGGTACCTCGCCGCGCGGCACCTGGCCGGTAAGGAGTAGTCATGCCCATCAATCTGGACGAAGCGATCGGCGCCGAACTACCCCCGGTCGAATTCGCTTGGAGTAGCAGCGATGTACAGCTCTACCACCTCGGGCTCGGCGCGGGTGCCGACCCGATGGATGCGCGCGAGCTGCGCTACCTCACCGATGGCACACCGCAGGTGCTGCCGACCTTCGGCAACGTCGCGCAGAGTTTCCACATGACCGAACCCCCCGCGGTCAAGTTCCCCGGCATCGACATCGAGTTGTCCAGGGTGCTGCACGCCAGCGAGGCCGTGACCGTGCCCGGCCCCATCCCACCGTCGGGAACTGCCACTGCGGTCACGCGATTCACCGAGATATGGGACAAAGGCAAGGCCGCGGTGATCTGGTCGGAGACCGAGGTCAAAGACACCGCCGGAACGCTGCTGTGGACGCAGAAACGATCGATCTTCGCCCGCGGTGAAGGCGGCTTCGGGGGCGATCGTGGTCCGTCGGGTTCGTCCGCGGCGCCCGAAGGTCAGCCAGATATCGAACTGACGCTCCCGACGTCACCGCAGCAGGCACTGCTCTACCGGATGTGCGGCGACCGCAATCCACTGCACTCCGACCCGGAATTCGCTGCGGCAGCGGGCTTTCCGCGGCCGATCCTGCACGGTCTGTGCACCTACGGTATGACATGCAAGACGCTGGTCGACAATCTGCTCGACGGCGACGTCGCCGCGCTGAAGTCCTACGGTGCGAGGATGGCTGGTGTCGTGTTCCCCGGCGAGACGCTGAAGGTCAGCGTGTGGAAGGACGCCGGGGCTTACCGCGCGGTGGTCACCGCGCCGGAGCGCGATGACGCCGTGGCGCTGGCCGGTGTCGAGTTCGTACCGGTCTGATCGCCTAGCGGCACAGCTCGTCGATCTTGGTCGCGGTGTCCTGCGCGCTGGTCTGCCGCTGCGCCTGGGCGGGATCATCGGCCGCCGCACCGGCGAGCTGACCCATGCCGATGTAGGTCAGGTCGTTCGCGAACGAGCGCACCGCGTCGGCCAGATCGCCGGGGACACCAGAGTTCAGTCGTGACAGCAGGAACTCCCCGCCGCCCAATGTGGCGAGCCGGGCATTGGCGGCCACTGCCTGGCGCGCCACCCTGTCGGTGCCCAGATTCGCGTTCGTCTGCAGTGACACCGCGTTGCGCACCGTGGTGAACGCCTGACAGATCTCGGTTTTGGCATCGCCTGTGGACGGGGCGCTCGAGGCGGTCGCGCTGTCGGTCGGCGCCGGGCGCAGCAGGCCCCACGCGGCGAGGGCAAGGGCCATGACGGCTACGACGAGCGCGGCCGGAGCCATCCACGCCGGTTTGGTGTCAGACATGGCAGCGATGATAGCCGATGCGAATCACCTTGATTTGCAGACACTTTCGTATGCACACACGCCGACACGGGCGTCGACTGCTTCGTCGACGCCCGTGCCTGCGTGCTGATACTTAGTCGCTGGCTGGGGTCTTGGCGGGGCCACTGCCGGTGCCGTCGGCACCCTTGGTGCCGGACTTCCCGAAGAAGCCGCCCCCGCCGGCCGCGCCGCCGGTGCCGCCCTTGCCGGTGCCCGTGGCCGACGTGCCGTTTCCACCCTTACCGCCGTCGCCGCCGTTGCCGACGATGCCGGTCCCGTCGCCGCCGTCGCCGCCGTCGCCGCCGGTCGCGTCTCCCGCGCCCGCGGTGGCATTACCGCCGGCGCCACCGCCGCCGGCCTGACCGTTCTTGGTGCTGCCGCCGGACCCGCCGTCGCCACCGAAGGTGTCATTGTCGTTGTTTCCGGTGGCGTCACCGCCGGCGCCACCGGCACCGCCGGTGCCCAGCTCCGAGCGACCGCCCGAACCGCCGTTACCGCCGACAGCGATCTCGTCGGTCCCCGTGGTCGTCGCGTTGCCGCCCTTGCCCCCGTTACCGGCCGTGACGTCACCGACCTCACCGCTGTCGCCGCCGGCGCCGCCCTTGCCGCCCTGGGCAGAGCCGTTCGTGGACGTGGCACTGCCGGCGTTGCCGCCGTTACCGCCCTTGCCACCCCACCGGCCGCCGGAGCCGCCCGCGCCGCCGTTACCGCCGAACGAGTTGTTGACGGCGGACTCGTCCTTGTCCTTCGTGGCCGGATCGTCGACGACGTTGGCCGACGTGTTCTCCCCGTTGCCGCCGTTACCGCCGTTGCCGCCGTTGCCGCCGAACTTGCCACCGTTGCCGCCGGCACCGCCGTTGCCGCCGTTGACACCGTCGACGCCGTCACCACCGTTGCCGCCGTTGCCGAACCACTTGCCCGCGTCGCCGCCGGAGCCGCCCTTCTTGCCGTCACCCCCGTTGCCGCCGAGAAGTCCGGCGTCACCGCCGTTGCACGCGGTACCGGTGCAGTCGTCGGCCGCGTCGACGCCGTCTCCGTAGAGCCACCCGCCCTCACCGATCATCGGCCGCAGCGCGGGCTTGACCGGAGCAGGCGCGTCGGCCGCGTTGATCTTCTTGTCCTTGTGGGCACCGATTTGCTGCCACCACAGCACGTCTTCGTCGTTGACCAGTTGGATCTGGTGCGTCACCGGCGCCGGCGCGGCGTCGTAGTCCAGCATCAGCGTGCCGATGCCGGCCATCGCGGCGCTGGTCACGCCCGCAGTGACCCCTGCTGCGAGATAGGTGCGCACCGACATCGACCGTGCGCCCGTCTTGGAATGCTTGCCCATGAAAGCTTGTCCCCTGTTCACGATTGAAAACCCCGTCAGCGGGGCACACTAGTCCGTCGCGAGCCCGCGCAAACGGAAACCCGTGATTTGCTGCCCACGGACGTGTCGTCCTGTCGGACACGCCTGGTGAACACAGCCCAGTTCCGCTGTCTGCTAAGGCCGGAGCCGTCTCATCGAACAAATTGGTGCACTGGGGCACCCCTGGGGTTTGTTAGGTTGCTCGTGAGGTGTATCTCGCTGCTCGCTCAACGAAATTCGGGAGGACAATCCAGTGAAACTCAAGCCCGCAGTGATCGCCGCCGCCGCGGCGGCTGCGCTCGGCGTGTCCGGTGCACCGATCGCGTCGGCTGACGCGGAAGTGCAGTACCTCGGCCAGCCGGGCGAGCTCGTCAACGGCAGCGTCGTGCAGCACTGGACGGTCACCGGTCTCAAGCCCAGCAGCGACATGATTCCGTACCAGCCTGCGGGCACACTGTGGGAGGCCACCGCCACCGACGAGGCGATCGCCGGGTCGGCCACGCCGATCGTCTCGAACCTCAATGCGCGCGCCCGCAACGGCGACACCTACCGGGTGCTGTTCACCGTCGCCACCCCGCAGGGTGTGAACCCGTCGACGCTGGCGCAGGGCGAGAAGACCACCGGCAAGATCTATTTCGATGTGACCGGCGAAAAGCCGGACAGCGTCTTCTATTCCGACGGCGGCCCGGACCAGGTGTTGCTGTGGGTGGAACCGCCGCCACCGCCGCCCGCACCCTCGACGAGCGGCTACCGCGGCCCGGCCGCGTCGGGCTCTGCTCCGGCATCGGCGGGTTCCGCTGAAACGGCCACCCCGGACACCGCCGAGACCTCGACAAGCCCCACCCCGGGCGCAGCACCCGCCTCCGCCGGGGAGACTGCGATTCCCGTTCCGGCGAATAGCGCGGGCACGCCGCTGCCGCAGGGCAGCTCAGGCACCCCGCTTCCGGCAGGCAGTGCAGGGACACCGTTGCCGGCCGGCAGCGCGGGGACACCACTGCCCGCTGACATGGCTCCCGCCAGCCCCGCGGCAGTGCCCGCTGAGGCCAGCCCCGCGCCGGTACCCGCTGCGGTCAGCCCGGTGCCGCAGGGCAGCTCGGGCACCCCGCTTCCCGCGGGCAGCAGCGGTACTCCCGCACCTGTACAGAGCCCGGCTACGACCACCGTCGTGGTCCCGCCACCCTCGTAACTCAGCCACTACATCTGGCGGGCGAGGAAGGCTCAGGAGTGAGACGCCCACCAGGTGTACAGCTGAACCATGTTCGGCCCGGTCGGTCCGGACTGCACCTGGCTGACCAGCAGGTCGGCGTCGGTGCTCCAGCCGACCGTCGGCTTGCTCTGCTGGAATCCGCACACCAGCGTCCCCGCGGTCTGCTGCGGAGTCGCGTTGCGGCGCCACGGGCCGGGCGACTGGATGTTGCCGGGGCAATCGACCACCGATGACGTGCTGATGATGTTGTCGAACAGGTCTTTTGCGGACGCTTTGTCTGCAGCGAGCGTGTAGGTGGCGGTCAACGGGCCGCCGGGATCGGTGTTGGCGCCGCAGCTCACCTGGGCCAGAGCCCCCTGCGCCGGGACGACGGTCTCGCATGAATCCGGCGCATAACCCGGCGGCAGCATCTGCAGCAACCGCGCCTGGGCCTGCTCCGGGCTCTCGGTCGTCGATGTGGGCGCCGCGTCGGGGTCCGAGGTGCCCGAGTTCTCCGACGACGGCCAGAACAGCCATGCGATCACGCCGAGCGCCACCACGGCGACGGTGGCGACCACGATCAGCACGACAGGTCGGTTGTCGCGGCGGACCGGCCGCGGATTCACCGACATCGGTGCGTGGAAGCGGTCCGCCGGCACCGATGACGGCCGCGACTCGCGCGCGGGCAGGGGCCCGGTGTCCTCGTCATCGGGTTGTAATTCCTGAGGACTCATGATGCCCAGGCTAGTGCGTGCCCGATCTCGGTTCCGTCAAGCTCTCGCGCAGGTGACTGTGCACCCTCGAGTCACGAGCTCGGTGAACCCCCGTCGCCCCCATCACCGCGACGCGCAGAATCATTGCCACCGCCCGCTTCTCCTCCCCCCGCCGAGCCGCCGCCACCACCCTCGCCCGAGCCTTCTCCGGGTCCCGCGGTCCCGGTCGACTCCGGGGCACTGTCCGACGGTGAACTGTCTTGTCCACCCTGCGGATCGTCGCTGTGAGAGTCGATGTCCTCGCCCGGGTTCAGGTCATCAGGGTCGGGCATCGTTCCCGACACGTCGTCTTCGACGACGGTCCGAGTCGGTTCAGTGGGCTCCGGTGTCGATATCTCCGATGGCGCAACAGGTTCTGGCGTAGCAGTCATCGTCGGTGGGGAGAACGTCTCAGGAGCAGCTGTCACGGTCGTCGGCGCGAACGTCTCGGGCGCAATACTCACCGGCGGCGGCGGTGGTGGCGGAGCCGGCTCTGTTGTCGGTACTGCCTCCAACGTCGCTGCGAACACCTCAGGCGCTGCCATCGTTGCCAGCATCGGCGTGGCAGCCACGGGCTCAACCGCACGCAGGACACTGGCTGTGATGGCATCAGCGACGATCGAGACGCCGGGCTCGACGTTGACGAATCCGGCAGGCGCCGTCGCAGGCGCAGCCGCAGCAAGTGGCGCCGCGAAGTCACTGCGGACGTAGCGCATGTCCACGCTGGCGGTCGGCCGACCGTTGACCGCAATCTGCATCTGGTAGGGCGTCGCGGGAGCGGACGTCACAGCGATTTTGCCCATCTCAGTCGTGATTCTGGGCAGATCCACGGCTCCCAGGGAAGCGGCGTCGAGCAGCCGACTCAAGTCCCTCATCTCAGGTAAACCGAGTACGGCAGCCAGGGCGGAATCGGGCAACGCCAGTAACGCGCGCAGTTTGTCGATCAGGGCCGAAACGTCTCTGCCGCCGAACCTCGACGTCAAGAGGATCAGCAACGCTTGCAATTTGGCTTTCACCGGCACTTCGCCAAGAGCGCCGAAAAGTTGTGGGTTGGCGGTCATTTGCGGGCCCGGCGCCATCCCCACCCTCGCGCCCGTTAACGTCTTCAACTCCACGGACTCCGTGCTCACCACACTGCGGACATCGATCGACCCGGTGGTGCCGATGCCCCTCTTCGGTGAACCAATCTCAGCAGCAACCACTTTCGTCATGTCAGGAAGTGCAACGTAGATGCCGGACGGCACCGTCGACGGAATGAGGGCCCACGTCTGGATCGCGATACCCGAGACGAGGAACAGCAGGAAGCCTCGACGAGCCCCTGTGGACATGTGGTCGCCGATGAGCTCCGGATGGTCGACGACCTTTCGAATAGCCACCCACGGAGCCGTTTTGCGAACACGCGGTGTCTCACTCACAGGCCACCCTCCTCGATCTTGGGTCGGTAGGCCAAACCGCGTTCGCGGAGTGTCCGGAGTCTTGTCGGGTAATGGAAAAGCGATGCGTTACCTAGGGCGCCCCGTCAGCAGGACCGCCGTTCAGATAGCGTAAAACTTTGCCAGACAGGGTGTCAATAACACCGTGAGTCAGCTTAGAGAAGAAGTTGGATCGACGAATTTCAATCCAGCTGTCCGGCCATGGACACCGGGCGAGCTAATGGTGCGATGTTGGACTGTGCACCGGCATACGGATGTCAGACGCCTCCGAATCTTATTCATTACAGGGACTACTCACCGATCTGGACCGACATCCGTCTCGCGCAAGTCGATGCCTAGGAAAGAACTAGATCGTTGCCCGATGAGCATGAATCTCGGTGCGCGGACCAGCGTGGATTTGCCCGAGAAATTCTCGAAAGGAAACATCGCGGGACGGAATTCCGCGTTGCTGGAACAGACGATCGGCGCCGATGCTCTTCGTGTCCTCTGTCAATCCGGCCATTCCCGAACGGACCTGGCGGTAATCTCGCGGCACCACCCTGTGTCTGCCATCGTCCACTCACGGTCACGGTGGGCCCCCGACCGAAGGGCGTCGATGACGACACCACCCACCTCGTCGATGGATCTCCGGGACGTTCCGGCCGCGCGGGCGAAGCGAGACGGCTGCGAGCGCGGGCGAAACGGCGCCTTGCGGTGGGCACAGTGCGTCGTGCAACTGTCGGTTCGTACCGCGTTCGGAGCGCTTCTGTGCCTCGTGTTGTGCACGTGCGCATCGCCGACGGCGCATTCTGACCTCTACCAGGATTACAGCACTGAGCCCAACGGTAGCCATCCCACCGTGTTCGACTCCGGGCAGACCGCAGTTCTCACCTACACGCCGAACGACTCGGCCCGTCCCACGATCTACCGGGGAAGGTCTGTCATCGACTACAACGGCCCAGGCCGTGGAGCGGGGTACGCCACCGCGCAGTTGGACGCCACGGTTTCGTACGTCGACGCTGATTGGAACTTCGGCCCGGCTGGAACCTCGAGCGGCGCATTGGCTTTGGGCTTGTATGCAACCGAGATCCCGTCTGGCTACCTGGGCGCCACACTCACACCGGACAGCCCGGCGCACGTCGTTTTCCTCGATGACCACTTCGAGTACGGCGTATGGCAGAACCATGTACTGACGGTCATCGCGAATGTGCCCTACGGGCAGCGCTTCAGCACCCAAACTCAGCACGTTGCCGTCTACGTCGACAAGACGGCGGGACAGGCGTGGGTGTTAGGACCGACCGGTGCCGTCTACGGTCCGTTCACCCATCCCCAGATCAAGGACGTGACTGCTCCGTACGTGACGATCGAGCAGTTCTACGGCAACGCCAGCACCGATACCCGTGTGGAGATCCAGCGATGGCGCGCATCGTCGAATCCAGTCGATCCGCCGATGCCGCATCAATGAAGTAGATTGCGCACGAACGCAACCCATCCGGAGAGCCCGCAGATGAGGCGAAGCGCAGCACGGTCGCTGCTCTCCCCTGTAGGTTGACCTATGTGGGGTGGACACTGACGGATTTCGCTGCGCTCGACGGAGGTCAACGGAAGGCGTGGTCGGACGTTCGCAATAGCAATCCGGCGCTCGACAGCCCGTACTTTCATCCGGCGTACGCCGGGGCGGTGCACGACATGTTCGGCGACGTGCAGGTGGCGGTGAACGACGGTCATATCTGGTTTCCGGTGCAGGTGCACAAGCGGCGAGCCCGGCCGGTCGGCTGGCCTGGTGCCGACTTCCAGGGACCGGTGGCGGCGCCGGGCGTCGCGGTGAATCCTCTCGAACTGGTGCGCACCGCAGGGTGGCAGGCGCTGACCTTCGACCACATCTCGGAAGCACGCGGTGATTTCGCACCGTGGGTCGACGGATATCTGGAGGCGCCCTTCATCGATGTCACCGGTGGTCTCGACGGCTATGTGGGCCGGATCAGCAAGGCAAGTCGAGACAAGCTGTCGCGGGTGCGCCGGATGACCAACAAGGCAACACGTCAACTCGGCGACGTACGTCTCGTGTGGGATGCCCAGGACCCCCGTCTGTTGGACTGGTTGATCGACACCAAGCGCGAGCAGTACGCAGCGACGGGCGCTTACGACTTCTTCGCCATGCGTCGTCGTCGGGATTTGATACACCATCTGGCTCAGACCAGAGTCGATGGTTTCGCCGGCATGCTATCGGCGGTCTACGCGGGCGATACGCTGCTCGCGGCGCACTTCGGTCTGCGTGACGGCCCGGTGTTGCACTGGTGGTTCCCGGTGTTCGACCGGTCGTTCGCCGAGTTCGCACCAGGATGGATTTTGTTGCGCGAGCTGGTTTCCGCTGCTCCGCAGCTGGGCTTGGCTCGTATCGATCTCGGCCCCGGTGAAGAGGACTACAAGCGGCGCGCGATGACCGGCGCGGTGTCAGTGGCCCAGGGTGAGGTCACGGCCACGCCATGGCGGCGGACTCTGCGAAAAGCTCGCATCACCGCCGAGCGATCTGCGATCGCGCGACTGAAGGACTCCCCGCTCAAGCCGACACTGAGTGCCATGCGTGCAACGGGATACCGCGTCCTCGCTGCGCGCCACGCACGCAGATGACTGCCGCATGGCGATCGTCATCTCAGTGTGGTGCCGTCGAGAGTATCGAGCTGTCGAGCCCTGAGCAGGCGCGGAATCCAAACGAAATCTGGAATCACCTGCGCCAGGACCATGGCAACCGCCGCTGCGGCCACCACGCCGGTCGCGCCCCATCTTGCGCCCCACCAGATGCCCAACAGCACAGCCGTCACCCCCATGGCCGTGATACACATCGACTGCCACCGGGCCTCACGCGGCATCGTCAGCATCACCCCACCGGGCAGGTGGATGCATTCCACGAACAGCATGATGGCGAACGCAACCGCCAACGCCCGCGGCGCGACAACCAGACCGCCTGACAACACAGAGGTGGCCCACGGCGCGAAGACCACGATCCCGACGCCGGCGGCTGCGGACAGGACCCCGAACGCGGCGACCGACCTCAGCCACAACTGAGTAGAAGCGATCGTGGCTGTGCGCCGCTTGACGAACACCGGCCACAGCGCCATCCCCGCCGTGTCGAAAACCATCCACACGACGCCGAAAATCTGTGCTGTCAAGGCGTAGCGCGACAGCTCCTGCGGCGTTGACACGTGCGAGAGGATCAGTCGGTGCGACTGAAGGCCGAGCGGTAAGCCGATACTCAACACGAACATCCACAACGAACCGTGCAGAACCCTGCGTCTCGAGAATTCCGCACTGGGGCGTGCGAACGATGCCCACCCCAGACCACTGACCCGCAGCGCGAACATCGTGGCGACGCAGTTTCCGATGAGGACCCCGCCGGCGCCGGATATCGCGTACCAAATACCCTCCGCATCCGAACTTTTCAAGGTCAGTGTCAGCAACAGGGTGAATGCTGCATTGGCGATGGTCATCAGCACCGCCACCGGGTTCATGTTCAAACCGATGATGATCCGGATGCCGATACCAGCGGGAATTCCCAGAGCGATCAGACACACGGCCACTGTGATCGCGATACGGTCGGCCGAGCCCGTGTTCGTCCCGATCACCAGGTGCCATGAATCCGTGGCCATGATCGTGACGCTGATCAGAATCAGCCCGGCTGCAACGGCACTCAGCATTCGGAAACCACGCTGCACGGTGGCCAGCGCCACTCCGTCGTCAGTCAACCGACCGGGCCTGGAGCAGGCACTGGTCACGACGGCGCCGATCCCGAGATCCGCGAACGGGATGAGCAGGCTGAGCGTCGTGATGAGTGAGACAACGCCGAACACGGCCTCTCCGGTCTCACGCACGATCATCGCCGTGTTCAGGAGTCCGATCAGCGCCACCAACGGCGTTCCGACGATGCGGAACACCGTGCCCAGGACAATCGCCTTACGCTCGATCGGCTGCAGCGACGCGTCGTACCGGACGGCGTCAGTGGACGTCATCACTGGGCCCCGTCTGAATTCGGTCAGGAGCTCGCTCACCGGAGCCACCCCACGTCGACAGGGAGAAATAGGCGGCGCGCCGCACCCGGCCCGACTCCAGCAGCCCTGAGACGGTGGTGCTCTGGAGAGTGCGTCGTCGCAAGCCTTCGACGATCAACTCTGCGGCAACCGCCCGATCGAACGAACAATCGGGATCATCGGCGAGGGTGTCGTGTAACAGGACGATGCTCCCTGGCTCAGTTCGGGTGATCACCTCGGATGCCACCTCGCGCTCCCCCAGACCGCTCCAGTCGAAGCTGTCCAGGTCCCACATCACCGTCTCGAGACCGGCATCGCGCTCACCCAGGAACGAGGCCACGGTCTGAGCGCCGAACGGGGGACGGAAATACTTCACTGGTTCGCCGGAGATCGTGGCGAGTTCTGATGCCGCTGCGGCGAGCGTCAGTCGCGTCGATCGCCGCGAGCCGCCGGCCAGCCGGCGGTGATCGAAACCATGCAGACCGATCTCGTGCCCCTCCGAGACGACGCGATGCACCAAACCCGGCAGCCGGCGTGCGTTCTCGACCAACATGAAAAACGTTGCATGCGCGCGATGCTGCGCGAGAATGTCCAGTATCTTGGGGGTCCACTCACTGCAGGGACCGTCATCGAAGGTCAACGCCACGAGTGGCTGACACGTCCGCACACTTCGGATCGACCCCCAACGGTTACCGACGACAGCATCGACGGCACTGTGCGCGGCGCGCTGCAGGCCACTCTTGCGGGCAAACGGATCGTTCATTACTCCCCCAGACACAACATCGAACGACAAACTGTTTGTGGCCCTTCGGCTGGGCCCGCGCATCTCTTCGCCCCCCGGCGATGCGAGCGCATCGATTCAGTCCTCGTCGGTCGGCCCGACGGGGATACACGCGACATCCGGTCACGGTCACAGTGGCGCATCGCTGCACGGCACTCCTCGCCCGAACATGTTGGCGGACGCGTGAACCGACCACGCCCTCATGGCCGTCACTGCTGGAAGCATCGTCATCTTGGCTTTCACCGCGTGTTCCCAGCAGCGCAGAAGAGCGCGCGAGGTCAACCTTCCGCTGAAGGGATAGCAGCCGACCGAGTCCCATATCCTCCGCATGTCGTCGAAGACGTCATCGACCGAGCGTGCCGAACCCGCACCCGTAATGTCGAAATCGGTCACCACGCGCTCGATCGTGATGGGTTCACACACGAGCGCAGCGCGCAGCATGAAGAGTTGATCGGCAGCGATGTCGAACTCGAGATCGTATCCACCGATTCTGCTGACCACAGATGATCCGAAGAAGGATGCTTGGTGGGGGATGGTCGCCTTGATCATCAGGAACTTCCGCATGTCGAACGGCATGGGTGCCTGCAGGCCGACGCTCACCCCGTCCGGCCCGATCAGATTCTCCATGCCGTAGCCCCACAGGTCACTCACGGGACCGCGGTTCGCGATCTCCTGTACCACGTGGGCCAGCGAGTGAGGATCGGAGAAGCGGTCACGAGAATGGAGGAACCACAGAAGATCTCCGGATGCATGGGCGATCCCCTGGTTCATCGCGTCATATCTCCCGGCATCGGGCGCGGACTTCCAATACCCCAGGCCGGATTCGATCTGGCGCAGGTAGTCCACGACGTCGTCACCCGATCCGCCGTCGATCACGATGTGTTCGATGGCTCCCGAGTACCGCTGAGCCCGAACGCTTTCGACAGTTCGTTTGAGGCCGTCGAGGTCGTTCAAGGTGATGGTGATCACCGAAACATTCGGAGCAGATTTCATCGGTCCGATCCCCCCGACCTTCTCCCCAGGGAGCGTCGCACCTTTCTCAGCGCGATCCGTAGAGTCGCTGACAAGGCGTAGACCCATGCCCAGATTCCTGGGCGACCCCATCGAACACTTGCGACTATCGACCGCACAACGCTGCGGAACGAGCCGGCTTCGAGCGCGGAACTGACGGGGCTGTAGAGGAAGTAATCCCCTCGCACGCGCTTGGACTCGTCGACGAGCTCACTTCTGCCCCACTCGATGTAGTCGGCACTTCGATCCACTCCTGGACGTGACTCCGAGTTGGCCGTCACATTGACCTCGACGAGGCAATCAGGGATCTGGACAATCGGTAGATCGGGTAGTTCGCGCTGAACCTTCATCAACCACGAAGGGTCATCATGGATCGAGCCGGCCGATACCGACAGAGGGACCGCATCTGCAACCGCTCTGGGAAACATGAGTGTCGGCACCGCGAGCGAGGGTCGCGCACGTCTCATGGAGACCAGTTGCATCAGGTAAGGAGCCACCCGTTCATGCGGATCGATCAACCTGCGCGGCATCGTCAGCGGCTTGCGACCGTCCGCCCGTCGCTCGTAACGACAGGAGACGATCCAACGGTCCCGACAATCCGGCGCTGCGGCGAGTTGCCTCTCGAGTTTGGCCTTCTTCCAGGAATCGTCATCGTCGAGCAGGGCGATGATACTGCCGTTCGCGGAGTCGATCCCCAGCTGTCTGGCGCGGCCGGGCCCCTCTCCTCCTGATGTCCGCAGTACGCGGATCACCGAGGATGTCGGTAATTCCGGTTGACTGTCGGAATCGACCACGACGATGACTTCAAGGGGTGGGACGGTTTGGTTCAGCGCGGACTCGACCGCGGTGCGCAAACTCGGTCTGCCGACGGTCGGGATGACGACGCTCACTGTGCGTTCGATGGTCAACGGAGGAACTCCTTGTCGTCGTAGTGTGACCGCGGGGGCAGGTGCCTCGCGGCGAAGACGACCGCGAGCAGAGCGAAGCCCGAGAGGAATCCGTAGGACCAGGGCGAGAAGAGCAGATCCCACACCGCCTGCACCGACGCCGCGATCACCAGAACGGACCAGCGCCCATATCGCGGGGCGTTCCAGACCATGGCCAGCGCCGCGATCATCAGTCCCAGCGGAAGTAGCGCGGCGAAGAGTCCACCTTCCGCCCACGCGCCGAGCAATATCGAGTGGAGGGACACGTCTCCGTTGGCGAAGTACCAGCCGCTCTCGATCGGCACGGCAGGGTCGAAGCCAAGCGAGATCGCCAGCGACTTGGCGCGGTCGAAAGCCTCCGCGCTGATGTTGTTGGCACTGGCCCAACCGAACCACGGACGCTCGAGGATGGCCGATATCGACAGCGGCGACTCCGTTCGGCCGGCCAGAATGAGCGGGACGCCCTCGGCGAGTTGCGATTCCGTCTTCCGCTTGATCGCGTCGCCGAGGAGTCCGTCGGCGGCCAGGCGCGGTACGATCGCATACATCGCCGTTCCCGATAGTGCGACGAGTGCGACTGGCACCCAACGGGGCGCCCTGTTGGCAGCAACCCATCCCACCAGCGCTATCACGGTCGCAAGCACGCAATTGGTCGCCAGTGATCGGTAATCAGCGCTCAAACTGTAGGCCGCGACGAGCAGTAGTGACAGCGCCTGAAGCGGCAGAGGGACTTTCAGAAGGACCAGGCAGAAGAGCACGATGACGACGACCCACTGCCCGAAGCCGTATTTCCAGAGCTCTGCGGTCGAACCATAGGCGTCGACGGATGCCCCGACGTGGAAAAAGCTGTAGCTCGATGCGCCGATCGCGATCCCGCAGTAGATCGCGAAGATGCGAAGGAGATCTTTGCCGGCGAGCACCGAGAACCCCACGAAATACAATGCAAACGCTGCCCACTGCTGCACTCGTTGATCGACGAGACTCAAGTGGTTGATCTGGGCCGAGACGCAGAACGCAGCGAATCCGATCAGGGCGAGAGCCAGCGGCAGCCACTGACCGAGGGTGGGGCGCGTCAACAGCAATGCGGGCGCCAGGAGAAGGCAGATCGGGGCCAGCATCGTCAACGTGAAACCCTGGATCTGAATCGCCGTTGTCGCACCCAACGCGACCAGCACGACAACGGTGAGCGCTCGGCGCGCGGTTTCCCGTCGCCTCTCGAATGACCCGCGCGAAGAAGGAGCGACGACGTCTGAGGCGAACGAACTCTCACCGTCCCGACTCGCGATGGGCGCGTACCGCGCGACCACGCCGTTCATCGGGGCGGTCCGATGCCCGCGAACAGTGCGCGCGTGAGGTGCCCATTGCAGATCAGCCGATCGGCGGGCATTCTGGCACGGAGAGCACCGGTATCGCCCCATTCTCGGGTTGTCGGTCGGAGGGGAGCCACACGTTGAATGTTCTGAGGGGCCAACACCCCGCTCCCATTCCACGACTGGCCGTGTTCGTCATCGTGGGGTTGGTCATCGCGATAGTCGGATGCCAGACGGTCCCGCCGCCTGATTCTTTCGCGAGGCCCATGCCCCCGACCGCGGCGCTGCCGCCGGGCCTCGTCGGGGTGAACGCCGTCACGCTGATCGACTCCGCTACCCGCGACAGGCAGTACGACCAGATTGCGGCCGATCGCTTCAGGGCGGTTCGGCTCCAGATCGAGTGGGATCTCATCGAGCGATCGCCGGGTCAATTCGACTGGGGATACACGGATTCGCTGATCAATGGCGCCGCCAGCCGAGGTCTGACCGTCCTCGGTGTGCTCTCCTATGCGCCCTCCTGGGCTGTTCCCGCTCAGTACCGGGACCTCGTCCATCCCGCACCGGCCGACGCGGGCCCGTGGGCCAACTTCGTCGCTCAAGCCGCAAAGCGCTACTCGAATGTCATTCACAACTGGGAGATCTGGAACGAGCCGAACATTGACGACGCCTTTGCACCGGCCCCTGATTTGGCGTTGTACACGTCGATGCTCAAGGCGTCCTACCGAGCCATCAAGGATGTCGATCCGCAGTCCGTGGTGATCACCGGCGGTACGTCCCCGGCGGTGGACAACCCCACGGAAATGTCTCCTGTCACCTTCATCAAGGGCTTGTACGACAATGGTGCAGGTGAGTTCTTCGACGCGGTCGCCATGCACCCGTACAGCACCCCCGAGCTTCTGACCGCTGAAGGCACGTCGGACACCTCGAATTCGAACCGAGCGATCAAAGACGTCAGCGATGTGATGGCCAAGCAAGGCCAGGAAGAAAAGCTGATCTGGTTCACCGAATTCGGTGCGTCCACCGCCACCCCCGGAGCCGTCGCCCCCGATCTCTCCGGTCAGCAGGTCGGCGTGTCCCTGCAGCGTCAGAGTGACATCCTGACCAACGGGATAAGTTACCTGCGGTCTCTTCACAACGGTGGTCCCATCTTTCTCTTCGACTTCCGCGATGTCGAAACGGGAAGCCCCAACGTGCAATACAACTACGGTTTGGTCCGATCAGATTTCACAGCCAAGCCGGCGCTCGCAGCCGTCCAAGCCCTTCTCGGTTGACGGTGGCGACGGCGCGACGACGACTGCGCGACGGATGCCGTTGGACCGCATGCTGCGGGGTAGATCCACCCTGAGCGTGGTCGTCGCGCTTTCCGCCCGTTCGAACCAACTGCCGCCCTCCAACGAAATCGACCTGATGAACTCGGCGGGCGACCCGCCGTAGATGCCCGATGCGTGATTCGCCTTACTCGGCCGACGCAGCATCGAGTTCGCGACCAATAGCGAATGTGGTGGCAGCACGGCGCCTTTCAGCACCAGACAGTTGGTCAGTACCAAGGAGCGTTCACCGATGGTGACCCATCCTGCGGTCTGCACGTCGAGCATGATGTCGATCTCGTGGCTGAGAATGGTCGTCCGCTGGCCGGCGATACCGGACATGTCGCCGAGTGCGACGTTTCCGGAACAATCGATGTTGTGTCGACTCGTGATGATCGCGCCGCTACCCATGACGAGACATCCGACATCTGGGTGCATTGCTTGAAAGGCGGGATGCGCAGAGATCGTGTTGAGTGATCCGATCGACGCTCCATCGCCCACCTTCAGCAGGCGAACACGGCGAAACAGGTTCAGCGGTCCGATCGTCACGTTCTCACCAATGACGGCGCGGCCGACATTCACCGCCAGGAGGGGACCGATTCGGGCGGAGGCAGCGACATGGTGGCCGAAGATTCGCAAGAGTCTGTTCTTCAGCCCGCTGCCCGGCAGGAGCCAGACCAGCATCTCGATCTTCTTCTTCACAGACCGGCCTCCTTCTCAGCGAACGCCGGCCTGCGACTCGACGAACCAGGCGTACATCTTCTTCAGCCCGGCCTCGATCGTGAGAGTCGGCTGCCAACCGAGCGCCCTCAACTTGCTGTTGTCCATGAGCTTGCGCGGTGTGCCGTCCGGCCTGGTTGCGTCGAACTCGACCTCGCCGTCGTATCCCACGACCATCCGCATCAGAAGTGCCAGATCGCGGATTGAAATCTCCTGTCCTGAACCCACATTGATGATGCCGCGGTCGTCATAGTGGCGGAGCAGGAAGACACAGGCATCAGCCAGGTCATCGGCCTCGATGAGCTCTCGCAACGGTGATCCGCTCCCCCACACGACGACTTTCGGCTCACCCGACAGCTTCGCCTCGTGGAAGCGGCGCATCAGGCCTGCGACGACGTGCGAGTGCTCCGGGTGGAAGTTGTCCCCTATCCCGTACACGTTCGACGGCATCACCGCGAATGCGTTGAAACCGTACTGCCGGGCATACGCGTCGCACATCGTGATGCCCGCGATCTTCGCGACGGCGTACGGCCGATTCGTCTCCTCCAGAGGACCGGTGAGAAGCGCCTTTTCCGTGATCGGTTGTTCCGCGTGTTTGGGATAGATGCAGCTCGATCCGAGGAACATGAACTTCTGGGTTCCGTTGCGGTATGCGGAGTCGATGACATTCGTCTGGATCATCAGATTCTCGCGGATGAAGTCGGCCCCCAGCGTTGCGTTGGCGATGATTCCACCGACCTTCGCCGCGGCGAGCACCACGACATCGGGGCGCTCCGCGGCGAAGAATTCATCCACCGCTACCGCATCATCCAAAGGCAGTTCTTCGTGTGAGCGAGTGATGACATGAGCGTCCTCCTCGAGGAGACGACGCGTGATGGCTGATCCCACCATGCCTCGGTGGCCGGCGACGTAGACCTTCGGTTCGTTGTACACAATTGCCTCTCATTCGGTCGATCAGGAACGCCGGACTCGCGGTTCGCTCGCAAGCAGGGTCGTCTCGGGGGGCACATCGCCGGCCACCACCACCGTTGCGCCGATGGTGGCACCGTCTCCGATACGAGTGCCTCGTAGGACGGTCGCACGCGCCGCGACCCACACCGAATCACCGATGACGATGGGAGCGTTGTCGAATTCAAAAGTGGGACTGCGCCGGTCATGACTTCCGGTACAGATGAGCACGCCCTGCGAGATGCACGTGTTCGACCCTATGGTCACGTGCTCGAGGTTCAGGATCCACACCTCCTCGCCTATCCAGGAGTTGTCTCCGACCTCCAGTTTCCAAGGCCAGTGGATTTTGACTTCATGCCGAATCAACGCTCCCGCGCCGATTTTGGCGCCGAACATACGTAACACCGTGATGCGAAGCTCGTTGGGGCACCACCACTTCATCAGCACTTGACGTGCGATCAGCCACAGAACTTGAACACCGATGCTGCGGCCGCGCTCATATCCCCGCCCGGTGAAGCCGTCGAGGGAGAAGCGCCGCCCCGGCTCCGAGAGTGTGTCGGGAATCCGGTCGATGTTCATATAAGCCAGCTTGTTCATCGGGAGCCTTTCGACGTCTTCTGCGGATGCGCGGGGACCACGACTTTGGCCATGACGGCGGCCAGGACATGAGCCCTCGCCGCCGTGAATTCGCCGATGGCTCCCGCCACGTCCCCGCGATGTGATCTCGACGTGTCGACCACCAACAGATCAGCGTCGACGACCGCCGACAGGACGCATGCAGCGCTGCTGTCGTTCACCGACGCGGTCACAATCACCACGCGGTCGAACTCTTTACGGAGGTCGTCGACGAAAGCGCTCATCGCCGCCGACGAGAGTAGCGACTCCATCGCGTGGATCCCGCCGTGAGGGACGACGGAAAGGTCGGGACGGACCGTACTGTGCAGCACGTCGTCGAATCCTGCACGGCCGCAGAGCAGGTCGGTCAGTCCCGGGCTGTCGTCTGTCACACCGAACCACCTGGCGTCCAGTGAGGAATCGGCCGTGATGAGTGCGGTGCTGCGTCCCGTTTCGGCGAACGCCGCAGCGACGCCGGCGCCGAGCGCGGCGGCCGCTCGACCAGAGGAAGCGGGTGCCACGAGGAGAACCTGCGGCGCTGGGTCGTGCGCGTCCAGCTGCACCCTGAGGCGTCGAAGGCCCTCCGACTCCTCAGGGCACGACCCGTCGAAGACGCTGTGCTGGGTGGAGGCGCCAGGATCGGGCACCAGCAGGGGGCCTGCAGTAGGTGCGCCCGTGAGCCGGGCCAACTCCTCGACCGAGTTGATTCGCCGTGATACGACCGGGATCAAAGAAAGGAACAGCAACCCGATCATCAGGCCGCCGATGCAGCCGTACACGGCGTTTGTGACGACATTCGGAGAACTCGGCGTCGATGGTATCTGGGCGCGGTTCACCACTGTGATCGTCGCGCGAGGCGTGCTCTCCCCGACGGGAGTCTCGAGGGGACCGGTGTACTCGATGAACTCGTCCGCCAGCGCGTTGGCGATGTCCGTGGCGCGTTCAGGCGAGGGATCGGTGGCGGACAGATCAAGGAGCACCGTTCGCGGCACGATGGCAGCGTTCACCTTCGACGACAACTCGTCGGCCGACAAAGGCAGATGCAATCTGTCGACGACACGCCTGGTCAATTGCTGACCAGAGATCATCTGTGCGTACGACTGAACACGCTGCTCTGAGAACTGGCCGCCTGAATACGCCTCAGATGAGCTGTTGCCCCCACCCGTGGCGGCAACGAACAACCTGGTCGTCGCCGTGTATTCGCGAACTGCGTGGGTACTCACCAGGTTCCCGACGAAGACACCGACGAGCGCGGTGATCACGAGAACCCACCACCTACGCCGTATCGCGCTGATGACGGTCTGAAAATCCATCACAGTCTCCTCGCTGGGATCGGAGTCGGGAACGCGGACCGGGCGGGCGATCCGGAGTGGTCGGTGCTGTCGATGGGACTTCCATTGCGGCTCAGCTGGTCTCGTTGCTGTCGCGGAGCGCTCTGGGCGACGAACACCACCCCGAGCACCTGTCCGGCCGCCGCCGTCAACTGTTGACACGCCAAACGCAAGGCGTCGAATTTGGTCTGGCCCGCCCTGGCAACGAGCACGACTGCATCCGCGTGTCGGACCAGTCGCACCGCATCGCTGAATTCGACTACCGCGGGGGTGTCCACGATGACCCAGTCGTATCTGCTGCGGAGTTCGTCGAACATCCGCGCCGTGCCCGGGTGATCGGCCGTTGCTCCCGGGTCCCCCTCGTTCGGACCGAACGGGATGACGGTGATGCCGTGCCAATTCGCGGAGGCCACCGTCTGCACAGAGGTCAGCAGCTGGTGCTGCGACGCACCGCCGTGGACGAGGCCGCTGACGGTCTGCGCGGCGTCCGATCCCAGGATCGAGGCCATTCGGGAGCCTCGAGAATCGAAGTCGACCACGGCCACGGTCGAACCTCTGCTGGCCAGTGCCCGTGCCGCGATCAGGGCGATGCCGGTTTTTCCTGCGGCTCGTTCAGCCGAGGCCACCATGATGACCTTCGACCCGAGGATCGCGAGCCTGTCCAAGGTGCCTCGAAGCTGCCGGCCGGACTCTTCATCCCACGGTCGAATTTCCGGGGACTGCCACGGCACCGAACGGACAGTGGCCAGCACGGGAGTTCCTGTGGCTTCCGCGGCATCTTCGGGACGACGAATCCTCCCGTCGAGGAGGGCAACAACGACGGCGACGAACGCGCCGGCGATCAGGCCGAGAAGTCCTGCAGCACCGACGATCAGCGAAGGCGGAAACATTCCCGCCCGTCCCTGAGAGGACGGTGCCCTCACGGGAATCAAGTCGACGCGCGGAGCCAATCCCGCCGACACCGTTTCCAACGCGTTGATGCTCCGGCGGATCTCCTCGATGTAGGCGTTGCCTATCGCTTGGGCCTGCAACGGGGTGTCACCCGTCGTCGTCAATTGCAGCAGCACGGTGCCGTGGACCGGGGACAGGTTGGCGCGGTCGATCATCTGCTCTGGGTCGATGTCCATTCCGAGGTCGTCGATCACCCTCTTGGCGATCTCCGGACTTCTGCTCAGGGCGAAGTAGGTGTCGGCTCGCTGCCTGGCATAGTCGTCCCCCTCGTAGAAGCTCCGCTCGTCGTCCCGTGGAGTCGTCACGAACAACACAGCATTGGCTTCGTATTCGGGTGGCTTCGCGATGAAGAACAGAGATGTCGCGAGAACCGACAGCAGAGTGAACGCGACCGGGATCCGCCACCACCACCGGAGCACGAACATGTAATCAGTCAGGGTCGAGTTCATGATGGACGCGTAACCCCCTGCGCCTTCAATGCTTCGGTGAGCAGTTCGGCGATCTTCTTCACGCCGGCGAAGGTGGGGTGAATCCCGTCGTCGCCCACGTACGGGGATGTGTCGATACCGACGAACCAGCCCAGCGCTCCAGGATCGATGAACTCGACATCGTCGAACTCGGGGTTGGAACGAAGTACCGACCGGAACTCGTGGCCTATCGTCTCCCCCGCCAGAGATGGGGGCCTGATCACCGGCTCGTTGAGGAACCAGGGTCCGATCACGATGATGTGGCTGTTCGGCCACGATTCGACGACCTGCTTCACGGTGTAGGCGAATATCGGATCGACGTCGGAGGTGGCGAACTGCATGTCATTCCGGCCACCGTCGAGAACCACTACGTCTGCTCGATACATTTCGCGCAGACGAGGTAACCGCTCGACGAACGATGTGGACGGCAAGTCGGGTTGGGTGACCTCGAGCCGGTGTCCCGGACCCCCGCTGAGGTAGCCCGTCCCGCCTTCGGCGGCGATGTTGCATTCCCACCCCAATGCCGTCGCCGTCATGCAGCCGTAGCTCAGGTCCGGCGTGGTGGGACCCTTGGTGTACGAGTCACCGATGAACAGGGCAGCGGGTGCAGTCCGACTCGGCAATGTGGGTGGGGCAGCGATGGTCTGCAATGGTGGCCCGTCCGGGTCGGCCGCTGAATTGTCCAGGATGACGTGAGGGACTGCTATGGCAGCCGCAATCGCCAGGACGCCGAGAAGAAGTGTCGATCGACGGGGCATCGCGACGCGACCGCGGAATCCGGTGATCATGGGAGAACCGCCCTGCTGGTCCCGCGAATCTGTGCCAGGAGAAGTGATCTCAAGCGTTGCGCCAGCACGGACTGACCCTCGTCGGTCGGTGCCACATTGCGTCGCATCAAACCGTCGGCAGCAAGCCAATTCTCCCCTATCAGAGGCACATAGGTGGTGTGCGTGTCGTTGGCAGCCTCGGCGATATCCGAGTCGAGCGACTTGAAGACATCAGGTACCGGGTGCTGATGCCAGATCGGGCCGAACACGACGAGTGCAGCGTCGGGGGCTCGCCTGCTGAGTTCGGTGAAGAGATCGACGGCAGATTGGGTGATTTGTTGATCGGGAAGTGCCACATCCCCGACTCCGCCGAAGACCACGACCACGTCAGGCTTGGAGGCGATGGCCTTGTCGACCTGATCCGCGAAGCGTCCGCTCTGCCCTGCGCGGCCGGCGTAACTGGAGTTGGCCACTGCGACATTCGAGATGCTGAACGGGGACGCGGCGGCAACCAGCGACGGCCATGTCACGTCGTTGTCGGAGCCCGCGCTGTACGAGTCACCGATCACCGAGATGCGCAGCGGTCCGTCAGCAGGGACGGACAACGACTCTCCACCCCGGTTCGTGAGAATCACCGTCACGCTGGCCGTCGCGGCCACGAGCAGAAGTGCGAGCGCCACAGTCCCGATCGCGGACCGCCACGAGGAATGCCGCGATGTCATGGCAGCCACCTGCGGACACGTGCCGCGGCGGAGTAGCTCATCTCCAACCGTTGGCCCACGTACGACATACCGAGGTCGTGCTTGACGGCACTGCGCCCACGTTCACCCATTTTCCGGGCGATGTCGGGCGCTGAGACCAGGTGTTCGACGGCCCGGGCGATGTTCGACGGACCGGGTTCGATGACGATTCCGCAGTCGTACTTTCGGATCATGGGCGCCAATCCGCACTGATCGGTCACGACGACGGGAAGGCCGACAGACATCGCTTCGAGGACGGCCATCGGGTAGGGCTCAGGGCTCACCGACGGCAAGACGAATATCGATGCCTGCCGCATGCGTGCCGGACCCGCCCCACTCTCGATCGGGCCCACCCAGTTGATGTTGGGCGCCTGGGCGGCGACCTCCTGGACCTTCCTGCCTTCGCCTTCGTCCGGTCCGATGAGCGTGTAGTCCGCGGTGATCCCGCGCGCATTCAGTTCTTTCGCTGCCGCCACGAAGTCAACTGGGCGCTTGCGCTGATGAAGCCGTCCCAGATAGAGAACCTCGGGTACCCGCCGCGAGTACGTGGCGGCTTGATACAGCGGTACGCCGTTCGGCAGCGGAGTGAGTCGAGCGTTCCCGCCGGCGACCTCATCGAGTGCGTCGTGCTCATCGGTGGTGAGGTAGAAGACTTCATGCGCGCGACACAGCAGCTTTCGGACGATCATGCGGTCGGCGAATGGATGCGCTCCAGGCAGGATCATGCCGTGGGCCTGGACAACATAGGGCAGTTTTGCCCGCATCATAGCCACGGCCAGCGGTAACAGGACCAGGTCGCGTGCCAGATGGACGTGTGCTGCCTGAAAATCGCCGTGCGCTCGCAAGAACCACGCCAGTAGGCCGGGGGCAGTCAGACCTGCGAAGCCCGGGCGAGGAACCACACGCACAGCGGGCCGGACGACAAGCGGGGTTCCCTCGGCCCATGTGGGTCTCACGTCGAACCCTCGCTCTGCCGCTGCGAGTGTCACCGAGTGACCACGGATGCGCAGTGCCGACGCCTGATTGAGCGAGACCCGCACGGGTCCGCCGTACGCACCGTCCGGGGTGAGCAACGTGACCGCATGCAGTATTCGCAAGCGATCCGAGTCACCTGTCCACGTGGCCATGAGATCGGTTCTCTATGCCCGGCCGGCCAACTGCGGCGTATCCACCCATGGCGTGCCCGCACACCGCAACGCCTCGATATCGGCGTCCACCATGATCGCGGCGAGATCAGGAGTGCGCACCTCGGCTTTCCAATCCAGCACGCGCGCTGCCTTCGATGCATCACCGATGAGCGCGTCGACCTCGGTGGGACGGACATAACCCTGGTCGAACCTCACGTGGTCCTGCCAATCGAGCCCTGCCCTGTCGAAAGCGATGCTCACGAAGTCCCGGACAGTGTGGCCCTGGCCTGTCGCCAGTACGTAGTCATCCGGCTCGTCGACCTGCAACATCCGCCACATGCCGTCCACGTATTCCGGCGCGTAACCCCAGTCACGGACAGCGTCCAGGTTGCCAAGATAGAGGTCGTCCTGCAGCCCGGCTTTGATCCGCGCGACTGCCCGGGTGATCTTCCGGGTCACGAATGTTTCTCCGCGACGGGGCGATTCGTGGTTGAACAGTATTCCGTTCACCGCGAACATGCCGTATGCCTCGCGGTAGTTCTTGGTCACCCAGTAGGAGTAGACCTTTGCGGCCCCGTAGGGCGAACGCGGATAGAAGAATGTCTCCTCGTTCTGAGGGGGCGGTGATGCGCCGAACATCTCCGAACTCGACGCCTGATAGAACCGGCATTGCACTCCTGAGAGTCGCACCGCCTCCAACAGCCGGATCGACCCCATCCCTGTCGTGTCGCCGGTGTGTTCCGGCTCGTCGAAGCTCACACGGACATGTGATTGCGCGCCGAGGTTGTACACCTCATCTGGCGAGATCTGCGACAGCAGCGTCACCAGACGGGCTCCGTCCCGGAGATCGCCGTAATGCAGATGCAAACGGGCATCCGGATTGTGCGGATCCACGTAGAGATGGTCGATCCGCGACGTGTTGAACGTCGATGAACGACGGATCAACCCGTGTACCTCGTAGCCCTTGTCGAGGAGCAGCTCAGCGAGGTACGACCCGTCCTGGCCGGTGATCCCGGTGATGACAGCCTTCTTCATTCTTGTCCCTTCCTTGGTTCTGAGGAGTCGGCGAGCGCTTTGGCGAACGTCACGAAGTGCTGCCGACCGCGACGCTCGGAGAACTCCGCCTGCCCGAGCCGCCGGGCGTTGTCCACGAGCCGGGCACGCAGCGCACTGTCGGACCGGATTTCACACAGACCGCTGACGAGCGCTCCCGGATCGCCGTTCGGCACGAGAAGCGCTGCGTCGCGGGAGCTCAACAACGATCCGGTGATGCCGCCTTCGGCGACCGCCGCGATGATCGGTCGCGACGCGGTGGTGTACGAGGTGAGCTTGCTGGGAAGCGACATCTCCCTGACTCCAGGGCGCTCGTGAACCAGAAGGACATCTGCTGCAGCCAGGGTGAGTGGGTACAGCGCATCGGGCACCGGATCGACGAATCTGATTCCGTCCAGTCCGCAGGCCTGGTGTTCCAACGCCTGCCTCGTGTTGCCGTCCCCCACGAAGACGAACTCGAACTCGCCTGGATATCGCACGGCAGCGGCTCGGGCAGCCTCCAGGGCATGCTCCAGGCCTTGTTTCATCCCCATGTTCCCGGTATGCACAACAGTGAAGCGGCCGGTGTCCCGCCAGCCCAGTGCGCGTCGGGCCGCCGCTGGAGCGAGATCCACAGGGCTGACGTGCGAGAACAGGGGTAGCTCGACGATCCGTCGGTCGTCCACTCCGCCCGCTACCAAAGCCGGCCGGAAGCCCTCCGTGACAACGCCTACCCGGTCGGCGCGGCGAAGCACGGAATACTCCACTGCCGCAATTTGATTCGCGATACGTCCGCCGGTGCTTCCGGATTGGACAGCAGCTTTACCCACCTGGTCATGCACGATGGCGCCGAACGGGCGCCGACGCCGGCCCACCATGCCGGCCACCGCAGCGCCCAGGAGCGGCGTCACGGCGATCACGATGTCGGCACGTGTCGCGATGACAGCAGGCGCGCTCAGCGCCGCGAAACTCATCTCCAAGCGCATTCGTCCGACGAGGCTGGGATTTCGCGGAACCGCATGGCGTAGTCGCACTATGTCGACCGAGCCGGTATCTGTCGCTCGAGTCGGTGATTCACGCCATCGCAGCCCCGTCTGATACTGCGGGTCGACCACGCGCCACTCGGGATAGTGCGGAACGCCGGTGACGACCTTCACTGCTGCGCCGGCATCGGCAAGAGTGTCGACGAGCAACGAGTTGTAGGGCGCGCTTCCCGATGACTCGGGGCGGAAGTGGCACGCGACAACGCACACCTGAAGGCCGGCCAACGAACCGGCGCTGGAATCGGCGTCGTAGCGGGCGAAAGAGTCCAGCACGCTCAGGTCGGATATCTTGCCGACAGCGTGCACGGCGGGCTTCACGGCGTGCGTCACACTCGAGGACTTCATGAATGTTCCGTTCTGTGTCATGGTTCTAATACGCTCCGTGGCCTTGGAGAACCGTCCGCACCGTCCGCAGGATGATCACCAGATCCTGTACGTAGGACCAGTTGTCGACGTAGAAGTGGTCCAAGCGAATGCGCTCGGCAGCGGATACGTCGGATCTCCCCGACACCTGCCAGAGACCGGTGATACCTGGTTTGACGAGACCTCTGCGCTCGATGAAGTACTCGACAGAAGACCCCTCGCCCGGAACCAGCGGCCGGGGGCCGACGATGCTCATCGAGCCGGCGAGAACGTTGAACAGCTGCGGGATCTCGTCGATGCTCGTCTTGCGGAGCCAATGCCCGATCGGGGTGATTCGCGAGTCCGTGGCCGACTTGAAGAAGATGCCATCCGATTGTCCAGAGACGATTCGCTCCGTATCCAGTTGCTTCTCGGACTCCGGCTTCATCGTTCTGAACTTAACGATGCGGAACTGAATTCCGTTGTAACCGACGCGCTCCTGGCAGAAGAACACCGGGCCGCCGTCGTGCCACTTGATCGCCGCGGCAACCACCAGCATCACGGGGCTGAGCAGGACCAACGCGATGGTTCCCACCACGAGGTCGAAGAAGCGCTTGTGATAGTGCAACGCTCCGTCGTGGCGGGGCCGCGCCACGTGGAAGAGAGGCATGTTGTCGATCGGGCGGATCTTGAGTCGGGGACCGACGATGTCGACCATGCCCGGCATGACGATGAGGTCAGTCCCCAACGAGTCGAGTTGCCAGGTCAAGGTTCGCATGTGCTCATGGCCGAGATGCTCAGCAGAAGTCACGGCGAGTGCATCCGCGTTGGTGAGGCTCACCACCTCCGCGACGGAATGCTGATTCCCCAGCACCGGCACGGGCCCCGTCCGTGTGTCGATCTCGAGACCGACTTTGCCCTGATAGTCGGGCAAGCAGGCGCCGACCACACGGTAGCCGGCGTGACTACACCGATTGAAGGTGTTGCACAGCGCGATCACCGAACGTGGCTTACCCAGCACGACCACCTGGCTCGTGAACGCACCACGCGATCTCTTTCTGGCGAGATCCCGTCTCAGACAATGTCTTCCCGCAAGTAGTCCCACCAGACCGACCGGTAGCGCGATGGCCAGGTAGCCGCGGACCAATCCGAGCTGGAGAAGCAGATCCGTGACAGCGATGATGCCGAACGCCCATGCGGTAGAGGTGACTACCCGGCGGTACTCCTCCGTGCCGATTCCGGTCAGCGAAAGATCCCATGACTCCTGCAGTCCCAGTGCGGCAAGCCAGACGATCGCCAAGATGATCGAGCAGGCGGTCACATATCGCCACTGGTCGCCCATCGCGGGGCTGGTCGACTCCGGAAGACCGAACCGAGCGAGTTGGGCGACCGTGACAGCCACCACCACAGCAACGGCGTCCGTTGCGATCACGTGCCGCCGGTGCATCGTCTTCCAATGACTCGCACGTGCTTTGGTCTCTGTGACCTGCTTCATCACTCGGTCGGCAGACTCCGACCGAAAACCGATCGTGGATCTGAATCGGCGAACAAGGGGCGGCGCAGTCATTCTGTGCCGCCTCGGGTGGCCGCCATGTCGCGCATGTCCAGCGCCTCCTTGTCTCTGTGGACTGTCGGGTGCAGAGTCGACACGTGCTGCCCGTTCGCCCCAACGGCGGCACCGTACGGTTCACATACGGTGCCGCCGGTCGGGGCGGGCTCGGGAGAGTCGATCTCGGCAGCGGGAACGGATGTGTCGCAGGCGCGATGGCCGTTTTTGCGCCACCACGCCTTACCGAGTTCCGGCAGGGTGTCGATCGGATCGAAGTACGGGTACGACCGGTCCAGGGCGTCGTCGTCCGCACCCTCCAGAACGGTGCGGTAGTTCTTGTTCCAGTAGGAGACTCCCAGGTTGCGATCGTAGCGAACGACCTGGTGCACCCAGCGTTTTCCGACGAAGGGAACATCGCAGACCAGGCGCGGCGTCGCGAAGCCGGGCAGATAACCCATCATCGACAGTTGCAGCTGCTGTGCCTGCCACAGCGGTGTTCGCCAGTGCTCGGCGTTGGGGATCATGTCGCACATGTAGAAGTAGTAAGGGAGGATGTTCGCCTCACCTTGCAGCGCAAAGCACAGATCGAGAAGGTCCTCTGCGGTGGCGTTGACTCCCCGCATCAGGACACCCTGGTTCCGCACATCTCGAAGCCCGGCATCGAGTAGGGCGCGGGCCGCGGTGGCGACGAGAGGAGTCACCGATTGCACGTGATTGATGTGCGTGTGCAACGCCAGATTGACACCTCGTTCGGCTGCGAGTCGCGCCACCCGGTTGACCCCATCGAGCACTTTCGTCTGCAGCCAGTGCTGTGGCAATGCAGCCAGCGCCTTGGTGGCCAGTCGGATGTCACGGATCGTGTCGATCTCCAGCAGTTGAGTGATGAACGACTCCAGCCGCGGCCAGGGAACATTACCGACGTCACCCCCGGAGACCACGACATCACGGACCGTCGGGGTGGCGCGCAGATAATCCAGCATCTGTCGTTGCCGATCGGCCGGCTGAAGAGTCAGTCTCGTCTTGCTGACCGTCGGCGTCGAGTTGCCGATGAGATCCATTCGCGTGCAATGAGCGCAGTACTGCGGACATGTCGACAGCAGTTCGGCGAGCACCTTGGTCGGGTACCTGTGGGTCAGACCCTCTACCACCCACATATCGCTCTCGTGCAGCGAATCGCGTTCCGCGTAGGGGTGCGAGCACCATTCGGGGTGACGGTCGCTGAGCACGGGGAGCATGTAACGCCGGATCGGATCGGCATAGAAGAGCTTCGTGAGCGTGCCACGTGTCGAATCCCACTGCGGTGCCATGGTGTTGAGCATCTGTGGCGGCAACAACATCGACATCGTTGCTCGCTGCTGTTGGTCGGCAGCCAGGTCGGCGTAGAACTCCTCCTCGAGGAGATCGCCCACCACGGCACGAAGTTGACCGATGTTCTTGAGTGAGTGTGCCCGTTGCCATTGCGGATCATGCCAATCGGAGGGGGACACTTTCGCCCACCCTGGATATCGCCGCCAGTCCGGCTCGACCAACAATTTGCGCACGTACATGTAGGGCTGATCGGTGACCGCGGTGAAGCCGGGCCCCTCGCTCTCGACGACTGTGCTCATCGGACCAGCACCTTCGGGGAGTTGTTCGTGGCATCTGCCGCATCGATCACTTCGGCTGCCGCGCGCTGACCCGACCTGATCGCACCTTCCATCAAGCCGAAGTACTCGAGGCTGGTTTCCGTGCCCGCCCAGTGGATCCGGCCGTGCGGCTCCGTGAGAGTCGGCCCCAGGCGAAGCCAGTCCCCCGGCCCGAACAACGCGGCGTAGCAGCCCCTGCTGTACTTTTCGGCAATCCAATCGGTGACCGAGCAGGCATTCGGCGGAGGAAGCTGCGGAAAGAGCCGCCCGACGTGGGCGAGTGCCGCGTCCTTCTGAGCGGCCGGCGACAACGCGGAGAAGGCGGAGGCTGCGGCGCCGGTGACAAACCCCGTCAGCACACCCGCGGACGCATCGGGTGGCGAGTCGTCGACCGTGGACAGCAGCGGCCCGCTGGTGCTCACCGACCACCCGGAGAGCCCGCCCTCACGCCAGATAGGCGACCGGTAGCCCAGGTGAACCTTGATGGCGCAGCCGCGTCCCGTGGCGGTGGTGGCCCGGGGCGTGCTCAGACCCGGACGGAAGTCGATGCGCTGAGCGAGTAGTGGCGGTAATGCGACGATCACGCGATCAGCCCGGAACTCGGACTGCCGGTGGGCGGTGTCGGTGACGCACCGCACGACCACACCGTGATCGTCCTGATCGATGGCCGCGACCGGTTGATTGAGGTGCAGCCGATCACCGAGTCGCTCAGCCAGCTCCTCGGTGAGCAAGTGGGCACCACCGTCGATTCGCCACTGCTGCGCCCCACCCTCGAAAGCGTTGAGGTATCGGAGCCCTCCGCCGGACCGAAGGTAGAAAGCCATGTGCAGAACGGAGATCGCTGCAGGATCAGCGGCCATCATCTCGCCGAGAAACAGAGGAAAGAAAGTGTGTGCGTCTGGACGGGCGATCCCGTCCACGAGCCACCGCTGCGCAGAAAGACGATCGAGGCGATCGGCATCGGGTGTCAGCCAGGGTGCATTCGGCCGGACGGTCTCGACCAGATCTTCGAGACGGTCGAACAGGTCGCCGAGTGCGACGACGTCCAGTGGCGGGACCCTGCTCGCAGTCGTGGTGCGTTGGTTGTCGATCAGGAAGGTGCTCCTGCCGCTCATGCCAGTGGACGCCAGGTGGAGGCGGTGATCCTTGAGGAGCTGGAGCAGTTCGGTGTGCTGGCGTCCGAGGTAGGCCGCACCTCCGTCGGCGACGACGCCCGAGGGCATCGGCACCCCGCGCATACGGCCGCCCACCCGGTCGCGTGCTTCGAGGACGGTGACCTCGGCTCCTGACGCCGCCACGTCACGGGCCGCGATCAAGCCCGCGAGGCCGGCGCCGACCACGACGACGCGCGTATCGACCCCAGTCATGGCGCCACGACTGCCACGAGGTCGAATAGGTCAGTGGCCGTCGGGTTCTCGACGAGGTCGTCGTACACGAGTTCCATTCCGAAGTCGCGAGCGATCGCGCTCAGCACCCTGGTTGCCAGCAACGAGTCACCCCCGAGCTCGAAGAAGTCGGAGTGTTCGTCCACCTCGGTGGTTTTGAGGACCCGCCGGAAGATCTCGACGATATGTTCGGGACTCACCGTTTCGCTCCTTGGTTGTTTCCGTTGACGAGGGCTTGCCGTGTTGCCGCACGGTCGACCTTGCCGTTGGCGGTGTACGCCAGCGCCGCGACGAAATTCACCCGGGCGGGCACGAATTGCGCCGGTAGGCGCTCGCGGAGATATGCCTTGAGCTCGGCGGCGGTGGTGGGCCGATTCGCAACCACGTACGCCGTCAACGAGGTTCGCCCCAGGAGCCGTTCACCGACGACGACGGCGCCGGTGACTGCCGGATGGGTGTTCAGCTGCGTCTCGACCTCGGCTGGATGGACCCGAACACCGAGTACTTTGAGCTGTTCATCGGCTCGGCCATGCGAATACAGCGTGCCGCCGTCGGCTCGACTGACGAGGTCCCCGGTGTGGAACCAGCGGGCCGGCCCCGTCCCATGGTCGGCGACCGTGAACGCAGCCGCAGTCAACTCGGGCAGGTCGAGGTACCCGGTTGCCAAGCCCGGGCCGGACACCAGCAGCTCCCCGTCGCTGGTGACATGGTCGTGCACGTGAGGAAGTGGCCGACCGATCGGCGCCTCCGGGTGCGCACCGGTCGGGGGTTCGGTTCCCGGGCCGCTGAGCTGTGCGGCGTGGGTGATCATCGTGGTCTCGGTGCACCCATAGGTGTTGAGCAAGCGGACATTGTGGAGATCGAGGGCCCGCCACTGCTCCAGACGAGTGGGATCGACGCGCTCACCACCGATGACCACGAGCCGGACGCTGTCCGGGAGCGAGATCCCCTCCTCGTGCAGGAAGAGTACGAGTTCATGCCAGAACGCCGTGGGCAGATCGATGACGGTGATCGCCTGCTGTGCGAGCATGCGCACGAATGCCGGGAGCGAGCCGCAGTGCGCCGCGTCGTCGAAGATCAGCGCCGACCCAGCAGTCAGGGCGGGCAGGATCTCCTCCAGGCAGGTGTCCCAGCCGAGCGAGGCGAACTGCAACACGCGGTCCGCGGGAGTGAGGGCGAAAAGCGAACGCAGTGCTCGCACTGTGACGGTCAGCGCGGAGCGCGAAACCGCAACGGGTTTGGGCTTGCCGGTCGAGCCGGAGGTGCACAGCACATAGGCAGCGTCGCTCGGACGCCAGCGCAGTTCCGGGAGGTCGCTTTCGGCGTCTACTTCCGTACCCTGCGTTGCGGATAGCAGACGGTCGACACCCATCGCCGTGGTGAGCGCGTGCACCCGCCCGGCGGGTAGCGAGGCGTCGATGGGGCAGTACGTGGCTTGGGCCCGCAACACGCCCAGCAACTGGTGTGCCACGGCGGGATGGTGCGATACCAGCACGCCGATTCGACCCGGCACCCCGTTCAGCTGCGCAGTCTGAGAGTGAACATTCAAGGCCGCGAATCGAACCCGCTCTTCGAGTTCGCGGTAGGTGATGGATGTCCCGTTGTGCACCAGCGCCGGGCGGTGCGGCCAATCGCGTGCCGCGGCAATGAAGTCGTCGATGATGTCCGCCACGTGCTCGGCTTCGCACTCACGGAGGTGGGCGGCCGGTATTTCACTGTGATACAGCGTTTTCCACATGTCGAGGCTTCGTTCGACCGAAGACTCGAGCGCTCGTTGCAGCTGTGGGTTCATTCGACTGTCCGCCTTACTCCAGCGAACGTGTGTCGGCACGTCGCGGTTGATCTCCCTGCGATCGATGACAGGACCGGAACCCGTCCACCCCAGAGCACTATCGAGGGAGTTGAAGTGCTGTCACCGACTTCGCTGTGTGTTGCGTTCCGGAGCGCAATGGCCTCGCCCGTGGCCGGCCAGATCACCATCTGCACCGCTGCCTCGCAACGACTTTCGACATCCCCCGCAAACACATCATCACTATTGACGACCCCGCTACCGTTCGTACATGGACCATGAGAGCGATTTTCGGACTGGGCCCGGTACTGAATCGGGATCTAGTACGGCGAGACGTCGTTGACCGCAAGGATATTGCGGGCAAGCGCTGCTGCCTCTTCGCGGCTGCTGACACCGAGCTTGGTCAGCACGCTGTGCACGTGATTCTTCACAGTGTGGACGGCAATACAGAGCCGATCCGCGATGTCGCGGTTCGCAAGTCCCGCCTCCAACATTCGGAGGATCTGGATCTCCCGAGCGGTCAGCGGTAGTTCTCTTGCGGTCGGATGCCGACGCTGTGAGGCCAGGGCCGACAAGCGCCTGAGCAATATCGCCGACACCCCTGGCGAACACAGTGATTCCCCAGCAGCAACACGGTGTATCAACACAAGCAGGCTGTCGAGAGGTTCCGCGCGCAGGTGATAGCCGGCCGCCCCGGCCTCCGCGCACGCGACGATGCCCGATTCGTCCTCTTCGGACACGCCGACGACAACCACGCGCACGTTCGGGTTCGATCTCGATGCCTGCCTCAGCAACATCGCGCTATCGCGGGTCGCCATGTTCAACAGGATGACGTGCGGGAGTGTCGTCTGTACCTCCGCGACCATCGACTTCAGATCGGACGCAACGCCGACCGCCACGACGCCGGGCTGCGCGACGAGAACGCCGGCCAGACACTCGCGATGGAGTGCGCAGTCGTCGACGATCAGAACCCGGACGTCATGTGGTGACCCGAGTACGCTCACGATTTTGGGACGAGCTTGGACTCCGTCGGCTGTCCGCACGATCCGATCGAGGAATTCGACGTTCGAATGCTGCAGTCCCAGTTCGGTGTCCGATGGACGCCCATTGACCGGAACTCGATCATGGGCCGCTCCGCGACGGTCCCCGTCGAACGAAGCCAGCTCGTCACCTGGCCAGGTCGACAACAGCCGTCGGATAGGCGGGAGCTCATTCATCTCGGACTCCGCGATCCGACTCGAGATGGATGCACCATCCCACGATCGCGTTCAGGCGTCGCTGCGTCTTCATAGGTCCTCCCCCACGGAAACCCGCATTGTCATCGCGCCTCACGAGAACGGCGAACGCACTTGGTGACTCGTTCGCCGACTCACAGAGATCGCGATGCAGAGCTAACTCCTCTGCCACCATCACTATCGGGGTCTTCAGAACCGCCGTACATGGGTCATCGGAGCCAACTTTGACTAGACCGGGAGCCGGGCCTCCGACGGTCGCCATGGTCCACCCGCAGCTGGTGGAATGCCGCAGCAGCCTCGGCGCGGGTGTTGACCCCCAGCTTTGTCAGCAGGTTGTGCACATGATTTTGACGGTGTGAACCGCGATGGACAATTCGAGGGCGATCTGTTGGTTCGACCGGCCTAGTTCCAGCATGTGTAGGACCTGTATCTCGCGTGTGGTGAGTCCTGAATCCTTGGTTGCAGGCCGACGCGAATCAGCGACAGCGGACACCCGTCGAAGCAACGTTGCTGAGATTTGTGGCGGACACCAGGTTCCGCCCTCCGCGGCGATGCGGATCAGCACGAGGAGGTCGGCCAACGAATCGATCCTCATGTGGTAGGCCGCGACTCCTGCCTCGGCACACGCGAAGATCACCTCCGGGTCGTCCTCGGGAGTCGCGACAGTGACCAGGGGCAACCCCGGGCTCAGGTGTGACACGGCTCGCAGGAATGTCTGCGCCATGCCGCCGGCCAGGTCCAGCAGAATCACCTGCGGGGCTGTGGATTCCAGCCTGTTCATCAGAGAGGGCAGATCCCAGGCGGTGGTGACGCGCGCTATCCCGTTCGATAGGAGTGCCGAAGCCAGCGCTTCGCGATACAGCGCGCAGTCATCGATGAGCAATACAGTGCCGATTGCTGATGTGTGCGAGTCACCGTCGGTCACGGGAGCCGTCACGTCGACTGCAGGCGCAGACCATCGAGTGTCAACCATCCGAGCCCGAGCTCGGCAGCGACTGCTTCCTTCGGTCCTGTTGCAGGTCTGCGCAATCGGCGTCACATCTGTCGGCACCGGGGGGCCCGGGTGGCACGCAGGTTTCTTCAGCGGAGGATGCCGACCCCGACGAGTCAACCGGATGGGGAGTGGCCGACTGAGCGGGGGCCGGGGTCGGCACCCAGATCTGGGGTGGCAACGCCACCACTGCTGCCGATGTCGTGATGGGGCATCGGAACGGGGCGGGCGGGAGCTCGGGCTTGCCCGGACGCAATGTGGCTGCGACGCAACGTATGCCGTTACGACCAGTAGACATGCCACCTCCCCTCAGCCATCTGCGGGGAGGAGTCAATGGCGCTCAATGCGTCGAATCAGGATGAACGAGCTGACCCACTCCCCGCACGTCAACTATCAACAGTGACGGGGCGCTCGTACATGGACCGTTGGAGCGATTTTTCGCCTAGGGCCCTGTCTAGATCCCGCGTCTCATCCAGTCATCGCAGTGACCGGCAGAAGGCCGCCGCTTCCGCGCGTGTACGGACGCCAAGCTTGCCCAAAACGCTGTGCACGTGGTTCTTCACTGTATGTACCGCGATACAGAGCTGGTCGGCGATGTCCTTGTTCGACAGACCCTGCTCGAGCATCCCGAGTATCTGCATCTCCCGCGCAGTCAGATCCGGATCACCGGGAGCGGGTCGTCGCTCGGATGCCACCGTCGACAGATACCTGAGCAGAATCGCTGAGATCCGTGGCGGGCAAACGGACTCACCGTGTGCGACCTTGGCGATCAGATTCCGCAATTCGCACAGGGACTCCGACCGTAGGTGATACGCGGCGACGCCGGCCTCAGCGCACGCGATGACGTCGGACTCGTCGTCATCCGCGACCCCGATGACGATCACCTTGGCTGTCGGACACAGCTGCCGTATGCAGTGGAGCAACGAGAAGCTCTGATGCGTCAACAGATTGAGTAGGACGATGCGTGGTGGCGTGGATATGGCCGCGCTCAGTGAATCGAGACTCCACGCCATGGCGGGCCGCTCCGCAGCCTCGCCGGCGAGAATCGTGGCAAGGTTCTCGCGCTGGAGGCGGGAGTCGTCGACGATCAAGATGTCTTCGACCGATAACCCCAGTCGCGCCCCGTCTGCTGAGTGCAGTTCCTCTATCAGGGTTCGTTGTCGTTCGAGCTCCGTGGTCCGTAGGCTCGCCGAGAACATCGGGGCGGGCGCTGGTAGTACGCCATGCCGTCCAACGTCATTTCCCAGAAGAGCTGCGATCTCACCCTCACCGCGACCGTGTTCGCGGTAGCTGTGCTCACCCCGTCTGTGCCGGATCAGCGGTACCGGATCGCCGACCGAGTCCCACATCTGAGTCATCATCGAACCCTGCGTTTTCGGTCCCCGCGAATCACGACCAGATGGCACCAAGCCAGTACCAACTCACCCGAATGCTCCGCCGACCCCATAGTGCCCCCCTTCACCGGCGCTGCATGCATCCATATTATGTAAGTTTGCTAGATTTGCAGTCAAGTGTGAATTTTTCAGAACTGGGTACTTAGTTTGGATTGCAACGAGCACCTTTATTGACGCATACGCACGTTAAATGAGTTTTGCCTGGTCAGAATATCAACGCACGCGAGAACTGCGTAGTCGCGGGATCATCGCGCCACCAAAGAGTGGCGGCGAATTTGCCGAACACACCCAGCTGCGCTGCCGCGATTGTCGTGACAAAGACCCGACGGGTGACGCAATTTTCACGTCATAAGTTTGCTCTCGCCACGTCAGCCGAGGATCAGCCCCGACGTCGGGACGCCGGTACCAGCAGTCACCAGCACGTGTTCCACGTCCGGAACCTGGTTGACTGAGGTGCCGCGCAGTTGGCGCACCCCCTCGGCGATGCCGTTCATGCCGTGGATGTAGGCCTCCCCGAGCTGACCACCGTGCGTGTTGATCGGCAACCTGCCGCCGATCTCGATCGCGCCGCCGGCGATGAAGTCCTTCGCTTCGCCCCGACCGCAGAATCCCAGCTCCTCGAGCTGAATCAGCGTATACGGGGTGAAGTGGTCGTAGAGGATCGCGGTCTGGATGTCGGCCGGGGTCAAGCCCGATTGATGCCACAGCTGCCTGCCTACGAGACCCATCTCGGGCAGACCCAGTTCGTCACGGTAGTAGGAGTACATCGTGAACTGGTCGGCGCCGGCCGCCTGCGCGGCCGCCTCGATGATCGCGGGCCGGTGCTTGAGGTCCTTCGCCCGCTCCGGCGTGGTGACCACGATCGCGACACCGCCGTCGGTCTCCTGGCAGCAGTCCAGCAGGCGCAACGGTTCGGCGATCCACCGGGAGTTCTGGTGGTCCTCGATCGTGATCGGCTTACCGTAGAAGTGCGCCTTCGGGTTGTTCGCGGCGTGCTTGCGATCGGCCACGGAGATGGCGCCGAAATCCCGGCTGCTCGCGCCGTATTCGTGCATGTAGCGCTGCGCGATCATCGCTACCGACGCGGCAGGGGTGCTCAGGCCGTGCGGGTAGGACCAGCTGTATTCGACGCCGCGGGAGTCGGCGTTGACGGTCAGCCCTGTCATCACCTGGCCGAAGCGGAACTCCGAGCGCTCGTTGAACGCGCGGTAGGCGACGACGACCTCGGCCACACCGGTGGCCACAGCGAGCGCAGCCTGCTGCACGGTTGCCGCCGCAGCTCCGCCGCCGTAGCCGATCTGACTGAAGAAACTCAGGTCCCCGATACCGGTGGCGCGCGCCACCGCGGTCTCCAGATTGGAGTCCATCGTGAACGTCACGAGCCCGTCGACGTCCGAGGGCGCCAGCCCCGCATCGTCGAGCGCGTCGAGTACCGCCTCGGCGGCCAGGCGCAGCTCGCTGCGCCCGGAATTCTTGGAGAAGTCGGTGGCGCCGATTCCCGCGATGGCCGCCCGCCCCGTCAGTCCGCCGTTCACCGGGCACCACCGAAAGACAATGCCGCCGTAGCGATAACGTGATCACCCAGGCTGTTGCTACCTGTCACCTTCACCGTGACGTCATCGCCGTCCGCGGCGGTCACCTCACCGCGGAACGTGACCGTGTCGTAGGCATACCACGGCACGCCGAGACGCAACGAGATCGACCGGATCACCGCCGTCGAGCCGGCCCAGTCGGTGAGGTAGCGCTGCACGAGCCCGGTATCGGTGAGGATGTTGACGAAGATGTCCTTGGAACCCTTGGCCTGCGCCTTGTCCCGGTCGTGATGCACATCCTGGTAGTCGCGCGTCGCGATGGCGGTGGACACGATGAAGGTCGGGTCGGCGTAGAGGGCGAGTTCCGGCAACGAGGTGCCCACCTCGAACGACGGCACAGTTGGTGCACTCATGATCGGGGCTCCCATGCGTACAGGGTCCAGGCGGGACTGATGTCGCTGTCGGGGAAGTCGAGATACGTTGCACTGACGGGCATCCCGATCTTCACATCGGAGGGATCAACACCTCGCAGCTCGCCGAGCATGCGCACCCCCTCCTCCAATTCGACGAGCGCGATGACGAACGGCAGCGTCCGTCCCGGCACCTTGGGTGCGTGGTGGACGACGAAGCTGTACACGGTGCCGTTGCCGCTGGCGACGACGTAGTCGATGGGATCGTCCTTGTCGGCCCACACCGCGGGTACCGGCGGATGCTGCAGGCTGCCGTCGGGACGCCGCTGGATACGCAACTCGTGGGCGTTGATGCCGTCCCAGAAGAACTTGGTGTCCCGCGACGATGCCGGGCGCATCAACTTGTCAGGGTCCAGATCTTCGGGCACGGCTGGGCCGTCCGCCGCCTGGGGCGCGAATTTCATCATGCGCCAGTTCATCTCGGCGACCTTCTCGCCATCGCCGGCGGTCCAGGTGATCAGCTGGTTGATGAAGTAGCCCTCACCGAGAGCGGTCTTCTTCGGGCCGACGACATCGGTGATCTCGGCGTGGATCTCGACCTCCTCGCCGGGACGCAGATACCGGTGGTAGGTCTGCTCGCAGTTGGTGGCGACCACACCGACATAGCCTGCGTCGTCGAACAGCGCCATCATCTTGGACAGTGGGTCGTCGTCAGAACGCCCGACCCCGAGGCCACCCATGGTCCACACCTGGATCATGGCCGGCGGGGCGACGATGCCGGGGTGGCCGGCGGCGACGGCAGCTTCTTCGTCGACGTAAATAGGGTTCTTGTCGCCGATCGCATCCACCCAGTGGTGGATCATCGGCAGGTTCACCGGATCCGGGCCACGGCGCGGCTCGCTCTTGCCCGCAGCGGTGATCTCGTCGATCCGGGCCCGCAGGTCTGTCACCGGGAAACCCTCGGGACCTTGAGTCCCGACGCCGCGATCTGCTCGCGCATCACCTCGTTGACACCGCCACCGAAGGTGATGACCAGGTTGCGCTTGGTCATCTTGTCCAGCCAGTCGAGCAGTTCACCGGTCTCCGAATCGGCCGGGTTGCCGTAGGCACCGACGATCTCCTCGGCCAGCCGACCCACATCCTGAACCCGTTCTGTGGAGAACACCTTCGTGGCTGCCGCGTCGGCGACGGCGATCGTCTCTCCGGACGAGGCGACCTGCCAGTTCAAAAGCTCGTTCACGCGCCAGATCGCCTTGATCTGTCCGAGGAGCCGACGGACGTCCGGCTGGTCGACCGGCGTGACGCCATCAGAACCGGGCTTGGACGCCCACGCATGCACCCGGTCGTAGATTCCGGCGATGCGGCCGGCCGGACCGAGGCCGACCCGTTCGTGATTGAGCTGGGTGGTGATCAGCTTCCAGCCGCCGTTCTCCTCACCGACGAGCATGTCGGCGGGCACCCGGACATCGTTGTAGTAGGAGGCGTTGGTGTGGTGCGCGCCGTCGGACAGGATGATCGGCGTCCAGGAGAAGCCGGGATCCTTGGTGTCGACGATCAGGATCGAAATGCCCTTGTGCTTGGCGGCTTCCGGATCGGTGCGGCACGCGAGCCAGATGTAGTCGGCGTCGTGTGCGCCGGTGGTCCACATCTTCTGCCCGTTGACGATGTATTCGTCACCATGCCGCACGGCGGTGGTCCGCAGCGACGCCAAGTCTGTCCCCGCATCCGGCTCGGAGTAGCCGATCGCGAAATGGATGTCACCGGACAGGATTCCGGGGAGGAACTTCTTCTTCTGCTCCTCGGTGCCGTACACCTGCAGCGTGGGCCCCACAGTCTGAAGCGTGACCAGAGGTAGCGGGACGTCGGCGCGGTTGGCCTCGTTGACGAAGATCTGCTGCTCGATCGGGCCGAAGCCCAGACCGCCGTACTCCTTGGGCCAGCCCATGCCGAGCTTGCCGTCCGAACCCATTCTCTTGATGACCGCGCGGTACGCCTCGTTGTGGCGATTCGACTCCATCGCCTCGGCCTCGTCGGGCGTGATGAGGGTCGAGAAGTACTGCCGCAGTTCGGCTTGCAGTGCTCGCTGCTCGGGGGTCAGTTCGATGTACATTTACGCTCCCACCAGATCGAGACGGTGTGTCGGACCACCCAGTGTCCTGGTCAAGTCCTTGACCGACGAGAAATAGCGGTCCATCGGGTAGGTGATGTCCATACCCATTCCGCCGTGCAGATGGTGGCACAGCCGCATCGCCGGCGGCGCCTGCGAGGTCAGCCAGTACCCGAGGATCGCCAGGTCGTCGTCGGCGTCGAGACCCTGGGACAGCAGCCACGCCGCCGACGTCGCCACCAGCGAGATCGTGCGGGAAGCGATGTAGACCTCCGACAACTGCGCGGCCACGGTCTGGAACGTCGACAACGGCCGGCCGAACTGCTCGCGCGTGGCGACATAGTCCGCGGTCAATCGCAGCGCCCCGGCCACCAGTCCCGCCGCGAACGCGCCGAAGGTGGCCAGCACCAGCTCGTTCACCTGGTGTGGAGCGGCGTCGGCCAACACGTCGTCGTCGGCGACCGCGACGTCGCGGAACGTCACGACGAACTCGTCGGCACCGGTGGCCGACGGCGTCTTCGTCATCGACACACCGTCAGCGTCACCGGGCACCACCACGACACCCGCATCCGCGGTGACGACGAGCCATTGCGCGTCAGCGGCATATCCGACGGCGAGCTTGGTGCCGTTGAGCGCGCCGCCCGACAGCGTGGTGGCCGGCCGATCGGGCTGCGACGACCCTGGCTCGTTCAGCGCGACCGTGAGCACCGACCCCTTTGCCAGCCCGGCGAGGTAGCGGTCCTGCTGTGCCTCAGAAGCCATCCCGAGAAGCACCGCTGCCGCGGCCAGGGTCACCGGCGCCGGACTGACGGTGCCGTGCCTGCCGATCTCGGTCAGCGCGGTGGCGATCTCGGCGATGCCGAGGCCGTCGCCACCCAGGCGCTCCGGGGCCGCCAAGGCGAGCACACCACCGGAAACCAATGCGTCCCACGTGTTGTCGCGGTCCAGCACGGACGTCACCACATCGGCAACGGCCTGCTGACCCTCGTCTGGAGTGAAATCCACCGACTCCTCCTCGAGTCTTCGATGCGTCAGTGCTTGACCGGACAGCCCTGCCCGCTGTAATCCACCTGCCAGTGCTTGATGCCGTTGAGCCAGCCCGACTTCAACCGCTCCGGTTCCCCGATCGGCTGCAGATCCGGCATGTGGTCGGCGACGGCGTTGAAGATCAGATTGATAGTCATCTTCGCCAGGTTGGCACCGATGCAGTAGTGGGCGCCCGTGCCACCGAAACCGACGTGCGGATTGGGGTTGCGCATGATGTCGAACTTCTCCGGCGCCGCAAAGACATCCTCGTCGAAGTTGGCCGAGCGGTAGGACATCACGACGCGCTCACCCTTTTTGATGGTGGCCCCGCCGAGTTCGGTGTCTTCCAGCGCGGTGCGTTGAAACGCCGACACCGGGGTGGCCCACCGGACGATCTCGTCGGCGGCGCTCTCCGGACGCTCCTTCTTGTAGAGCTCCCACTGGTCGGGGTTCTGCGAGAACGCGATCATGCCGTGCGTGATCGAGTTGCGGGTGGTCTCGTTGCCCGCGACCGCCAGCATGACCACGAAGAAGCCGAATTCGTCGTCGGAGAGCTTCTCCCCTTCGATGTCGGCCTGGATCAGCTTGGTCACGATGTCTTCGGTGGGATTCTCGGCCCGATCCTCGGCCATCTTCATCGCGTAGGTGATCAGCTCGAACGAGGACATGGCGGGGTCGACGTCGGCGTACTCCGGGTCCTCGCCCGCCGTCATCTCGTTGGACCAGCGGAAGATCTTGTCGCGGTCATCCTGCGGAACGCCCAGCAACTCGGCGATGGCTTGCAGCGGCAGCTCGCAGGACACCTGCTCGACGAAGTCACCGGCGCCTTCTGCCCGGGCGCTCTCGGCGATCTTCTGTGCGCGGGCCCGCAGTTCGTCCTCGAGGCGACCGATGGCCCGGGGGGTGAAGCCGCGGGAGATGATCTTGCGCAACCGGGTGTGTTGCGGTGCGTCCATGTTGAGGAGAACGGCCTTCTGGAGGTCGATCGCATCGCGGGTCATGTCCGCCGGCCACGTCGGAATCGCGCCGTCGGGCGAGCTGCCGAAGATGTCGTTGCGCTTCGACACCTCCTTGACGTCGGCGTGCTTGGTGACGAGCCAGTAGCCTTTGTCTCCGAAGCCGCCGGTGCCGCCGGGGATGTCGACCCAGTGCACAGGCTCGGACTTGCGGAGCTCTGCCAATTCTTCTACGGGCAGACGCTCCAGATTCAGGCTCGCGTCGAGGAAGTCGAAGTGGGGGCTGATCGGGCAGGTGTTCGGGCCTGGCATAGGGAAGCGCTCCTCAATTGCAACGTGTTCTAGTGCCAGTAAAACATGCCTCTACCGCAGATAAAAGGCACAGTGGCATCGCCGCTTGTCAGAGTAATGAAACGTGTTCTAGCCTGACGCCATGGGTAACCCTGTCCTCGTCGAAGCCACCCGGAGCCCCATCGGCAAGCGCAACGGCTGGCTGTCCGGCCTGCATGCGACCGAGCTGCTCGGCGCGGTCCAGAAAGCGTTGGTCGACAAGGCCGGCGTCGACGCCGCCGATGTCGAACAGGTGATCGGCGGCTGCGTCACCCAGTACGGCGAGCAGTCCAACAACATCACCCGGGTGGCGTGGCTGACCGCCGGGCTCCCCGAGCACGTCGGGGCCACCACGGTGGACTGCCAGTGCGGCAGTGGCCAGCAAGCCAACCACCTGATCGCCGGGCTGATCGCCGCCGGGGCGATCGACATGGGTATCGCATGCGGCGTCGAGGCGATGAGCCGGGTCGGACTGGGCGCCAACGCCGGGCCCGACCGATCGAAGATCCGCGCGCAGTCCTGGGACATCGACATGCCGAACCAGTTCGAGGCCGCCGAGCGAATCGCCAAGCGCCGCGGCATCACCCGCGAGGACATCGACCGCTTCGGATTCGACTCGCAGCGCAAAGCAAAGCAGGCGTGGGCCGAAGGGCGATTCGACCGGGAGATCAGCCCGATCGACGCTCCGGTGCTCGACGAGAACAAGCAGCCGACCTCCGAGTGGGCTCCTGTCACCCGTGACCAGGGTCTGCGGGACACCACACTGGAGGCGCTGGAATCGCTGAAGCCGGTGATGGAGGGCGGTATACACACGGCGGGCACCTCGTCGCAGATCTCCGACGGCGCGGCCGCGGTGCTGTGGATGGACGAGGATGTCGCCAAGGCCCACGGCCTGCGACCCCGGGCCCGCATCGTCAGCCAGGCTCTGGTCGGCGCCGAACCCTACTATCACCTCGACGGTCCTGTGCAGTCGACCGCGAAGGTGCTGGAGAAAGCCGGCATGAAGATGGGTGACATCGACATCACCGAGATCAACGAGGCCTTCGCCTCCGTCGTGCTGTCCTGGGCCCGGGTCCACGAACCCGACATGGACACCGTCAACGTCAGTGGCGGGGCGATCGCTCTGGGCCATCCGGTGGGGAGCACCGGCAGCCGGCTCATCACCACCGCGCTGCACGAATTGGAGCGCACCGACAAGACGACGGCGCTGATCACCATGTGCGCCGGCGGTGCGCTGTCGACCGGGACCATCATCGAGCGCATCTGATGGCCGTCCCCGACGCCGAGAGGATCGCCGCGGCGCAGGCGTACATCAGCGCACTCGCCAGCCACCAGGCCGACGACGTGCCGTTCGCGCCGGGCTGCACCCGGATCGAGGTCGGCCTCAAAACCGGCTTCTCCGGAGATCACCTGCGACGCAGCCTCAACCGGGGCTTGCAGTACCGCGTCATCGAGAAGGTCTCCACGCCGGATTTCACGATCGACGGTGACACGGTACGCGCGAAGTTCGAGCTCGCGACCCGACCCAAGCTGGGCGGCCGCAGTGTCGGCGCCCGCATCGACGAGACGTTTTTGATCCCCGCTGACGATCCATCGGGTCGCGCGCAAATCCACCACATCAACGCCTCGATCCGCCCCTTTCTGACGAGATAGGGTGCACCCATGGCCAATCCGCCTCGCCCACTGAGCCCCAAACAAATCGAAGGCCTCAACTCGGCCAAGGTCGGCACCGCGATCAAATGGATGTCGAAGGCCAACACCTGGCTGTTCAAGAAGTCGGGCGGCAGGCTCGGCAACAAGTTCCTGCGCGGCGCCGAGGTCGGCATCCTGACCACGATCGGCCGCAAATCTGGCGAGGCCCGGGACAGTCCCTTGCTGTTCCTTCAGGAGGGCCGTCGCATCGTGCTCGTCGCCTCACAAGGCGGCCGAGCCACCAACCCGATGTGGTACCTCAATCTCCGAGCGAATCCCCAGATCACCTTCCAGACCAAGAGGGAAACCCTGGAGTTGGTTGCCCGCGATGCCACCGACGCTGAACGCGACGAATACTGGCCCAAGCTCGACGCCATGTATCCGGACTTCCAGAACTACCGCTCCTACACCGATCGCAAGATTCCGATCGTCATCTGCGATCCGGCCTGAGTCAGGCCGTGATTCAGGCCCCGTAGACCGGCACCGCCGGACGGGCCTTGGCGAGCAGGTCGGCGACGACGGGTCCGAGCTCGGCTGGGTCCCAGCGGGCGCCCTTGTCGATCTCCGGGCCGTGCGCCCAGCCCTCGGCGACCCGGATCTTGCCAGCTTCGACCTCGAACATCTTCCCGGTGATGTCGCGAGATTCCACGCTGCCCAACCACACGACGAGCGGGGAGATGTTCTCCGGCGCCATCGCGTCGAAATCCTGGCCCTGCGTGGCCATCATGTCCGCGAACACCGTCTCGGTCATCCGTGTGCGTGCCGACGGTGCGATCGCGTTGACGGTGACGCCGTAGCGTCCCATCTCGGCGGACGCGACCAGGGTCAGTGCCGCGATACCTGCCTTCGCGGCACTGTAATTCGCCTGCCCGACGCTGCCCTGCAGACCCGCACCGGAGCTGGTGTTGATGATGCGGGCATCCACCTGCTCGCCGGCCTTGGACCTGGCGCGCCAGTACGCAGCCGCATGCCGCATGGTGGCGAAGTGGCCCTTGAGGTGCACCGCGGTGACTGCGTCGAACTCTTCCTCGCTGGTGTTGGCGAACATCCGGTCGCGCACGATTCCGGCGTTGTTCACCAACACGTCGAGGCCGCCGAAAGCGTCGACGGCGGTCTGGATCAGCCCCTCCGCCTGAGCCCAGTCGGCGACGTTGGCGCCGCTGGCCACGGCTTCTCCACCGGCAGTGGTGATCTCGTCGACGACGGTCTGCGCGGCGCTGCCGCCCCCGGCCGGCGAACCGTCGAGACCGACTCCGATGTCGTTGACGACGACCCGGGCCCCCTCGGCGGCGAAGGCCAAGGCGTGCGCACGGCCGATGCCGCCGCCCGCGCCCGTCACGATGACCACACGGCCGTCGAGCGATCCCATTGACGTTGTCTCCTCTACTTTTTGATATCGGCGGTGGTGGTGGACAGGTAGTGTGGCGGCTCGCCGCCGCCGTGCACCTCCAGCGACGCCCCGCTGATGTAGGAAGCCGCCGGCGAGGCGAGGAAAGCCGTCGCCCAGCCCACGTCCTCCGGTCGGGCGAGCCTGCCCAGGGGCACGTTCCGGGATATTGCGGCGATCGACTCGGCATCACCGTAGAAGAGGTCGGCCTGCTCGGTCTCGACCATCCCGACGACTACCGAGTTGACCCGCACCTTGGGTGCCCATTCGACCGCCAGCGTGCTGGTGATGCTCTCGACACCTGCTTTGGCGGCACCGTAGGCCACGGTGCCCGGTGTGGGCCGCCGCCCGCTGACGCTGGAGACGTTCACGATCACGCCGCCGGAATCCTGCCGCTGCATCGCGGCATTGGCGTGCGTGGACACGGAGAGCGCGCCGAGCAGATTGAGCTCGATGATCTTGCGGCTGAACGAAGCCGACGCTTCAGCGGCGGGCACGTACGGTGATCCGCCGGCGTTGTTGACCGCGACATCGAGCCGACCGTGGTCGGCGACGATGCCTGCGATGAGTGCGGCGACCGCGTCGTCGTCGCGGATATCGCACGGCCGGAACTCGAACGGAAAGCCGTCCACCGGACGCCGCGCGCAGGTCACCACAGTCGCGCCCTGATCGGCGAACACTCTGCTGATGCCGGCACCGACGCCGCGCACACCGCCCGTGACGAGGACCACGCGGCCGGTGAGGGCGAGGTTGATGGCGCTGTCGGCGGCGTCAGTCACTGTGCTAGCGTACCAAGCAAGTGCTTGCTTAGGTAGCCACCCAGGAGTTGCGCATGCCGATCACCACCGCGACGGTGGAACCGGGGATCGTCTCGGTGACCGTCGACTACCCACCCGTCAACGCGATTCCGTCGCGCGGCTGGTTCGAACTCGCCGACGCGATCACCGCGGCCGGCCGCGACCACAGCACCCACGTGGTGATCCTTCGGGCCGAAGGCCGCGGCTTCAACGCGGGTGTCGACATCAAGGAGATGCAGAACACCGACGGCTTCACCGCGCTGATCGATGCCAACCGTGGGTGCTATGAGGCCTTCCGGGCGGTCTACGAGTGCGCGGTGCCGGTCGTGGCTGCGGTCAACGGCTTCTGCGTCGGTGGCGGTATCGGCCTGGTCGGCAACGCCGACGTCATCGTGGCCTCCGACGACGCGAAGTTCGGGCTTCCGGAGGTCGAGCGCGGCGCGCTCGGCGCGGCCACTCACCTGTCCCGCCTTGTGCCACAACACATGATGCGACGACTCTTCTTCACCGCGGCGACCGTCGACGCGAACACGTTGCACCACTTCGGCTCCGTGCACGAGGTGGTGCCCCGCGCCGACCTGGACGAGGCGGCCCTTCGGGTGGCGCGCGACATCGCGTCGAAGGACACCCGGGTGATCCGTGCGGCCAAGGAGGCGCTGAACTTCATCGACGTGCAACCCGTCACCGCCCGCTACCGGATGGAGCAGGGTTTCACCTTCGAGCTCAACCTGGCCGGCGTCTCCGATGAACACCGGGATGCGTTCGCGGGCACGGACAAGGGATCGAAATGATTCGGCGGGCACGAGCGAAGCGAGCTGGGGAATAGTGTCAGATAAGAGAACGACTCTCGACGAGGCCGTCGCCGGCATCGAGAGCGGTATGACGATCGGCATCGGCGGCTGGGGTTCGCGCCGCAAGCCGATGGCCTTCATCCGCGCGCTGCTCCGCACCGAGGTCACCGATCTCACCGTGGTCACCTACGGCGGACCGGACCTGGGCCTGCTGTGTTCGGCCGGCAAGGTCAAGCGCGTCTACTACGGCTTCGTGTCGCTGGATTCGCCGCCGTTCTACGACCCGTGGTTCGCCAAGGCCCGGACCTCCGGCGCGATCGAGGCCCGGGAGATGGACGAGGGAATGCTCCGCTGTGGGCTGCAGGCCGCCGCACAGCGCCTGCCGTTCCTACCGATCCGTGCCGGGCTGGGCAGCGACGTCCGCGCGTTCTGGGGCGACGAGCTCAAGACGGTACGGTCACCGTACCTGACGGGTTCAGCGTACGAGGAGCTCATCGCGATGCCCGCGCTGAACCTCGACGCGGCCTTCGTGCACATGAATCTCGGTGATGCGCAGGGCAATGCGGCCTACACCGGCATCGACCCGTACTTCGACGATCTGTTCCTGATGTCGGCGCAGCGCCGGTTGCTGTCGGTGGAGAAGGTGGTGTCGACAGAGGAACTGGTGAAGTCCGTGCCGCCGCAGGCGCTGCTGATCAACCGCATGATGGTCGACTCGGTGGTCGAGGCGCCGAACGGCGCGCACTTCACCACCGCCGAGCCCGATTACCGTCGCGACGAGAAGTTCCAGCGGCACTATGCCGAGGCGGCGGGCTCCGAGGAGACGTGGTCCACCTTTGTGCAGACGTACCTGTCCGGCAGCGAATCCGACTATCAGGCAGCGGTTCGCACATTCCAGGAGGCGGCCCAGTGATCTCGGCAACCCGAGCAGAGGTGTGCGCCGTCGCGTGTGCCGAATTGTTCCGCGATGCAGGTGAGATCATGGTCAGCCCCATGACGACGATCGTCTCGATCGGGGCGCGCCTCGCCCGCCTGACGTTCTCGCCCGACATCGTGCTCACCGACGGAGAGGCCCGGCTGATCGCCGATACTCCCGCCATCGGAGCGGCCGCCGCCATCGAGGGATGGATGCCGTTCGGCCGGGTGTTCGAGACGCTGGCCTGGGGCCGTCGCCATGTGGTGATGGGCGCCAATCAGATCGACCGGTACGGCAACCAGAACCTGTCGGCCTTCGGTCCGCTGCAGCATCCGAAGCGCCAGATGTTCGGCGTGCGCGGTGCGCCGGGCAACACGATCAACCACGCCACGAGTTACTGGGTGGGCAACCACTCGACACGGGTGTTCGGCGAGTCCGTCGACATCGTCTCCGGGATCGGCTGGGACAAGGTCGATTCCGACAATCCCGCGTATCGATTCGTCAACGTCTTCCGGGTCGTGACCAATCTGGGCGTCTTCGACTTCAACGGCCCCGATCACCAGATGCGCGCACTCTCGCTGCATCCCGGAATCGAGGCCGACCAGGTCGCCGAGAACACGTCATTCGAAGTGCACGGTCTCGGTGAGGCCGACACGACCCGACTCCCCACCGAGGACGAGCTGCGCATCCTGCGCGAGGTGATCGACCCGAAGTCGCTGCGCGACAAGGAAGTCAAGTGAGCACCCTTCGCACTCCCCTGACCGAGCTGGTCGGCATCGAACATCCTGTCGTCCAGACCGGCATGGGCTGGGTCGCAGGCGCCCGCCTGGTATCGGCCACCTCCAATGCCGGTGGGTTGGGAATCCTCGCCTCGGCGACGATGACGCTCGACGAGCTCACGACGGCGGTCGCCAAGGTCAAGGCGTCTACCGACAAACCGTTCGGCATCAACATCCGTGCCGACGCCGGCGACGCGAACGACCGCGTCGACCTCCTGATCAGCGAAGGAGTCAAAGTCGCCTCCTTCGCCCTGGCACCGAAGCCCGACCTGATCGCCAAGCTCAAAGACGCCGGCGTCGTGGTGATTCCGTCGGTCGGGCTCGCCAAACACGCCAAGAAGGTCGCGGCGTGGGGCGCCGATGCAGTGATCGTGCAGGGCGGGGAGGGCGGCGGTCACACCGGTCCGATCGCCACCACGCTGCTGCTGCCGTCGGTGCTCGACGCCGTCGCCGACACCGGCATGCCCGTGATCGCGGCAGGCGGCTTCTTCGACGGCCGGGGTCTGGCGGCGGCGCTGTCCTACGGTGCTGCAGGGGTGGCCATGGGCACCCGCTTCCTGCTCACCACGGATTCGACTGTGCCGGACGCGGTCAAGCAGCGTTACCTCCAGGCCGCGCTGGACGGAACCGTGGTCTCGACCAGGGTCGACGGTATGCCGCACCGTGTGCTGCGCACAGGCTTGGTCGAGAAACTGGAGGGCGGATCGCCGGTGCGGGGGCTCGCCGCCGCGGTCGGCAATGCTCAGAAGTTCAAGAAGATGAGCGGGATGACGTGGCGGTCGATGCTCCGCGACGGCATGGCGATGCGGCACGGGAAAGATTTGAGCTGGGCACAGGTGGTGATGGCCGCCAACACCCCGATGCTCCTGAAAGCCGGTCTGGTCGAGGGCAATACAGACGCCGGCGTGCTCGCGTCCGGACAGGTCACCGGCATCATCGACGACTTACCGTCCTGTGCGGAACTCGTCCCGGCGATCGTCGCCGACGCAATCGAACATCTGCAGAAGGCCACCGGGTACATCACGCAGTGACGTGTCGGGCGATTGACTGATTAATCTCTTGGCTTCACCTCGCCGAAATGAAGCTATGATCTTCATATGGTACGAGTGAAGTCCAAGGCTTCAACGCCACGCGCCACCCTCATCGGCGATGTCGTCGGTTCGCGTACTTTCGCGGATCGGCGCGGTCTGCACCGCCGTATCACCGCGGCGCTGCCCATGGTGGCCGACGGCGCCCTCGACGCACCCGCTCTCACGGTGGGCGACGAGTTCCAGGGCGCGTACCCGACGGTCGGGCTCGCGATCGACGCCGCACTGACGCTGCGACTGACGTTGGCACCGGACGTCGACGTCCGCTTCGGACTCGGCTGGGGCGCCGTCACCGCGCTCGACGAGGACACGGGCATCCAGGACGGACCGGGCTGGTGGGCGGCGCGCGCCGCCATCGAGTGGACCGCGATCACTCAGCAGCAACCGGGAATGACGCACGTACGCACCGCCTTCCGCAACGACACGGGTGCAGGCGCCGATCCACACGCCGTCAATGCCGCCCTGATGTGTCGGGACCATCTGCTTGGATCACTCGATGAGCGTTCCCTGCGGATACTCGCCGGGATGCGCGCAGGACGAACCAAGAAGGAGTTGGCGATGGCGGAGGGCATCAGCGCCTCGGCGGTGTCCCAGCGCGCCGGCCGCGCCGGGCTGGACCTGCTCCTCGCCGTCGGCGTCGACCTGCGGGAGCTCTGATGGGCGCGCTGGCGGTGTTCCTCATCGCCGTCGGCGTCGCCGACCTGTGCCGCAAGCTCAGTAGCCGACGGTGGCCGGCACTGCTCGCGGGCCCTATCGCCGTAGTCGTCGGCGCAGCCTCGGCAGCGCTCTGGCATCTCGGCGACATCGTTCTGCTCGTCCTCGCCGCCGCGGTCTCCGTCATCTGGGTCATCCCCGGCGACGCCGCGGAACGCACCGGTACCCGCCAGGGTCGCGCACTCGCCGTATTCGGCGTGGGTGCGGCGCTGATCGTCGCGCTCGGCGGCTGGGCCTCCCCGGTGGCCGGCCCGATCGGACGGTGGCTGCCCTGGATCGGGCTCCCCCAGGTCGAGCCAGATCAGGCACTGATGGTTGTCGGGGTCGTCCTGCTCCAGCTGGTCACCGCCAACCAGTTGGTGCGACTGATCCTCGGCGCGGTCGGGGCGGTCCGCCCGGTCGGCGTGCCTCAGCCGTCTGATCGCCTCAAGGGTGGCCGGTTGCTCGGTCCGATGGAGCGGTTGTTGATCGTCGGGCTGGCGCTCGGTGGCGAGTTCGGGGCGGCCTCGGCGGTGATCGCAGCCAAGGGAATCATTCGTTTTCCCGAGCTCACCGCGGCCCGTAGAGACTCTGCGGAGACCACAGATCCGAAAGGCCCCGGTATCGATGAGGTGACCGAGTACTTCTTGGTCGGCAGCTTCGCGAGCTGGCTGATCGCCCTGGCGGGCCTGGCGCTGACCACCGTCTGACACCTGTCGGGCGAATCCGCCGCGGACGGACCGGGCCGCTTCTTAGACTCGGCCGATGAAGACCAATGCGGCGATTCTGTGGGAGTACGGCTCCGACTGGAGCATCGAGGAAATCGATCTCGACCCGCCCGGTGACGGCGAGGTGCTGGTGTCCTGGGAGGCCACCGGCCTCTGCCACTCCGACGAGCACATCCGCACCGGTGACCTGCCGTTTCCGCTGCCGATGATCGGCGGTCACGAGGGCGCCGGGATCGTCCGCGAGGTCGGCCCGGGTGTCCGCGACCTCGCGCCGGGCGACCACGTCGTCGCGTCGTTCCTCCCGGCCTGCGGACGCTGCCGATTCTGCTCGACGGGGCATCAGAACCTGTGCGATCTCGGCGCGATCATCATGGCAGGCACCCAGATCGACGGCACCTACCGGCGGCGCGCCCGCGGACAGAACATCGGCGTGATGTCGTTGGTGGGCACGTTCTCCCAGTACGGCACCGTGCCCGAAGCCTCCATCGTCAAGATCGACGACGACGTTCCGCTGTCGCGGGCGTGCCTGCTCGGCTGCGGCGTGACGACAGGGTGGGGATCGGCCGTGAACACCGCCGATGTCCAGCCCGGCGACACGGTCGTGGTGATCGGGTTCGGCGGTATCGGCAGCGGGGCGGTGCAGGGCGCGCGGCTGGCCGGCGCGGAGAAGATCGTCGTGGTCGAGCCAGTCGAGGAGAAGCGTGCCAAGGCGTTACAGCTCGGCGCCACGCACTTCGTCGCCTCCTTGCCCGAGGCGACCGCGCTCGTCGCCGAGCTGACCCGCGGGGTGATGGCCGACTCGGCGATCCTGACCGTGGGCCTGCTCGAGGGCACGATGATCGACGACGCGGTCAACGTCATCCGCAAGGGCGGGGCGGTGGTCGTGACCGCGCTGTCGACGATGGCCGACAACCAGGCCACGCTGTCGATGATGATGTTCACGCTGTTCCAGAAGCGCCTGCTCGGCAGCCTCTACGGCGAGGCCAACCCGCGCGCCGACATCCCGCGCCTGCTGTCGCTGTATCGCGAGGGCAAGTTGCTGCTCGACGAGACCGTCACGCACGAGTACAAACTGGCCGAGGTCAACGAGGGCTACGAGGACATGCGCGCCGGGCGCAACGTGCGCGGCGTGATCCTGCACGACCACTGACGTTCTCTGCGCGAAAAGACGCGAACTCGAGCGGACACGCCGCTGAAACACTCGAGATTGTGTCTTTTCGCCGGAGGAACAGGAGCCGCAACATCGCGGAAACGTGCGTGTCACCGGAAGTGCGCGCAGCTGTCGGATTCTGGTCCGATGTCGACACCGACCGCCCGCGGCACGAGCAAGCGCACCCACCCCGTCGACGAGGTGCTGCCCGTCCCGAAGCTCGCCACCTACGGGTTCCAGCACGTCGTCGCGTTCTATGCGGGCGCCGTGCTCGTGCCGATCATCATCGCCGGCGCCGTCGGCCTGTCCCAGGCCGAACTCGTCAAGCTGATCACCGCGGACCTGTTCACCTGCGGTATCGCCTCGATCATCCAGGCCGTCGGCTTCCGCAACATCGGCGTCCGGCTGCCCCTGCTGCAGGGCGTCACGTTCGCGGGGGTGTCGCCGATCATCGCGATCGGTCTCGCCCACGGTGGGGGCGCGGCGAGCATGCTCTACGTCTACGGCGCGGTGATCGTCGCCGGCATCTTCACCTTCCTGATCGCGCCGGTGTTCATCAAACTGCTGAAGTTCTTCCCGCCCGTCGTCACCGGCACCCTGATCACGATCATCGGCCTGTGCCTGGTGCCGGTGGGCGCCATGGACGCGGTCACCAATCCGAGAACCCATGAGCCCGACCCGACCAACATCCGATGGTTCCTCTACGCGGTCGGGACCATCGCGATCATCGTCGCGATCCAACGCATCTTTCGCGGCTTCCTGGCGACGATCGCCGTGCTGCTCGGCCTGGTGATCGGCTGCGCGGTCGCATTCGCATTGGGCGACATGGACTTCGCGCGCGTCGGTGAGGCGTCGGCGATCGGCTTCACCCCACCGTTCCTGTTCGGACTGCCCAAGTTCGACTTCGTGGCCTGCCTGACGATGATCATCGTGCTGATGATCACCGCCGTGGAGTCGACGGGCTCGACGATCGCGACCGGCGAGATCGTCGGCAAGCGGGTGAAGGCATCCGACATCGGCAACGTGCTGCGGGCCGACGGTCTAGCCACCACGATCGGCGGCGTCTTCAACTCGTTCCCCTACACCGCGTTCTCCGAGAACGTCGGCCTCGTGCGGCTCACCGGGGTCAAGAGCCGATGGGTGGTCGCGGCGGCCGGGGTGTTCATGATCCTGCTCGGTTTCCTTCCCAAGGTCGCCGCGGTGGTCGCGTCGATCCCGAATCCCGTGCTGGGTGGTGCCGCCCTGACACTGTTCGCCACCGTCGCCGTCGTCGGCATTCAGACGCTGGGCAAGGTCGACTTCACCGACCACCGCAACCTCATCATCGTGACCACCAGCCTGGCGCTGGCGCTGTGGGTGACGGCCTATCCGGACATCGCCAAGGCCATGCCCACCGGTCTCGACCTGATCTTCGGCAGCGGTATCAGCATCGGCGCGGTCAGCGCGATCGTGCTGAACATCGTGTTCTTCCACACCGGTTCGGGTGGTCCTCGAGTGGCGGGCGGCGGCTCCATCACCCTCGGCGAGGTCAACGCAATGACCAAGGAACGCTTCACCGAGGTGTTCGGCCACGTCCTGCAGGACGTGCCGTGGGCCGTCGAGCGCGCATACGAGCAGCGGCCGTTCGCTGACACCGCGGCATTGCGCGAGGCATTCCAGGACGCGGTGCTCACCGGTTCGTCCGAACAGCAGGCCGAGCTGCTGGACTCGTTCCCCGACCTGGGCGCTGAGGACGAGACGGGCCAGGTGCTCGCCGTGGACCACGTAGCCCTGTCCAACCTCGATGACGACGACCACAATGACGTCGTGGAGCTGGCCACCGCCTACCGAAGCCACTTCGGCTTCCCGTTGATCATCTGCGCCAAGGAGACCGAGCGCTTCGACCGGGTGCTGCGCAACGGCTGGTCCCGGATGGACAACTCACCCGCGGCGGAGAAGGCGTTCGCCCTCATCGAGGTCGCCAAGATCGTCAACCACCGGTTCACCGACCTGGTCGCCGACGCCAATCCTGTTGCCGCTGCACGCTTCAGCAGGCTCAACGAACTCTCGTGAGAGCAGTCGGGCTGACGCGTTTCAACGCTGCCTCCGAACGACAGCAGATGCATCTGCTGTTCGAGGTGTGCTCGTCGCCGATCTGGGCGAGACGGGTGCTGGCCGCCGCGCCGTTCCGCGATGCCGATGCCCTCTACGACCGGGCCGACCGGGTGCTGGCCGAGCTTCCCGACGGCGAGCTCGACGCGGCCCTCGACGGCCACCCACGCATCGGCGCTGCGCCGGACAACCCGTCGTCGGCCCGCGAGCAGGCCAAGGTCGCCGGCGCCGACGACGCGATCAAGGCACAACTCGCGGTCAAGAACCGAGAGTACGAAGACCGGTTCGGCTTCGTGTATCTCGTATGTGCCAGCGGGCGCTCGGCCGAGGAACTACTCGACATCCTGACCGAACGGCTGCACAACGATCCCGACACCGAACGCCGGGTGATGCGCAACGAACTCGCCAAGATCAACCGGCTGCGGCTGGAACGTCTGCTGAGCGAGCCACACGCATGAGCCCCGATCGGGGATGCTGATCGCATGAGCCTTTCCACCCATGTCCTCGACGCCGTCACGGGTCGCCCCGCCGTCGGCGTCGCCGTGAGTCTGAGCCGGTCCGGCAACGAGATCGCCGCCGGTGTGACCGATGACGACGGCCGTATCGGCGCGCTGGCCGCCGACCTTCCCGCGGGTGTCTATCGGTTACGATTCGACACCGCAGACTATTTCAGCGCCCAGGGCGTCACCGGGTTCTACCCCGAGGTGCTCATCACGTTCGAAGTCACCGACGCCGCGGCACACCATCACGTCCCGCTGCTGCTGTCGCCGTACGCCTATTCCACCTACCGGGGGAGCTGACTTGTGAAGGCCGTGATCATCGGTGCGGGCATGGGAGGCATGAGCGCGGCGATCGCGTTGTCGCAGATCGGGATCGACACACATGTGTACGAGCGGGTCACCGAGAACAAGCCGGTCGGCGCGGCGATTTCGGTGTGGTCCAACGGTGTCACCTGCTTGAACTACCTGGGTCTGGCCGAGCAGACGGCCGCGCTGGGCGGCATGGTGGAGACGATGAGCTATGTCGACGGGCACACCGGAGCCACGATGTGCCGGTTCTCGATGCAGCCACTGATCGACGAGGTCGGGCAGCGCCCCTACCCCATCGCTCGCGCGGAGCTGCAGTCGATGCTGATGAACCACTACGGCATGGACAAGATCCACTTCGGGATGAAGATGGTGGCCGTCGAGGACGGGCCCGACGCCGCGGTGGCGACGTTCGCCGACGGAACCACCGTGTCCGCGGACCTGATCATCGGTGCCGACGGGGCGAATTCGATCACCCGGGAGTACGTGCTGGGGGGCCCGGTCACCCGTCGCTACGCGGGGTACGTGAACGTCAACGGGCTGGTGCCGGTCGATGACGAAGTCGGCCCGGCCACCGAGTGGACCACGTATGTGGCTGACGGCAAACGGGTTTCGGTGATGCCGGTGGCGGGCGACCGGTTCTACTTCTTCTTCGACATCGTCGGGGAACCGGCCGGGATCGTCGGAGGCGACGTGAAAGACATGCTGCGCCACCACTTCGACGGGTGGGCGCCCGGGGTGCACCGGCTCATCGAGATCCTCGATCCCGCCACCACCAATCGCGTGGAGATCCTCGACCTCGACCCTTTCGACACATGGGTGAAGGGGCGCGTCGCGGTGCTCGGCGACGCAGCCCACAACACCACCCCCGACATCGGCCAGGGCGGCTGCTCCGCCATGGAAGACGCGGTGGCACTTCAGTGGGCGCTGCGGGATCACCCCGGCGATGTGCACGCGGCCCTGCTGTCTTACCAGAGCGCGCGCGCCGAGCGTGCCGGCGATCTGGTGCTGCGGGCCCGCCGGCGCTGCGACGTGACCCACGCCAAAGACCCCAAGGTCACCGCCGCCTGGTACGCCGAACTTCGAGAAGAGGATGGCAGCAACATCATTCGCGGGATCGTCGGCAACATCATGGGCGGCCCACTAACGCCCCGGTGACACTGCGGCCCTGCACGTAGACGTCGGTGATCGCAGCCTCCCGCATGCCGAGCAGGAGAGTGAACAGCAACCGGTCTGCATCGTCGGGGTCCACCCGTTCGAGCAGCTCGGGCAGCAGTGACTGCCGCTGCGGATCGATGACCAGGAAGTCGGCCTGCTTGCCGGTGTCCAGGTTTCCCACCTGATCGTCGATGTCCAGCGCCATGGCCCCCGCCAGGGTGGCGGTGTACAGCAGCTGGGCCGGCGGGATCGACAGCCCGGCCGCGCCCGGCTCGCTGATGTGCACCTTGAAGCAGTCGTTGGCCACCCGGGCCATCAACCACTCGTCGCCGGCGCCCACGTCGCTGCCCAGCGCGACCGTCACCCCGCTTGCTGTGGTACGCCGCCACGGCATGGTGCCCGACCCGAGGAACTGTTGTGAGGTCGGGCAGTGCGAGATGGATGTTCCGGTGTCGGCCAGCCGACCGAGCTCGTGGTCGGTGCAGTGCACGGCGTGCGCCAGCACGCTGCGCCGGCCGAGCAGCGTCGGCGCACCCGTCCCGCCGATCCGCCCGTCGTAGGCGTCGAGATAACACGACACGTCCAGCGCGTCTCGGACAGCGTCGATCTCGCGGAGGTTCTCGGACACATGACTGTGGAAGTACACGCCGCGGGCGCGCACCGACTCGTAGAGCTCCCCCAGCGCCGCCAACGTGTGTGCGGACACCGACAGCGCGAAGCGGGGCACCAGGGCGACCTGCAGCAGCGGATCGGCCCCATGCCACCGCTCGACCTCCAGGGCGGACAGCTCGATCGCAGTCGTATCGTCGGTGAGCAGCGGCTGCGCCGCCTCCGGCCCCACCGTCTGGATGCCGCGACCGGAGATCGTGCGCAGGCCGGCGCTGAGCGACTCGTCGAAGAGGGCGTCCTGAGCTTCGGGGAAGGCCGACCCGAACACCAGAGCGGTCGTGGTGCCGACCTCGACCCTGCGGCGGCAGAAGTCACGCGCCGTCCGCCGAGCCAGATCCGGGTCTGCGAGCTTCGCCTCCGCGGGAAAGATGCACCGCTGCAACCAGTCCAGCAGTTGACCACCCCCGTAGGAAGCGGTGCAGTGGGTCTGGGGGAAGTGAATGTGGGTGTCGATGAACCCGGGCAGCAGGTATCCCGGCCGGCAGTCGATCGTCTCCGCACTCGCCATGTCCGCCGGAAGCTGCGAGTGGGCACCGCTGAACACGATGACCCCGTCGTCGTCGACGACCAGCACCCCATCGGGCACCGACACGAGATGGTCACCTGCCTGCGCGAGTGGGTGCGCGCCACCGATGTGCAGTAGATGACCTCGGTAGGCACGCACCGACCGATTGTCCCAGCGTTGCGCCGACCCCGCAGTTCGGCGACTCGGCCTGCACCCTGACCGCGTGCGCTCTACGGTGCAGTCATGGACCTCAACACCGTCGAGGCGGTGCGCACCCCGCGGTCGCGCGATGAGGTGTGGCCGCTGGGGCCCACGGACGCGATTCTCGCCGGCGGCACGTGGCTGTTCTCCGAACCCCAGCCGCATGTCACCCGTCTGATCGACATCACTGCACTCGATTGGCCACCGATTCTACTGTCGGACAACGGTATCGAGTTCGCCGCCACCTGCACCCTGGCTACTCTCAACGAGCTGTCGACCACTCTGCCCGTATGTCGCCCCGACTGGACCGCAGCGCCGCTGTTTCGTCAGTGCGCCGCGGCGCTCGTGGCCGGGTTCAAGATCTGGCGCACCGCAACCGTCGGGGGCAACATCTGCCTGTCCCTGCCTGCGGGCTCGATGATCTCGCTGGCCACGGCGCTGGACGGCACTGCGCTGATCTGGCGGGCCGACGGCGATGCCCGCACGGTGCCGGTCGCCAACTTCGTCACCGGCGTCACGACCAACGTCCTGCACACCGGTGAGGTGCTGCGTTCGGTCCACCTTCCGGCGGCGGCGCTGCGCGGCAGGATCGCCTACCGCAAGCTGGCACCGTCGGCATTGGGGCGGTCGGGGGTGGTCGTCATCGGTCGCCGGGACAGCCCGGCCGACGGCGACGCGCTCACTGTCTCGGTGACTGCGGCGACGGTCCGGCCGTATGTTTTCCGGTTCGACTCCCCACCCTCTCGCGATGCGCTGCAGGAGGCATTCACCGTCATCCCGGACGAGGCGTGGACCCGTGATGCGCACGGCGATCCCGACTGGCGGGCTGCGATGACGCGACGGCTGGCCGACGAGATCGTCGCCGAGCTGACATGACGGTGATCGTCAACGGCACCGCCTGCGAGGACGAACCACGGCCGGGCCAGTGCCTGCGCACCTACCTGCGGGAGCACGGGCACTTCGAGGTCAAAAAGGGTTGCGACGCCGGTGATTGCGGTGCGTGCTCGGTGCTCGTCGACGGCGCGGCAGTGCATTCCTGCGTGTATCCGGCGTTCCGTGCGGCCGGTCGGGAGGTGACGACGGCGGCGGGGCTCGGTGATGCCGGCGATCTGCATCCCGTGCAGCGGCGGTTCGTCGAAGCCGCCGGATTCCAGTGCGGTTTCTGCACCGCCGGCATGGTGACCACCGCCGCGTCCCTTTCGACGGTCGACCCGAAGCAGCTTCCCCAGCAGTTGAAGAACAACCTGTGCCGCTGCACCGGATACAAGGCCATCACCGACGCTTTGGCAGGAACGGTGAACGTCGAGAAGTCCGACGGCCAGGATGCGGGGCGTTCGATCAGCGCGCCGGCCGCGGTGCGCGTGGTGACCGGAACAGAGCAGTACACGATGGACTTCGCACCGCCGGGGTTGCTGCACCTGGCGGTCCTGACCAGCCCGGTGGCCCACGCGCGCATCATCTCCATCGACACCTCCGCCGCCGCAGCCCTGCCCGGTGTGCGGCTCGTGCTGACCCACGCCGACAGTCCGCCCCTGCGGTTCTCCACGGCACGCCATCAGAACCGCGAGGACGATCCGGACGACACGGTGATTCTCGACGATGTCGTCCGCTTCGTCGGGCAGCGGGTGGCCGCGGTCGTCGCCGACAGCATCGCGGTCGCTGAAAAGGCCTGCCGTGCACTCGTTGTCACCTACGAGGAACTGCCCGCCGTCTTCGATCCCGAGCAGGCCACGGTTGCCGGCGCCCCACTGCTGCACGCGGACAAAGACGCCGACGCCCGGATCGCCGACCCCGCACGCAACCTGGTCGCCGAACTGCACGGCGGGGTCGGGGACATCGAGCAAGGTCTTGATGCAGCCCAGGGTGGTGCGGTGGTGCGGGGCCGCTGGCACACACAGCGAGTTCAGCACGCACACCTGGAAACTCACGGGTGCACCGGGTGGCGGGATGAGTCGGGGCGGTTGGTGATCCGCACCAGCACACAGGTCCCGTTCCTGGTGCGCGACGAACTGTGCCACCTGTTCGGGCTGTCCCCCGACGAGGTGCAGGTGTTCACCAAACGTATCGGCGGCGGCTTCGGCGGTAAGCAGGAGATGCTGGTCGAGGACCTGGTTGCGTTGGCGGTACTGACGCTCGGCGAGCCGGTGCGCTACGAGTTCAGCCGCAGCGACGAGTTCACCACCGCACCCTGCCGGCATCCGTTCCGGGTGGACGTCACCGCCGCGGCCGACGCATCGGGAGTACTCACCGCACTCGCGGTCGACGTGCTCGTCGACGCCGGCGCTTACGGCAACCACAGTCCCGGCGTGATGTTCCACGGGTGCGGGGAGTCGATGTCGGTGTACCGCTGTGTGAACAAGCGCGTCGACGCTCGCGCCGTGTACACCAACAACCTGCCCTCGGGGGCGTTCCGCGGCTACGGGCTCGGTCAGCTGATCTTCGCGATCGAATCAGCGCTCGACCAACTCGCTGACCGCCTCGGGATCGATCCGTTCGACTTTCGGCGGCGCAACGTCGTCGTGCCGGGTGACGACTTCGTCGACGCGCACGTGCTCGACGACGACCTGACGTTCGGCAGCTACGGGTTGGATCAGTGCCTCGATCTCGCGCAGGCCGCGCTGCGCAGGGGCAACGACGTCCCCGCCCCGGCCGGGCCGCAGTGGCGCACCGGTGAGGGTATGGCGGTCGCGATGATCGCCACGATCCCGCCGCGCGGGCATCTCGCCGAGGCCGCGGTGAGCATCGACGCCGACGGGGTGTACACCCTGCGCGTCGGTACGGCCGAGTTCGGCAACGGGACCACCACGGTGCACGCACAGATCGCGGCCACCGCGCTCAACACCGTCGTCGGCAACATCCGGATCAATCAATCCGACACGGCGGTAACCGGATACGACACAGGCGCATTCGGCTCCGCCGGCACCGTGGTAGCCGGGCAGGCCACCCTCAAGGCGGCGGAGAAGCTGCGGTCTGCACTCGAGGCGGCCGCCGCCGAGCTGACCGGTGTCCCCCGCGGCGCGTGCGTATTGACCCGCAACGGGGTGCACTGCGCGGGCCAGCTCATCGACTTCGCCGATCTGCCGGTACCGCTGATCGGCCACGGCAGTCACGGCGGTACCCCCCGCTCCGTCGCATTCAACGTGCACGCCGTCCGCGTCGCCGTCGACGTCGACACCGGCGAGGTGCGCATCTTGCAGAGCGTGCAGGCGGCCGACGCCGGGGTGGTGATGAACCCGCAGCAGTGCCGCGGTCAGGTGGAAGGCGGTGTGGCACAGGGCATCGGCTCAGCGTTGTACGAGGAGATGCACGTCGGCCCCGATGGTGGGGTGTGGACGAACACGCTGAGGAACTACCATCTGCCGGCGCTGGCCGACGTACCGGTGACCGAGGTCTACTTCGCCGACACCTATGACACCCTGGGGCCGTTCGGCGCCAAGTCGATGAGCGAATCGCCGTACAACCCCGTGGCTCCCGCGCTGGCGAACGCCATCGCACGGGCGACCGGTGTGCGGCTGTATCGCCTGCCGATGACGCCCGCGCGGATCTGGCGGGCGCTCAGTTCTTCCCGCGAGAAGACATGAACTCGAGCGGACACGCCGCAGAATCACTCGAGATTGTGTCTGTTCACCGAAAGAACTAGAGCCGCTCGATGATCGTGACGTTGGCCGTGCCGCCGCCCTCGCACATCGTCTGCAGGCCATAGCGGCCGCCAGTGCGTTCCAGCGTGTTCAGCATGGTCGCGAAAAGCTTTGCCCCCGTTGCGCCGAGCGGGTGACCGAGCGCGATGGCGCCGCCGCTGGGGTTGACCTTCTCCGGATCGGCCTTGGTCTCCTTGAGCCACGCCTGCACCACCGGCGCGAACGCCTCATTGATCTCGACCGTGTCGATGTCGTCGATCGACAGCCCGGTCTTGTCCAGCGCATAGCGGGTGGCCGGAATCGGCCCGGTGAGCATGAACACCGGGTCGGCGCCGCGTGCGCTGATGTGATGGATGCGCGCTCGGGGCGTGAGGCCGTGGTCCTTGACCGCCTGCTCGGAGGCGAGCAGCACCGCGCTTGCGCCATCGGAGATCTGGCTGGCCATCGCCGCGGTCAGCCGCCCGCCGTCGACGAGCGTCTTGAGCCCGGCCATCTTCTCCAGCGACGTGTCGCGCGGCCCCTCGTCCACCCGGAAGCCGTCCACCTCGAAGATCTCGTTGTCGAAGTGGCCGGCCCGGATCGCGGCCTGCGCACGTTGGTGACTGGTCAGCGCGAACTGCTCCATGTCCTCCCGGCTGATGTCCCACTTCTCGGCGATCAGCTCGGCGCCGCGGAACTGGGAGATCTCCTGGTCGCCGTAGCGGTGCAGCCAGCTCTTGGATTCGTTGGTGGGCGAAGTGAATCCGAACTGCTCAGCGACGAGCATGGCCGAGCTGATCGGGATCTGGCTCATGTTCTGCATACCGCCGGCCACGATGAGATCGGCGGTGCCCGACATGATCGCCTGCGCACCGAACGAGATGGCCTGCTGGCTGGACCCGCACTGGCGGTCGACGGTCACCCCCGGCACCTCCTCGGGGAAACCCGCCGCCAGCCACGACAACCGAGCGATGTTGCCGGCCTGCGGGCCGATCGCATCGACGCATCCGGCGATCACGTCGTCGACCGCACCCGGGTCGACGTCATTACGGTCGAACAGGCCGCGCCAGCCGGCCGCACCGAGATCGACCGGATGCACACCGGCCAGCGATCCGTTGCGCTTGCCGATCGCGGTGCGCACCGCATCGATGACGAACGCTTCAGCCATTGTGGACTCCTTCTGACGGGGTGATACCACCGAGGACGATCGAAAGATATTGGCGGCCAACCTCCTCGGCGGTCAGCGGACCGCCCGGCTGGTACCACCGGACCGACACCCAGGTGGTGTCGCGGATGAACCGGTAGACGAGATCGACATCGACGTCGGGGCGGAAGTGCCCCTCCTCGATGCCCTGGGTGAGGACGTCGACCCACATCTTGCGCTGTTCTTTGTTGCGTTCCTCGACGTAGGCGAATCGGGGCTGCGCCGAGAGCCGCTTGGCCTCGTCCTGGTAGATCACGACTTCTGCGTGCCGGGTGGCGATGGCCTCGAACGACGCCATGAACAGCCCTTTGAGCCGTTCGAGTGGGTTCGGTTCGGTGTCGACGATCTGCTGGTAGCGGTCGAAGAGCCAATCGAGGAAGCCGCGCAGCACCTCGTCGACCATCTCCTCTTTCGACGAGAAGTGGTGGTAGAGGCTGCCCGAGAGGATTCCGGCCGAGTCGGCGATGTCGCGCACCGTGGTGGCGCGCAGCCCCCGCTCGGCGAACATCGTCGCGGCGAGCGCGAGAAGCTCGTCACGACGAGTGTTGGTGGCTCCGGTGCTCATGGGTGCTGACTCGACACCGAGATCACCTCGCCGGTGAGGTAACTGGAGTAGTCACTGGCCAGGAACGCGATGGTGGCCGCGACCTCCCACGGTTCGGCGGCCCGCCCGAACGCCTCGCCCTGGGCGAGGCGGTCGAGCAGCTCGGAGCTCGACGTCTTCTCCAGGAATTTGTGCCGCGCGATGCTCGGCGACACGGCGTTGATCCGTACGCCGTACTCCACCGCCTCGATGGCGCTGCACCGCGTCAGTGCCATCACGCCGGCTTTGGCTGCGGCGTAATGCGATTGGGAGTGCTGCGCGCGCCAGCCGAGCACGCTGGCGTTGTTGACGATCACGCCGCCGTGCCCGGCGTCGCGGAAGTAACGCAGCGCGGCTCGTGTCGCGCGCATCACCGACGTCAGGGTCACGTTCAGAACGCGGTCCCACTCGTCGTCGGTCATGTCGATCACCGGGGTCTGGCCGCCGAGCCCCGCATTGTTGACCAGGATGTCGATCCGTCCGGCCGCCTCGACGGTCGAGGCGATCAGCGCGTCGACCGCCTCGGTCGACGTCACGTCGCACGTCACCGCGTGCACCTGCCCGAGCCCCAGCTCAGCCAGCTCGTCCCGCGTCTCCCCCAGCCGCCGCTCGTGATAATCGGACACCACGACGTCGGCACCCTCGGCCAGCGCCCGCCGAGCAGTCGTCGACCCGATCCCGGTGCCCGCGGCGGCGGTGACCAAGACCACCTTGCCGGCGAGCAGGTTGTGTCCCTCGATCTCGGCGGGGGCGACGGATAGATCGGTCACGCTCTGGCCTCTCTGGGCAAGCCGAGCACCCGCTCAGCGATGATGTTGCGCTGCACCTCGTTCGAGCCTCCGTAGATGGTATCGGCGCGGGAGAACAGGTAGAGCCGCTGCCATTCGCTGAATTCTCCCTCAGGCAGCGTCAGGCCCGCCATCCCCACCACGTCCATCGCGATCTCCCCCAGCTCGCGATGCCAGTTCGCCCACAGCAACTTCGACACCGAATCTTGGCCCGGCCGTTCGACGTCCATCGTGGCCAATGCGTAGGAGCGCATGGCCCGCAGACCCGCCCACGACCGGGTCAGCCGCTCCCGGATCAGCGGATCGTCGGCGGCGCCGGTCTTCTCGGCCACCCCGACCAGGTTGGAATGCTCACGCGCATAACGAATCTGTTGCCCCAGCGTCGACACGCCACGCTCGAACGTCAGCAGTCCCATCGCCACCCGCCACCCGTCACCCGGTTCCCCGACCACGAGGTCGGCATCGGTGCGCGCGTCGGTGAAGAACACCTCGTTGAACTCGGAGTCGCCGGTGAGCTGGATGATCGGGCGGATCTCGACGCCGGGCTGGTCCAGCGGCACCAACAGGAAGGACAGGCCGGCGTGCCGCTTGGAGCCCTTTTCGCTGCGCGCCACCACGAAGCACCACTGCGCCCAGTGCGCCAGCGAGGTCCACACCTTTTGCCCGTTCAGAACCCACTGATCACCGTCAAGCACGGCCGTGGTGGACACATTGGCCAGATCGCTGCCCGCGCCGGGCTCGGAATAGCCCTGCGACCACAGCTCGGTGACGTCGAGGATTTTCGGCAGGAACCGCTTCTGCTGTTCGGGCGTGCCGTAGGCGATCAGCGTCGGACCGAGCAACTCCTCGCCGAGGTGGTTGACCTTGTCGGGTGCATCCGCCTTCGCATATTCCTCGTAGAACGCGACGCGGTGCGCGACCGACAGACCGCGGCCGCCGTGTTCCTCCGGCCACCCCAGACAGGTCAGCCCCGCCGCCGCCAGATCGCGGTTCCACGCGAGCCGCTCCTCGAAGGCCTCGTGCTCGCGCCCAGGCCCGCCCAACCCCTTGAGTGCCGCATACTCGCCGACCAGGTTCTCGGCCAGCCAGTCGCGGACCTGCGCCCTGAACTCCTGGACCTCAATCACCCCTGTAGGCTAACCTACCAAGCACTTGCTCGGGTAACCGATCCCCAAGGAGTTCCATGACCACCGCCGCGAGAACCACTCCCGCGGTTCTGGACCACATCGCGCGCGAACTCCCCGACCACCCCGCCGTGGTCACGCCCACGAAAACACTGACGTTCGCGCAGTTGCGCGCCGAGGTCCGCCAGGCCGCCGCTGCCCTGCTCGCGGCAGGCATCGCCCCCGGTGACCGCGTCGCGATCTGGTCGCCTAACACCTGGCACTGGGTGGTGGCCTGCCTGGCCATCCATCACGCCGGCGGCGTGCTCGTTCCGCTGAACACCCGCTACACCAGCAGCGAAGCCACCGACATCCTGGCGCGCACCGCCGCGCCGCTGCTGTTCGCCTCGGGCGAGTTCCTCGGCGCGGACAAAGCCGCCAGCGTCGACCGGTCCGCCCTGCCGGCGCTGCGCCACATCGTGCGCATTCCGATCGACGCCGACGACGGCACCTGGGATCAGTTCGTCGCCACCGGGACCGATCTTGCCGAGGTCGACGCCCGCGCGACAGGCGTCGGCGCCGACGATGTCTCCGACATCCTGTTCACCTCGGGCACCACCGGACGCAGCAAGGGCGTGCGCTGCGCGCACCGCCAATCCCTGGACGCATCGGCGGCATGGGCGGCATGCGGGCAGGTCACCCGCGCTGACCGCTATCTCTGCATCAACCCGTTCTTCCACAACTTCGGCTACAAGGCCGGCATCCTGGCCTGCCTGCAGACCGGCGCCACGCTGTTCCCCGCCCTCACGTTCGACCCCGAGGCCGCGATGCGGGCGGTCGAGGAGCACCGCATCACGGTGCTGCCCGGACCGCCGACCATCTACCAGACCCTTCTCGATCACCCTCGCCGCGCTGAATTCGACCTCAGCTCATTGCGTTTCGCCGTCACCGGCGCCGCCACCATCCCGGTGGTGCTGATCGAGCGGATGCAGAACGAGCTCGACATCGACATCGTGCTGACCGCCTACGGGCTCACCGAGGCGGCCGGTTTCGGGACGATGTGCCGGGCCGACGACGACGCCGTGACCGTCGCGACCACCTCGGGTCGCCCGATCGCCGACTTCGAGCTGCGGATCGGCGACGGGGGCGAGGTGCTGCTGCGCGGGCCCAACGTGATGCTCGGATACCTCGACGACCCGGAGTCGACGGCCGCGGCGATCGATTCCGAGGGCTGGCTGCACACCGGCGATGTCGGCGAACTCGACGAGGCGGGCAACCTCAAGATCACCGATCGGCTCAAGGACATGTACATCTGCGGCGGTTTCAACGTCTACCCCGCAGAGATCGAGCAGGTGCTGGCGCGGCTGCCGGGCGTCGCCGAAGTCGCCGTCATCGGCGTGCCCGACGATCGGCTCGGGGAAGTCGGCAAGGCGTTCGTCGCGACGCTGCCCGGAACGCAGTTGGACGCCCAGACCGTAATCGACCACGCGCGGGCCCACCTCGCCAATTTCAAGACCCCCCGTTCGGTCGAGTTCCTCGACGCGCTGCCCCGCAACCCGGGCGGCAAGGTGGTCAAACCAGAACTGCGAGAGAGGATCTGATGGACCTCCACATCGACGACGAGACCGAGGCGTTCCGCGCCGAGGTGCGCGAGTTCTTGACCGGTCACACCGGGGACTTCCCCACCGAGTCCTACGACACCGCCGAGGGATTCGAGCAGCACCGGCGCTGGGACAAGATCCTCTTCGACGCCGGGTTGTCGGTGATCACGTGGCCGCAACGCTACGGGGGCCGCGACGCCACGTTGCTTCAGTGGATCGTGTTCGAGGAGGAGTACTTCCGCGCCGGAGCGCCGGGACGGGCAAGCGCCAACGGCACGTCGATGCTCGCGCCCACGCTGTTCGCACATGGCACCGAGGAGCAACGCGACCGCATTCTGCCGAAGATGGCCAGCGGCGAGGAGATCTGGGCGCAGGCGTGGTCGGAGCCGGAATCCGGCAGCGATCTGGCGTCGCTGCGCTCGACCGCGACCCGCACCGACGGCGGGTGGCTGCTCAACGGACAGAAGATCTGGAGCTCACGCGCGGTGTTCGGGGAGCGCGCGTTCGGACTGTTCCGCTCCGATCCCGAGGCGCAGCGACACAAGGGCCTGACCTACGTGATGTTCGACCTGAAGGCCGACGGCGTCACGGTGCGTCCGATCGCCCAACTCGGCGGTGCCACAGGGTTCGGCGAGATCTTCCTCGACGACGTGTTCGTGCCTGACGAGGACGTCATCGGCGGTGTGCACGACGGCTGGCGCGCGGCGATGAGCACGTCGAGCAACGAACGGGGTATGTCGCTGCGCAGCCCGGCACGGTTCGTCGCCCCGGCGGAACGGCTTGTCGCCCAGTGGAAGAGCGACCCCAAGCCCGAGTTCACCGATCGCGTGGCCGATGCATGGATCAAGGCGCAGGCCTACCGCCTGCACACGTTCGGCACGGTGACGCGCGTGGCCGCCGGCGGTGAACTCGGCGCCGAGTCGTCGATCACCAAGGTGTTCTGGTCCGACCTCGACGTCGCACTGCACCAGACCGCGCTGGACCTTCGCGGTGCCGACGGCGAGTTGATGGACGGTGTCACCGAGGGTCTGTTGTTCGCGCTCGGCGGCCCGATCTACGCCGGCACCAACGAGATCCAGCGCAACATCATCGCCGAGCGGCTGCTGGGCCTGCCCCGAAAGTAGACGAGACGTGAACTTCGAGATCGACGAACAGCAGCGGGACTTCGCCGCGAGCATCGACGCCGCCCTGGGCGCGGCCAACATTCCGGAAGCTGTCCGGTCCTGGGCCGCCGGTGACACGGGACCCGGCCGCAAGATCTGGGCGCAGCTGGCCGACCTGGGTGTGACCGCACTGATGGTCGCCGAACGGTTCGACGGCATCGAGGCGCACCCGGTGGACCTCGTGGTCGCCCTCGAGCGGCTGGGCCGCTGGAACGTTCCCGGTCCGGTCGCCGAATCCATTGCGGTGGCGCCGATCCTGCTGAGCGATGACGAGCGGTCCGGCGCGCTGGCCGCGGGCGAGGTGATCGCCACCGTCGCCGCGCCCCCGCGGGTCCCCCGCGCCGTGGACGCCGACACCGCCGGGCTGGTCCTGTTGGCTGCGGACGGGACGGTCGCTGACGCCGCTGCGGGCGCCCAGCACGAATCGGTCGACCCCAGTAGGCGGCTGTTCGAGGTGGCCGCGACGTCAGACACGCGCCCCGCCGACGTGGCGCGTGCGTTCGAGTTCGGTGCTCTGGCGACTGCAGCGCAACTGGTGGGGGCGGCGCAGGCCATGCTGGACGCCTCGGTCGACTATGCCAAGCAGCGCAGCCAGTTCGGCACCGTCATCGGCACGTACCAGGCGATCAAGCACAAGCTCGCCGATGTGCTGATCGCCGTCGAGATGGCCCGGCCCCTGGTCTACGGTGCCGCGCTCGCGCTGGCCGACGGCTCCCCCGATACTGCGCGTGATGTCAGCGCCGCCAAGGTGGCCGCCGCCGACGCGGCACTGCTCGCCGCGCGCTCGGCGCTGCAGACCCACGGCGCGATCGGATACACCCAGGAACACGACCTGTCACTGCTGCTGCTGCGGGCGCAGGCCCTGCGGCCCGCCTGGGGCGATCCCACGTGGCACCGTCGACGAGTGTTGGAGGCATTGTGACGTCGAGCGACGAGCGGGAGTTGTTGCGCGACACCGTCGCAGCACTGATCGAGAAACACGCCTCACCCGAAGCGGTGCGCAAGGCGGCGGCATCGGAACGCGGGTACGACGAGGCGCTGTGGACGATGCTGTGCGAACAGGTCGGTGCCGCGGCACTGGTGGTGCCCGAGGAACTCGGCGGTGCCGGCGGCGAACTCGCCGACGCTGCCGTGGTACTCGGAGAACTGGGCAAGAGGTTGGTGCCGACGCCACTGCTGGGCACCACGCTCGCCCAGCTCGCACTGCTCTCGCTCGACGAGCCACCCGCAGACCTGCTCGAGGCGTTGGCCGAAGGCCGCTCCATCGGCACCGTGGTCTTCGATCCCTGCTACGTAATCAACGGCAACGTGGCCGATGTCGTGATCGCCGCCGACGGCGAAACCCTGACCCACTGGCGGACCTTCACCACCACCCCAGCGACGGCGATGGACATCACCCGCCCGCTGGCCGCCCTCGAGCCGACTGATACCGCGGCGCTAGGACCTGACCCCGGGCTCGCCGACATGGCCGCCATACTCGTTGCCGCCGAACAGGTGGGCGCGGCGTCGCGATGCCTGGATCTGACGGTGGCCTACACGAAGGACCGGGTGCAATTCGGTCGGCCGATCGGCAGCTTCCAAGCGCTCAAGCACCGGATGGCCGATCAGTACGTCGCGGTCGAGACGGCGCGCGCAATCGTCGACGAAGCGGTCGCGGAACCCTCACCGGTGTCGGCGGCGCGAGCGCGACTGGCCGCCAGCGAGGCGTTCTCCGGCGTCGCCGCCGAGGCGGTGCAGATGCACGGCGGCATCGCGATCACGTGGGAGAGCGACATCCAGCTCTACTTCAAACGTGCCCACGGCAGCGCCCAGCTGCTCGGCCCTGTGCGGGAACAGCTGCGCCGTCTCGAATCGGAACTGTTCTAGCCTGACGGGATGAGCGTCTCGCTGCGATCCGGCATCCCCCCGTTCTACGTGATGGATGTCTGGCTCGCCGCGGCGGAGCGGCAACGCACCCACGGCGATCTGGTCAACCTGTCCGCCGGGCAGCCCAGCGCAGGCGCGCCGTCGGCCGTCCGCGATGCGGCCGTCGCCGCGCTGCACGACAACCGGCTCGGCTACAGCGTCGCCCTCGGCATTCCCGAGCTCCGCACCGCGATCGCGCAGACCTACGACCACCGGCACGGGCTCGCGGTCGACCCCGACGACGTCGTGATCACCACCGGCTCGTCGGGCGGGTTCCTTCTGGCCTTCCTGGCCTGCTTCGACGCCGGTGACCGGGTCGCCATCGCCAGCCCCGGATATCCCTGCTACCGCAACATCCTCACCGCACTCGGCTGCGAAGTCGTGGAGTTGCCGTGCGGGCCCGACACGCGCTTCCAGCCGACCCTGGCGATGCTCACCGAGCTGGCTTCGCCCGTCGCAGGCGTCATCGTGGCAAGCCCCGCCAACCCCACCGGAACGGTGATCCCGCCGGACGAGCTGGCCGCGATCGCGACGTGGTGCGCCGACTCCGGTGTGCGGCTGATCAGCGACGAGGTCTATCATGGACTGGTCTACCCCGGAGCACCCGAGACCAGCTGTGCATGGGAGACGTCACGGGAAGCCGTTGTGGCTAACAGTTTTTCGAAGTATTTCGCGATGACGGGGTGGCGGCTGGGGTGGCTTCTGGTCCCGCAGGAGTTGCGCAGGGCCGTGGATCGCTTGACCGGGAACTTCACCATCTGCCCGCCGGTCCTGCCCCAACTGGCCGCCGTCGCCGCGTTCACCGAGCCATCCATCGCCGAGGCCGAGGCGTTGCTCGGCGGCTATGCGGCCAACCGTACGCTGCTGCTCGACGGCTTGCGCGCGATCGGGATCGACCGGCTCGCGCCGGCCGACGGTGCGTTCTACGTCTACGCCGACGTCTCCCACCTGACGACGGATTCGCTGCAGTTCTGTTCGAACTTGTTGTCCGACACCGGTGTTGCGATCGCGCCCGGGGTCGACTTCGACACGGTGCGGGGTGGCGCGTCGGTGCGGCTGTCGTTCGCCGGACCGACCGCCGACATCTCCGAGGCGTTGCGGCGCATCGCCGCCTGGGTGCGGTGAGGGTCAGCCGAGCCCGGTCGACGAGCGGCGACGCCGCGAAATCGCGTCCACGCTCGCAGCCAGCAGCAGCACCCCGCCGGTGACCAGGAAGTTGATGTAGGACGACTGATTCAGCAGGCCGAGACCGTTGGCGATGGTGGCCACCACGACGCCGCCGATCACGGCGTCGACCGCGCGGCCGCGTCCGCCGAACAGGCTGGTTCCGCCGATGACCGCGGCGCCGACCGCGTACAGGAGCGTGTTGCCCGCACCCGAGGACGCCGACACCTTTCCGGCGTAGGACGCCGCGATGATGCCGCTCAATGCCGCCATCGACGAGCAGACGACGAACACCGACACGCGAATCCGGTTCACGGAGATGCCGGCGCGGCGAGCAGCTTCGGCGTTCCCACCGACGGCGTAGACGTGTCGGCCGTATGACGTGCGCTTGAGCACGACCGTCATCACGATCAGCAGCACGACGATCAGCGGCAGCACGTAGGGCACACCGCGGATCTGAACATTGGGGTTCACGCTGCGGTTCACACTCATGATGAACGTCACGCCGAGCACCACCGCCGCGACCGCGCCGACGCGGGCCGCCACCACACCGAACGGCGCATGCGCCAGGCCCAGTGAGCGCTTGCGCTGATACTGCACCACTTCGAGCGCGGCGAAACCGACCACGACGAGCGCCGCGATCGTCCAGCCCACCGGCACCGCGAGGTTGCTGATCGTGAGCCCGCGGATCGCCGGATCGTCGACACGGACCGATCCGCCCTCCCCGATCAACTTCAGTGTCACCCCCTGCAAACCGAGGAAGAACGCCAACGTGACCACGAACGACGGAATGCCGAGCTTGGCGCGCAGCACGCCGATGCACAGCCCGATGACAGCACCGCAGACGATGCCGGCGAGCACCGCGGCCCACCACGGCCAGCTCAGGTCCACGATGGTCAGCGCCATCACACAGGCCGACACCCCTCCCGCGACACCGGCGGACAGGTCGATGTCACCGAGCAGCAGCACGAACACAAGACCCATCGCCAGCACGCAGATGGCTCCGGCCTGGGTGATGAGGTTCGCCAGGTTCAGCGCCGACATGAACCGGTCGTTGGCGAGGCCGAACACGACGAACAGCACGATCAGACCGAGAACGGCAGGCAGGGAGCCCATGTCGCCGCCACGGACCCGACGGACGTAGGAGCGCACCGCGTCAGCGAACCCCGCATCGGAGCGGGCGTCGATCGCGAAATCCGACTGTGCGGTGGCGCCGGTGACTGTCGCCATGGCGGTGGTGTCCTTCCCGGGTGTCACAGAGATTCGGCGGCTTCGGCCGGGGCCAGCCCGAGCGAGCCGGACCGGCCGGCGGTGATCAGTTCGACGACCTGACCGTGGGTGACCTCGCCGGCCTTCACGTCGGCGGCGACCCTTCCGAGATACAGCGCGCAGATCCGGTCGGCGACGGCGAACACGTCGGCCAGGTTGTGCGAGATCAGCACCACGCCCACCCCCTGGTCGGCGAGCCGGCGCACCAGCTCGATCACTTGCTGTGTCTGCGCGACCCCGAGAGCAGCGGTGGGCTCGTCCAGCAGAACGACTTTCGAATTCCACAGCACCGATTTGGCGATCGCCACGGTCTGCCTCTGACCGCCCGACAGGCTCGCCACCGTCTGCCGCACCGAGGTGACCGTCCGCACCGACAGCGACGTGAGCGCGTCGCGCGCCATGGTCTCCATCCGCGCCTCGTCCAGCATCCCGCGCCGTCGCAGTTCCCTACCCAGGAACATGTTCTCGACGATGTCGAGGTTGTCGCACAGCGCAAGATCCTGGTAGACCACCTCGACTCCGAGCGCGGAGACATCGGTGGGGCCGTGCACGGTCACAGGGCTGCCGCCGAACAGATAGGCGCCGCTGTCGATGGGGTGGATTCCGGCGATCGCCTTCACCAGCGTCGACTTCCCGGCGCCGTTGTCCCCAACGAGCGCGGTGACCTGGCCGGGGTAGACCCGGAAATCGATGTCGTGCAGGACGTGTACGACGCCGAAACTTTTGTTGACGCCGCGCAGTTCGAGGATCGGCTCGCTCTGCGCAGCTCTGTCACTCATGTGAGCTCAGACCCCTGCCGCCGAGCACATCGCCGCGAACTGGCCCGCACACACTTCGTCCTTCGACTGGCCGCCGTCGGTGAACACGACGTCGACGTTGTCCTTGGTGATCGACTTCGGCGTCAGCAGCACCGACGGAACGTCACGGTTGCCCTGGTCGTCGCGCGACGTGCTGTTGGTGTCGGGCTTCTGCCCGTTGGCCAGCGCGATGGCCACCTTCGCCAGGGCCCCGGCCTCCTCGGTGGCGGACTTGTACACCGTCATGCACTGGGTCCCGGCCAGGATGTTCTGCAGGCCTTCGACCGTGGCGTCCTGGCCGGTGACCGGCACCTGTCCGGCCCTCTTGTTCTTGTCCAGGATCGAGATGACCGATCCGGCCAACCCGTCGTTCGCGGCGTACACCCCGTCGACCTTTCCGCCGGCCGCGGTGTAGAGCTGCTCGAAGATCGTCACCGCTTTGTCGTTGTCCCAATCCGGCACAGCCTGCTCGCCGACATTGGTGATGCTCGGCGTGGCATCGATGACCGAGTGCGCACCGGAGGAGAACAGGGTGGCGTTGTTGTCGGTAGGGGAACCGTTGAGGAACACCACATTGGCCGGCTTACCGCCGAGGCAGTCGACGAGTCCCTGGCCCTGCAGCTCACCGACTTTGGTGTTGTCGAACGACACATAGGCGTCGGCCGAACCACCGAGGGTGAGCCGGTCGTAGTCGATGGTCTTCACACCCTGGGCGGCCGCCTTCTGTTGGATGGAGGCGCCGCTGTCGGAGTCGAGGTTCACGATCGCCAGCACGGTCACCCCGTCCGCGATCATGCCGTCGGCGATGGTGGCCATCTGATCGGCCGAGCCCTCGGCGTTCTGGATGTTGTACTGCACGCCTGCCTCTTTGAAGGCAGCCTCGAGCGCGGGGCGATCCTTGGATTCCCATCGCACCGATGATTTGGTGTCGGGCAGGATGACGCCGATCTTGCCCGCGCCACCCTGGGCGTTGTTGCCTCCGGAATCGGAGCTGCTGCACCCGGTCAGGGTGGCCGCAACCACGGTCGTCGTCAGTAGGGCTGACAGCAGAGTGCTCGATCGTTTCACGGGATTCGCCTCCGGTGCATTTTTGTTATCGTGGGCAACTTATAACGTGACTCACGTCACGTCCAGCGTGTCAGCGGGCGCCCATGAGGTGCTCGAGGACGAGTTGATTGAGCGCGACGAAGCCGAATCCCTTTGCGCCGAAGTAGGAGTCAGCGTCGAAATCCTCATAGGCCGAGCGGTCGACCAGCAGATCGGCGTACGTTTCTCCGGGATCGAGCGTCGGAGTTCGTAACTCGCCGACCTTTGCCTGAGCCAGTGCATTGGCCACCGCCGGATCGGCCCGGAACGCCGCCGCACGCTCTTTGAGCAGGAGGTACATCCGCATGTTGGCCGCCGCGGATGCCCAGACACCGTCGATGTCCTCGGTCCGGCTTGGCTTGTAGTCGAAATGGCGCGAGCCGGTGTAGGCGGGGCCGCCGTCGACACCGCCGTGCTCGAGAAGGTCGACGAGGGCGAATGCGTTGGCGAGGTCGCCGTGGCCGAACACCAGATCCTGGTCGAACTTGATGCCGCGCTGACCGTTGAGGTCGATGTGGAACAGCTTGCCGCTGTAGAGCGCCTGACTGATGCCGTGGACGAAGTTCAGGCCGGCCATCTGTTCGTGACCGACCTCGGGATTGACGCCCACCATCTGCGGGTGAGCCAGCGTGTCGATGAAGGCCAGGGCATGTCCGACGGTGGGAAGCAGGATGTCGCCGCGCGGCTCGTTCGGCTTGGGCTCGATGGCGAATCGCAGCTCGATCTTCTGGTCGATGACGTACTGACACAACAGGTTCATCGCCTCGCGGTAGCGCTCGAAGGCCGCCTGCACGTCCTTGGCAGAGTCGTACTCACTACCCTCGCGCCCACCCCACAGCACGAACGTCTGCGCGCCGAGTTCGGCGGCCAAGTCGATGTTGCGCAACACCTTTCGCAGCGCGAAGCGGCGCACCGAGCGGTCGTTGCTGGTGAACCCGCCGTCCTTGAACACAGGGTGGCTGAACAGGTTCGTCGTCACCATGGGCACCGTCATCCCCGTCGCCGAGAGCACGGACGTGAGCCGATCGATCACACGTCGACGCTCGGAGTCGGAGCTACCGAACGGGATCAGGTCGTCATCGTGGAATGTCAGACCGTACGCGCCGAGTTCGGCGAGCCGTTCGACGGCCTCGACCACGTCGAGCGCAGGGCGCGTCGCCACGCCGAACGGGTCGCTGGCCGTCCAGCCCACCGTCCAGAGCCCGAAGGAGAACCTGTCCGCCCGGGTCGGGGTGAACTGCTGTGTCGCTTCTTGAACGGCGCCGGCGGCGGACTCCACCAAGGTCATGTCGGAAATCTCCCGGAGGCTGTAGTTTGTTCTCTGCGCGAACATAAGATGTGTTCTGCGGCACTGTCAAGACCCGGAGGTGACCCGTGACATCGACCCGCCCCGGCGCGGGCACCGACGGTGTGCGTCGGCGCAACCTCTCGAATGTGCTGACCCTGGTGCACCGCAACCGCGCCCTGAGCCGCGCCGAACTCACCCGCCGTACGGCGTTGTCCCGCTCGACGATCAAGGATCTCGTCGAGGAGCTGGTGGCGCGAGGACTGGCCGAGGAACTGCCGGCCGCACCGATCTCTCAAGTGGGCAGGCCGAGCCCGATCGTCCGACCCGGGCGGCGCCTCGTGGCGGCAACCGTGATCCCGGAAGTCGACGCGGTGACTGTCGGCGTGGTCGCGATGGGAGGCGCAGTGCTCGAGGTGGTCCGGTGCCCGACGGACAGAGTGCCGACGCCCGAGGAGACAGTGGCCATGGCCGCCGACGTGGTGCAGCGCGTGGCGCACACTCTGCCGGACACCAGCAAGGTGACCGCAATCGGTGTCGCGGTGCCAGGTTTGGTGCACAGCCCGGAGTCGACGGTGCAGTTGGCGCCGAATCTCGACTGGCACGACGTCAAGATCGGCGAACTCCTCAAGGCAGCAACAGGTTTACCTGTGTATGCCGCCAACGACGCCAATGCCGGCGCAATCGCGGAACATCTTTTCGGTCGACATCACGGCGCCGATCACCTCATCTACGTCAACGGCGGAACGACGGGCATCGGTGCCGGATTCGTGGTCGCCGGCGGCCTCCTCGAGGGCGTCGCCGGTTATGCGGGGGAATTGGGACACACCTTCGTCGGCGGCGCGGAACCCTGCCACTGCGGCAGTACGGGTTGTCTGGAGACCGAGGTGACTCAGGCGCCGCTGGCGCGGCTGATCGCCGAGCTGGAAAGCGTCGAACCCGGTGACGCGCAACCAATGCCGACGGACGCCGAGCGTGACGTCCTCTATCGCCAGGCCCGGTCGCTGGCGATCGCGCTCGGCAACGCGATCAACATGGTGAACCCCAGACTGGTGGTGCTGGGTGGTTTTCTGCGCGCCTTTCCCGCCTACGCCGGCGTTATCCTCCGGGAGGAGTTGAGCCGCCGCAGCATGGGCGGTCCTCGCGATCTCGTGCGGATCGTGCCGGCGACGCTCGGCAGCGAGACCGTCGTGATCGGGGCGGCCGAGCTCGCGTTCGCACCTGTTCTCGCCGATCCGGCGAAGAGCTGACGCTTCTCAGAACGGAACGTCGACCCCGCCACCGCACCACCACTACCCGGACCACCGCCGGCGCGCCGCTACAGCTTGGTCGAAGGCATTCTCGCGATCGACCTGGTCAGGCGCGGCGTTGCGTGACGTACCAGTCGAGGAGGTCTGGATCGTCGATGGCGCTGCGGTCGACGACGGTGGCGCTGTCGCGGCCCTGGAACAGTTTCTTGATCGGGACCTCGAGCTTCTTGCCGGTGCGGGTGTGCGGCACTCCTGGCGCGACGATGATCTCGTCAGGCACGTGACGTGGCGAGACCTCGGTGCGGATGACGTCATTGATGCGTTGTCGCAGAGCATCATCGAGCTCGACACCATCGGCGAGGACCACGAACAGCGGCATCCAGTAACCGCCGTCAGGCTGCTCGGCCCCGATCACCAACGCCTCGGCGATCTCGGGGAGGCTTTCGACGGCCTGATAGATGTCCGAGCTGCCCATCCGGATGCCGTGGCGGTTCAGGGTGGAGTCGGAGCGGCCGTGCACGATCACGCTGCCGTGGTCGGTGATCGTGATCCAGTCCCCGTGCCGCCACACCCCCGGATACGTATCGAAATAGGCCTCACGGTAACGGCTTTGGTCCGGATCGTTCCAGAACGAGATGGGCATCGAGGGCATCGGCTTCGTGATGACCAACTCCCCCACCTCGCCGCGTACCGGTGCGCCGGACTCGTCCCAGGAGTCGAGTGCGACGCCGAGGAACGGCGCCGAGAGCTCACCGGGCCACACCGCGACGGTGGGCACACCACCGATGAATGCCGACACCACATCGGTGCCACCACTGATCGAGGCGACGTGCACCCCGATGTTGTCCGCCAGCCACTGCGACGACGACGCGGGCAGCGACGAGCCGGTGATGCCGATGCTCCGCAGCGCGGACAGGTCATGGGTTTCTGCAGGCCGGGCGTCAGCTTTGATGCAGCCCAGCACATAACCGGGACTGGTGCCGAGAACCGTCGCGCCGACGCGCGCCGCGATGGCCCACAGCGCGTCGGGCTCCGGTGCGTTCGGACTGCCGTCGTAACAGACGATCGTCGCGCCGACCAGCAGGCCAGCGACCTGAAAGTTCCACATCATCCAACTGGGACTGGTGTACCAGAAGAATGTGTCGTCACGCCCGATGTCGGATTGCAGCGCAACAGCTTTGAGGTGTTCGACCACCACTCCGCCATGGCCGTGCATGATGCCCTTCGGCAGTCCCGTGGTGCCCGAGGAGAACAGGATCCACAGCGGGTGGTCGAAGGGCACAGCGACGCTGTCGAGTCCGCGCGTGCTGACCTCCTCGAGGTCGGCCAGCGTAAAGGTGGACGTCAGCGTCGGCAATCCGTCCCGCAGTGCCGCGACGTCCGCGCGCTTGTCGCGGTACTTGCCGGCGAAGTGATAGCCGTCGGCGGCCACGAGCACGGTGGGTTCCAGTTGGCCCAGTCGATCCAGCGCGGCCTTCGCCGAATAGTCCTGGCCGCACGCACTCCACACCGCGCCGATGCTCGCGGTCGCGAGGAACGCGATGACCGCCTCGGCGATGTTGGGCAGGTAGCCGACCACGCGGTCGCCGGCAGACACGCCGCCGGCCCGCAGCTTTTCTGCGAACGCCGCGGCGCGGCCGAGCAGCTCGTCCCACGACATCTCGCGGTCCGGTCCGCTCTCGCTGACCGAGATGATCGCGGGGCGGTCAGAGCGGGCATTGCGCACGATCGCGTCGACGTAGTTGCACGTGGTTCCTGGAAACCATTGCGCGCCAGGCATCTCGGTGGTGTCGAGAACGGTGGAGCCGCGGTTCCCGAGATCGAAGTAGTCCCACAGCGCCGACCAGAACGCCTCGAGGTCGTCGACCGACCACTGCCACAGGGCCTGATAGTCGGGATAGCTGCCACCGGTGCGCCGCTCCGCGAAGCGCGCGAAATCCGTGACCCGCGCGCGGGCGATGTCGTCCTCGGAGGGCACCCACTGCGGCGTCTCGGTGGTCGTCGTCAACGAGCGCTCCATCCGCCGTCCATCGTGTACGACGCCCCGGTCACCATCCCGGCCGCCGGTGTCGCCAACCATGCCACCAATGCGCTGACCTCCTCCGGCTCGACGAGCCGCTTGACCGCACTCTCCTTGAGGAGGATGTCCGTGATCACCTGATCCTCGGCGATGTTATGCGTTCGCGCCTGATCGGCGATCTGCTTTGTCACCAACGGGGTACGGACGTAGCCCGGATTGACACAGTTGCTGGTCACGCCGTGGGGGCCACCCTCCAGCGCGGTCACCTTGGACAGCCCTTCGAGCGCATGCTTGGCCGTCACATAGGCCACCTTGAACGGCGACGCCCGCAGCCCGTGAATGGAGGAGATGTTGATGACGCGCCCATAGCCTTCGCGGTACATGTGCGGCAACGCAGCCCGGATCAGAAGGAACGGCGCCTCCACCATCAGCGCCAGCATCGCGCGGAACCGGTCCGGAGGAAACTCCGCGATCTCGTTGATGCTCTGGATGCCGGCGTTGTTGACCAGGATGTCGACCTCGAGCCGAAGATCCTCCAACGCCGAGACGTCCGACAGATCGAGAGGCCATGCCTTTCCGTCGATCTCCTGGGCCAGGGCCTTGGCACCGACGTCGTCGATGTCGGCGACCGTGACCGACGCCCCGCGGGCGGCGAGTTCACGGGCGCACGCGGCGCCGATTCCGCCGGCCCCGCCCGTCACCAAGGCAGTACGGCCCGCCAGATCGCTCATGCGATGCCCGCCTTGGCGAGCTGCTCACGGTCAGCCTCGTCGAGCGTCTTGAGGTCGAGGCCGGTGGTCTCGCGGGTGAACCACGCGGCGATGAACGTGATCACCGCGGCCACCGCGAGGTACACCGCGATCGGCACCCAGGTGCCGAAGCCTCCGAGCAGCCACGTCGCGATGGCCGGCGCCAGTGACCCCGCAACGATCGAGGTGACCTGATAGCCGAGCGACACCCCGGAATACCGCATCCGCGTCGGGAACATCTCCGCCATGATCGCCGGCTGCGGGGCGTACATCAGTGAATGGATCATCAGACCCAGGATGATCGCGGCCATGATCAGCAGGTAGTCGCCGCTGTTCATCATCGGGAAGGCGAAGAAGCCCCACGTCGCGGCCAGGGCCGCACCGACCATGTACACCGGGCGGCGCCCGAAGCGGTCGGAGAGCTTGCCGACCTGCGGGATAACCAAGAAGTGCACGAAGTGCGCGGCCAGCAGCCACCAGAGGATGTCGCTGGTGTCGGCACCGACATGGGTCTTGAGGTAGACGATCGAGAACGTGACCACGAGGTAGTACATGATGTTCTCGGCGAACCGCAGGCCCATCGCGGTGAAAACGCCACGCGGATAACGCTTCAGCACCTCGACCACGCCGTAGGACACGGCCTTGACGCGCTCCACCTCTTCCTGGGCGGCCACGAAGATCGGCGCGTCGGTGACCTTGGTGCGGATGTAGTAGCCGATCAGCACAACCACTGCGGACAGCCAGAACGCCACCCGCCAGCCCCAGGACAGGAACGCCTCGTCGGACAGCGTCCCGGTGAGAACCAGTAGCACCACGGTGGCCAGCATGTTGCCGACCGGCACAGCGGCCTGTGGCCAGCTCGCCCAGAACGCGCGGTCCTTGCTCGGGCTGTGCTCGGCGACGAGCAGCACCGCGCCGCCCCACTCACCGCCGACCGCGAAGCCCTGTAGGAAGCGCAGCAGCACCAACAGAATCGGCGCCCACACTCCGATCTGCGCGTACGTCGGCAGGCAGCCCATCAGGAACGTGACGACGCCGACGAGCAGGATCGCGAACTGCAGCAACTTCTTTCGGCCGTGCTTGTCACCGAAGTGGCCGAACACGACTCCGCCGAGCGGCCGGGCGACGAACCCGACGGCGTAGGTCAGCAGTGCGGCGATCAGCCCGTTCGCCTCGCTGGTGCCCTGCGCGAAGAAGATCTTGTTGAACACCAGCGTCGCAGCGGTGGCGTAGAGGAAGAACTCGTACCACTCCACGACGGTCCCGGCCATCGACGCGACGACGACTCGTTTGAGCCCGGTTTCAACGGATCCACCGGCCTGTTGCGTACTCATTCACACCCCTTTGTTGTGACGCCCACCACAGATCACAATGAGTATTCCTGCAGCTACCCCTCGCAGCAATGGCCAAAACCGCACGACAGATCTGCGAAAATGCAGAAATGACGTCAGCAGCGCGACGACCCAGCGCCGATGACCTGCTCGTGCTGCTGGCTGTGGGGCGCACCGGCCGCTACACCACCGCCGCCGAGGAACTCGGGCTCAACCACACGACGATCAGCCGGCGCATCACCGCGTTGGAGCAGGCGATGGGCGGCCGCGTGCTGGCGCGCGCGGCCGGCGGCTGGGAGCTCACCGAACTGGGCCGCGACGCCCTCGCGGCGGCCGAAGCCGTCGAGTCGGCGGTGCGATCGCTCACCGTCGACCCGACCGGCAACCGAACCCTCGAAGGCGTCGTCCGCCTGTCGGCCACCGACGGGTTCTCCGCCTACATCGCCGCTCCGGCCGCCGCGGCGGTGCAGCGCCGGCACCCCAAGGTTGCGGTCGAGATCGTGGCCACCACTCGACGCGCCACGCAGCAGCGCTCGGGACTGGACCTCGAGGTGGTGGTCGCCGAACCCGGAAGCGAACCCCGCGTGCACCGGGCCACCGCGCTGCGCCTCGGCGACTATTGCCTGGGGCTCTATGGCTCGCGCGCCTACCTCGCCGAGCACCGGCCCCCTGCGGACATCGCCGACCTCGCGCGCTTCCCACTCGTGTACTTCATCGATTCCATGCTCCAGGTGGACGACCTCGACCTCGCCGCGAACTTCACCCCGGCGATGCGTGAATCGGTGACCTCGACCAACGTGTTCGTCCACGTCGAGGCCACGCGAGCCGCCGCAGGTCTGGGGTTGCTGCCGTGCTTCATGGCGGATCGGCACGACGATCTGATCCGTGTGCTGGCCGACACCGTGTCGGTCCGGCTGGCGTACTGGCTCGTCGCCCGCCCGGAGACCCGACGCCGTCCCGAGGTGGCCGCCCTCGTCGACGCGATCCAGACCCAGATGGCCGAGCAACGCGACGTCCTGCTCGGTGCCGTTTAACGTGAGCCATGCCCTTCCTCGACCATCCCCGCGGACGCGCCTACTACCGCCACTGGGCAGCTGACGAACCGAGCGCCTCGGTCGTCTTCCTGCACGGGTTCGGTGAACACACCGGGGTCTACCACCGCTACGGCTTCGCGCTGAACGCGGCCGGCATCGACCTGTGGGCGGTGGACCAGTTCGGCCACGGCCTCACCGGTGGCGATCGCGGCGACGTCGGCAGCATCGAGGACAGCTCAACACTGGCTCAGAGCCTGACCGAACTCGCCCGCGAGGCACATCCCGACATCCCGGTGATCGCTCAGGGGCATTCGTACGGGGCCGTCGTCACACTCGCGCGCGCCCTCGAGCAAGGCGACGAGTACGCCGGCGCGGTCATCTCCGGCGCGCCGCTGGTTCCGGTGCCCGAACTGCTCGACGTCGACACCTCCCTGGATCTGGACCCAGCGTGGCTCTCGGCCGATCCGTTCTATCTCGACGCGATGGTCAACGACCCCCTGGCCTTCGTCGAGGCCGACAGCCGCGCGCTGGCCCGCGAGCTGGATCGGGCCTGGGACCGGTTCGGCGCAGACCTCCCGACGCTGGCCGTGCCGACACTCGCGGTCCACGGCGGCCGGGACCCGATCGCCCCGGTCAGCGCGGTGCGCGCCTACGCCGAGACCATCACCCCGCTGGAATTGGTCGAGTTCCCGGACGCTCGGCACGACATCCTCAACGAGACCGTCCACCGCGAGGTCGCAGGCACGATCGTCTCGTTCATCCACAGGGTTATCCACATTGGGGATGAATGACAGGCGTGTGATTCAGCGGCTAGAGCCAGGTGTCGTCGGTGGTCGCGGTCAGGAACGCCTCGAGGTCGTTGCGCCAATCGGCCGGCGTGGTCTTGTCGGGCTCGATACCCGTGTACTGCCCCTGATAGAACAGCAGTGGCCGCGGTTTCTTGTGAGGCACATCGGAGAGCGAGTGCACCGCCCCGAACACCACGAAGTGGTCACCGCCGTCGTGCACCGACGCGACCGTGCAGTCGATGTGGGCCAACGTGCCGCCGATGATCGGCGACCCCAACGGCGAGGGCGACCAGTCGATCTCGGCGAACTTGTCCGGCTCGCGTGACCCGAACCGCGCCGACACATCCTTCTGGTTCTCGTGCAGGACGTTCACACAGAACCGGCCACTGGCCTCGATGGCCTGCCAGGACCGGCTGACCTTCGTCGGGCAGAACAACACCAGCGGTGGGTCCAGCGACAGCGCGGCGAACGATTGGCAGGCAAAGCCCACCGGAGCGTCGTCGTGCACCGTCGTGATCACCGTGATGCCCGTGCAGAACTGGCCCAGCACATTGCGGAACGTGCGTGGGTCGATCGGTGCGGCGGACACTGCTACTTGAAGCCCACGCTGAAATCGTGTCCCCACAGCGACACCGCGGTGCTCTCCCGCGCCACCCAGCTGTGATCGTCGACTTCGAGCCCCTCACAACCGAATTCGATGTCGAATCCGCCCGGCGTTTTCATGTAGAAGGACAGCATCTTGTCGTTGACGTGCCGGCCGAGCGTCGCCGACATCTTGACCTTGCGGCGCAGCGCCCGGTCCAGGCACAGCCCGACGTCGTCGGCGTTCTCCACCTCGACCATCAGATGCACAATGCCGCTGGGTGTTTCGCCGGGCATGAACGCCAAGCTGTGGTGACGCGGGTTCACCCCGAGGAACCGCAACCACGCCGGCGCGCCATCCGCCGGCCGGCCCACCAGCTGGGGCGGCAGCTTCATCGAGTCGCGCAGGCTGAAGCCGAGCACATCACGGTAGAAGTGCAGCGTCTCGACGTCGTCACGGGTGGTGAGCACGACGTGGCCCAGCCCCTGCTCCTCGGTGACGAACTTGTGGCCGTACGGGCTGACCACGCGGCGGTGCTCCAGCGCGACGCCGTGGAACACCTCGAGGGTGTTACCGGACGGATCGTCGAACGTGATCATCTCGTCGACCCGGCGCTCGGCCAGTTCGGCGGCCGTGCCCTCCTTGTAGGGCACGCCCTGTACGTCGAGCCGCTGCCGAACCTCATGCAGCGCAGCCGCATTCGCGGTCTCCCAGCCGGAGACCATGAGCCGGTCGTGTTCCCCGGGAACGATGACCAGCCGGGCGGGGAACTCGTCCATGCGTAGATACAGCGCGCCCTCGGTGGGGCCGGAGCCCTCCACCATGCCGAGCACCTTGAGCCCGTACTCCCGCCACGCCGCGACGTCGGTGCTCTCGATGCGCAGATAACCCAGCGAACGGATCGTCACAGCGTCAGCCTCCGAGGAAATCGATGGTCAACTTGTTGAATTCGTCGAACTTCTCCACCTGTGCCCAGTGCCCACATTGCCCGAAGACATGCAGCTGCACGCGGGGAATCTGCTTGAGCGCGACCAGCGCGCCGTCGAGAGGGTTGACCCGATCCTCCCGGCCCCAGATCAGCAGCACCGGCTGCCGCAGCTTGTACACGTCGCGCCACATCATGCCGAGCTCGTAGTCCGCACCCGCGAACGACTTTCCCATCGCCTTCGTGGCGGCCAGCGACTCAGGCGTACTGGCGATCTGGAATCGCTCCTCGACCAGTTCCGGTGTGATCAGCGACTGATCGAACACCATGATGCGGAGGAACTTCTCGATGTTCTCCCGCGTCGGGTCGTTCGCGAAGCGGCCCAGCAGCTTCACACCCTCGGTGGGATCCGGGGCGAACAGGTTGACGCTCAACCCGCCCGGACCCATCAGCACCAGCCGACCCGCCCGCTTCGGATTGTCCAGCGCGAACCGGACCGCGGTTCCGCCGCCGAGCGAATTGCCCACCAGCGCAGCACGTTCGATGCCCAGCTGGTCGAACAGACCGAGCAGCGCGGTGGCACTGTAGCGGTTGTACTGCTCGTGCTCGGTGTGCTTGTCGGAGTGGCCATACCCGGGCTGGTCGACGGCCAGCACGTGGAAGTGCTTGGCCAGCACGGCGATGTTGCGGCTGAAGTTCGACCAGCTCGACGCTCCCGGCCCGCCGCCGTGCAGCAGCACCACCGTGGGCGAGGCCGGGTCGCCGGCTTCGTGGTAGTGCAGCCGCATGTCGTCTCTCACCTGCGCGTAGCGCGAGGTCGACTCGAACGTGATCTCCTGCTGCTGAGCAGCTTCGGCGGCGAACGAGGTCATCAAACCATCGTGTCCTGGGGAGGCAGACCGAACGCGTCGTTACCGAAGATCAGGTAGGCGCGCTCCGGCTCGTTTGCCGCGTGCACCCGGCCCGCATGGGCGTCCCGCCAGAACCGCTGCACCGGCTGATCCGAATTCAGTGCCGTGGCACCGGAGGCCTCGAACAGCAGGTCGATCGACTCGATGGCGCGCTTGGTGGCGCGCACCTGGTCGCGACGAGCACGCGCGCGTAGCGAGAACGGGATCTCCTGACCCGCCTGCAGCAGCTGGTACTCCTCGCCGACGTTGCCGATCAGCTGACGCCAGCCTGCGTCGATGTCGCTGGCGGCCTCGGCGATCCGGATCTTGGCGAACGGATCCTCTTTGGACTTCTCCCCCGCGAACGCGGCGCGCACCCGCTTGCCCTGGTGCTCGACGTGCGCGTCGTACGCGCCATAGGCCATGCCCATGATCGGCGCGCTGATCGTCGTCGGATGCATCGTGCCCCACGGCATCTTGTAGACCGGCGCCGAGTTGGTCTCGTAACCCCCGGCGGTGCCGTCGTTCATCGCCTTGTACGACAGGAACCGGTGCCGCGGCACGAACACGTCCTTGACGACGACAGTGTTGCTGCCGGTGGCCTTGAGCCCCACCACATTCCACACGTCGTCGATGCGGTAGTCCGAGCGCGGGATCAGGAAGCTGCCGAAGTCGACCGGGCGGCCGTCCTTGATCACCGGGCCGCCCAGGAACGCCCAGGTGGCGTGATCGCAGCCGGAGGACCACTGCCACGCGCCGCTGACCAGGTAGCCACCGTCGACGACGGTGCCCGCCCCCATCGGGGCGTACGACGACGAGACCCGAACCGTGGGATCGTCGCCCCACACGTCTTCCTGAGCCTGCTGATCGAACAGCGCCAGGTGCCAGTTGTGCACGCCGATGATCGACGACACCCAGCCCGTCGACCCGCAGGCGCTCGCGATGCGGCGGACGGCCTCGTAGAACTGCGTCGGGTCACACTGCAGGCCGCCCCACTGCTCGGGCTGCAGCAGCTTGAAGAAGCCGACCTCGTCGAGCTCGGCCACGGTGTCGTCGGGCAGGCGCCGCAGCTCTTCGGCGGCGGCGGCACGCTTGGCGATACGTGGCAGCAGATCGTCGATGCCGGCGAGAACCGACTGCACGTCGCGCTGTTCAATGGACGTCACTGGTTTTGCCTCCCAGGAGTAGGGACCTGCAGCAAGATTAGAACACGTTACGATTTGTGTCGAGCAGCGGTGCGCTGTAGCAGCTGGACCTGCAGACATGCATTTCTGTAACATGTTCTAGTTATGAACGCCCGACGGTGTGGAAGAGAGAGCCGCTTGTGACCGACGAGCCACTGGGTGCTCACGTGCTCGAACTGGAGATCGCGAAGGTGATCGACGAGACGGCCGATGCCCGCTCGCTGGTGTTCACCGCCCCCGACGAGGTGCCCGCCGACAAATTGCGCTACGCGCCGGGACAATTTCTGACGCTGCGGGTGCCCAGCGACCGGACCGGCTCGGTGGCCCGCTGCTACTCCCTGTGCAGCTCGCCGTTCACCGGCGACCCCCTCACCGTCACGGTCAAGCGCACCGCCGACGGATACGCGTCCAACTGGCTCTGCGACAACGCCCAACCCGGCATGCGCATCCACGTGCTGGCCCCCTCGGGCACCTTCGTCCCCGCCGACCTCGACACCGACTTCCTGCTCCTCGCCGCAGGCAGCGGCATCACGCCGATGATGGCGATCCTGAAGTCAGCCCTGACCCAGGGCAACGGACAGGTCACCCTCGTCTACGCCAACCGCGACCAGGACTCTGTGATCTTCGCCGCCGCGCTGCGCGAACTCGCGGCCGCGCACCCCGACCGGCTGACCACGGTGCACTGGCTGGAATCGGTGCAGGGGCTGCCGACCGCCTCGGCGCTTGCCGCGCTGCTCGCGCCCTACCGAGACCGAGAAGCGTTCCTCTGCGGACCCGGCCCGTTCATGACCGCCGCGCAGGAGGCACTCACCGCCTGCGGTTCGGCCCCCGACCGGGTGCACATCGAGGTGTTCAAGTCGCTGGACTCCGACCCGTTCGCCGCGGTCGTCCTCGACGACACCCACGACGGTGACGAGGGCCCCGCGACCGCGGTCGTGACCCTCGACGGCACCACTCACGAACTGACCTGGCCGCGGCGCGCGAAGTTGCTCGACGTGCTGCTCGACAAGGGCCTCGACGCACCGTTCTCCTGCCGCGAAGGGCACTGCGGCGCCTGCGCGGTGGTCAAGAAATCCGGCGACGTCGAGATGGAGGTCAACGATGTCCTCGAACAACAGGACCTCGACGAGGGCCTGATCCTGGCCTGCCAGGCGCATCCGCTGACGGATTCGGTCGAAGTGACCTATGACGAGTGAACCGCGCGCTAGGTTCGCCAAGATGAAGCGGCTCGCGGTGATAGGTGTGACGACCCTGGCGATGACGGCCCTCGTCCCCACCGGCACGGCAGCGGCCGCGTCGGACACCAAGACGAGCTCGATCGCCGTCGACCCCGCCACATCGATCCAGATGCAGGTCTCGGCCAACTGCGACTCCGCCCAGGCCCGCTGCTTCTTCACCACCACCGCGAGCCTTCTGACGCCGAACGGCCCCACCGGCTTCCCCGGTGACACCTGGGCCCGCCAGACCGTCACGCTGCGCAGCTCGGACCGCAACGTCTGGCAGCAGGCCTGGTACAGCGCACCGTCGGGCAACCCGCGCGAACTCAAGGGCGCCAACCACGAGAACGTGCTGTCCAAGATGTACCGCTCGCTCAACGACGTCGAGCTGTCGATCACCTACTTCGGCGGCGGGGACATCGCGCGGTTCACCTCGGACGGCGACTCGGTGCCCACGCAATGGCATGACGGATTACCGGCCACCGGCGCCGATTTCATCGCATGCTCGCAGATCCAGGTGGTCTACAGCGGGGTCAACCTGACCACGCCGACGGCCTGCGCGCAGACCCGCTTCGGCTAGCGCGGCAGCCCGAGCAGTCGCTCCCCCGCCATCGTCAGCAGGATCTGCTCGGTGCCCCCGGCGATGGTCAGGCACCGCGTGTTGAGGAAGTCGTGCACCTGCTGGTTCTCCACCGCGCCGGCACCCCCGGACAGCTCCATCCGGAACTCCGCGAGCGCCTGGCGGTACCGCACACCGATCAGTTTGCGGGCGCTGGCCTGCGGACCGGGGTCCCGGCCACCGACCGCCAGCTGCGCGATGCGCTGATCCAGCAGTGAGCCGACCTGGGCGGTGCAGATCAGCTCGCCGAGCCGATCCTGTTGCGCGTCATCGACATCCGCCTCCGACAGCGCCCGCAGCAACTCTTCCATCGGGTTGCCCAGCGCGGTGCCCTGGGCCATCGCGACCCGCTCGTTGGCCAGCGTCGTGCGCGCCAGCTTCCAGCCGTCGTTGACCGCCCCGACCACCATCTCGTCGGGCACGAAGACGTCGTCGAAGAACACCTCGTTGAACAGCTCGTCGCCGGTGATCTCCCGCAGCGGCCGGATCACGATGCCCGGGCTGGTCATGTCGATCAGGAAGTAGGTGATGCCCTTGTGTTTCGGAGCATCCGGATCGGTACGAGCCAGCGCCACCCCCCAGTGCGCCTTCTGCGCCGCCGAGGTCCACACCTTCTGCCCGGTGAGCTTCCAACCACCCTCGGCGCGAACAGCTTTGGTGCGCAACGCGGCCAGATCCGAGCCGGCGCCCGGCTCGCTGAACAGCTGGCACCACTGCAGCTCGCCCCGCAGCGTCGGCGGGACGAACTGCTCCACCTGCTCGGCGCTGCCGTGCTCGAGGATCGTCGGCACCGCCCACCAGCCGATCACCAGGTCCGGCCGGGTGACCCCGGCCGCCGCCAGTTCCTGATCGATGAGCAACTGCTCGGCCGGGCCGGCGGCGCGGCCGTGCGGGCGCGGCCAGTGCGGCGCCAGCAGACCGGTCTCGGCCATCACGACCTGCCGACGGTCCTGTGGTGCGGCGGCGACCTCGGCCACCGCGGCGGCGATCTCGGGTCGCAGATCCGCGACCGAGGCCAGATCGATGCCCAGCTCGCGGCGAGTGCCCTGCTGCGTCAGCGCGGCCACCCGGCGCAGCCAGTGCGACCGGCCGCCCAGGAACTGCCCGATGCCGTAGGCCCGGCGCAGATACAGGTGCGCATCGTGCTCCCAGGTGATGCCGATACCGCCGAGCACCTGGATGCAGTCCTTGGCGTTGGCCTTCGCCGCCTCGATACCCACCGACGCGGCCAGCGCCGCAGCGATCGACAATTGTTCGTCATCGGATTCGCACGCAGCGCGCGCCGCGTCCGCGGCGGCCACCGACGCCTGCTCACTGCGCAGCAGCATCTCGGCGCACATGTGCTTGATCGCCTGGAAGCTGCCGATCGGCTTGCCGAACTGTTCACGCACCTTCGCGTACTCGGTCGCCGTCGTCAGCAGCCACCTGGCCACTCCGGCGGCTTCTGCCGCCGCGACCGTCGCGGCCAGGTCGACCACGCGCCGCGGGGATACCGCGATCACCGTGGCAGGCGCCCCGTCGAGCGTCACCCGGGCCAGCGGGCGAGAGAAGTCGGTGGCCTTCACCGGGTCGACGACCACCCCGTCGGACGTCGCATCGACCAGCACCCACACGTCGCAGGCGGGCAGCAGCAGCACGCCGTCGGCGGTCGCGCCGAGCACCGTCGCGGCCGTGCCCGACACCGTGTCACCGTCCAGCGTCACGTCGGCTCGTAGTGCGACACCGGCGGTCCGCTGACCCGCAGCAAGAGCTCCGACCAGTTCGCCGACGGAGTCGTCGAGCACCAGCGTGGCCAGCGCCGTGGTGCCGACCGGACCGGGGATCAAGCCGGCCGCCGCCTCCTCGAGCATCGCGCAGAGATCGGCGATGGTCCCGTCGGCGCCGCCCAGGTCTTCGGGCAGAGCGACCCCGAAGATGCCCAGCGCAGCCAGCGCGTCGAAGGGGACGCGCCACGCATCGCGTGCGCCCTGCTCGACATCGCGCACGGCCTCGAGCGACGTCGAACCCGCCGCCCAATCGCGGACCAGCTCGCGTGCGGCGGACTGCTCGTCGCTGATGGTTGCCGGCACCGTGACTCCTAGGCTTTGGGTGAGAACCCCGTGCTTCCCACTAGAACGTGTTCTAATAGTGCCAGCGTCCGAGCGTCAAGTCGAACGCCATCGCAGCAGACCAGATCGTTGGCCACGCACAGACGGCGGCGAGAAAATAACGACCGGAATGCGTATCGTTTTCCATCGGTTGCAGTCCATGCATCTGACGTAGAACACCGAAGGAGCCACGCCGCATGTCCGGGTCGTCTCAGTCCGCAGCAGGGTCGTCGGCGCGTGCCGACGGCGTGGGAGCGGACGCCCGCCCCCGGCAGGTGATGAACGTCGCGGTGCTGGCGGAATCCGAGCTGGGGTCCGAAGCCCAACGCGAACGGCGCAAGCGCATCCTCGATGCCACCTTGGCGATCGCGTCGAAGGGCGGCTACGAGGCCGTGCAGATGCGCGCGGTCGCTGAGCGCGCCGACGTCGCGGTCGGCACCCTGTACCGCTACTTCCCGTCCAAGGTGCATCTGCTGGTCTCCGCGCTGGGCCGCGAATTCGAACGCATCGACGCCAAGACGGACCGCTCTGTGCTGGCCGCCGGGGCGACCTCGTATCAGCGGCTCAACATCATGGTCGGCAAGCTCAACCGCGCCATGCAGCGCAACCCCCTGCTCACCGAGGCGATGACGCGCGCCTTCGTCTTCGCCGACGCCTCGGCCGCCGGGGAGGTCGACTACGTGGGCAAGCTGATGGACTCGATGTTCGCCCGGGCGATGAGCGAGGGCGAACCCACCGAGGACCAGTACCACATCGCCCGCGTGATCTCCGACGTGTGGCTGTCGAATCTGCTGGCCTGGCTCACCCGCCGCGCCTCGGCCACCGACGTCAGCAAGCGTCTGGACCTCGCGATGAGGCTGCTCATCGGCGACGGTGAGCACCCTAAGATCTGACCCGCCTAGGATCGGATGCGTGCTGCCGCCGGAGCTTTCCGCTGCCCTCGACACCGCCGCGCGGACTCCGCGGTTGCTCGTCACCTCCGACTTCGACGGCACGCTGTCGGAGATCGTCTCCAACCCCGCCGACGCCCGTCCGCTGCCTGCCGCCAGTGACGCGCTCATCGCGCTCGCCGAGCTGCCCGACACCGAGGTGGCGCTGATCTCGGGCCGAGCGCTGCGCGATCTGCGGGTGCTGTCGTCGATGCCCGAAGCCGTCCACCTCGTTGGCAGCCACGGCGCGGAGTTCGACACGGGGTTCGCCCACGACCTCGACACCGGCCTGCTGGCCCGCATCGCCGACACGCTGTCCGGTATCGCCGCCGACAAGCCGGGCGTCACCGTCGAGACCAAGCCGGCGAGCGTCGCGCTGCACGTCCGCAACGCCTCGGACGCCGACGGCGAAGCCGCGCTTGCCGCGGCGTGGGACGCCTCCACCAGTTGGGACGCGCACGCCACGACGGGCAAGGCGGTGCTCGAGTTCGCGGTCATCTCCACCGACAAAGGTGAAGCGCTGGACATCCTGCGCGCCGAACACCGCGCGACCGCGGTGGTGTTCTTCGGCGACGACGTGACCGACGAGAAGGCGTTCCGCCGGCTCGGCGATGACGACATCGGGGTCAAGGTGGGCCCCGGCGACACCGCCGCGGCGTACCGGGTCGACGCGCCCGAGGACGTGGCGGCCGCGCTCGCACACGTGCTGTCGGCTCGCGCCGCGGTTTAGGCCGGCGGACCCGACGTCCGCCCGCGCACCAGCTCGGTGCGGAGCACCTCCACCACCGGTAGCCCCGAACGCGGCGGGTTGTGCAGCAATTGCCCTGCGCGCCGGCCCTTTTCGACGCTGGGCTGGCGCACCGTGGTGAGCCCGCGCGACAGCGCCTCGGGCACGCCGTCGAAGCCCGTCACCGTCATCTGCCCCGGCACGTACACCCCGCGGGCGCGGAGCCGATCCATCGCCGACAGCGCGAGCACGTCGGCGGTGCAGATCAGCGCGGTGATCCGTGGGTTCGCCTCCAGTGCGACCTCGGCGCCCGCGCCGCCCGAGGTGGGCAGGTGCTCGTAACTCTCCACCACTGTCAGTGCACGCGGGTCCAACCCGACGGCCGTCACCGCGTCGTACACACCGAGAATCCGCTCGCTCTGCACCTGGAATTCCGGGTTGCGGACCCGGTCCGGGTCGGCGAGAGCCGGCCGGGGGTCACCGTGCGGCCAGTCGCGGCCCAGCCGCATGGTCAACAGTCCGATCTCGCGGTGTCCGAGCTCGAGCACATGCTCCGCGAGGCCACGCATCGCGGCGCGGTCGTCAATCCCGACCCAGGACGCCCCGGCGACGTCCTTGGGTTGGTCGACCACGACGACGGGCAGATGCCGCTGCAGCACCACCGGCAGGTACGGGTCGTCGTCGGAGGCGGAGTAGACAACGAAACCGTCGACACCCGCGGCGAGCACCGCGGCCGTGCCGTCGCTGACGCTGCGGTTGGGGCCGACCGCCACGAGCAGCAATCCCTGCCCCACTGTCTCGCAGGATTCGGCAAGGCCCGCGACGAAGTCCAGCGCGGCCGGGTCGGAGAACGAATAGTTCAACGGTTCGGTGATGATCAGGCCCACCGCACCGGCCTTGCGCGTCCGCAGGGAGCGGGCCACCGGGTCGGGTCCGGGATAGCCGAGCCGCTTGGCCGTCGAGAGCACCCGGTCCCGCAGTTCGGCCGAGAGTTGGTCCGGGCGGTTGTAGGCATTCGAGACGGTGGTGCGCGACACCTTCAGCTCGGCTGCCAGTGAGGCCAGGGTCGCCCGCCGCCGGGGCGCCGGAGTCCTGGACATGCATGCAGACGTTAGCGGATCGGCGTCCTCGCGGCGGTGTGCACGCACCGCCACCGATGCGCTACATTGTCCCAGTTATTGGAAACGATTTTCATTTGTATCAGGAGTTGCGCATGCGTGCCCTCGTTGCCGTGCCGTCAGTCGCGATGGCTGCCCTGCTGGTCCTCACCGGCTGCTCACAGACACCGCCGAACACCGAGCACGGCACCCTCAACGTCGTCGCGTCCACCGACGTCTGGGGCAGTGTCGCCGCCACCGTCGTCGGCAACCATGCCACCGTGACGTCGATCGTCACCGGCACCGTGGAAGACCCGCACTCCTTCGAGGCCAGCCCCGCGCAGGTCGCCCAGATTGCCGACGCCTCGCTGGTCGTCTACAACGGCGACCACTACGACCACTGGATCGACGACGTGTTGGCGAATTCGCATGACATCCCGACGATCGACGCGGCCTCACTCGCCCCCGACCAACCGCCGGCCAACGAGCACGTCTTCTACGACCTGCCCACCGTGAAGATCGTCGCCGAGAACATCGCCGACACGCTGGGCAAGAGCGACGCCGAGCACGCGGCGGATTACACCGCCAACGCCGACAAGTTCGGCTCCGATCTCGACACGTTGATCCTGGCCCAGCACGGCATCGGGCAGGCCCACCCGGGCGCGTCGGTGGTCTCGACCGAGCCCGTCGCCTACTACGCGCTGCGCAACGCCGGGATCGCGGACAAGACGCCGCCCTCGTTCGCCAACGCCATGGAGGAAGGCGGCGACCCGTCGCCCGCCGACCTGGCCACCGTGCTGGATCTGATCAACAAGCGCGAAGTGTCCGCCGTGGTGGTGAACAGCCAGACCTCGGGACCGGTGACCCAGCAGCTCTCCGAGGCGGCCCGGCGGGCGGTGGTGCCGGTCGTCACCGTCACCGAGACGCTGCCCGACGGCATGAATTATCTGCAGTGGCAGCGCAAGGTGGTCGACGACATGGCGGCCGCATTGGATAGTCCAGCGCCGCCCAGTCGATAATCACCGCTTGTGACCACCGCTGACGTCGTCGAGCTGACCGGCGCACGCCTCGCATTCGGCGACCGCACCCTGTGGGACGACTTCGACCTCACCGTGCGCGCCGGCGAGTTCATCGCCGTCCTCGGCCCCAACGGCACCGGCAAGACGTCGCTGCTCAAGGTGCTGCTCGGCCAGGTGCCGCTGAGCGCGGGCAGCGTCACCGTGGCCGGCGAGACGGTGACGGCGGGTAGTCGTCAGATCGGTTACGTACCCCAGCACCGGTCGATGGACCGCGGCCTGTCCCTGCGCGGCGCCGACCTCGTCGGGCTGGGCTACGACGGCCACCGCTGGGGTTTCGCCGGCTGGGGCGCCGCCGCGCGCCGGGCCCGTCGGGATGCGGTGTCGCGGGCCTTGGCTCAGGTCAACGGCGACGCGCTGTCACACACCTCGGTCGGCGTGATGTCCGGCGGCGAACTGCAGCGGGTGCGCGTGGCCCAGGCGTTGGTGACCGATCCGGTGCTGCTGCTCTGCGACGAGCCGCTGCTGAACCTCGATCCCGCCAACGCGAACCTGATCTCGGGGCTGATCGATCAGCGCCGCCGCGACGCCGGCACCGCGGTCCTGTTCGTCACCCACGAACTCGACCCGGTCCTGCCGTATGTCGACCGGGTCGTGTACCTCGTCGACGGCCGGTTCCGGGTGGGCACCGTGCCGGAGGTGATGAACTCGGCGACGCTCTCGCAGCTGTACCACGCCGACATCGAAGTGCTCGAGATCGGCGGCCGCTACATCGTCGTCGGCGACCAGAGTCAGTACCAGCATCACCATTGCGACCGCGTGGAGCACCCCGGTGAATGACAAGCTCTCCGCCGTCGTCGCGAACTTCTTCGACTTCTCCACGACCGCGGATCTGCTCAGCCGCGACTTCGTCCAGCAAGCACTGCTCGCGTCGATTCTGCTGGCGCTGGTCTCGGGCATCATCGGGCCGCTGATCGTGATGCGGCAGATGTCGTTCGCCGTGCACGGATCGGCCGAATTGTCGCTCACCGGAGCGGCTTTCGCGCTGCTGACCGGGTTCAGCATCGGGGTGGGCGCGCTCGTGGGGTCCGCCCTGGCAGCCATCCTGTTCGGCATCCTCGGCCAACGCGTGCGCGAACGCGACTCCGCGATCGGCGTCGTCATGGCCTTCGGCCTCGGCCTGGCGGTGCTGTTCATCCACCTCTACCCCGGCCGCACCGGAACCAGTTTCGCGCTGCTGACCGGTCAGATCGTCGGCGTCGGATACTCCGGCCTCGCACTGCTCTCCGTGGTCGCCGTGATCGTCATCGCAGTGCTGGCGATCTGCTACCGACCGCTGCTGTTCGCCACCGTGGACCCTGAGGTGGCCGCGGGCCGCGGCGTGCCGGTGCGCGCGCTGGGCATCGTGTTCGCGGCGCTGGTCGGCGTGACCGCCGCCCAGGGCGTGCAGATCGTCGGGGCCCTGCTGGTGATGAGTCTGCTGATCACTCCGGCCGCCGCAGCGGCGAGGGTGTGCTCGTCGCCGGTGAAGGCGATGGTCGCGTCGGTGGTGTTCGCCGAGACGGCGGCCGTCGGCGGCTTGGTGCTCTCGCTGGCGCCGGGCGTTCCGGTGTCGGTGTTCGTCACGACGATCTCGTTCGCGATCTTCCTGGTCTGCTGGCTGATCGGCAGCCGACGCTAGGCTGGCGCAGGTGCCCACCCGGACGGTCGACCTCAACGCCGATCTCGGCGAGAGCTTCGGGGTGTGGCAGCTCGGTGACGACGAGGCGATGCTCGGCATCGTCACCAGCGCCAACATCGCGTGCGGATTCCACGCCGGCGATGCGGCCACCCTGGCACGCACGTGCCGGCTGGCCGCCGAACGTGGCGTGCAGATCGGCGCCCAGGTCAGCTACCGGGACCTGGCCGGCTTCGGTCGCCGCTTCATCGACGTACCACCCGAGGAACTGACCGCCGACGTGATGTATCAGATCGGCGCACTCGGCGCGCTCGCCGCCGCGGCCGGTTCCACGGTCTCCTACGTCAAACCCCATGGCGCGCTGTACAACTCCGTGGTCAGCCATCGGGAACAGGCACGCGCGGTGATCGCGGCGGTACACGCGGTGAATCCGGCGCTGCCGGTGCTCGGCCTCGCCGGATCGGTACTGTTCTCCGAAGCAGACGCCAAGGGAGTGCGCACGGTGCCCGAGGCGTTCGCCGACCGGGCGTACCGGCCGGACGGGCAGCTGGTGTCGCGGCGCGAACGCAACGCGGTGCTGCACGATCCCGGTGAGATCGCCGAGCGGGTGGTCTCGATGGTCACCCGGGGACGGGTGACGGCGGTCGACGGCTCGACGATCCCGGTCTCGGTGGAATCGGTGTGCGTGCACGGTGATTCGCCCGGCGCGGTGCAGATCGCCACCGCGGTGCGCGAACGGCTCGACGCCGAGGGCGTGACGCTGAGCGCGTTCAGCTGACGGGAGCGCCTGCGGCGCTGTTCGCGCCGCGCACAACGCTACCCAGCAGGCCGGGCAACGCAGCCTCCACCGCGTCGACCCGCAGCTGCTGGTAGGTCAGGCCGTCGACGATCAGCCGCTCAGTCAGGCCGGCCTCGCGCAGGATCTTGAAGTGATGCGTCGCCGTCGACTTGTTGATGCCGTCGTAGAGCGCACCGCACTGCAGTGACGTGCCGGCGTTGTGCAGGCGGCGCACGATCTCCAACCGGACCGGATCGTGCAGGGCGGCCAGCACCTGCTGCACCGGGGCCACCGGGTGCACGTCTGCGGGCATGGGCGTGTCCTTCACCACGTCGAGTTTGATGATCGTCAAACCCAGCGTACGCTCGAGCGGGTTCGATGTCCGTCGTACTGTACTCGACACAGAAGGGGCTCCCATGGTGGCGATCGACCGTCCGGTCACTGAGACGCAGCGCTGGGCCTACCCGCTTCTGCTCGTGCTCAGCGGCGTGGCACTCGGCGTCTCCGGCGTGCCCGCGCCGCTCTACGGCATCTACGAGTCGACCTGGCACCTGTCCCCGCTGGCCACCACGATCGTGTTCGCCGTCTACGCGGTCGCCGCGCTGGGCGCGGTGCTGGTCTCCGGGCGCATCTCGGACGTGGTGGGCCGCAAGCCGGTACTCGTCGGCGCCCTGATCGCGCTGCTCGTCGGGCTGGGGGTGTTCCTGGTGGCCGACACCATGGCCCTTCTGCTGCTCGCCCGCGCCATCCACGGCGCCGCCGTCGGCTCGATCGTCGTCGCCGGTGCGGCCGCGCTGCTGGACCTGCGCCCCGACCACGGCGTGCGCAGCGGGCAGCTCTCCGGAGTCAGCTTCAACGTCGGCATGACCGTGGCGATCCTCGGCTCCGCACTGCTGGCCCAGTACGCGCCGCACCCGCTGCGCACCCCCTACGCGGTGGTCGCGGTGGTGTGCCTGATCGTCGGAATGGGCGTGCTGGCCCTGCGCGAACCACACACCGCCCGCAGCGCCGGTCCGATCCGGATCGCTAAGCCCGCTGTGCCGCAAGAGATTCGCGGCGACTTCTGGTTCTCCGCGATGGGCGCGATGGCGTCCTGGTCGGTGCTCGGCGTGCTGCTGTCGCTGTACCCGTCGCTGGCCGCTCGCCAGACCCACATCGACAATCTGGTGTTCGGTGGCGCGGTCGTGGGCAGCACCGCCCTCGCGGCGGCCCTGGCACAGCTCGCCGCGACGCGGCTGCCGGCCAAGTACTCCGCGATCATCGGCGACATCGGCATGGCCGTCTCGCTGCTGCTGACGATCCCGGTGCTGCTCACCCATCAGCCGCAGCTGGTGTTCGTGGCCGCGGCACTGCTCGGCGCCACCTTCGGCCTCGGCTTCGGCGGTTCACTGCGCCACCTCTCCGACGTCGTACCCGCCGGCCGGCGCGGCGAGACCATGTCCGCGTTCTATCTGGCGGCCTACACCGCCATGGCCGTGCCGACGCTGGTCGCGGGCTGGGCCGCCACCGAGTGGGATCTGGCCGCGGTGTTCCCGTGGTTCGCCGGCGCAGTCGCGGCCGCGTGCCTGGCGGCTGCGGTAGCCGGTCTGCGCCAGCAGTCAGCGCGCCGCTGAGTCCCAGGGCGATCACAATCGCCGATGCCAGAATGGCGTGGTGGCCGTCGAGACACAGGCAACACGGCGGCGCATCACGTCGATGCACGTGCTCGTCATCGCCGTCCTCGCGTTGACCCTGGCGGGAACCACCCTCCGCAGTGCAGTGGCGGGGATGCCTGTCGCGGCGACCGCTGCCACCGTGTTCTGTGGAATCTTCGTGCAGGCGTTGCCTTTTCTGATTCTCGGGGTGATGGTCAGCGGTCTGGTGGCAGCCCTGGTGACGCCCGAGCGACTGGCGCGGTGGGTGCCGCGCCGTCCAGCAGCGGCGGTCCTGGCTGCCGGGGTGGGCGGTGCTGCCCTGCCGGGCTGTGAATGCGGGTCCGTGCCAATCGCTCGACGGCTCTACTCCGACGGCGCCGTCGGAGCGGCCGCGGTGACGTTCATGCTGGCCGCTCCCGCGATCAATCCCGTGGTGCTGGTGGCGACAGCGGTCGCGTTCCCCGGAGAACCAGTGATGGTGCTCGCCCGTTGCGCCGCTTCGTTTCTCACCGCACTGACTGTGGGAGCGCTGTGGATTCGCTTCGGGCAACCCCGCTGGATCACGCGAAAGATGCCGGATCCGCATGCTCACGGCGGGTCGCGCTGGGCGGTGTTCACCGAGGCGGCGCGCCATGACTTCATCCAGGCAGCGTCGTTCCTCGTCCTCGGGGCCGCCGCGGCCGCGCTGCTGCACATCGTCGTGCCCAGTTGGATGTACGACCATCTCGCCGGCCACCTGATCCTCGGCATCGCCGTCATGGCCGTGCTGGCCGTCGTGCTCTCCTTGTGTTCGGAGGCAGACGCTTTCGTGGCTGCCAGCCTGTCGATGCTGCCCCTGCTGCCTCGATTGGTCTTCCTGGTCGTCGGGCCGGCCGTCGACCTCAAGCTGTTCGCGATGCAGGCCGGCATGTTCGGCCGGGCGTTCGCGGTGCGCTTCGCTCCGTTGACCTTCGTCGTCGCCACACTGATGGCCTCCGGTGTGGGCCTGCTGATCGTGGGAAACCGATGAGCCGCGAGACCGAGAACGCACTGTTGCTGCTCGTGGGAGTCAGTACCGTGATGATCACGGCCGGCGGCGCCTATGCGCGCTACGTCAAACCCTCCTTACAGCCCTGGCTGCTCGCAGCCGGCATCGTGCTGGCTCTGCTGGCGCTGGTGTCCATCGTCCGTGACATCCGACGGGGGCCCGCCGGTGCCGCCGACGAGCACCACGGGCACCGCCCGGGTATGGCGTGGCTCCTCCTCGTCCCGATTGCGTTGCTGGCCATCGTCGTTCCGCCCGCCATCGGCCCACAGACCGCTCGACCACAGACGCAGGAAGTTTCGAATTCCGCTGCGCGGCGGCCGTTTCCGCCATTGCCCGACGGCCGCGCCCCCGAGCTGTCGTTGCCTGATCTGTTGATACGACTGGCTCAGGACTCGGCGGGCACTCTGAATGGTCGGCTGGTGACCGTCACCGGCTTCACGATGCGCGACGGTGACCGGGTGGATCTGGGCCGCGTCGTGATCATCTGCTGCGCCGCCGATGCCCAGTTGGCGCGGATCGACCTCACCGGCCCTGCCGCCGGAGCGGCTGCGCACCTGCCCGATGGGGCGTGGATCCGCGTCGAAGGCAAAGCCTTCGCTGCGCCCGGCACGTCATCCCACGCGACGTTCGCCGTCGACCGGGTCGAGCAGATCCCGCAACCGAAGAACACCTACAGCTACTGAGGAGCGGCTGTGCCGCGCGGCCCGTAGCGGCGGTTGAACTTCTCGACCTGCCCCGCGGCATCGACGATTCGACGGCTGCCCGTCCAGAACGGGTGCGAGTCCGCCGACACCTCCACGATGACGAGCGGATACCGCTGCACACCCTCAGGCGTCGACCAGTCGATTGTTCTGTCACTCGTCACGGTCGACCGGGTCAGGAAGGTCGCCTCGGTGTTGGCGTCCTGGAAGACCACCGGGTGGTAGTCGGGATGGATGCCTGGCTTCACGCGTGCCTCCTTGCTAATGAAAACGATTGTCATTATCAGAGTACTTTGATGACGAGGCAACTCAAGCGCGGTCCCTTTCAGTCCCGCCCCCTAGGGTTGCCGTCATGCGTCTCAAGCTCGGCAGGCCTGAACTCGCCGCGTACGCCGACAGGTTCGACGTGCCCGCGGCGACATCGGCGTCCCCGGTGACGGTCGCCTGGGCCGGCGTCACCACCCTGCTGATCGACGACGGCGCGTCCTCGGTGCTGACCGACGGCTTCTTCTCCCGGCCCGGGCTGCTCACCGTCGCGACCCGGCCACTGCGGCCGTCGTCCACCCGTATCGACGGCGCTCTCACACGGCTCGGTATCACCCGCCTCGACGCGGTGACCCCCGTGCACACACATTTCGACCACGCGATGGACTCCGGCGCCGTCGCCGCCCGCACCGGCGCCCGTCTCCTCGGCGGGACGTCGGCCGCACAGATCGGCCGCGGCGCCCACCTCGATCGCGTCGACGTCGTCACGCCCGGCGAACCCGTCGCCGCCGGGTCTTTCGACGTCACGCTGATCGAAGGGCATCACTGCCCGCCCGACCGCTTCCCCGGCGAGATCACCGCGCCGGTCCGGCCGCCCGCGCGCGCCTCGGCGTACCGCTGCGGGGAGGCGTGGTCCACGCTCATCGCCCACCGCCCCACCGGGCGGACGGCCCTGATCGTCGGCAGCGCCGGGTACCGCCGCGGCGCCCTGGCCGGCCGCCGCGCCGAGGTGGCATACCTCGGCGTGGGCCAACTCGGGCTACAGCCCGAGAGCTATCTCGTCGAATACTGGACCGAGACCGTCCGCACCGTCGGCGCGCGACGGGTCGTCCTCATCCACTGGGACGACTTCTTCCGGCCACTCGATCAGCCACTGCGCGCGCTGCCCTACGCCGCCGACGACCTCGACGCGTCTGTGCGCGTGCTGCGCCGGCTCGCCGCCGAGGACGGCGTTCCCCTGCACTTCCCCACGCTCTGGGAACGCGCCGACCCATGGCTCTGATCCTGTCGGTGGCCGCGCTCGTCGCGGTCCTGGGCTTCGCGCTGCTGCGTCCGCACGGCTGGCCGGAAGCGGTGGTGGCGGTGCCCGCCGCCGCGCTCGTCATCGTCACCGGCGCGATCAGCTGGCAGGGTGCATGGGTCGAGATCCGCGAACTCGCGCCCGTCGTCGGCTTCCTCGCCGCGGTTCTGGTGTTGGCGCGGCTGTGCGATGACGAAGGCCTGTTCCACGCCACGGGCGTGCTGATGGCCCGCGCCACCTCCGGCGGTCAGAATCGGCTGCTGCTGTCGGTGTTCGGCGTCTCCGCCGCCGTCACCGCGATCCTGAGCCTGGACGCGACGGTCGTGCTGCTGACCCCGGTGGTGCTGGCGACCGCGCGCACGCTGGCCGTCCCCGCCCGGCCGCACGCCTACGCCACCGCGCACCTGTCCAACAGCGCCTCGCTGCTGCTGCCCGTGTCCAATCTGACCAATCTGCTGGCGTTCAGCGCCGCCGGCGTGACCTTCCTGCATTTCGCCGCACTGATGTCGCTGCCGTGGCTGGCCGCCATCGCCGTCGAGTACGTGCTGCTGCGCTTGCTCTTTCGCAGCGACCTCGCGGTCGAGCCCCAACCGGCGCCGCGCGAACCTGTCGAGCTGCCGCTGTTCGCTTTGGTGACCGTCGGGCTCACACTGGTCGGGTTCGCCGTCACCTCGCTGGTGGGATTGTCGCCGGCGTGGGCAGCTCTGGCCGGAGCCGTGGCGCTCGGCGTACGCGGGCTCGCGACGCGACGCACCTGCGTCCGCAGGATCGCCGTGGCGATCGATCTGCCGTTCCTGGCGTTCGTGCTGTGCCTCGGCGTGGTCGTCGCAGCGGTCATGCGCAACGGTCTGGAGCCCGCGATGCACCGCGTGCTGCCCGACGGGCAGGGTCTTTTGGCGCTGCTCGGCATCGCGGCGGTGGCGGCCGTGCTGTCGAACATCGTGAACAACCTGCCCGCGGTGCTCGTGCTGCTGCCGCTGGCGGCGCCGGTCGGCCCGGCCGCAGTCCTGGCCGTGCTGATCGGCGTCAACATCGGCCCCAACCTCACCTACGTGGGATCGCTGGCGAACCTGTTGTGGCGCAGCGTCGTCCGCCGCGACATGAACCCCAGCTTCGCCGAGTTCAGCCGCATAGGCCTGGTCACCACACCGCTCACCCTGGTCGCCGCCGTGGTCGCGCTGTGGGGCGGCCTGCGGCTGATAGGCGGTTAGCTGCGGCGCTGCCGAGCGATCTCGGCGAGCACCACGCCGGCTGCCACCGAGGCGTTGAGCGACTCGGTGGGCCCGGCCATCGGGATCGACACGATGGCATCGCAGGTTTCCCGTACCAGCCGGGACAGGCCTTTGCCCTCGGAGCCGACCACCACCATAATCGGGCCGCTGCCGTCGATGTCGTCGATCGCGGTGTCGCCGCCGGCGTCGAGGCCGACGATCTGGATGCCCGCGTCGGCGTACTGCTTCAGCGCCCGAGTGAGATTCGTGGCCCGCGCGACGGGGGTGCGGGCGGCCGCGCCGGCGCTGGTGCGCCACGCCACGGCCGTCACCGACGCCGACCGGCGCTGCGGGATCAGCACACCGTGCCCACCGAACGCGGCGACCGAACGGACGATCGCCCCGAGGTTGCGCGGGTCGGAGATGTTGTCCAGCGCCACCACCAACGCCGGCGCGACATCCTTGCCGGCCTGGCGGAGCAGATCGTCGGGGTGGGCGTACGCATACGGCGGCACCTGCAGCGCGATGCCCTGGTGCAGACCGTTGGCCGCGATCCGGTCGAGATCGTGCTTGGGCACCTCGAGGATCGCGATGCCCCGATCCGCGGCGGTCTGCACCGCCTCGGTGAGGCGTTCGTCCGAGTCCGCGCCCAGCGCGACGTAGAGCGCCGTCGCCGGGACGCCCGCGCGCAGGCACTCCACCACTGGGTTACGACCCAGGACGATCTCGGTGTCGTCGGTCTTCTTGTGTCTGCCCTGAGCCTGCCGCGCCGCCTTGGCAGCGCGCTTGGCGGCCGGGTGATTCGGCCGCTGGTGCGCAGGCGGCGTCGCGCCCTTGCCCTCGAGGCCGCGCCGCCGGACTCCGCCGGAGCCGACCGTCGGGCCCTTCTTGGTCCCGGCCTTGCGTATCGCGCCGCGGCGCTGAGAATTGCCCGCCATCTACTTGTCCGTTCCGTCGAGGAGCGACCACTGGGGACCGTCGGCGGTGTCGGTCACCTCGATGCCGGCCTCCTTGAGCCGGTCCCGGATCGCATCGGCTTCGGCCCAGTCGCGCCGGGCCCTGGCCTCCCCGCGGCGGCGCACCTCGGCCTGCACGAGGACGTCGACCGCGGCGAGGGCCGCGGAGGTCTCGTCGCGCGATTCCCACCGCTCGTCGAGCGGGTCGGCACCCAGGATGCCCATCATCGCGCGAATCGACATCGCATGGGTCAGCGCGGCCTCGTGATCGCCGGCGTCCAGCGCGCGGTTGCCCTCTGCGCGGGCCGCGTGGACCTCGGCCAGTGCCATCGGCACCGACAGGTCGTCGTCGAGTGCGGCACCGAACTTCGGCGTCCACTCGCCCGGAACGACCGCACCGACGCGGGTGCGTACCCGATGCAGGAAGTCCTCGATTCCCGTGTAGGCCTTCGCCGCGTCGGCCAGTGCGGTCTCGGAGAACTCGAGCATCGACCGGTAGTGCGCACTGCCCAGGTAGTAGCGCAACTCGGCAGCCCGAACCCGTTGCAGCACAGCGGGAATCGCCAGCACATTGCCCAGCGACTTGCTCATCTTCTCCCCGCCCATGGTGACCCAGCCGTTGTGCAGCCAGAACTTGGCGAAGCCGTCGCCGGCCGCTTCGGCCTGGGCGATCTCGTTTTCATGGTGCGGGAACACCAGGTCCATCCCGCCGGCGTGGATGTCGAATTCGGCGCCGAGGTACTCGTGGGCCATCGCCACGCACTCGGTGTGCCACCCGGGCCGGCCGCGCCCCCACGGCGTGGGCCACGACGGCTCACCGGGCTTGGCGCCCTTCCACAACGTGAAGTCGCGCTGATCGCGCTTGCCCGTCGCAACACCTTCGCCCTGGTGCACATCGTCGATCCGGTGTCCCGACAGCTTGCCGTAGTCGGGCAACGTCGCGACGTCGAAGTACACGTCCCCCGCCCCGGTGTAGGCGTGGCCGCGCTCGATCAGGCGCTCGATCAGCTCGACCATCTGGGTGATGTGTCCGGTGGCCCTGGGCTCGGCCGAGGGCGGCAGTACTCCCAGCGCGTCGTAGGCGGCCGAGAACGCACGCTCGTAGGTGGCCGCCCATTCCCACCACGGCCGGCCCGCGTCGGCTGCCTTGTTGAGGATCTTGTCGTCGATGTCGGTGACGTTGCGGATGAATGCCACGTCGTAGCCCTTGGCGGTCAGCCACCGGCGCAGGACGTCGAACGCGACCCCGCTGCGCACGTGGCCGATATGCGGAAGACCCTGGACGGTGGCGCCACAGAGGTAGATGGACACGTGGCCGGGCCGCAGTGGCGCGAATTCGCGCACACCGCCAGACAAGGTGTCATACAGCCGCATCGGCGCGGCAGGGCGTTCGGTCACGACGGGCCAGCTTACCGGCCGGATCAGGCAGAACCCGCATCGCTCAGAATGAGGGCAGTCGCCAGCGCCGCCAAACCCTCGCCCCGGCCCGTCAGCCCGAGACCGTCGGTGGTGGTGGCCGACACCGACACCGGGGCGCCAACGAGTTCGGACAGCAGCTTCTGGGCCTCCGCCCGGCGTGGCCCGATCTTGGGTCGATTGCCGATGACCTGCACCGCGGCGTTACCGACACGCAGTCCCGCCTCGTCGAGCAGGGCACGGACGTGACGCAACATGTCGGCCCCGGTGACTCCCCGCCACTCGGGGCGGTCGGTACCGAAGACTCCGCCGATGTCGCCCATGCCCGCTGCGGACAGTAATGCGTCGCAGAGAGCATGGGCGGCGACGTCGCCGTCGGAGTGACCGGCACAACCGTCGGCATCGTCGAACAGGAGACCCAGCAGCCAGCAGGGTCGCCCGACTTCGATCGGATGAACGTCGGTACCGAGACCGACGCGAGGAATCACGTCAGGATGCGGCGGCGAGAACTTCGTCGAGGATGATCGACGCCTTGGCGTCGTCGGTGTTCTCCGCCAGCGCGAGTTCGCCGACGAGGATCTGGCGCGCCTTGGCGAGCATCCGCTTCTCGCCCGCCGAAAGCCCGCGCTCCTGATCTCGCCGCCACAGGTCGCGAACGACCTCGGCGACCTTGTTCACATCCCCGGAAGCCAGCTTCTCGAGGTTGGCCTTGTACCGGCGCGACCAGTTGGTCGGCTCTTCGGTATGCGGGGCGCGAAGCACCTGGAAAACCTTGTCGAGGCCCTCCTGGCCGACGACGTCACGCACACCCACGTATTCGGCGTTGTCCGCAGGCACCCGGACAGTCAGATCGCCCTGGGCGACCTTCAAGACGAGATATTCCTTCTGCTCGCCTTTGATGGTTCGGGTTTCGATCGCCTCGATCAACGCAGCACCGTGGTGTGGATAGACGACGGTGTCTCCGACCTTGAAAATCATCAGTTTCGAGCCCCTTTCACATGACGAGTTTAACACGGGGTCTTTTCGGGGGTGCGCCAACGATGCAGGTCAGGGGCACAGTGGGGGAACTTCGGGGGTTGACAGGCAAGCGATTCCGTGCAAGGCGCGCCCTGCGCTACCGCCCGTCATCGCGACCTACTACTCTGCATAGTCGAACGATGGAGACCGGCATGTCACGTCGCCCTGCCGGCCGAGCAGGAGGCACCCAGTGAACCCCTTAGTCCGGCGCACTTCTGTCACGACCGCCGTCGCGACGGCAGCTATCGCACTGTCCGCCGTGCTGAGCGGCTGCAGCGCCGGTCAGGTGTCCCAGACGGCCACCCAGGAGCCCGCGATCAACGGCACAAGCGGCAAAGCCGGTCCGATCGCGCTGCGCAACGTCCACCTGCGCGCTCAGCAGACGTCGGACTACGTGCGCCCGGGCAGCGACGTCGAATTGATCTTCACCGCCGCGAACACCTCGCCCGACACCAACGACAAGCTGGTCCGCATCACCTCGGACGTCGGCACGGTGTCGCTGACCGGCGGCAAGGACCTGCCGGCCAACGGCGTCCTTGTGGTCGGCACCCCCGACGGGCAGACCACGCCGCTGGAGGCCGTCGAGCCCGCCGACGCCGCCGAGGCGCGCGTCATGCTGAACAAGCCGATCACCAACGGTCTGACCTACGACTTCACCTTCACGTTCGAGAAGTCGGGCGACACGACGGTCACGGTGCCGATCTCGGCCGGTGAAACGCCGCGACGCGAGGTCTCCGATGCCGGCGGCGCCGTCTCAGAGCACTCCGGCGGGCACTAGCCCGCGACACGGGCGCGCATCGCCGCCCACTTGTCGGTGCGGGCCGATACCGTCGCACCGTGGCCCGGACTTCGAAAACACGTTCGCAATATCGCTGCTCGGAATGCCACCACACGACCCCCAAATGGGTAGGTCGCTGCCCTGACTGCGGAACGTGGGGCACCGTCAACGAAGTGGCGCTGGCCGCCGTCGGCGGGACGGCCATCCGTCGCGCCATCGCCCCCACCTCGCCGGCCGTACCCATCAGTTCGATCGACCCGGGAACCACGCGCCATTTCCCCACCGGCATCGGCGAATTCGACCGCGTGCTCGGCGGCGGAGTGGTGCCGGGCTCGGTCACCCTGCTCGCCGGCGATCCCGGAGTCGGGAAATCGACGTTGCTGCTCGAGGTGGCGCACCGATGGGCGCAGAGCGGGCGGCGGGCGCTCTACCTCTCGGGGGAGGAATCGGCCGGCCAGATCCGGCTTCGGGCCGGACGCACCGGATGCACTCACGACGAGGTGTACCTGGCAGCCGAATCCGATGTGCAAACGGCACTGGGCCACATCGACGCGGTCCGGCCGTCACTGGTCATCGTCGATTCGGTGCAGACCATGTCGACCACCGAAGCCGACGGCGTCACAGGCGGCGTCACCCAGGTGCGTGCGGTCACCACAGCGCTGACGATGACGGCGAAGACCACCGGCGTCGCCATGCTGCTGGTCGGCCACGTGACCAAGGACGGGGCGATCGCCGGACCGCGCTCACTGGAGCATCTCGTCGACGTCGTGCTGCACTTCGAGGGCGACCGCGCGTCCGCGTTGCGCATGGTGCGCGGTATCAAGAACCGGTTCGGCGCCGCTGACGAGGTCGGCTGTTTCCTGTTGCACGACAGCGGAATCGAGTGCGTTGCGGATGCATCGGGGCTGTTCCTGGACCAGCGTCCCAAACCGGTGCCGGGTACGTCGGTGACGGTCACGCTCGACGGCAAACGCCCGATGATCGGCGAGGTGCAGGCACTGATCGGTTCCCCGGCCAGCGGGAGTCCGCGCCGCGCCGTGAGCGGTATCGACTCCTCCCGCGCGGCGATGATCACCGCGGTGCTGGAGAAGCGGGCTCGGTTGCCCGTCGGCGCCAACGACATCTATCTGTCGACGGTCGGCGGCATGCGGCTCACCGATTCGTCGTCGGATCTCGCGGTCGCCCTGGCGATCGCTTCGGCGTTCACCGATCTGGCGTTGCCGACGTCGGTGATCGCGATCGGCGAGGTCGGGCTGGCCGGCGACCTGCGCCGGGTGACCGGGATGGATCGCCGGCTGGCCGAAGCTTTCCGGCTGGGTTTCACCACCGCCGTCGTGCCCGCCGGCCTGACGTCAGCGCCCGGTGGGATGCGGACCTACGAAGCCGACGACATCGCCTCGGCATTGCGGGTGTTGCGCCAGATCAGCCAGAATGACGCGAACTGAGGCAACTCTCGAGGGGATCGGATGGCCGTGAAGTCGACGGGACGCAGCACGCGCACAGTCGTTCCGTTGGCCCGTCCGACGCTGCGGGAGACGATCGCCCGGCTGGCGCCCGGCACGCCGCTGCGCGACGGGCTGGAGCGCATCCTGCGCGGGCGCACCGGCGCCTTGATCGTCATCGGGTTCGACGACAGCGTCGAAGCCATCTGCGACGGCGGCTTCTCGCTGGACGTGCGCTACGCCCCCACCCGGCTGCGTGAGCTGTCGAAGATGGACGGCGCAGTGGTGCTCTCCAGCGACGGCAGTCGGATCCTGCGTGCCAACGTGCAGCTGGTGCCCGATCCGTCCATCCCCACCGAGGAGTCCGGCACCCGGCACCGCTCGGCCGAACGCACCGCCATCCAGACCGGCTATCCGGTCATCTCGGTCAGCCATTCCATGAGCATCGTGACGGTGTACGTGGCCGGCGAGCGGCACGTGGTGCCCGAGTCGGCGACCATCCTGTCGCGCGCCAACCAGACCATCGACACGCTGGAGCGCTACAAGACCCGACTCGACGAGGTGAGCAAACAGCTCTCGATGGCTGAGATCGAGGACTTCGTGACGCTACGCGACGTGATGACCGTGGTGCAGCGGCTCGAGATGGTGCGTCGGATCAGCCTCGAAATCGACTCCGACGTCGTCGAACTCGGTACCGACGGCCGCCAGCTGAAGCTGCAGCTCGATGAACTGGTGGGCGACAACGACGTCGACCGCGAGCTGATCGTGCGTGACTATCACGCCAACCCCGACCCGCCCTCGCCGGCGCAGGTGACCGCAACGCTGGAGGAACTCGACGGGCTCTCCGACAATGAGCTCCTCGACTTCACAACGCTGGCAAGGGTTTTCGGGTATCCGTCGACGGCTGAGGCGCAGGACTCGGCGATGAGCTCACGCGGGTACCGGGCGATGTCGGGAATACCGCGCCTGCAGTTCGCGCACGTCGACCTGCTGGTCCGCAACTTCGGCTCCCTCCAGGGCCTGCTCGCCGCGAGCGCCAGCGACCTGCAGTCGGTGGACGGCATCGGCTCGATGTGGGCACGCCACATCCGAGAAGGCTTGTCGCAGCTGGCCGAGTCGACGATCGCCGACCGGCTGGCCTGACCTCAGCCCGCGGGTGCCGGGGCCGGCGCCGGCGCCGGGCCGGGCGCTCCCGGCGGCACCTGCTGCGGCTGAGCCAGTATGAACGGCACCGTCGCCGAGCGCAGGTTGCCCAGCTGCACGACGAGGTTGTAGGTCCCGGGACCGATCGGCTGACGCGGCAGCGGGCAGTTCGGAGCCGATCCCATGCCGGTCCACGTGACCTCGGTGGTCACCTGCTCACCCGGCTGGAACGTCTTGATCAGCGTCTCGCTGGACGGCGCGCAATCGAGGTTCGACCACAGCCGCTGGTTGTCCAGCGAATAGACGTACGCGGCGAGCACCGCGGCGCCGACATCGCGCTGGCAAGCCACCAAGCCGATGTTGGTGACCACCATCGTGAACTTCGGCTGATCGCCGACGACGTACTGCGGCTGATTGGTGATGCCCTTGACCGCCAGCGTGGAGTCCGGGCAGTCGTCGCCCTCCTTGAGGATCGGCGGAGGCACGACGGCGGCCGTCGGGGTCGCGGTCGGCGGCGGCGCCTGCTGAGCCGGCGCCTGGATAGGGGTCTTCACCTCGGGGTTGTCCCCGGGCAACGGCGTGGGAGGCGCGGCATTCTGCGAGGCCTGCGTCTCGTTCGCGGTCGGCTGCTCGGTGCTGGTGCTGTTCATCACGACCACCGCGACGACAGCGGCGATGATCCCGATGACGAGCACGGAAACGCCGAGCGCCAACATCCTGCGTCGCCAATAGATCTGTTGGGGCAGCGGGCCATGCGGTTCCAAATCCAGCACGACATCACGGTAAGGCCAGCTCAAGCGACTCTGTTTGACGCCACTCGGCGTGTTGCCTTTCAGTTTTCGCCGATGTCGCCTATGTGGTCGCGCAGCACCACCTGCCCGTCGGCCAGGTGGTAGGTCAATCCGACGATCGCGAGCCGTCCGTCCCGGAGCGCTTCACTCACGGCGGTGGACCTGCTCACCAGCTGCTTGCCCGTCTCGGTGACGTGGCGTGCCTCGAACTCGTCCACCCGGGTGAGGCCCTCGCGACGGCCCACCAGGATCGACGGCGTCACGCGCTCCACCACGTCGCGGATGTAACCGCCCGGCACCGCACCCTCGTCGAGCGCCTTCAGCGTCGCGCCGACGGCACCGCAGCTGTCGTGTCCGAGTACGACGATCAGCGGCACGTTGAGCACGGCGACGCCGAACTCGATCGATCCGAGGACCGCGCTGTCGATGACCTGGCCGGCGGTACGGACGACGAACATGTCGCCGAGACCCTGGTCGAAGATGATCTCGGCGGCGACCCGGCTGTCCGAGCACCCGAACACGATGGCGGTGGGCTTCTGCGCGCCGGTCAGGCTGGCGCGGTGCTCGGAGCTCTGGCTGGGATGCTCGGCCTTGCCGGCGACGAAGCGCTCGTTACCCTCTTTGAGTGCTTTCCAGGCGGTCGACGGAGAAGTGTTCGGCATGGCCGCTATTGTGCCTGAGCCGGTTGCGATGATCGACGCGGCCGAACTCCTGAGCTGGTACGAGCGCGCGCAGCGCGACCTGCCGTGGCGACGACCTGGTGTCTCGGCATGGCAGATCCTGGTCAGCGAGTTCATGCTGCAGCAGACGCCGGTCGCCCGGGTCGAGCCGATCTGGCGGGACTGGATCGCCCGCTGGCCCACGCCGTCGGCGACCGCGGCGGCGAGCGCGGCTGACGTGCTACGCGCCTGGGGCAAGCTCGGCTATCCGCGCCGGGCCAAGCGGCTGCACGAATGCGCGACGGTGATCGCCACCGAGTACGACGATGTGGTTCCCCACGACGTCGATACGTTGCTCTCGCTACCCGGAATCGGCACGTACACCGCGCGGGCGGTGGCGTGCTTCGCCTATCGCCAGCGGGTGCCCGTCGTCGACACCAACGTCCGTCGGGTCGTCGCGCGCGCGGTGCACGGGCGTGACGACGCCGCCGCGGCATCGGTACGCGACCTCGCCGACGTGGTGGCCCTGCTGCCCGACGACGAGCTCGCGCCGACCTTCTCGGTGGCGCTGATGGAACTCGGCGCGATCGTCTGCACGGCGCGCTCGCCCAAGTGCGGAGTCTGCCCACTGTCGCGCTGCATGTGGCGCTCGCTCGGTTTTCCCGCCGGCACGGGTCCGGCGCGCCCGGTGCAGAAGTTCGCCGGCACCGACCGGCAGGTGCGAGGGAAGCTGCTGGATGTGTTGCGCGGCAGCACGATTCCGGTCACCCGCGCGGAGCTCGACGTGGCCTGGCTGACCGACACCGCGCAGCGGGACCGGTGCCTGGACTCGTTGCTCGTGGACGGGTTGGTGGAACAGACCGACGACGGCAGGTTCGCTCTCGCGGGCGAAGCCGGCAACTAGGCCCGTCGTCTAAGCAGTCGCGGCGCACTCCGCTTCGGCTGCCGCTGAGGCGAATCGACGGCGATAGTCCGACGGCGTCACCCCGATGACGCGGCGGAAGTGGTGGCGCAGCAGCGTGGCGTTGCCGAACCCGGACTGCTCGGCGATGTTGTCGACGTCCAGCGTGGTCTCTTCGAGCAACCGGCGAGCGAACAGCACGCGCTGATCGGTCACCCACTGCATCGGGGTCCGGCCGGTCTCCTCGACGAAGCGGCGCGCGAACGTGCGCCCCGACATGTGCGCCCGCCGGGCCAGTGACGTGACGGTGTGCGGCTTGTCGAGATTGGCCAGAATCCAATCCAGATGCGGGGCAAAGCGTTCCGAACATCGCACCGGGATCGGCTGGTCGATGTACTGCCGCTGACCGCCATCGCGCTGCGGTGGCACCACCATGCGGCGCGCGATCTTGTTGGTGATCTCGCTGCCCATCTCGCGGCGCACCAGATGCAGGCAGGCATCGATACCCGCGGCGGTGCCCGCGCTGGTGATCAGATTGCCGTCGTCGACGAACAGCACGTTGCGGTCCACCTGGGCGGTCGGATACATGCGTGCGAGATCGTCGGCGTGCATCCAGTGTGTGGTGCAGGGCCGGCCGTCGAGCAGTCCGGCCGCGCCCGCGACAAAGGCCCCCGAGCACACCGTCAAGATGATCGATCCGGATTCCGCGGCTCGCCGGATCGCGTCAAGCGCCTCGGGCAGGTAATCGCCACCGCCGATCGCGGGAATCGCCACCAGATCGGCTCCCACGAGATCGTCGAGCCCGTGGTCCGGGATGATCGTGGCGCCGACCGACGTGCGCAGCGGCCTGCCTGGTTCCGGTCCGCACACCTTGAAGTCGAAGTTCGGTACGCCGTCGGCGGAGCGGTCGATCCCGAACACCTCGCAGATCACGCCGAACTCGAAGACCGCCAGCCCGTCGAGGACCAGTGCCGACACCGTCCGTATCGTCATGGCAGCATCTTATCGACGGTTGTCACTTCTGCCACTGTTGGCGGTATCTTTCGCGAGTGCAGCATTACTGCCATGAGCATCGCACTGACCTTCCTCATCCTGTCGGCCCCGTTCGCCCTGGCTGCGGCACTGACCTGGGCGGCTCACCGCACCGGAGTGCTGCGGCTGCACCGCGAACAGTTCCGCATCGCTGCCCCGTTCACGGGACGGCTGTTCGAAGACGACCGTGACTTCAACCGAGTCGCCCACGACGTCGACGCCATCCGCACCCGCTTCGAACGTCAGCCGTCCTGGCCCAGCTCAACCGCTAGCGGCGAACGTCGATAGAAACGCCTCGACAGCGCTCCGGTATTTCATCGGGGCGTCGTCGTGGACGAGGTGACCGGCGCCCGGCACCGTCACGTAGGTGGTCTGCCTGCCGGTCTGCGCCATCTGGGCCATCTGCCCCGCCGGGGTCACCGAGTCACCCGCCTCGATCAGCAACACCGGGACGTCGACCGCGCGCCACTGCGCCCAGTAGTCCCGCCTCCCCCACTCGGCCGCAATCTCGATCCAGCGGGCCGGCTGCCCGTGCAACCGCCAGCCGGTCGAGGTGCGGTCGAACGCCTCCAGGAAATACCGCCCCGCGATCGGCCCGAACGCCTCGATTACCTGCGCCTCCGATTCGAACTCCACCGGCAGCGCATACAGCCACGGTTCCCACGGACCGGTCGTGCGGCCCCGGAAGTCCGGCGCCATGTCCTCCACCACCAGCGCGTCGACCAGCTCAGGACGTTGCGCAGCCAGACACCACGCATGCAGACCACCCATCGAATGCCCGATCAGCACAGCCGGTTCGCCCAGACGGGACACCGCATCGGCGAGATCCGACACGAAGCGTTCCGTGCAGATGGGGTGGCTGTCCGTCACATCACGCCCGCGGTGCCACGGAGCGTCGTAGGTGAACACCCGACCGTGACCGGCGAGCCACGGCAGCTGCCGCGACCACGTGGTGCCCCGCCCCATCAGCCCGTGAACCAGCACCAGCGGACGGCCCGCGCCGCCGTGGGCGGTGAGCAGCTCCATGCGGTCATCATGGCATCGGGAGCGCGGTAGCCTAGGCGCCATGTCCGAGCAGAACGCGAACGCCACGCCGGTGGTGAAGATCAACGCGATCGAGGTCCCGCCCGGCGCCGGACCGGAGCTGGAGAAGCGGTTCGCCCACCGCGCCCACGCCGTCGACAACCAGGCCGGCTTCCTCGGGTTCCAGCTGCTGCGCCCGATCAAGGGTGAGGACCGGTACTTCGTCGTCACCCAGTGGGAGTCCGAAGAAGCGTTCCAGGCCTGGGCCAGCGGACCGGCGATCGAGGCGCACGCCGGAGAACGCGCCAACCCCGTTTCCAAGGGCGCATCACTGCTGGAGTTCGAGGTTGTACTCGACGTTGCAGGAACCCGCACGCAGGCGTAGCGCCGGGCGACGTCGAGCGCTCACCTGCGCGACCGTGATCCTCGCGGTCGCTGCGCTGGTGAACGGCTGCGCCGCCACCCGGCCCGCCCCCGCCGACGCCGCCTACGGCGTCCCCATCCAGATCAACACCCCGCAGGGTCTGCGCGCGAAGCAGACCATGGACATGCTCAACAGCGACTGGCCCATCGGGGAGAACGGCATCCGTACGCTGGCCGCCCCGCAGGTCGTCGAGGCCGTCGGCGTGACGATGGACCGGATGTGGTGGGACCGTCCGTTCACCGTCACCAAGATCGACGTCGGCGCCGGGCATGCGACTCTGCACGTCCTGACGTCGTACGGGGTCGCGCAGACCATCGAACTGCGCACCGACGACGCCGGCATGGTTGACCGCTTCGCCGTCGACCTCGTGCCGCCGCGAATCACGTCCTTCAGCGACGTCGACACCGAGATCACCAAGACGGGCGCGAAGTACTCCTATCAGGTGTCCAAGGTGATCGACGGTCGATGCGAGAAAGTCGCGGGCACCAACACCGAGATGTCGCTGCCGCTGGCGTCGATCTTCAAGCTCTACGTGCTCTACGCGCTCTCCGACGCGGTCAAGGCGCGCACGGTGTCCTGGACCGATCCGTTGACGATCACCAAAGAAGCCAAGGCCGTCGGCTCCTCCGGGTTCGACAAGCTGCCTCCGGGGTCGACGGTGTCGGTGCGCGACGCCGCCCAGCAGATGATCTCGGCCAGCGACAACATGGCCACCGATCTGCTGATCGGCCGGCTGGGCCCGGGTGCGATCGAGCGTGCGCTGGTCGCCGCGGGACACCACGACCCGTCGAGCATGACGCCGTTCCCGACGATGCACGAGATGTTCTCGGTCGGCTGGGGCGAGCCCAACCTGCGCGAGCAGTGGAAGCAGGCCACCCCGGCCGGGCGAGCGCAGCTGCTGCAGCAGACCAATTCGCGCCCCTACGAGCCGGATCCGCAACGCACGCACATGCCCGCGTCGGACATCGGCGCGGAGTGGTATGCCAGCGCCGCGGACATCTGCCGCCTGCACGCGGCTCTGCAGCGCAACGCGACCGCCGAGGCAGCGCCGGTGCACGACATCCTGTCGGCGGTGCCGGGTATCGACCTGGACCGCACGGAGTGGCCCTACATCGCGGCGAAAGCAGGCAACCTGCCCGGCGACCTCACGTTCAGCTGGTACGCCACCGACCGCACCGGACAGGGGTGGGTGGTCAGCATGCAGACCAACTGGTCGCAGTACCGCAGCCCGACCGCGGCGTCCTGGCTGCTGTCGATCGCGCGGCAGATGTTCGGCCTCGTCGCTCCCTGATCAGGCGATCGATCAGGACCGCAGCGTCCAGGCGTGCCCGCGGAAATGCAGCACCGTGCGACTCGCCGGCGCGATGTCGATGCGCCAGAACGACTTCGGCGGGGCGTCGAGGACCACGAGCATGGCCGCGCGGATGACGGCCGGGTGGGTCGCGGCCACGACCCGGACACGCTCGGACGTCAGCGACTCCATCCACGCCCGGACCCGGTCGATCAGCGCGACGATGCTCTCGCCCCCGTGAGGGGCCTGCGTGGGGTCGGTCAGCCAGATCGCGAGCTCTGCGGGTTGCACCCGGCTCAGTGCCTCGCCGCGCCACCGCCCGTGGTCGAGATCGGCGAGCCTTGGTTCGATCTGTGCCTGCAGGCCGAGGTGGTCAGCGGTCTGGATGGCGCGTGCCTCGGGACCGCAGTGGATCCGATCGGCGGCCGTGATCCCGGTCCGCGCCTCGGCCACCTGCCCGCGCCCGAGCGCGTTCAATGGTTCGTCGGTGGGAAACCGTCCGGCTGCCATCGCATCGGTCATGCCGTGCGACACGAGGGTCAGCCGGACGACCTCACTCACGATGCGGTGACGACCGGCTTCCGCTCGAGCAACCGAGTCGCCAGCGCGCCGAACACCAGACCGATGGCCGTGTAGACGACGACCTGAGTGCCCAACGAGTACAGCCGGAAGTCGTACAGCACGTCGGCCGGGAAGCCGCCGTACAGGATCGTCCCGTCGTCACCGACCAGCGGACCGGGGGTCTCGTCGATCGTCGGCAGCACCAGCATCAGCACTGCGATCGCCGCGACGTACGCACCGGCGGCAGCAAGGGTGGCGTTCCAGACGCCCAGCTTGGCCTTCAACCGTCGACCCAGCAGCACCGCGCCGACCAACAGCGCGGCCGAGGCCACGACCATCAGCAGGTACAGCAGCGTGCGCTGGGTGATGGTTTCGTCCAGGCTCAGCGCAGGCGGGCTGGCCGGGTACTTCAGGAACGGCACCACGTAGAGACTGAGCAGCATGGCGCCGGCGATCGCCAGCGACAGCAGCCGGGCCGAGATGTCACCCACCCGGCCGTACGCCACCGCGAACACCACCGCGAACAGCGCGCCGATCGCGACGGCGAACAGCAGCACGCCCAGGCCCATCCCGATGTTCATCTGGACGGCGCGGCTGAACCCGCCGCCGGCCTCGCCGTGGCTGTGACCGCCATGGCTCAGGGCCTCGTGGGCCTCACCCACGCCGTCCTCGTAGGCGATCGCCTTCTGGATCTGGGGTTCGACGAACAGACGCGCGAACAGGAATGCGAGCACACCGGCGAGGGCGCCGGCCAGAAGGCCGCGCCCGATGATCTGGCGTTCCATCAGTGGCAGGGGAATCCGAGGAGGTGCCGTGCGTCGTGCACGAACTCGTGGATGTCGGTGTTGGCGCCGAACACCGACGTCGCGCCCTGGTCCAGGCCGACGAAGTACAGCACCACGAGCGCGAGGAACGCGGTCAACGACAGCCACAGCGCGGCTTTGGTCGCCGAGAAGTCGATCGCCTCGGTGCGTGGGGTTGCGGCCCGTGTTCTGGGGGCGTCGGGAGTGGTCATGAGGGGTCCTTTCCGGGATGTCGCGTCCCAGTCGGTGGGTGCCGACGGCATCGGGTCTGACTGTCACAGTGGCGCGACCGTTCTGGAGTCTCACCAGATTCCGACAACCGTCGATTGCATACGGATCATAAGGGGCGGCGGTCGCCTGTGGGCGCCGACCGTGCCGCGAGTGTGAATCGCCATACGCCCTGGGCGGCGAGCCGCGAATGAAACGGCACACTCGCGGCGGGCCTGCGTTGGAAAGGCGAACGGGCGGCCACCCGAAGGTGACCGCCCGTTCGTCGCTTGTGCTTACTCGGCTGCGCCGGCCTGCGCCAGGTCCGCCTCAGCCGGCTCGGAGCGCTTCGGCCCACCGTGGAAGGTGAACACCGCGTCCTCGCCCGGACCCTCGCCGTCCCAGTTCTCGACGTCGACGGTCACGTGTTGGCCGGGTCCGACCTCTTCGAAGAGGATCTTCTCCGACAGCTGGTCCTCGATCTCGCGCTGGATGGTGCGCCGCAGCGGGCGAGCACCCAGCACCGGATCGAAGCCACGCTTGGCCAGCAGGGCCTTGGCCCGGTCGGTCAGGTCCATCGTCATGTCCTTGGCCCGCAACTGGTTGCCGACCCGGCCGATCATCAGGTCGACCATCTTGATGATCTCGTCCTGCGTCAGCTGGTGGAACACGATGATGTCGTCGATACGGTTCAGGAACTCCGGGCGGAAGTGCTTCTTCAGCTCGTCGTTGACCTTCTGCTTCATCCGCTCGTAGTTGTTCTCGCCACCGCCCTGGGTGAAGCCGAGGCCCACCGCCTTGGAGATGTCGGACGTTCCGAGGTTCGAGGTGAAGATCAGCACGGTGTTCTTGAAGTCGACCGTGCGGCCCTGACCGTCGGTGAGGCGGCCGTCCTCGAGGACCTGCAGGAGGCTGTTGTAGATCTCCTGGTGGGCCTTCTCGATCTCGTCGAACAGCACGACGCTGAACGGCTTGCGGCGCACCTTCTCGGTGAGCTGGCCGCCCTCCTCGTAGCCGACGTACCCGGGAGGGGCACCGAACAGCCGCGAGGCGGTGAAGCGGTCGTGGAACTCGCCCATGTCGATCTGGATGAGTGCGTCGTCCTCGCCGAACAGGAAGTTGGCCAGCGCCTTGGACAGCTCGGTCTTCCCGACGCCGGACGGGCCGGCGAAGATGAACGAGCCCGACGGACGCTTGGGGTCCTTCAGACCGGCGCGCGTGCGGCGGATGGCCTTGCTGACCGCCTTGACGGCGTCCTCCTGGCCGATGATCCGCTTGTGCAGCTCGTCCTCCATGCGGAGCAGACGCGTGGTCTCCTCCTCGGTGAGCTTGAACACCGGGATACCGGTCCAGTTGCCCAGCACCTCGGCGATCTGCTCGTCGTCGACCTCGGCGACCACGTCGAGATCGCCCGAGCGCCACTGCTTCTCACGCTCGGCGCGCTGCGCGACGAGCTGCTTCTCCTTGTCGCGCAGGTTCGCGGCCTTCTCGAAGTCCTGCGCGTCGATCGCGGACTCCTTCTCCCGGCGCGCGTCGGCGATCTTCTCGTCGAACTCGCGCAGGTCCGGCGGCGCGGTCATCCGGCGGATGCGCATCCGGGCGCCGGCCTCGTCGATCAGGTCGATCGCCTTGTCGGGCAGGAAGCGGTCGTTGATGTAACGGTCGGCCAGCGTGGCCGCCGCCGCGATCGCGCCGTCGGTGATCGAGACGCGGTGGTGCGCCTCGTAGCGGTCGCGCAGACCCTTGAGGATCTCGATGGTGTGCGCCACCGTCGGCTCCCCGACCTGCACCGGCTGGAACCGGCGCTCGAGCGCGGCGTCCTTCTCGATGTACTTGCGGTACTCGTCGAGCGTGGTCGCGCCGATGGTCTGCAGCTCACCGCGGGCCAGCTTCGGCTTCAGGATGCTGGCCGCGTCGATCGCGCCCTCGGCGGCACCGGCACCGACGAGCGTGTGCAGCTCGTCGATGAACAGGATGATGTCGCCGCGGGTGTTGATCTCCTTGAGCACCTTCTTCAGGCGCTCCTCGAAGTCACCGCGGTAACGGCTGCCGGCGACCAGCGAACCCAGGTCCAGGGTGTAGAGCTGCTTGTCCTTCAGCGTCTCGGGAACCTCGCCGTGCACGATGGCCTGGGCCAGGCCCTCCACGACGGCGGTCTTGCCGACGCCGGGCTCGCCGATCAGCACCGGGTTGTTCTTGGTGCGCCGGCTCAGCACCTGCATGACCCGCTCGATTTCCTTCTCACGGCCGATGACCGGATCGAGCTTGCCCTCCATGGCGGCCGCGGTGAGATTGCGGCCGAACTGGTCGAGGACCAGCGAGGTCGACGGGTTGCCGGATTCGCCGCCACGGCCTCCGGTACCGGCCTCGGCGGCCTCCTTGCCCTGGTATCCGCTCAACAGCTGGATCACCTGCTGGCGCACCCGGGTCAGCTCGGCGCCGAGCTTGACCAGCACCTGGGCGGCCACGCCCTCGCCCTCACGGATCAGGCCGAGCAGAATGTGCTCGGTACCGATGTAGTTGTGGCCGAGCTGCAGCGCTTCACGCAGCGACAGTTCCAGCACCTTCTTGGCGCGCGGAGTGAAAGGGATGTGACCCGACGGGGCCTGCTGACCCTGGCCGATGATCTCCTCGACCTGGCTGCGCACCCCTTCCAGGGAGATACCCAGCGACTCCAGGGACTTGGCCGCTACGCCTTCACCTTCGTGGATGAGACCCAGCAGGATGTGCTCGGTGCCGATGTAATTGTGGTTGAGCATCCTGGCCTCTTCTTGGGCCAGGACGACGACCCGACGGGCACGGTCGGTGAATCTTTCGAACATCCGTGGTTACCTGCTCTTCCTCACGTGGGTCGGCAACGTGCGCTGAACTACTCGCCGCTCCTTGCGTCCACTGTAGTGGGCACGCGACACGGGTGCTTTTCTCGGTGCCGCGGTTGAAGACATAACGCGCGGCGAAGCCAGAACGTTTCCCGAAAAGGGGTGCGCAGAGTTCGCCGTCAGCGAAGCGGATTACCCGGCTGACCGTGGCGCAATCAGAACTTTGCGTCGAGATCAGGTCGCCGCGTGGAATGCGTCGATGACCTCCGCCGGGATGCGGCCGCGAGTCGAGACGTTGTGTCCGTTGCGGCGAGCCCAGTCGCGGATCGCCGCACTCTGCTCACGGTCGATGGCCGCCCGGCCACGTCCGGTACCCGCCGAGCGACCGCGGCGTCGACCGCCGACCCGCCGGCCCGCCTCGACCCACTGCTTGAGGTCACCGCGAAGTTTTGCGGCGTTCTTGGAAGAAAGGTCGATCTCGTAACTCACACCATCCAACGCGAATTCGACGGTTTCGTCTGCGGCAGCTTCGCCGTCGAAATCGTCAACCAGCGTGACGGTAACTTTCTTCGCCATTCAGCTCACACTGACCCTTCTGTGGCCACACATAGATTTGTCCCGAATCCCTGCGGCAATGCTTACATATGTGTCGAAGTCATTCAACAACCGCACCGTTAATACGCTCAGATTGAGTGCCTGCGCACAATCGGGAACAAAACTGTCTCCCTAATCGTCAGGCCCGTCAATGCCATCAACAGCCGGTCAATACCCATTCCGGTGCCGGTGGTCGGCGGCATCGCGTACTCCAGCGCGGCCAGGAAATCCTCGTCCAGGCGCATTGCCTCGTCGTCACCGGCGGCCGCGGCCCTGGCCTGGGCGGCAAAGCGCTCGCGCTGGACCACGGGATCGATCAGTTCGGAGTATCCGGTCGCCAGTTCGAACTTGCGCACATAGAGATCCCATTTTTCGGTGACACCGGGAATGCTGCGGTGAGCGCGGGTCAGTGGGCTGGTCTCGACCGGGAAATCACGCACGAAGGTCGGTTCCCACAGGGTTTCACCGACGGTGTGTTCCCAGAGTTCCTCGACCAATTTCCCGTGCCCGTAACCGCGATCGGACGGTATCTCGACCCCGAGGCGGTCGGCAATTGACAACAGGTGTTGCAGTTCGGTGTCCGGGGTGATCTCTTCCCCCAAAGCGGCCGACAGTGACGGGTACATTTCCAGCGTCTGCCATTCGCCATCAAGATCATAGATAGTGCCATCGGCGAGTGGCACCTGGCGAGTTCCCAGCGCCTCGTCGGCAACTTCCTGAATTAGTTCACGAGTGACGATCGCGGAATCGTCGTATGTCCCGTAAGCCTGATAAGTCTCCAACATCGCGAATTCCGGGGAATGCGTGGAATCGGCGCCTTCGTTTCGAAAGTTCCGATTCAGCTCGAAGACCTTCTCGAAACCGCCGACAAGGCACCTTTTCAGGAACAGCTCCGGGGCGATCCGCAGGTAGAGGTCGGTGTCGAGGGCATTCGAATGCGTGACGAACGGCCGTGCCGCGGCACCGCCGGGCAGCGTCTGCAACATCGGCGTCTCGACCTCGAGGAAGCCGCGGCGTTCCAGTGCCGAACGGACCGCGCGCACCACCGCAATGCGCTGTCTGGCGATGCTGCGCGCCTCGGGACGCACGATCAGGTCGACATAACGCTGCCGGACCCGGGATTCCTCACTCATCTCCTTGTGCGCGACCGGCAGCGGTCGCAGCGCCTTGGAGACGATCTGCCAGGAATCGGCGAGTACGGACAACTCGCCGCGCCGCGAGCTGATGACCTGGCCGTGGGCGAAGACGATGTCACCGAGGTCGACGTCGGCCTTCCAGGCGTCCAGCGATTCCTGGCCCACCTCCGCCAGGCTGATCATGAGCTGTAGTTGGGTGCCGTCACCGTCTTGCAGCGTGGCGAAGCACAGCTTGCCCGAATTGCGGGCGAAGACGACCCGGGCGGCCACCCCGACCAGATCCCCGGTCTGGGTGTCGGCGGCCAGCTCCGAATACGCGGCCCGCAGCTCGCTCAGGCTGTGGGTACGCGCCACCTGCACCGGGTAGGGGTCACGGCCCTCGGCGAGCAGCCGCTCACGCTTGGCCTGACGGATCCGGTACTGCTCGGGGATGTCGTCTTCATCAGAACTCACGACATGCCAGCTTAATCAGCGTCGACCACGCTGGTTGTCGCGGTTGCGCTCGAACACCAGCCGCAACCCCTCCAGGGTGAGGTGCTGGTCGTAGTGACCGACGGTGCGCAGGTCCGGCAGCACCAGCGGCGCCGAGTTTCCGGTGGCCACCACGGCCACATCGGTTCCGCCGAAACCGGAGACATCGGCGCGGATGCGGTCGACGAGACCGTCCACCAACGCCGCGAATCCGAACACCGCCCCGGACTGCATGCATTCCACGGTGTTCTTGCCGATCACCGAGCGCGGTCGGGTGAGCTCGACCCGGCGCAATGCCGCCGACCGCGCGGCGGCGGCATCGGAGGACACCTGCACGCCGGGGGCGATGGCCCCGCCGAGGAACTCCCCCTTGGCCGAGACCACGTCGACACAGATCGACGAGCCGAAGTCGACGACGATGGCCGGCGAGTTGTACTTGCTGTAGGCCGCCAGGCAGTTGACGATCCGGTCGGCGCCGACCTCCTTGGGATTGTCGACCAGCAGCGGGATGCCGGTGCGCACACCGGGTTCGATGAGCACCTGCGGAATCGACGGCCAGTACTGGTCGAGCATCAACCGGATCTCGTGCAGCACCGAGGGCACCGTCGACAGGGCGGTGGCCCCGGTCAGGCGTTCGGAGTCGTCGCCGATCAGACCGTCGATGGTCAGCGCCAACTCATCGGCGGTGACCTCGGACTCGGTCCGAATGCGCCAGTGCTGCACCACTTTTCCGTGCGTCCCCGGACCGGCGATCAGTCCGACCACCGTGTGGGTGTTGCGGACGTCGATGGCGAGCAGCATGGCTAGCGGGGTGACATCAGGCCGGCGGCGTCGGCCGGCACGTAGGCGGGATCGGAACCGAGATCGATCTGTTTGTTATCGGCGTCGACGAAGACGATCCGGGGCTGATATGTGCGCGCCTTCGCATCCTCGACGGTGACATAGGCGATCAGGATGACCAGATCGCCCGGTTGGATCAGATGTGCTGCCGCACCGTTGATCCCGATCACACCGGTGCCGCGCTGCCCGGTGATGGCGTAGGTGACCAAACGATTGCCGTTGTCGATGTCGACGATGGTCACCTGCTCACCTTCGAGGATGTCGGCGGCTTCCATCAGATCGGCGTCGATGGTGACCGAACCCACATAGTGCAGGTCGGCCTGGGTCACCGTGGCACGGTGGATCTTGGACTTGAGCATTGTGCGTAACATCAGTTCCTCCAGGGCAATTCGTGCTCGTCGAAGGGAACGTCCGGACCGGGACCGGACGGCACCCCGAGATCGATCGCGATGTTGTCCAGCAGCCGGGTGCGGCCGAGTCGGACGGCCAACAGCATGCGCGCCCGCCCGGTCTGCGGCGCGGGACCCAACCAGGTGTCGCGGATCTCCAGATAGTCGACGCTGATGGCGGGGACCTCCTCCAGGACCGCTCGCGCGGCATCCAGTGCGGCATCGGCGCCCTCGCCGGCGGCATAGGCCCCGGCCAGCAATGCCGACGGAATGGCCAGTGCCTGTTCGCGTTCGAGTTCGTCGAGGTAGCGGTTGCGTGAGGACATCGCCAGCCCGTCGGATTCCCGCACGGTGGGTACGGCGACGATCCGGGTGTCCAGGTTCAGGTCGTCGGCCATCTGCCGCACCAGCACCAGCTGCTGATAATCCTTCTCGCCGAAGAAGGCCTGGTCGGGTCGCACGATCTGGAGCAGCTTCATGACGACGGTCAGCATGCCCGCGAAATGCGTCGGTCGGACCGCGCCCTCCAGCTGTGAACCCAGCTCACCGGCGTGTACCGAGGTACGCGGTCCCGCCGGGTACATCTCGGCCGCGGTGGGGGTGAACGCGATCTGCACGCCCTCGTTGCGCAGCGCGGCCAGGTCCTCGTCGAGGGTGCGCGGATAGGCGTCGAGATCCTCACCGGCCCCGAACTGGGTCGGGTTGACGAAGATCGACACCACCACCACCGATCCCGGTACCTGCTGCGCGCGGCGGATCAGGGTGAGGTGGCCGTCGTGCAGTGCACCCATCGTCGGCACCAGCATGACGCGCCTGCCGGTGCTGCGCAGCGCCCTGGTCACCTCGGCGATCTCGCCGGGCCGTCGATAGATGTTGAGTTCCCCGGCCTTGAACGCCGGCGGTCGGCCGTAAGTCACGATGTCTCCTTCGCAGCGCCGTTGTCGAGCAGTACATCGAACACGTCCGCAGGCGCGTGGGCACGCTGGGCCGTCCGCAGCGAATTGGCCCGATAGGCCTGGGCCAACGCCGGATCGGTCTCGGTGAGCGCACCGAGATGACGTGCCACCGCGGCCGCGTCCCCGCGGGCTACCGGACCGGTCAGGGCGGTCTGCCCGCGCTGCAGCGCGTTCTCCAGCGAGGCGCGCGCCAATGGGGCGACGATCCGTTCGGCCAGCCCGCCCGGGGCGTCGCCGATGAGCTCCTGGCCGAGCAGCTCCTGTCCGCGCAACGCGTCACGCAACGCCTCGATCGCGTCGAGCACCACGGTGATCAGGTGGTTTCCGGCGTGGGCCAGCGCGGCGTGATAGAGGGTGCGCGCGTCCTCACGGACCCGGAACGGTTCGCCACCGATCTCGAGGACGAGCGACTGCCCGATGGCGTAGCCGATCTCATCGGCCGCGGTCACCCCGAAACAGGCATCGGACAACCGGTCGATGTCCTCGTCGGAACCGGTGAACGTCATGGCCGGATGGATGGCCAGCGGCAGGCATCCCAGTTCGGTCAGCGGCGCCAGGATGCCGATTCCGTTGGCACCGGAGGTGTGCACCACGATGGTGCCCGGTCGTACCGAGCCGGTGCTGGCCAGACCGCCGATGAGCGCCGCCAGCTCGGCATCGGGCACGGCAAGCAGCAGCAGTTCGGCGCGGGCGGCGACCTCGTGCACCGGCACGATGGCGGTGTCGGGCAGGCGGCGGGCCGCGCGTTCGCGCGACGGCACCGAGATGGCGCTACAGGCGACGACGACATGCTCGGCACGTTCGAGGGCGACCCCGAGCGCGGTGCCGACCCGGCCTGCCGAGATGATGCCGACGCTGAGCCGGGCCGGACGCAGTCCGTCGACCATGACAGACGACCTCGCAGATTCGCTGGTACTGAAACGTTGCGGTCCTGCCGTCGCAGGTACCGCACGGGCTGCGGTGAGCCTAGCTCACTCCTCGCGGCGCCTGCGTCGGCCGCCTCCGGTGGGGTTGGCCTGCAACCGGGACAGCAATTCGGACACCGGTTGGCCACCGCTGTGCTGGCCGCCGGGCTCGGGCTCGGGTGCTGCCGGCGCATCCTCGGGTCCGCGATGCCGCGGCGCGGGGGCCGGGGGCATCGGGTCGACGGGCGGTCCGACCGGCGGTGCGACCGGTGGGGCCTGATCGGCCTCGGGTGGCACCGCGTGCCGGGAGCGGCGTGGCGTCTCGGCACTATCGGGGGCGATACCGGGGTTGGCATGGCGGCCGCGGCGCGCCTCCCGGTCGGCCACGGCATCGGGAGTGGGGGTTGGCGTCGGGGCCGGGGTCGGCGGCGAGGTCGGCGGTGGCGGGACGGGCGGGCTCCAGTTGCTGCCAGGAGCACCTGCCGGGATCCACTGGCCATCGGCCGGGGCCGGGTTCCACTGTGCCACCAGCGGTTCGGCGGGTTCGACAGGTTCCACACGCGGGGGCACCACGGGCGGAGCGGGGGTCGGAGTCGTGGTGCGCCGCTGCCACGGCGGCGCGGACTGCTCGCCCTGCGGGTTCTCCGATGCCCGCCGATGCGCACCCCCGGCCGGCTCGGCCGGCGGCGCCCATCCGAACTCGGGCGGCTGCGGTTCGGCCGGCACGTCGATGATCGGACTCTCCTCGGTGCGCGGTTCGGCCTCACTGCGCACGGGGGCATCGATCCGGCTGGCGATGACCCGACCCGCCGGACGCTCGGTCTCCAGGGCCGGTCGCTCATCGAGATCGGCGTCGAAGAGGATCTCAAGGTTGGCCCGCAATGCCGCGAGTTCGGCACGCAACGCGGCGACCTCATCGGAGGACTGGGCGCGCAGCTCCGCGGACAGCTCGCGGCGCAACTGCGTCTCGACGGCCAGTTCGTATTCCCGACGGGCCGAGATCTCGCGGTCGAGTTGCAGGTCGTACACGTACTTCAGGTCGCGCACCTTGGCCTGGTCCAGATCGCTCTGTCGGCGATAGATGAAGGAGGCGAAGGCCGCGGCCACCGCCGCCCACAGCGCCAGTACCACAGCCAGTTTGAGCAACTCGACACGATTCGTGAAGACCAGCACGGTGCTCGAGACGATGGCAAGGACCAGCAGGACGGTCAACAGCACCCACCCCGGCCTGCGGTTGACGCGCCGAACGCGCATGCCGCGGGAGGGGTCGGTCATGGGCTCCGACTGTACCGGTCGCAGGTCGCATCGCGTGTCGACCGGTGCGGCGATTCGCCCTAGTCGGCCGCACCTGGAAGCGGATCGGCGGTGTCGTTCTGATCGTCCGGGGATTTACAGCAGTGCTGCAGCCACAACCCTGCCGCCACCAATGCGAGCGCACACACCGCGGCAACCACGGCGCCACCGGTGTCCTCACCGGCGACCCGCACGGTGTCCCGGCGCGGCAGCAGGTAACCGAGAACGCCGGCCCACCAGCCCAGCACCAATGCCCCAACCCAGGCCGATGCCTTCGCGATGAGCACCGATCGGGCCACCGCGAGCGGATGCAACCGTCCCGCACCCACACCGACCTTGCCCTCGGCGATCCGCCGACGCACGAACTGACCCCAGACCGCGATCGCGACGGCGACGGCCAACAGCGAGATCCCGCTCCACGCGGTGATCGGCGGGAACCATCGGTACAGGCCGGTGACCAGCAGATAACCGAGAACTGCGGTCACGGCGGTGGTGGCTGCCAGATCTCGGACGCGGGTCGGTCCCATCAGAGCGCCAGGATCAGATCGGTCCGGCGCACACCCGCGCGCTCCTCGGCGGCCAGGCCGGCCAACAGGTCGGCGACCGGCGTTCCGGACAGAACCGCGTCCGGGTCGGCGGCCAGCCACGGGACCAGGACGAAGGCCCGTTCGTGGGCGTGGGGATGCGGCAGCGTCAGATCGCTTTCGCTGCACAGTAATTCGACGCCGTCGTCGTCGTGGCAACAAATGATGTCGACATCGAGGGTACGTGGCCCCCAGTGCACTTCACGGACGCGGCGGGCCGCGTCCTCCAAGGTCTGCCCGCGTCGCAACCAGCCATAACCGTCGAGCCCGGGATCCTCGACGATGAGCACTGCGTTGAGGAAGGCGTCCTGCTCGACCCCGCCCCAGGCGTCGGTCTCGTAGACCGGCGAGACCGTCCGGACGCGCGCACCCAGATCATCGACGACCGATTGCAGGTGGGACAGCCGGTCACCCAGGTTGGAGCCGATCGACAGCACCGCCCTCACCTGGCACCGCGCCGGGACCGTCGCGCGACCACGGCCACATCGTCGAAGGCCAGCGGGATGGGCGCCGACGGTTTGTGCACGACGACCTCGACGGCATGGATCCGTTCGTCGGTCATCACGTCCTCGGCGATCTCGGCCGACACCGTCTCGATCAGGTTGCGCGGCGGCCCGGCGACGATATCGGCGGCCCGCTGGGCCAACCCGCCGTAGTCGACGGTGTCGGCCAGGTCGTCGCTGGCCGCGGCCGCGGCCAGGTCCACCCAGACGGTGATGTCGATGATGAAGTCCTGACCGTCACGGCGCTCGTGATCGAACACGCCGTGGTTGCCGCGCACCTTCAAACCCCGCAGTTCGATACGGTCAGCCATGCTCCTCCTCCTGTGAGCCCGACCACGCGGCGAGTACCTTGAGCGCGTCGACCGAGGCCTGCACATCGTGAACCCGCACGCCCCAGGCGCCGTACTGGGCGGCCAACACCGACACCACGGCGGTGGCGGTCTCGCGTCCGGCTGGAGGTCGGGCCGTCCCGTCCGGTCCGGCCAACAGCGTGCCGAGGAAACGTTTGCGCGACGCGCCCACCAGCACCGGTATCCCGGTGCCGACGAACTCGGGCAGGGCGCGCAGCAGTTGCCAATTGTGTTGTGCGGTCTTGGCGAATCCGAGTCCCGGATCGATGATGATGTTGGCCGGGTCCACCCCCGCGGACACCGCGGCATCCACGCTGCGCAGCAGTTCCGCACGCACCTCGGCGACGACGTCGGTGTAGGCGGGCACGTCGTGCGGGTCGTCGGCCCGCACCGACCGCCAGTGCATCAGCATCCAGGGCACCCCGGCCTCGGCCAGCAGGGCGGCCATGTTGGGATCGGCTCTTCCGCCGGAGACGTCGTTGACGATCTCGGCGCCGTGTTCGAGCGCGGCGCGCGCCACCGCCTCGTGCATGGTGTCGATGCTGACGGTGACGCCGGCGGCCGCCAGTTCACGCACGACAGGCACGACACGGGCGGTTTCCACGGCGGGGTCGACCCGGACCGCCCCCGGCCGGGTGGACTCACCGCCGACGTCGACGATGCTGGCGCCCGCGGCGACCATGGCGTGGGCGTGCTCGAGAGCGCGGTCCCGATCGACGAACAGGCCGCCGTCGGAGAACGAATCATCGGTGACGTTGAGGACACCCATCACCCGCGTGCGCGTGGAGCTCACCGGCGCAGGATCAGGTCCAGTGCCTCGGCCCGGGACGCCTTGTCGGTCTTGAACTGACCACGCACCGCTGATGTCGTCGTCACGGCACCCGGTTTGCGGATACCCCGCATCGCCATGCAGAGGTGCTCGGCCTCCATCACCACGATGACCCCGCGCGGATCGAGCTTGCGCATCAGCGCGTCGGCGACCTGTGCGGTCAGTCGTTCCTGCACCTGTGGACGCTTGGCGTACAGGTCGACCAGTCGGGCGATCTTGGACAGCCCGGTGACGCGACCGTCCCGGCCGGGGATGTAACCGACATGGGCGACCCCGTGGAAGGACACCAGGTGGTGTTCACAGGTCGAATACATCGGGATCTGCTTGACCAGCACCAACTCGTCGTGCTGTTCGTCGAAGGTGGTGTTGAGCACCGCGTCGGGATCGGTATAGAGCCCCGCGAATATCTCCTTGTACGCCCTGGCCACCCGTGCGGGGGTGTCGATCAGACCGTGCCGGTCGGGGTCCTCGCCGACGGCGAGCAGGAGTTCCCGCACCGCCGCTTCCGCACGCGGCTGATCGAACTCCGCTTGGACGAACCCGCTCGTGCTCTCGCCATTCTTGCCCGACGTCGTCATCGACGCTCCGTTTCTGGTCAGCCTCGTGGAGGTGGCGGATTCTCCGGCGGGGGGCCGTACTGGCCCGGCGGCGAACCGTATCGAGGGCCACCGTACTGCCCGTGCTGCGGATCGGGTTGCCCCGGCTGCGGCGGACCGTACTGCTGCTGTGGCGGGGGGCCGTACTGCTGCGGCGGCGGACCGTAGTGCGGGGGCGGGGTGCCCTCGCGCGGCGGCCAGCCCGGTGCGTGCCAGCCTGCGGGGGCGCCGTAGTCCGGTTGGGCGTGACCGTTGGGGGCGGCATGCCCACCGTGGGAGCCGTTGGATCCATTGACGCCCGATCCGTTGGCACCGGATCCGTTGGCACCATTGTTGCCACCGTCGGCGGGCCTGTTGGCTTCCGCCGCGCGGCTGGCCTCCAGGATCGCGGCCTTGTAGGCGGGCTCCTTCACCGGCGGCGGCCACGGCTCACCACGTTCGATCGCGATCTCACCCGGGGTCTTGATCGGCGGCTTGTCCGAGGGCACCCGGCCACCGAAATCGTCGAAGATGGTCAGCCGCGGGCGCTTCTTGACCTGGTCGAAGATCGCCTCCAGCTCGACTCGGTGCAGGGTTTCCTTCTCCAGCAGCTCCCCGGCCAGGATGTCGAGGACATCGCGGTACTCGGTGAGGATCTCCCACGCCTCGGTGTGCGCCGCCTCGATGAGCTTGCGCACCTCTTCGTCGATCTCGCGGGCGACCTCGTGACCGAAATCGGACTGGGTGCCCATCGATCGGCCGAGGAACGGATCGCCGTGCTCACTGCCGTAACGGACCGCGCCGAGCTTGGCACTCATGCCGTATTCGGTGACCATCGCGCGGGCGATCTTGGTGGCCTGCTCGATATCGGAGACCGCACCGGTGGTGGGCTCGCGGAACACGAGCTCCTCGGCGGCGCGACCGCCCATCGCGAACACCAGTCGGGCGATCATCTCCGAGCGGGTCATCAGACCCTTGTCGTCCTCGGGCACCGCCACGGCGTGGCCGCCGGTACGGCCGCGGGCCAGGATGGTGACCTTGTAGATCGGCTCGATATCGGGCATCGCCCAGGCCGCCAGCGTGTGGCCGCCCTCGTGGTATGCGGTGATCTTCTTTTCGTGCTCGCTGATGATGCGGCTCTTGCGGCGCGGTCCGCCGACGACGCGGTCGACGGCCTCTTCGAGGGCGGCGCCGGTGATGACGGTCCCGTTCTCGCGGGCGGTCAGCAGCGCTGCCTCGTTGATCACGTTGGCCAGGTCGGCGCCGGACATACCGACGGTGCGCTTGGCCAGCCCGTCCAGATCCGCGTCGGGCGCGATCGGCTTGCCCGCAGAGTGCACCTTGAGGACCGCGCGGCGGCCGGCGAGGTCCGGGTTCGAGACCGGGATCTGGCGGTCGAAGCGGCCGGGGCGCAGCAGCGCGGGATCCAGGATGTCGGGGCGGTTGGTCGCGGCGATCAGGATGACACCCTGGCGATCGCCGAAGCCGTCCATCTCGACGAGCAGCTGGTTCAGCGTCTGCTCGCGTTCGTCATGGCCACCGCCGAGCCCGGCGCCGCGTTGACGACCGACGGCATCGATCTCGTCGACGAAGATGATGCAGGGGCTGTTCTGCTTGGCCTGCTCGAACAGGTCACGCACACGCGAGGCGCCGACACCGACGAACATCTCGACGAAGTCCGAACCCGAGATGGTGAAGAAGGGCACCCCGGCCTCACCGGCGACGGCGCGTGCCAACAGGGTTTTGCCGGTGCCGGGCGGGCCGAACAGCAGCACACCGCGCGGGATCTTCGCGCCGAGTGCCTGGTACCGGCTCGGGTTCTGCAGGAAGTCCTTGATCTCGTAGAGCTCCTCGACGGCCTCGTCGGCGCCGGCCACATCCGCGAACGTGGTCTTGGGCATGTCCTTGGAGAGCTGCTTGGCCTTGGACTTGCCGAAACCGAAGCCCATCCGGCCGCCGGACTGCATCCGGGAAAACATGACGAACAGCGCGACCAGCAGCAGCAGCGGGAGCATGTAGATGAGCAGGGTGCCCAGCACGCTGCCCTGGTTGACGACCGTGTTGATCTTGGCGTTCTTGGCGCTGAGGTCGTCGAAGAGCTGCACACCCACGCCGGTGGGGTACTTGGTGAGGATCTTGTCGCTGTTCTCCGTGTCACCGTTGCCGGACTTCAGGTCCAGGCGTAGCTGCTGCTCGCGATCATCGATCTGGGCACTGTTGACGGTGCCCGCCTCGATCTGGGCCATCGCCACCGAGGTGTCCACCGGCTTGTAGCCGCGGGTGTCATCACTGAAGTAGAAGAAGGACCAACCAAGCAGCAGCACCACGGCGATCGCCGTGAGCGTGCGAACGACATTCTTACGGTTCATACGTCAGTTCGGTTCATCGATATCTGCGGCCGCGCGGGTGCGCCGACCGACCCGGTCCTTCCGATATACGCAGTTGGAAAACTAAAGGCTACCGCTTGAACAACGATCGGAAGTTCCCGGCCGGGATGCTCGTCAGGGCCGGGTACGTGTGCTTGGCTGAGACGATGCTCACACCAACCGAACGGTTAGTCGATACCAACGGCGTGACGCTTCGCGTGACGGAGGCAGGTGAGCGCGGCAACCCGGTGGTGGTGCTGGCTCACGGCTTCCCCGAGCTCGCGCATTCCTGGCGCCACCAGATCCCTGAGCTGGCCGCCGCCGGCTACCACGTTTTGGCCCCGGACCAGCGCGGATACGGTGGCTCGTCGCGGCCGGAGGCGATCGAGGACTACGACATCATCGAGCTGACCAACGATATCGCCGGATTACTCGACGATGTGGGCGCCGAGCGCGCGGTACTGATCGGCCACGACTGGGGTTCCCCTGTGGTGACCAACTTCCCGCTGTTCCATCCCGAGCGGGTCCGCGCGCTCGCCGCGCTGAGCGTGCCGCCGATCCCGCGGGCATCAGCCCCGCCCACCCAGATCTGGCGCGGCATCTTCGGCGACAACTTCTTCTACATCCTGTACTTCCAAGAGCCCGGCGTCGCCGATGCCGCACTGGGCGCCGATCCGCGGGCCTCGCTGCAGCGCATGGTCGCCCTGGAGGGCTTCACCGGCCCGGTCGACGAGATGGCCGACAATCCGCTCCCCCCGCTGCCCGAGTGGATGAGTGCCGAGGAGTTCGAAGAGTACGCCCGGGCTTTCGAGGCGACCGGCTTCACCGGCCCGCTGAACTGGTACCGCAACTTCGACCGCAACTGGGAGCTCACCGACCCGGCAGCCGGCCGGGTGGTCACCACCACCATCACCGCACCCGTGCTGTTCCTGGCCGGCAGCGCCGACCCGGTGTTGAGCTTCACCCCGCGCGACCATGTCCGGGAGGTGGCCACCGGCGAGTACTACGAGGTTCTGCTCGAGGGCGCCGGCCACTGGTTGCAGCAAGAGCGCCCGACCGAGGTCAACGCGGTGCTGCTGGAGTTCCTCGGGGGGCTCGCGTGAGCGCGCCGCTGAACTTCGGGGTGTTCATCACCCCGTTCCATCCGCCCGGCCAGTCCCCCACCCTGGCTCTGCAGTACGACATGGACCGGGTCGAGGAGCTGGACCGGTTGGGGTATGACGAGGCCTGGTTCGGTGAACACCATTCCGGCGGTTACGAACTGATCTCCTGTCCCGAGGTGTTCATCGCGGCCGCCGCCGAGCGCACCCGCCACATCCGGCTCGGCACCGGCGTGGTGTCACTGCCCTATCACCATCCGTTGATGGTGGCCGACCGCTGGGTGCTGCTGGACCATCTGACCCGCGGCCGGGTGATGTTCGGGACCGGCCCCGGCGCGCTCCCCTCGGACGCCTACATGATGGGCATCGATCCGGTCGACCAGCGCCGGATGATGCAGGAGTCCCTCGAGGCGATCCTGGCGCTCTTCCGCGCGGCGCCCGATGAGCGCGTCGATCGCCAGACAGATTGGTTCACGCTGCGCGATGCCGCGCTCCAAGTTCGGCCCTACACCTGGCCTTATCCCGAAATATCTACCGCGGCAATGGTTTCCCCGTCCGGTCCGCGACTGGCCGGCCAGCTGGGAACCTCTCTGTTGTCGCTGTCGATGTCAGTACCCGGCGGCGCGGCTGCGGTCGAGACGACCTGGGATATCGTCACCGACCAGGCCCAGCGGTCCGGCCGCGACGCCCCCGACCGCAAGGATTGGCGGGTGCTGGGCATCGTGCACGTCGCCGACACCAAGGAACAGGCCATCGAGGACTGCACCTACGGGCTGCAGGACTTCGCGAACTATTTCGGTGCGGCGGGTTTCGTCCCGCTGTCCAATGCGACCGACGGCGACGCCGATGATGCCCGCGCATTCGCCGAAGACTATGCGGCCAAGGGTAATTGCTGCATCGGCACCACCGACGAGGCCATCACCTACATCCAGGACCTGCTGGATCGCTCGGGCGGATTCGGCACCTTCCTGATGCTGGGACACGACTGGGCCTCGCCGGCGGCGACCTACCACTCCTACGAGCTGTTCGCCAGGGAGGTCATCCCGCATTTCAAGGGTCAGCTGACCGCTCCGCACGCCTCCCACGAATGGGCGAAGGGTATGCGAAATCAGTTGCTCGGCCGCGCGGGACAGGCGATCGTCAACGCGATCACCGAGGCCACCGACGACTCCGCCGCCAAGGCGACGAGCTGATGCGTGCTGCCGTTCTCCGCGATGGCGCGATGGTCGTCCGCGACGACGTCCCCGAACCCATCCCCGGCCCTGGTCAGGTGCTGGTGGCGGTCAAGGCCTGCGGGATCTGCGGGTCGGACCTGCATTTCGCCTCCCATGGCGACGAGATGTTGGCGGCCGGCGCGCAGATGGAGGGCATGCCCGACACGTTGGCAGGCATCGATCTGGCCGCCGATATCTACATGGGCCACGAGTTCAGCGCCGAGGTGCTGGACGCGGGCCCTGGGACCGACGCACCCGCCGCCGGCACGATCGTCACATCGGTGCCGGTACTGGTGTCACCTTCCGGTCTGGAAATGATCGTCTACAGCAACTCCACCGTCGGCGGTTACGCCGAACGGATGCTCCTGTCGGCACCGCTGCTGCTGCCGGTTCCCAACGGTCTGGACCCACGGCACGCCGCACTGACCGAACCGATGGCCGTCGGTCTGCACGCGGTGAACACCTCGCAGGTCCAACGCGGGGAGACCGCGCTGGTGATCGGGTGCGGTCCGATCGGGATCGCGATCATCGCCGCGCTGCGCTACCGCGGCGTGGAAACCATTGTGGCGTCTGACTTCTCACCCACCCGACGCGAGTTGGCCGCACGGATGGGTGCGCACGTGACGGTCGATCCGAGCCAGGGTTCACCGTTTCACCGCAGCGCGCCGGCAGTGGTGTTCGAAGCGGTGGGCGCCCCGGGGATCCTCGACGATGTCATGCGCAGGGCGCCGGCCGGCGCCCGCGTGGTGATCGCCGGGGTCTGCATGCAACCCGATACGGTCCACCCGTTCTTTGCCAGCGCCAAACAGCTCAGCCTGCATTTCGTGTTCGGCTATGACCCGGCAGAGTTCGCCGAGTCGCTGCGGGCCATCGCCGAGGGGGATATCGACGTGGCCCCGATGATCACCGGCGAGGTCGGACTGGACGGTGTGGCGGGGGCTTTCGCCGATCTGTCCGATCCCGAGCGGCATTGCAAGATCCTCGTCACGCCGTGAACGGTTAGGGTGCGAACATGACCTTCGCGCAACGATTGCCGGTCCGTGTCAGCCTTGCAGCCCTCGCCGGCGCTCTCGCCATCGGGATGACCGCCTGTGATTCGAACTCCGGTCCGGTCGCGACGGGTCAGCCCGCCGCAGCGACGGGTCGACAGGTCACCGTGGTGGGCTCCGGCGAGGTGCAGGGCACCCCAGACACGTTGACCGTGTCGGCGGCGATGGAGGCTATCGCGCCCGACGTCTCCGGCGCACTGAACCAGACCAGTCAGCGCCAGCGAGCCGTGATCGACGCGTTGACCGGGGCCGGCATCGAGGAACGCGATATCAGCACCAGCCAGGTGTCGCTGCAGCCGCAGTACAACAATGACGGAAGCCGTATCGACTCCTACCGCGCGAGCAACGGGGTGGACGTGAAGATCCGCGACGCGGGCCGGGCCTCCGATATTTTGGCGCTGATAGTCGACACCGGCGGCGATGCGACACGGATCAACTCCGTGAGCTACTCGATTGCCGACGACTCCCAGTTGGTGCGCGACGCGCGAGCCCGCGCCTTCGAGGACGCCAAGGCCCGCGCCCAGCAATACGCCGAATTGTCGGGCCTGAACCTGGGCGACGTGGTGTCGATCTCGGAGGCCTCCGGGTCGACTCCCCCGCCACCGATGCCAATGCCGCGCGGTGCGATGGCCGAGGCTGTCCCGCTGTCACCGGGACAGCAGACCGTCGGATTCACCGTGACCGCGGTGTGGGAACTGAGCTGACCCCAGCCGTCTGACGGCGAGGCCAACTCAACCCCTGGCGGCGCCTAGTTCTCCGTTCAGTTATCAAGGTGCGCAGCAGCTTTGGGTTACGCAGCTGCCGGTAGGTCGGTCATGGTGCGTCGGGCGTGGGAGCGCAGGTGTGCCGGTTCGGGCCGGCCGGGTGTGTGGGGTGGGATGAACCAGGGGTGGCGGTCGCGGCCGAGGTAGACCTGCCA
>JAEXZY010000001.1 GCA_023404955.1 Actinomycetes bacterium
ACCCACGTGTTACTCACCCGTTCGCCACTCGAGTACCCCGAAGGGCCTTTCCGTTCGACTTGCATGTGTTAAGCACGCCGCCAGCGTTCGTCCTGAGCCAGGATCAAACTCTCCAAACAAAAACCCCTCGACCAAACGAGGCAGAATTCGAATCAGAAAAATCCGATCACAAACAAAAGACACCAAAAACTGGCATCAAAAAAACAAACCATCCCACGTGGCAGGAAGACGGGGAGTCCCCCACCAAGATGGCAAAAAACAACAAACAAAAACCACCAAACACACTATTGAGTTCTCAAACAACAGACCAGATTGTAGTGAAGCCATCCGTTTCGGGGCAACCCTGCCAGCTTAAACTATCTTGTCTGGCGAGTCAAGCTTCTCTGTCTCGCGTCTCCGCGGCGACTTCAAAAGATTAGAACTTTGTGCCTTTGGAAGTCAAATCCGCTGGTCAGAGCCATAATGTCGCGCTCGACCGGTCTCTTACGAGTGTACCCGCTCGATCCCGGCGCCCAAGCTGACCAGGTTTTCGACGAACATCGGATAACCGCGATCGATGTGATAAACGTCGTGCACCTCGGTCTCGCCGTCGGCCACCAGGCCGGCGAGCACCAAACCGGCCCCGGCCCGGATATCCGATGCCCATACCGGGGCGCTGGACAACTGCGGGATCCCGCGCACCACCGCATGGTGGCCGTCGGTCCGCGCATCGGCTCCGAGCCGGATCATCTCCTCCACGAAACGGAACCGCGCCTCGAACACGTTCTCGGTGATCATCGAGGTGCCATCGGCGATACAGGCCAGCCCGATCGCCATCGGCTGCAGATCGGTCGGGAATCCGGGGAACGGCAAGGTCGCCACGTTCACCGCCTTGGGCCGTTCGTACTGCACGACCCGGAAGCCGTTGTCGTTCTGGGTGACCGTCGCGCCCGCATCGTGCAGCTTGTGCAACACGAGCTGCAGATGCGCGGGATCTACCCCGGTCACCGAGATGTCCCCCCGGGTCATCGCGGCGGCGATCCCCCAGGTGGCCGCGACGATGCGATCTCCGATCACCCGATGCTCCGTCGGATACAGCCGGTCCACCCCGGTGATCGTCAAGGTCGACGACCCCGCACCGGAGACCTGTGCACCCATCTGGTTGAGCATCATGCAGATATCGGCGATGTCCGGCTCGCGCGCCGCGTTGTGGATGGTGGTCACACCCTCGGCGAGCACCGCCGCCATGAGGATGTTCTCGGTCGCCCCCACAGACGGGAACTCGAGCTGGATCTCGGCGCCGCGCAGATGGTCGGCTTCGGCAACGACGCAGCCGTGCTCGATATTGCACCGCGCACCGAGTTGGCGCAGGCCGGCCTGGTGCATATCCAGGGGCCGCGATCCGATGGCGTCACCACCTGGCAGCGCAACCTTGGCCCGTCGGCCACGCCCCACCAGCGGACCCAGTACACAGACCGACGCACGGAACTGTCGCACCGCAGCGAAATCCGCGTCGTATTTGACCTCGTCTGGCGAGGTGATCCGCACGGTCGAACCGTCCAGTTCGACGGTGGCACCCAGTCCCCTGAGCACCTCCGCCATCAACGGCACATCCAGGATGTCCGGACAGTTGGTGATCGTGCTGGTGCCCTCGGCCAACAGCGCGGCCGCCATCAGTTTCAGGACACTGTTCTTTGCTCCCCCGACGGCGACCTCGCCAGATAACCGGCTTCCGCCCGTCACCACGAAACGATCGCTCACGCGGTCAGTGTAAGCAGACGGTGACCCAGTTTCAGAACACTGCAGCCGAGACCGGCCGGTACCGTTTAGCCATGGCTGTGCACCTGACCCGCATCTACACCCGGACCGGAGACGACGGCACCACCGGCTTGAGTGATTTCAGCCGGGTCTCGAAGAACGACGCCCGGCTGGAGGCCTACGCCGATTGTGACGAGGCCAACGCGGCGATCGGTGTCGCGCTGTCGCTGGGCCGCCCCGACGACCACCTCCGGGACGTCCTGCTGCAGATCCAGAACGATCTGTTCGACGCCGGCGCGGATCTTTCGACTCCGGTCGTCGAGAATCCGGAGTATCCGCCGTTGCGAGTGCGGCAGGACTACATCGACCGGCTCGAGGGGTGGTGCGATGAGTTCAACGAGGGGCTGCCGAACTTGGACTCGTTCATCCTGCCCGGTGGGACTCCGCTGTCCGCGCTGCTGCACGTCGCAAGGACGGTGACGCGTCGGGCCGAGCGTGCTGCCTGGCGTGCGGTCGACGAGCATGGCGATTCGGTCAACGTGTTGCCGGCGAAGTATCTCAACCGGCTCTCCGATCTGCTGTTCATCCTGTCGCGGGTGGCCAATCCGGCCGGCGACGTCAAGTGGCAGCCGGGCGGTCAGCGCGCCTAGTTGCGGCGCCGGGCCCGTGGCGACGGTCGTGACTCCAGCCACGAGGTGAATGCGGTCAACGCGCCGCGATCCAGCGCGATCTCGAACCCTCGATCACTGTCGCGCAACTCCAGCACCGCGATCTCGTCGCTCATGATGTCGAACTCGTCACCACGTGGGGATCGGCGCGACACCACTTCCAGGCCCAGCCGGCTCAACCGCCGGTCCGGCCACCAGCGCGCACTCGAGAGTCGATAGAACTCCGCCTCGGACTCCCGGTAGCGCAGCACCCCGTGGCGCCAACCATGGCCGCCGTAGGCGGGAAAATCGCGAAGGATGGCGGCGGTGCCGCCGACCTGCCGCAGCTTCCACAGCCGATAGCCGAGCGCGGCGACAGCAAGCAGCAAAACGCCGACGAGCGCGACCATGAACACCATGGACGCGCTCATCGGCGTTGCCTACTAGTCGATCTGGCCGACAGCGCGTAGCCGGGCACGGCCCCACGCCGCGGTGGCTTCGTCGTCGGACTCGGAATCCCGCTTGGCGGCGTCGGCATCGATCTCCGACTCGAACTGAGCGTTCTCCACCAGCAGGCTGACCCCGCCTTCGGTCACCGACAGGAATCCCCCGTCGACCGCGATGCGCAGGTCATCCTCGCCCTCGCGCTCGACGCGCCCCATCGCGTCGTCGACCAACTGAGCCACCAGCGGGATGTGCCGCGGCAGGATGCCGATCTCACCCGCGGTGGTACGCGTGAAGACGAATGTGGCCTTGCCCGACCACAACTCGCGCTCGACGGCGACGATCTCGACGTCAAGTTCAGCCATTGGACACCACCTTTCGGATCAGCCGTACCTGCATCACAGCTTGGCGCCGAGGGTTTCTGCCTTCTTCGCCAGGTCGTCGAGACCACCGATGAGGAAGAACGCCTGCTCGGGCAGGTGATCGAACTCGCCCTTGGCCAGCTTGTCGAAGGCCTCGATGGTCTCCTTGAGCGGAACGGTCGAACCCGGCTGGCCGGTGAACTGCTCGGCCGCCATCATGTTCTGGCTCAGGAAGCGCTCGATCTTGCGGGCGCGGTACACCAACACCTTGTCCTCTTCGGAAAGCTCATCGATACCGAGGATGGCGATGATGTCCTGGAGATCCTTGTAGCGCTGCAGGATCCGGATGACTTCCTGGGCAACCCGGTAGTGCTCGTCGCCGACCACGCTGGGGTGCAGGATCGTCGAGGACGATGCCAGCGGATCCACCGCCGGGAAGATGCCCTTGGAGAACACCGCACGCGAGAGCTCGGTGGTGGCGTCGAGGTGGGCGAACGTGGTGGCAGGCGCCGGGTCGGTGTAGTCGTCGGCGGGCACGTACACGGCCTGCATCGAGGTGATCGAGCGACCACGGGTCGAGGTGATGCGCTCCTGCAGCTCACCCATCTCGTCGGCCAGCGTCGGCTGGTAACCCACGGCCGAAGGCATCCGACCGAGCAGGGTCGAGACCTCGGAACCCGCCTGGGTGAACCGGAAGATGTTGTCGATGAACAGCAGCACGTCCTGGCCCTGCTCATCGCGGAAGAACTCCGCCATGGTCAGTGCCGACAGGGCCACGCGCATACGGGTGCCCGGCGGCTCGTCCATCTGGCCGAATACAAGGGCGGTGTCCTTGAGCACGTTTGCGTCCGCGAGCTCGACCCACAGGTCGTTACCCTCACGGGTGCGCTCCCCCACGCCGGCGAACACCGAGGTGCCACCGAAGTTGCGGGCGATGCGGTTGATCATCTCCTGGATCAGAACGGTCTTGCCGACGCCGGCGCCACCGAACAGGGCGATCTTTCCACCACGCACATACGGGGTCAGCAGGTCGACGACCTTCAGACCCGTCTCCAGCATCTCGGTGCGGGGCTCCAGGTCGGCGAAGGCCGGCGGCTTGCGGTGGATGGACCAGTGCTCGAAGTCCTTGCCATAACCGGGCTCGTCGAGGCAGTCACCGAGGGCGTTGAACACGTGACCCTTGACGCCGTCGCCGACGGGCACCGAGATCGAGGCACCGGTGTCGGTGACATCCTGGCCGCGGACCAGGCCGTCGGTGGGCTGCATCGAGATGCAGCGCACCAGGTTGTCGCCGAGGTGCTGGGCGACCTCGAGGGTCAGGGTCTTGGCCAGCGCGCCGAAGGTGATCTCGGCGTGCAGGGCGTTGAGCAGCTGGGGAACGGCGCCACGCGGGAACTCGACGTCGACCACGGGGCCCGTGATGCGGACAACGCGACCCGTCGTGGTCTTGGTCTCTACGGCAGTCATATCTCTTCTTCGCTTTCGCTCTTACGTCGGCCTATTTGGCGTCGGCCAGCGCGTTGGCGCCACCGACGATCTCGCTGATTTCCTGGGTGATCTGCGCCTGACGCTCGCGGTTGGCCGCCAGCGTGAGTGCCTTGATCAGATCGTCGGCGTTGTCGGTGGCCGACTTCATGGCGCGCCGGCGCGAGGCCGACTCCGAGGCAGCCGCCTCCAGCAATGCGGCGTACACGCGGGTCGCGATGTAGCGCGGCAGCAGGGCGTCGAACAGCGTCTCGGCGTTCGGTTCGAACGAGAACAACGTGCGCGGGCCGTCCTCGGGCTCCTCATCACCCACGTACTCGACGACCATCGGTGCGACCCGCAGTGCCACCGCGGTCTGCGACAGCATCGAGCGGAATTCGGTCGACACGATGTGGATCTCGTCGACGCCGACAATGCCGTCGGCACCGCCGTCGTCACCGTCATCGTCGGCACCGGACATGAACGCCGCCACCAAGGTGTCGGCGATCTCCTTGGCGTGCTCATAGGTCGGACGCTCGGAGAAGCCGGTCCACGACTCGGAAACCGAACGCTGGCGGAAGTTGTAGTAACCCAATGCCTTTCGTCCCACGACGTAGAGCACCGGATCCTTACCCTCGTCGCGCAGCAACGAGAACAGCTCCTCGGCACGGCGCAGCACGTTGGCGTTGTACCCACCGCAGAGCCCGCGGTCCGAAGAGACCACCAGAACGGCGGCCCGCTTCGGATTGTCCCGCGGGACCAGCAAGGGGTGATCCAGCGCGCTGGCACTGGCCAGCTCGGTGAGCATGTTGGTGATCTCGGTGCTGTACGGCCGGGCCGCATCGACCCGCGCCTGCGCCTTGGCGATCCGCGACGTGGCGATCAGCTCCTGGGCCTTGGTGATCTTCTTGATCGACCCGGCGGAGCGGATACGTCCGCGTAGCTCGCGCAGTGTGGCTGCCATTGGTTACCTAGGCCTTCTTGGGAGCAGGCTTACGGACCTTGACCGATTCCTTCTCCAGATCCTCGGGATCCAGAGCCTCGGAGTCGGCCTCGTTGACGACGACGGAGCTACCGTCGCTCGCCGAGAAGCCCTTCTTGAAGTCGTTGATGACGTTGACCAGCTTCTCCTCTGCCTCCTCCGAGAGCTTCTTGCTCTCCCGGATGCCGTCGAGGATGTCGGAGTGGCTGGCCTTCACATGCTCCAGCAGCTCGTCGACGAAGCGCGAAACATCTTCGGCGGGAACCGAATCCAGGTGTCCCTGAGTGCCGAGGAAGATGGCAACGACCTGGTCTTCGACGGCGAGCGGGCTGTACTGGGGCTGCTTGAGCAGCTCGACCAGCCGCACGCCGCGGTCCAGCTGCGCCTTGGAGGCCGCATCCAGATCGGAGGCGAAGGCCGCGAAGGCCTCCAGCTCGCGGTACTGCGACAGGTCCAGACGCAGCGAACCGGCCACCTCTTTCATCGCCTTGATCTGCGCGGCGCCACCGACGCGGGACACCGACACACCCACGTTGACGGCGGGGCGGACACCCTGGTTGAACAGGTCGGACTCCAGGAAGCACTGACCGTCGGTGATGGAGATGACGTTGGTCGGGATGAACGCCGAGATGTCGTTGGCCTTGGTCTCGATGATCGGCAGACCCGTCATCGAACCACCACCGAGCTCGTCGGACAGCTTCGCGCAACGCTCCAGCAGCCGGGAGTGCAGGTAGAAGACGTCACCGGGGAACGCCTCGCGGCCCGGCGGGCGACGCAGCAGCAGCGAGATGGCGCGGTAGGCGTCGGCCTGCTTGGTCAGGTCGTCGAAGACGATCAGGACGTGCTTGCCGTCGTACATCCAGTGCTGGCCGATGGCCGAACCGGTGTAGGGGGCCAGCCACTTGAAGCCGGCGGGATCGGAGGCCGGAGCCGCGACGATGGTGGTGTACTCCATGGCGCCACCCTCTTCGAGAGCGCGCTTCACGGAAGCGATCGTGGTGCCCTTCTGGCCGATCGCGACGTACACGCAGCGCACCTGCTGCTGCGGGTCACCGGTCTCCCATGCCTGACGCTGGTTCAGGATGGTGTCGACGCAGACCGCGGTCTTGCCGGTCTTGCGGTCGCCGATGATCAGCTGACGCTGGCCGCGGCCGATCGGGGTCATCGCGTCGATGGCCTTGATACCGGTCTGCAGCGGCTCGCCGACGCCCTGGCGCTGCACGACCGAGGGGGCCTGCAGTTCCAGTTCGCGGCGGGTGTCCGAGGCGATATCGCCCTGGCCGTCGATCGGCTGCCCGAGCGGGTTGACCACACGACCCAGGAAGGCGTCGCCGACCGGAACCGAGAGAACCTCGCCGGTGCGCTTGACCTGCTGGCCCTCTTCGATCTTGTTGAACTCGCCCAGGATCACGGCGCCGACGCTGTGCTCGTCGAGGTTGAGCGCCACGCCCAGCACGCCGCCCTCGAACTCGAGCAGCTCCTGGGTCATGACCGAGGGCAGGCCCTCGACGTGGGCGATGCCGTCACCGGCATCGACAACGGTGCCGACCTCTTCCCGCTCGGTGTCGGCGGAAAACGAGGATACGTAGTCCTCGATGGCACCTTCGATATCAGAAGCGGAGATTGTCAACTCTGCCATGGTTTTTCGTCTTCCTACCTTTGATCTGGGTGATAAGTCTTCTGGATCAGTCCGGCAGCTGGGTCTGCGCTGCAGCCAAGCGGGACGCGATGGAACCGTCGATCACCTCGTCACCGACGGTGATCGACAGACCACCGAGCAGTTCCGGATCGACATGCAGTTGCACGGACACCGGGTGCCCGTAGATGCGGGTCAGCACGGCGGTGAGCCGCTCTTGCTGGGCATCGGTCAGGTCCGCGGCGGCACTGACATGCGCGACGATCTCACCGCGGCGGGCGACCGCCAGCTCGGCGAGATCGATGACGGCCTCGTCGGCACGCTCGCCACGCAGCAGCGTCACCGTCTGGGCCAGCAGTGCAGCCGCAGTGGAGTTGCTCGCGTCACCGACGACCTTGTCCAGCAGCGCGACTCGGCCTTCGGCGGGAGTCGTGTAATCGCTGAGCAGTGCGCTCAGGCGCGGCTCGGCATCCAGGACGCGGCCGAAGCGGAACAGATGATCCTCGACCTCGTCGACCTCACCGGCGACGCCGGCGCGCTGCAGCAAGGCCAGCCGCGCGGTGTGCTCGATACCGTCGATCAGGTTGGCCTCGGTGGACCAGCGCTGCGAGACGGCGGTCCGGACGAGCGTGAGGGCGGGATCGCCGATCTTGCCGCCCAGCAGCTTGTCGGCGAGCGCGACCTTGGCCGTCGGATTGTCCGTCGGCTCGGCCAGATGCTTGTTCAACGTCGACTCGCTGAGCAGCAGCTTGGCAACGGCGGTCAGATCATCGGCCAGCGCCGTCAGGCCGTCGGCATCCAGACCGCCTGCCACCGAATCGAATTCGGACACCAGGTTGGCCAGGGCCTCACGGCTGGCGGCCCGCAGGCCCACCGTCGCGCCGGTCTCGATATTGACTTCCGAAGGAGCCATCTGGTCGAGATCGTCGAGGAAGCGGTCGACCGTGGCTGCCTGCGCGGCCGGGTCGGCGACATGGGCGCGCACCAGTTCGGCGGCCTTGGTCACGGCTTCCTCACCGAGGCCCATCCGCAGCTGGCGAACGACCTGCTGGCGCAGGAGCTGCACCTGCTGGCCGCCCTGGGCCTTGATCCGCTCGGCATCCTGGCCGGCCTGCTCGGCCAGCTGCGCCTTGATCCGCTCGGAGTCGTGGCGTGCCTCGTCGGTGACGTGGCTGGACTCCGCGGCGGCGTCGGCGAGCGCCTTGGCGTGCATCGCATCGGCATCAGCGAGCTTCTTTGCCGCCTCGGCACTTTCGGCAAGGGCGACGCGGATGGCCTCCTGCTGCTTGACCATCAGCCCCTTGATCAGGGGAACCACCCATTTGCTGAGGATGAACACGATGACGGCGAAGCCGATCAGCTGTCCGATGAATATCGACATCTACCTATTTCCGTCCCGAATTCACGTCGACGCCGAGGATGCGGCTGGCCAGGGCGGCCGAGAGGCCATCCACTGACGAGGACAACTCGGCTTGAGCAGCGGTGCCCTGTTGGGACAGCTGCTCATTGGCCTGGCGTACCGTCTCGGCGACCTCTCCGCTGGCCTCGGCGCGCTTGGCGTCGACGACCTGGCGGCCCTCATTGCGTGCCTCGTCCCGAAGAGCCGATGCCTCGGCGCGTGCGCCGGCCATCGCCTCGTCGTAGTCGGCCTGCGCAGCAGCCACCTGTTCGGCGGATTTGCGGCTGTCGGCCGCGGTCTTGGCCAGCATGGCCTCGCGCTCGGCCAACACCTTGCTGATCGGCGGCACCACCCACTTCCAGATCACGCCGAGCGTGATCAGGAAGATGAGCAGCACTGCGAAGAAGGTGCCGTTGGGCAGCAGGAAGTTACTGGTGCCCCCGCCCTCTTCGGCCGCGAGAATGGTCGTGGTGACTTCACCCATGTGGCAGGTTCTTAACCCTGGAGGCCGGGCGTGGCGAAGACGAACAGCGCCATGAAGGCCAGGTTGATGAAGTAGGCGGCCTCGACCAGACCGACGGTGATGAAGAACGGCGTGAACAGCCGGCCCTGCGCCTCGGGCTGGCGGGCGATGCCCGAGATCAGTGCGTTACCGGCGATACCGTCACCGATACCGGCGCCGATGGCACCGCCACCCATGATCAGACCGCCACCGATCAGAGCGCCAGCAGTGATGATGGCGTTGGGATCGAGTTCCATTACTTTCTTCCTCCTTGTAACTGGCGGCGGTGCCACCAGGACTGCTTCATTCGGGTCGTGCGGGTCTAGTTAGTGCGCGTGCTCTTTGGAGTCGTGGTCATCGTGAACTTCCATCGCCTGGCTGAAGTAGAGAATGGTCAGCAGGCTGAAGATGAAGGCCTGGATGAGGCCGACGAAAAGGTCGAACGTCTTCCAGATGGCGTTGGGCGCCCACTGGATGTACCAGGGGAACATCGCGATCAAGCCCACCAGGATGCCGCCGGCGAAGATGTTGCCGAAAAGACGGAGGGCCAGCGAGATCGGCTTGGCGATCTCTTCGACGATGTTGATCGGCGCCAGGAAGGCCACGTGCCCCTTCACGACGGCCACCGGGTGACCGACGATGCCGCGACGCCATACGCCAGCTGCGTGGTAGCAGATGAACACGAACAGGGCCAGCGCCAGCACGAAGTTGATATCCGAGGCGGGCGGCTTGTAGATCTCGCCTGCCGCACCGTCGGATCCGCCGTACTGCCACGGGAACACGGCCAGCCAGTTCGAGATCAGGATGAACGCGAACAGTGTCACGGCCAGCGGTAGGACGAACGGCGCGATCTTCATGCCGATCGAACTCTCGATCTGCTGGCGCATCTGGATGGTCAGGGCCTCCCAGAACAGCTGCACGCCTCCGGGGACACCGGTCGAGGTGACCTTGGAGCGCAGATAGAACGCCAACCCGATGATGATCAGCGCCGTGATGGCGGTCGCCATGATCGTGTCGCCGTTGAAGGTCATGCCGAAGAGTTCGAACACCATGACGTGGTGTCCGACGTGGATGGCGGCGCCACCCTCTTCGGCGGCGAGAATGGTTTCAGTCATGCCCGTGCGCTCAGCCCTTCGAATCCGATGCAGGGACGTCTTCGACGTCCAAACCGTTGGCGCGGATCTTCCGCAGTACCGGGATGCTGGTGCTCATCACCAACAACGCCTGGAAGATCGCCAGCCCGAACAGCACGGCGATACCGCCGTGACCCTTGAAAAAGATTGCGATTGCCAGTCCGACCGCCGTGATGACCAACAGACGCGTGGCGGAGTTTACGGCCATCTTCTTCTTCAGCGGATGGTCTTCCATCGTGATCGACTCGACGGCTCGGCGCACCAAGAGCGCGTTGAGCAAACCGAGTCCGAGTCCGACACCGAAGAAGACGCCGAAGAAGATGTGACCGACGAAGCCGGCCGCGGCGACGGCCAGCGCGGTGAGGGCGACGCACACCACCAGCAGACGCACCGGACGGAAAGCGACTGAGGGGAACACCAAGGGCGCATCATGCGCTGGTGTCGTCACCTGGTTCACCTCAATCCCGCGGCGTCGAGGGGCGTGGTCGTCTGGTCCGTCAATAACACTGAAAACTGCAAAATCCCTGTGCGTGCCCGCCGAGAATATCGGAGGGCAGCAGGCTCGCTGAACTCACCCAAGGGGAAGCTCCCTTTGTCGGTCGTGTATCGGCACCGATCGGTCTGCTCAACCGATGGGCCGGGCCGGCAACCCGCGAGGTTTTTCGGGTTATGAGGCGAACGGTACCACAAGGTAGGAGGCACAAAAACAGGCCTACTACTTTTCGTCGTACACCGGCGTTCACGGCTCCTCTATCGGACTGTTTCGGCCCCGGAGCAACGGAATCACGGTGACGACTCCGGCGACGATGATCGCGGCGAGCATCACCGCGCCGGTGTGGCGGGGGTCGAAGAAGATCGTGCTCGCGGCGCCGAGGGCGACGATGCCGACCCACATGTAGATCAACAACACCACGCGGCGATGCGAGTGGCCGATCTGCAGTAGTCGATGGTGCAGATGCATCTTGTCGGGGCTGAACGGGCTCTTGCCCGCCCTGGTGCGGCGCACGATGGCCAGCAGCATGTCCAGCGCGGGAACGAACATCACCGCGACCACGAGCAGGAACGGCGAAAGCAACGCGAAGACGTCCCGGGCACCGTAGGCGTTCTGCGATATCGGGCCCGCCGCCGTCGTGGATGCGGCGGCCAGCATCAGACCGATCAGCATCGAGCCCGAGTCACCCATGAAGATCTTGGCGCGATGAAAGTTGTGCGGCAGAAAGCCAAGACAGGCCCCGGCAAGCACCACCGAGATCATCGCCGGCGGGTAGAACAACACGTCACCGCCGTGATCGCGCAGCAGCCCCACCGAGAAGATGCAGATCGCCAGCGCCGTGATCAGCCCGAGACCGGCCGCCAACCCGTCCAGACCGTCGACGAAGTTCATCGCGTTGACGATCGAGACCGTCAGCGCCAACGTCAGCAGGATCGAGGTGACCTGGTCGAGCACGATCGTTCCGACACCGCCGAACGGGATGTAGAGCACGCTCCAGGCCACACCCATCGTGACCAGGACACTGGCCGCGGTGATCTGACCGGCGAACTTGGTCAGCGCATCGAGGCCCCACCGATCGTCGATCAGACCGACGACCATGATGAGGCCACCAGCGACCACGACGGCCGGCATGCCGGTGGAGTAGACGAAACCCCGGTTCAACGCCGGCAGTTGGGAGGCCAGCAACACCGCGGCCACCACCCCGATGTACATCGCCAGCCCGCCCATCCGCGGGGTCGGCTTGACGTGCACATCGCGTGTCCGCGGATAAGCGACCGCGCCGATCCTGGTCGCCAGCACCCGCGCCCAACCGGTCGCGAAGTAGGTGATGATCGCCGCGGTCAGACCTACCAGCGCGAGCTCGCGCAGGGGTACGCCGGCACCGCGGTCCGACAGTGCCAGCAGTCGGTCAGCCAGCAGAACCATCGGCGTCCTCGGGTGCGAGGGCGGCCGCGTCGATACCGAGCACGCGGGCGATGTCGGCGACCGGGACCGGACCTTCGCGCAGCACCCGCGGCTCCGGCCCGGACACATCGACGATGGTCGAGGCAGCGCCCTGCGGCGACGGCCCGGCATCCAGGTAGACCTCGACCCGGTCGGCCAGCTGTGCCTGTGCGTCGGCGGCGGTGAGCGCAGCCGGGAAACCCGAGACGTTGGCGCTCGACACCGCCATCGGTCCGACCTCACGCAGCAGGTCGATGGCCACCGGATGCAACGGCATGCGCAGCATCACGGTGCCGTTGGCGTCACCGAGATCCCACTGCAGTGACGGCGCGTGCCGGACCACCAGGCTCAACGCCCCGGGCCAGAAGGCCTGGATCAGCTCGCGCGCCGCGGGCGGCACGGCGTAGACCAGCCCGTCGATGGTGTGCCAGGACCCGACCAGCACGCCGACCGGCATATCGCGACCGCGGTTCTTGGCCGCCAGCAGGGCGCCCACCGCGGCGTTGTCGAAGGCGTCCGCGCCGATCCCGTAGACGGTGTCGGTGGGCATCACGACCAGCCGCCCGCCCTTGGCCGCGCTGATCGCCGAGGCCAGACCGCTGGCCCGCTGGTCGGGATCGGAGCAGTCGAAGGTTGCGCTCATGCCGTTCAGCTTCTCACCGCGGTCACGAAACGCGGACGGCCGGTCAGGTCGCGGCGCGCCGTGATGCCGTCGAAAGCCCCGCGTCTGGCGAAAACGTCGGCGGTGGCCGTCGATGTGGTGTCGTCATGCTCGATGCCGATCTGCCCGCCCGGACGCAACAGCCGCGCGGCCAGCCCGACGATCGGCACGATGACATCCATCCCGTCCGGGCCACCGAACAACGCTTGGTGCGGATCGTGTTCGGCGACTTCGGGTTCCAGGACGGCACCGTCGGGAATGTAGGGCGGGTTGGCGACGATCAGCTCGACGGTTCCGTCGAGTTCGGCGAGCAGACCCGGCTGCCGCACGTCGGCATGTACCAGCTCCACCCCGGAACCTTCGCTGTTCATCCGGGCGTAGCGCAGCGCCTCCTGGGAACGCTCCACTGCGATGACCCGGGCGTCGGGACGGTGTGCGGCCAACGCCAGCGCCAACGCCGCCGACCCGGTACAGAGATCCACGATCACACCACCGTCCGATACGGGCACGGTATGCGCCCATTCCAGCAGGGCCTCGGTCTCGGGCCGCGGGATGAAGACCCCCGGGCCCACGGTCAACGTCACCGGACCGAAGGCCGCGGTACCGATCAGGTGTTGCAGCGGGACGCGGCGCGCCCGCTGGTCGATGAGGCCGCGGTACCGCGGTGCGAAATCTGCGTCCGGCTCGACGAACGAGAGCAGTCCGCGGTCCACGCCGGCGATGTGGGCGGCCAGCTGTTCGGCATCGGCACGCGCCGAGTCGATCCCGGCGGCCGCCAGGATGGCGGCACCGTCGGTGATCTCCCGCCGCAGTCCGCTCATCGGATCACGCCTGTTGGAGTCGGGCCTGCTTGTCGGCGGCGGCCAGGGCGTCGAGCAGCGCATCCATGTCCCCGTCGAGCACCTGGTCGAGGTTGTGCGACTTGAAGTTGATGCGGTGATCGGCGATGCGGTTCTCGGGGAAGTTGTAGGTGCGGATCCGCTCGCTGCGGTCGACGGTGCGGATCTGGCTGGCTCGGTCGGCCGAGGCGTCGGCGGAGGCCTGCTCCTCGGCGAGCGCCTGCAGTCGTGCGGCCAGCACCACCATGGCACGGGCCTTGTTCTGCAACTGGCTGCGCTCGTTCTGGCAGGTCACCACGATGCCGGTGGGCAGGTGGGTGATGCGTACCGCCGAGTCGGTGGTGTTGACGCCCTGACCACCCTTACCGGAGCTGCGGTAGACGTCGATGCGCAAGTCGGACTCGTCGATCTGCACCGCCTCGACGTCTTCGGGCTCGGGGTAGACGAGCACGCCGGCGGCCGAGGTATGCACCCGGCCCTGCGATTCGGTGACAGGCACCCGCTGCACACGGTGCACGCCGCCCTCGAATTTCATCCGCGACCAGACACCGTCGGCGGAGTCGCCCTTGCTTGCGATCGTGATGGTGGCGTCCTTGTATCCACCGAGGTCCGACCATGTCTCGTCGAGCACGGTGACCGTCCAGCCGTGCCGCTCGGCATAGCGGATGTACATCCGGGCCAGGTCGGCGGCGAACAGCGCAGACTCCTCGCCGCCTTCACCGGATTTCACCTCGAGCACGACATCGTCGGCATCGTGCGGATCGCGCGGGGCGAGCAGATCGGTCAGCTTGGCGTCCAGCTCGGCGACGGTCTTTTCCAGTTCCGGCACCTCGGCGGCGAATGTCTCGTCCTCGCCCGCCAGCTCACGGGCGGCCTCCAGGTCGCCGCGGGCGGCCTCCAGCTTGCGATGGGTCGACACGATCGGCGAGACCTGGGCGAAACGACGCCCGACTTTGCGGGCGGCACCGGCGTCGGCGTGCAGCGCCGGGTCGGCGAGTTGGCGCTCGAGGTCGGCGTGCTCGGCGAGCAACGCCTCGATCATGGGCGCGGTGTCAGTCACCGGCAAACCTCCCTACAAACGCAGATCGGCGCCCGACCTGACACGTGGACAGGAACGGGCGCCGATCGGACAACTAGTTCTCGGCTGCGGCCTTCGTGTTGCGCTTGCCGTAGCGCTTCTCGAAGCGGGCGACGCGGCCGCCGCTGTCGAGGATCTTCTGCTTGCCGGTGTAAAACGGGTGGCACTGCGAGCAGACCTCGACCACGATGTGGCCACTGTCCTTGGTGCTGCGGGTGGTGAAGCTGTTACCGCAACCGCAGACCACGGTGGTCTCGGCATAGTTGGGATGGATACCCGATTTCATGGTTTTCCTCTTCAATCGTTGGCCGCCGGGTCGCCCGAGCCCAGACCTGGGAGTCTTCGAACGTGAACCGGAACCGAGGGTCGACGGTCCATTATGCCAGGTCAACCGCCAGTTGCGAAAACGCGTGACCAGCGACAACTATTCCCGGCCCAGCGGCACGTAGGTCGAGCCCTCACGACGCCAGATGAGACGCCCCTGCGGATCGGTGCCGAGCGCCACCAGCTCGCGCTTGAGGATCTTGTTGGTTGCGGTGCTGGGCAGGTCCTCGGCGATCCAGACATACCGCGGGCGTGCCTTGGTGGACAGGTCGGACTGCGCGGCGAGGAACTCGGCGAAGTCGTCCGGGGTGAGCTCGGCGCCATCCTGCAGGACGATGGCGGCCATCACCTGATCGCCGACATACTCGTCGGGCACCGGGTACACCGCGACGCGGTTGGCCTGCGGCAGCCGCAGCAGGATCCGCTCGATCGGTGCGGTGGTCAGATTCTCCCCGTCCACCCGCATCCAGTCGGCGGTTCGCCCGGCCAGGTAGATCCAGCCCTCGGCATCCCGGTAGGCCAGATCTCCCGACCAGTAGATACCGCCCCGCAGGCGTTCGTCGGTCGCGGCCCGGTCGTTGTAATAGCCGCGGAACAGGCCGCTGCCGGTCGTGTTGACCAGCTCGCCGGTGGCGGCATCGGCGTTGACCAGCAAGCCGGCGGCGTCGAACTGCGCCACCTCACATTCCTGCGCGGTGTCCGGGTCGTAGATCGCCACGCCGGGAAAACCCTGCCCGATCGATCCCGGCGGGGTGTCCTCGGGGCGGGTGATGATGATGGCCGTCTCGGTCGACCCGAAACCGTCCCACACCGTGCAGCCGAAACGTCGCCCGAAGGCCTCGATATCGCGGTCGGCGGCCTCGTTACCGAAGGCGATGCGCAACGGATTGTCCGCATCATCGGGCTGTTCGGCTGTGGCCAGGATGTAGGCCAGCGGCTTTCCGACGTAGTTCATGTAGGTGGCGCCGTAGCGACGGATATCGCGCAGGAACGCCGATGCCGAGAACGTGGCGGGTGCCATCGCGGCCCCGGCGCCGACGGCCACGCTCCAGCCCGCGTAGACCGCGTTGGAGTGGAACAGCGGCATCGCCAGGTAGCAGGTGTCCCCCGGGCCGAGTCCATACCGCTGGACCAGTGCACCGCCGGCGAACAGCACGGTCGAGTGCGGCACCTCGACGGCCTTGGGCTCACCGCTGGTGCCCGAGGTAAAGATCATCATGAAGGTGTCGTCGGGGGCGACCTCGCGGTGTGGGCGCAGCGCGGGGGCGGCGGCCAGTCGTTTCGACCACTGTTCGTCGGTGACGTCGTAGACGGTGACCCCGGGCAGGTCGACACCGTCGAGCAGGCCGCGGTGGTCGGCGTCGGTCAACAGGATCTGGGTGTCGACCTTGGCGATATCGCGGGCCAAGGCCGCACCACGGCGGGTGGTGTTGAGTCCGCACAGCACGTATCCGCCCAGGCCGGCCGCGGCCAGCGCGGTGAGCATGGGCGGGGCGTTGCCCAGCAGCGCGGCGACGTGCAGGGGGCGCTTCGGGTCGGCGGCGGCGATGACGGCGGCAGCCTGACGGCCGGCATCCTCGATGTGCGTGCGCCAGCTGATGGTGGTGTCGGCGTGCTTGACAGCGGTGCCGTCATCGTCGGCCCTGCTGCGCAGCAGTTGCTGCAGTGTCTCCGCCATGCGCTGGCACCCTCCGCTTGTGAACAGATTTTGCTAACTGTCTACCACCGCCGACCTGCCCCGCGATACTGATGGGGTTCTTGGCAGAATGCAGCACAACGTGTGCTAATCCGATGACCGATCTCGAGGAGACCACCCTTGCCGACCGCCACGGCCACCGTTCGCGACCGCCTGATCGACGCGGCCGAGGTCTGCCTGCGCGCCAAGGGCATCCGGGCCACCACGGTGTCCGAGGTCGCCGAGACCGCCGGGGTCTCTCGCGGCTGGTTGTACCGCCACTTCCCGGACAAGGTGACGCTGCTCGGCGCCGCGATCGTGCGCCTCAACGAGGTCTACTGGTCGCAGGCGCACGCCGTGCTCGCGTCGGTGGAGGGCTTGGACCAGCAGATCGTGGCGGGGATCCGGCATGGCCGCACCGCCTACGACGATCCGGGCGCGCTGCTGATGAAGCTGCGGATAGCCGAGCCCGAGGAGTTCGCGGCATGTGCGGGAGCCGGCGTACAGGGGCTGGTGCCGGACCTGGCCGGGTTCTGGTCGCGCTATCTGGTCGCCGCCCGCGATGCCGGCGAGATCCATCCGGATGTCGTCATCGAGGAAGCATCGGAATGGGTTGCGCGCGTGGTGATTTCGATGGCGACAGTGCCCGGGGACACGCTGGATCCGAAAGATCCGGCCCAGCTGCTCACGCACGTCCGCCGCTACGTGATCCCGGCACTGAAGGCCGATCCGAACGTCTGAGAAACGATTTCGGCGCGGTCACGCTCGCTGAGCGAGCGTTTCCGCGCCGAAATCGTCGGGGCTGGATCAGTCGTTGTCCATGCCACCCGGGGTGGTCTTGGACACCTGGACCAGGAACTCGTAGTTGGTCTTGGTCTTGCGCAGCTGGCTCATCAGCAGGTCGATGGCCTGATGACTGTCGAGACCGGACAGCACGCGGCGCAGCTTGTGCACGATCGCGAACTCGTCGGCTCCGAGCAGCAGCTCGTCCTTGCGGGTGCCCGACGGGTTGACGTCGACGGCCGGGAACACGCGACGCTCGGCGATCTTGCGGTCCAGCTTGAGCTCGGCGTTACCGGTGCCCTTGAACTCTTCGAAGATCACGGTGTCGCCGGTGGAGCCGGTCTCGACCATCGCGGTGGCGATGATCGTCAGCGAACCGCCGTGCTCGATGTTGCGGGCCGCACCCAGGAACCGCTTGGGCGGGTACAGCGCGGTCGAGTCGACACCACCGGACAGGATGCGGCCCGACGCCGGCGACGCATTGTTGTAGGCGCGGCCCAGGCGGGTGATCGAGTCGAGCAGCACCACGACGTCCTTGCCCTGCTCGACAAGGCGCTTGGCCCGCTCGATGGCCAGCTCGGCGGCTTGGGTGTGATCTGACGGCGGGCGGTCGAAGGTGGAGGCGATGACCTCACCCTTGACCGAGCGCTGCATATCGGTGACCTCTTCGGGGCGCTCGTCGACGAGCACGACCATGAGGTGACATTCGGGGTTGTTCTGGGTGATCGCGTTCGCGATGTCCTGCATGATCGTGGTCTTACCGGCCTTGGGCGGTGACACGATCAGGGCGCGCTGCCCCTTGCCGATCGGCATGATCAGGTCGATCACGCGGGTGGTCAGCCGATCCGGTGTGGTCTCCAGGCGCAGCCGCTGATTGGGGTAGAGCGGCGTCAGCTTGGTGAAATCGGGTCGGTTCTTGGCGTTTTCGACCGGTCCGCCGTTGACGGTGTCCAGCCGGACCAGCGGGTTGAACTTCTGCCGCGGGTTGTTGCCACCGCTGTTCTCCCCCTCACGGGCGACGCGCACCGCACCGGTGACAGCGTCACCGCGGCGCAGGCCGTTCTTGCGGACCATGTTCATGGAGACGTAGACGTCGTTGGGTCCGGCCAGATAACCCGAGGTCCGGACGAACGCATAGTTGTCGAGCACGTCGAGAATGCCGGCCACGGGCTGGACGACATCGTCCTCGCGCAGTTCGGTGTCGCGGTCGCCGCCGCCGCCCTGGCCACCGCCCTCGCCGCCACCGGAGCGCTCGCCGCGTCGCCTGCGATCCCGGAACCGCCGACCACGACGGCCACCGCGGCCCTCGTCATCGTCGGCATTGTTTTGGTTGTTGTTGTTCTGGTTGTTGGCGTTGTTCTGGTTGCCGCCGCCGCTGTTGTTGGCGTTGCGGTTCTGGTTGCCGTCCTGCTGGTCGGCGCTCTCGGTGCGGTTGGAGTTGTCGCGGTTCGCATTCTCGGTGCGGTTGGAGTTGTCGCGACCCGAGTTGTCGTTGCGGTTGCCCTGCTGGGCACCGCCGGACTTGGCGCTGTCGGCCTCGCCGCCCTTGTCTGTGTTGCCCTTGGCTTCCTTGTTATCGCCGGCGTCCCCGTCCTGGCGGTTGTCCGGCGCACCGGACTGGCGGCCGGCGCTGCGGCGTTCACGACGCTGCGGGCTCTGCTGCGCGGCATCGCCGCTCTGGCCGGCGTCCGCGGCGGCGGGCTGCTCAGGGGCCGAATCGAGCGTCGGCTGCTCCACCGGAGCGGCCTTGGGCGCCTTCTCCGCCTTCTCGGCGGGTGCAGCCTTCGCGCCGACGGACTCGCCGCGCTGCTCCTTGATGGCGGCGATCAGATCACTCTTGCGCATGCCCGAGGTGCCCTTGACACCTACTTCGCTGGCCAGTGCCCGCAAGTCCGGGAGCAGCATCGACGTCAGCGAGCCGGAACGGCTGCGGCTGGCGCCTGCGCTCGGCGCGGCACTGGACGAGTTCACGGCTTCCGAGGGCGCACTGCCGCTGTCGGCTGCCGTGATGAGGTCCGTATCAGTCACGGATTTCCTTTCTTTCCCCCGCATATGGCGTTGCGCGAGGGGTTCCCCGAAGGTCAGCTGCGCTCGGCCATGCGGCCAGGCGCGTGGTTTCTCGCGATGCCACCGCCACGTGCGCGACGGCGATCGTCAGGGTCGGCCGAGGTACGGCAGACCATGAGTCCACGAGTGAAACACGAGAAGATTGGAGGTCGTCCTAGTGTCGGCGCAGGTAGAAACGCTGCGATTGCTGGACGAAAGCGAGAATAACCCGCATCTGGCGCGGTTGCAAGAAGCGCGACAGTTTGCGTGTTGTCTCGACCGTTACGTCCCTGAACTCCACCGTACGCCGTCGCCGGCGGACATCTCCGTCACGGTGAACCCGTTGGCGGCGCCGTAGTCCAGCGCTTCCGCCGGCAGATCGCGACCATCGGTCAGCGCGATCACCGCAGGCCCGGCACCGGATAACACCGCTGCCACACCACAACGCCGGAGCACGGCGAGGTATTCCGCGGAGGCGGGCATCGCCGGGCCACGCTGGGCCTGGTGCAGCCGATCGCCCGTCGCCTCCAACAGCAGGTCCGGCCGCTGGGTCAGGGCCACCACCAACATCGCCGCGCGCGCCACATTGAAACGCGCGTCGGTGTGGCTCACCTCAGCGGGCAGCAGACCGCGGGTCGCCGCGGTCGACGACCGGGTTTCCGGGACCGCGGGAAACAACCGGATATCCGGGTGTAGCTGCAGTTGCGCCGCGTCGTAGCGGACGGGGTCGCTTCCGTCGACGGTCCACGACACCACTGCCCCGCCGAGAACTGCAGCCGCGGCGTTGTCGGGGTGGCCCTCGAACTCCGAGGACAGTTGCACCAGTTGGTCACGGGTCAGTTCCGATGAACCCGCTTGGGCGGCAAAACCGTTGGCGATCGCGAGACCGCCGACCACCGCAGCCGCAGAGGAACCGAGCCCCCGCGAGTGCGGAATGACGTTGCGGCACAACACCTTTAGCCCTCCGGCATGCAAACCTGCCGCATCGAGGCCGCGCCGGATCGCCCGCACCACCAAGTGGTCGGCATCCAGCGGGACATGCCCGGCGCCCTGCCCTTCGACATCGACGACCAACCCGGAATCGGTTGTCTCGACTTCGATTTCGTCATACAGACTCAGCGCGAGACCCAGGCTGTCGAACCCCGGGCCCAAATTGGCGCTGGACGCTGCGACGACGGCTCCGGCCCGCAGACCGGAGGGCAGGGTGTGGGACACGTCAGATCGCCGCCCGTCAGCCCAGACCCAGCGCCGCGACGACGGCGGCGGGGTCGACCGGGATGGGGGTGACGTCGGGCATGGTCTTGAGCGCGGTATCGGGATCCTTGAGTCCATTGCCGGTCACCGTGCACACCACCGTCGAGCCGGGCTTGATCCAACCGTCCTCGATCGACTTGAGCAGGCCGGCGATACTGGCCGCCGACGCCGGCTCGACGAACACACCCTCGGCCGCCGCCACCAGGCGATAGGCGGCCAGGATCTCCTCGTCGGTGGCCGCCAGGAAGCGACCGTCGGACTCCTGCTGCGCGGCGACCGCGGAGTTCCAGGACGCCGGCGAGCCGATACGGATTGCCGTCGCGATGGTCTCGGGATTGGCAACCGGCTCTCCCGAGACCAGCGGTGCGGCACCGGCGGCCTGCGTTCCGAGCATGCGCGGCAACCGATCAGACACTCCGTCGTGATGGTATTCGCGGTAGCCGCGCCAGTAGGCCGTGATGTTGCCCGCGTTGCCGACCGGCAGCGAGTGCACATCGGGCGCGGTGCCCAGCGCGTCGACGATCTCGAAGGCGGCCGTCTTCTGCCCCTCGATGCGGACCGGGTTGACCGAGTTGACCAGCCCGATCGTCGGGTAGTCGGCGGTGAGCTTGCGGGCCAGCTCCAGACAGTCGTCGAAGTTGCCCTCGACCTGAATGATCCTGGCGCCGTGCATGACCGCCTGGGCCAGCTTGCCCATTGCGATCTTGCCCTGCGGAATGAGCACGGCACAGGTCATCCCGGCGACCGCGGCGTATGCCGCTGCCGAGGCCGAGGTGTTACCGGTCGACGCGCACAGCACGGCCTGCTGTCCGCGGGCCAGCGCGTCGGTGACCGCCATCGTCATACCGCGGTCCTTGAACGAGCCGGTGGGGTTGAGCCCCTCGACCTTCAGATGCACGGTGCAGCCGGTCTGCTCGGACAACCGCTTGGCGTGGATGAGCGGAGTTCCGCCCTCCAGCAACGTGATCGGGGTCCAATGGTCCTCGATCGGCAGCCGATCCCGGTAGGCGGCGATCAGGCCGGGCCAGGGACGATGAACGGGGTTGCTCACGAATCCGAACCTTCCATGCGAAGCACGCTGTTGATGTCCTGCACCACGTCGAGCTCGGCGAGTGCCTTGACGGTGTCCGACAGGGCGGCATCGGTGGCCCGGTGGGTGACGACGACGATGCGCGCGCCACAGGGTTCGCCCTCAGGATCGGTCATGCCTTCCTGGCGAACCTCGGCGATGCTGACCTCGTGCCTGCTGAACTCGGCAGCCACCGCCGACAGCACACCGGGCTGGTCCTTGACGTTCATGTTCACGTAATAGCGCGTCGGAATGGCGCCGATGGAGGCGATCGGCAGCTTGGCGTACTTGGACTCCCGCGGTCCGCGGCCACCCTGGACTCGGTTGCGCGCGGCCATCACCACATCACCCATCACCGCCGAGGCGGTCGGAGCGCCGCCGGCACCCTGGCCGTAGAACATCAACCGGCCGGCCGCCTCGGCCTCGACGACCACGGCATTGAAGGCGCCGTTGACCGATGCCAGCGGATGATCCAGCGGGACGAGCGCCGGGTAGACCCGCGCCGAGACGCGCTGCTTGCCCTTGCCGCTGACCAGCCGTTCGCAGATGGCCAACAGCTTGATGTTGCAGCCGAGCGCCTTGGCCGAGGCGAAATCTTCGGCGCTGACCTTGGTGATGCCCTCGCGGTAGACATCGTCGGCGGTCACCCTGGTATGGAACGCGATCGATGCCAGGATGGCGGCCTTCGCCGCGGCGTCGTAGCCCTCCACATCGGCGGTGGGGTCGGCCTCGGCGTAACCGAGCGCGCTGGCATCGGCGAGCGCACTCTCATACGACGCACCGGTGTCGTTCATCGCCGAGAGGATGTAGTTGGTGGTGCCGTTGACGATTCCGGCCACTCGCACCACCGAGTCGCCGGCCAGGGACTGGGTCAGCGGCCGGATGACCGGGATGGCACCGGCCACGGCCGCCTCGAAATAGAGGTCGACGCGCGCCTTTTCGGCGGCCTGGGCCAATTCCCCGGTGGACTGCGCCATCAGCGCTTTGTTGGCGGTGACCACCGACTTGCCGCGCTCCAGGGCGGCCATGATGGCCTTGCGGGCCGGCTCCACCGGGCCCATCAGCTCGACGACGATGTCGACATCGTCGCGCGAGACCAGCTTTTCGATGTCATCGGTGAGCAGTTCCTCGGCCACCCCGCGGTCCTTGGCGACCCGCCGGACACCGATCCCGCGCAACTGCAGCGGCGCGCCGATACGTGCCTCCAGGTCCGCCGCACTCTCCTCGATGATGCGCACGACCTCGGTGCCGACATTGCCGAGTCCGAGAACGGCTACTCCGATTGGCTTCTCACTCATTGACCCACCTCCAGGCTCAGAAGATCCTCGACGGTTTCCCGGCGCAGGATCAGCCGCGCACTTCCGTCTTTGACTGCGACCACGGCCGGGCGCCGCAGCAAGTTGTAGCGACTCGACATCGAGTAGCAGTAGGCGCCGGTGGCGGCCACCGCCAGCAGGTCACCGGGCACCAGGTCCTCGGATACCCAGGCATCGCGGACGATGATATCGCCACTCTCGCAATGCTTTCCGACGATTCGCGCCAGCACCGCCGGTGCGTCACTGGTGCGCGACACCAACCGGGCGTCGTATTCGGCGTCGTAGAGGGCGGGCCGGATGTTGTCGCTCATCCCGCCATCGACGCTGACGTAACGGCGGTGCTCGTCGGCCGAGACGGCCACATCCTTGACGGTGCCCACCTCGTAGAGCGTGATCGTGCCGGGACCGGCGATCGCGCGCCCCGGCTCGACCACCAGCGTCGGGGTCGGTAGGCCGACGGCGGCCGATTCGTTGGCGACGATGGCCTTGAGTTTGTCGGCAAGTTCGCGCATCGGCGGCGGGTTGTCACTCGGCAGATACGAGATACCCAGTCCCCCACCGAGATCCAAAATGTCCATTTGTGCTGTCTTCTCGACACCGAACTCGGCGACGATATCGCGCAGCAGCCCGAGCAACCGGCGTGCGGCGATCTCGAAACCCGACACATCGAAGATCTGCGAGCCGACGTGGCAGTGCAGACCGACCAGGCGCAGGTTCTCGGTGGCGAATACCCGCCGGACCGCTTCCAGCGCGGCGCCACTGGCGAGCGACAGCCCGAACTTCTGGTCCTCGTGGGCGGTCGAGATGAATTCGTGGGTGTGGGCCTCCACGCCGGGCGTGACACGGACCAGGACATCCTGGACCACGCCGGCCGCACCGGCGACGGCCTCCAGGCGCTCGATCTCGATCTCGGAGTCCACCACGATGTGTCCGACGCCGGCGGCGACCGCAGCGGTCAGCTCGTCGACCGATTTGTTGTTGCCGTGCACGGTGATCCGCTCAGCCGGGAAGTCCGCGTGCAGGGCCACCGCGAGCTCGCCGCCGGTGGCCACGTCCAGCGACAGGCCCTCCTGGTGCACCCAGCGCGCGATCTCGGCGCACAGAAACGCCTTGGATGCGTAGTGCACATGCTCGCCGCCGCCGAAAGCCGATGCGATCTCGCGGCACCGGGACCGGAAGTCGTCCTCGTCGATCACGAACAGCGGGGTGCCGAACTCGGCCGCCAACTCGGCGACGCTGACACCGGCGACGGAGACGACGCCATGGTCATCGCGAATCAGGTTCTTCGGCCAGACGTTCGGTGCAAGCAGCATCACCTCGTCGGCGGTCTGCGGTCGGGGTGGCGCACCGGCGCCGGGTTGGCTGCTCACATGCGCTCCGGCGCACTGACTCCGAGAATGGCCAGCCCGTTGGCGATCGTCTGCCGGGTGGCCTCGCACAGCGCAAGGCGCGCGGCGTTCAGGTCGGTGGGATCCTCGTCGCCCTGGGGCAGCACCCGGCAAGAATCGTAGAACCGGTGGTAATCACCGGCCAGATCCTCCAGGTAACGGCACACGCGGTGCGGTTCCCGCAGCGTGGCAGCGGTTTTCAGGATCCGGCCGAACTCACCGAGATTACGCATCAGGGTGGCTTCGCGGTCATGGGTCAGCAGATCCAGATGCGAAGTATCGGCGGACAGGCCCAGTTCGGCGGCGCTGCGGGCCAATGCCGACAGCCGCGCGTGCGCGTATTGCACGTAGTAGACCGGGTTCTCGTTGGACGCGCTGGCCCACAAGCCGAGGTCGATATCGATCGGGCTGTTGACCGAGGACCGGATCAGCACATAGCGAGCGGCGTCGACACCGATCGCGTCGACCAGGTCGTCGAGGGTGATGACGGTGCCGGCCCGCTTACTCATCCGCACCGGCTGGCCGTCGCGGACCAGGTTGACCATCTGCCCGATGAGCACCTCGACGGTGGCCGGATCGTCGCCGAGTGCGGCCGCAGCAGCCTTCAACCGTGCGATGTAGCCGTGGTGATCGGCACCGAGCATGTAGATGCACAGGGTGAAGCCGCGCTCGCGCTTGTCCAGGTAGTAGGCGAGGTCACCGGCGACGTAGGCCGGGTTACCGTCGCTCTTGATGACCACCCGGTCCTTGTCGTCACCGAATTCGGTGGTGCGCAACCAGGTTGCGCCGTCCTTCTCGTAGATGGCGCCGTTGTCACGCAGTCGCTGGATGGCCTGCTCCACCCGGCCCGAGGTGTGCATCGAGTCTTCGTGGGTGTAGACGTCGAAGTCGGTGCCGAATTCGTGCAGGGATTTCTTGATGTGCGCGAACATCAGGTCCACGCCGATGGAGCGGAAGGTCTCCTGCTGCTGCTCGGCGGGCTGGCTCAGCACATCGGGGGCCTGCGCCACGATCGCGGCGGCGATATCGCTGATGTAGCTGCCTGCGTAACCGTCCTCGGGGGCGGGCTCGCCCTTCGCCGCGGCGACCAGCGAGCGGGCGAACCGGTCGATCTGCGCGCCGTGATCATTGAAGTAGTACTCCCGGGTGACCGCGGCACCCTGTGTGCTCAGCAGCCGGCCCAGCGCGTCACCGACGGCGGCCCAACGGGTACCGCCGATGTGGATCGGCCCGGTCGGGTTGGCCGAGACGAACTCCAGGTTGATCACCTGATCGGCCAGCTCGGTCGAGTGGCCGTAATCGGCGCCGGCGGCCAGCACGTTGGTGACGACGACACCCTGCGCCGAGGCCTCGATGCGCAGATTGACGAAGCCCGGTCCGGCGATCTCGGCCGCGGCGATACCGTCGGCGTCGGTCAGCGCGGCGGCCAGCCAGCCGGCGAGCTCGCGCGGGTTGACCCCGACCTTCTTGCCCAGCTGAAGTGCGAGGTTGGTGGCGTAATCGCCGTGTTCAGGGTTGCGCGGGCGCTCGACGGTGATGGTGTCGGGCAGCGCGCTGTGTCGAGGCTGTGCTCGGCCAGGACCGCGGCGGCGGTGGCCTTGAGCAGGGCGGCCAGATCGGCAGGTGTCACGAGGGACCATCCTATGGTGCGGGGTCCTCAGGTCCCGAATCCATTACCGGTTGGAGATGGGTTACGCTATGCACGCCCAACGGCGCAGCACCAGTTGCTCGCGCCCCCGTAGCTCAGGGGATAGAGCGTCTGCCTCCGGAGCAGAAGGCCGCAGGTTCGAATCCTGCCGGGGGCACTTTCTGAAAAGCGGCTGCGGCGCGCCCTGGACGTCACCGCCGAGCAAGCAGCTCCTCGTACGCCAACCGCCCACGCGTGAATGTCACCGCGTCGCCACCCCGGTCGGGATGGTGACGGGCCGCATAGCGCCGCCAGGCACGGTTCAGCTCAGCCTCGGTGTGGACCTCTTCGAGCCCCAGCACTGTGAGCGGATCGGTCGGCGGCGCTGGCAATTCCGGCACCTTCATCCGCGGCTGCGCATCGCCTTTCTCGAAGTGCGACGCCGTTGAACCATCGGACTTCTTGCCGGGTGCCTTTTTGCCGGGTGCCTTCTTGCCGGGTGCTTTCTTCGCCGCCTTCTTTCCCGGCACTTTCTTGCCCGGCGCCTTTTTCGCCGCCTTCTTGCCCGGCGCCTTCTCGCCCGGCGCTTTCTTCGCCGCGGCCTTCTTGCCCGGCACCTTCTTCGCGGGCACATCTCCGCCACGCCCGACCACTTCGCTCATCCGCTGCTCCTTCACATCCTGGGTCGGGACGCCGACGCTACCGGCGAAGGATGAAACGAGCCTGAAGACTGTGCACATGCCGGCCGGCCATACGCGACCAAAGCGATCACAGCTACCGGGACCGTCGCGCACGGCTGTGTGAGCCGGCCCGGATCGGCGGTTCTGTCACCGACACTGTTCTCACTACCCGTTGCAGTCGCTGAGTGGATAGACCGCCATCGCCGCGGGCTCGCAACCTAGCTGAGTGATGTCTCAGCTGGTTACCGGTCCACCGATCAGTGGACACCATGCTCCCCCGCTACGCCGGCCGACTGGCGGATATGCCCGCTGCTACCGGCAGGGCATCGTCATCTACACCGCCGCAACAGGTTTGCGGCGATGACGAGGAGCTGATGATGACATCCGCCAACAACGGCAGCGGGAAGACGTGGTCCGCGATAATCGACTGCTATGCAATCGCTTTCGGCGTCCTGCCGGCGGCTGCGGGCCCCGATACCGACACCGTCCGGCACGGCCCCTGCGCAGACGAGTGATGGCGCGTCTAGCTCAACCCCAGCCGCGTCGCGGCGTCGGCCAGATCTGCGCGGAACTGATCGAGGCTGGCCAACGTGTACATACCGTCGATGTGGTCGTTGGCCCACAGAGTGTGGATCTTCTTCAGGTCGGCTTTGCGCCGATGCCAACCGATCCCGTCGATGACCGCGAAGACGTACTGACGCGGTAGCCGAACCTCGGCCATCTCCTCGATCTCGCGCACCGCATCGGTCAGCTTGCTACCAGTGGAGTCGAAGCCCTTGGCCGCGACGACGATCGACGCGTTGTCGGCGTCGGGGACGATCAGATCGGCCGGCGCCGTGCGTCCCTGACGTCCGGTGAACCGCGACCGCTGAGTGTGCGGCAGCCCGAGATCGGCTGCGATCGCAGAGATCTCGTCTTCGATCTTGCGCCCGGACGCCTGTCCCCCCGACGCGGTCGTCCGCGGCCCGGCGCGGGCGATCAACACATCGGCCAGGGTGTATGTCCGGTTGCGTTGCACGCGCAGGAGCCGCAGCAGGTCGAACTGTTCGTCGAGCATCGCGATCAGCTCCGTGGGCCGTCGCCGCGCCAGGGTGACGAACCCCGCCGTGCCGAACTCAGTGGTCAGCGCCGCCTTGAGCTTCTCCTGGCCGAGCCCCACGGTCAGGCCCAGCACATGCACTGACTGTGGATTGTGCCGAGCCCACCAGGCCAGCGTGGCGGCGTCGATGTCGGGCAGCTGCTCCAGGCTGGCCACCGCCTCGCTGATCGCCTCCGCTTCCGGGGTGGATGCCGTCGGATCGACGATCGCGGTCAGCCGGCCCAGCGACGCGACGTAGTCGTCGAAGGGGACGGCACCGCTCATCAGTCTCGCCCGATGAACAGGTACTCACTCACGTCGCGGCGGGCGGCCGCCACATGCGTACCGAAGCTGTACTTGTGGTCGATGGCGACCACCTCGACCGACGGCTTCACCTTTCCCAGTAGGTCACGAATGCGCGCAGCCCCTGGGATCGCGTTTGAGGAATACGACAGCACGATCGCGCCCGCGTCGGCGAAATGCTCGAATGACCGCAGCAGCGCGTCCTCGATCGTGCGCTTGTACGCGAACGGAGTGAACCGCTTCTCCAGCTTCTTGGTCTTCGTGTTCTCCATGATCGTCACGTCACGCCAGTAGACCGACAGGCCCTCGAGGAAGTGGTAGCGCTTGATGTAGTCGTTGTCGTCACTGGGCGGCGCGTACGGCGGGTCGAGATACACCAAATCCGGTGTGTTGTCCGGGATCTCGAAGACATCGCCGCGGCGTGCTCGACTGCGCTTGCCGTTGCTGAAGACCGTCGCGTTGTAGTCGAGGGCGCGCTCGCGGAAATGTTCGCGCAGCGACAGCTTCAGGTCGCGGCGTCCGTCGGCGTACTTGGTGCCATCGGTGAACGTGAACACCCCGCGCGGCTGCTTACGCGCCGCAGACAGCACCAGGGCAGAGATCGCGAGGTCGCGCCGGTGCCCCTTGAGCGTGTCGATGTGCGACCACGCCGAATCGAGGAACTGACGGTCCTCGGGCGTGAAGTAGAGGCCGTCGAACGTGGACTGGATGAAGTCGCGGTCGTCAGCCGGCGGCCCGCAGATGTGATCGATCAGGCCTTGGTCGAGCCGCATCGACGAGTTCTGCACCGTCGCAGATGCGATGACGGCCGGGAAGTTGAGGAAGTCGTTCGACGTGACGGCGAAGCCCTGCACCTTGAGCAGGTAGGACACCACACCGGACCCGGAGAAGGCGTCGACGGCCGTCTCGCCGCCGATCTCGGCGAAAACGCGTTCCAAATGCGGCAGGAGCCGGTACTTGGACCCCATGTAGCGCAGCCGGGGAAAACGCTGCGCTTTGGCGACGACGTCCGACGACGACAGATCGGATGCGCGCGCCACAGTCACAGGTTCGCACACATCCGCCCGCTTCTTCGGCACGCTCACCGGCGCACGTTCGCGGTTTCACGTTCACTCATCACAGTGCGGGTCACCCTAGCGGTGACCACCGTCAACCCGTGCTGTCGCTCGAATCCGTCCCCGCCGTTCCCGTCGAACCGGCGTCTGCCGTCGAGTCCGCCGACGCGGTCGCACCCGTCGTGGGATCCGCGGTGGACACGGTGGACGTCGAACCCGCTGTCGTCGTGGGCGCGCTCGAGGTCGACGGGGCGGCCGTCTCACTCGCTGAGGCCTCGACGGTGGCACTCGGTTCTGGCACGTCGCTGGTGGGTGTGGCCGTCTCCGACACCGTCGGGGCGGCGCTTGTCGACGTAGGGGCCGTCGTTGGTGACGACGACGTCGCTGCCACCGTCGTCGGGGTCGCGAACGTGCCCGGTTGATCCTCCTCGACGATCGCCTTGATCTCCTCGGTGTAGGCCTCCAGCTGCGGTTGGATGTCGGCCAGCTTCACCTGACCGGCCTCGATCTGCGCCTGGAACGCCGACACCCTCGACCACACCTCGTCGAGTTTCGCCATCGCCTCCGGCGACAGCGGCTCGTCGATCGTGATGAACAACTGCTGCGCGAGCCCATAGGTGAGGCAATTGATGCAGTCATAATTCAGCGCACCCGCCAGGTTCTGGGGAGTGGCGACGTTGTTGTTGGAGTCGTCGCCGTCGATGACGAACACCACCTGGTACGCGACGGCGACCGCACCGCAATTCCGGCACGACGCATACGCTTCCGCGTCGTTGATGTTCTCCGCGTACTCCTCGTCGGTCTCCCACACCAGCGCGAATGCCGTGTCGTACACGACGGTGTTGTTCGTGGTGTTGACCGCGAGCGCTTGGTTGTCATCCGGACCGGGGGTGAGCGGCTTGTCGACCGGGAACACCCAACCCTTGTCGGCGACCGTCGTGAGGGCAGCGGAACTCCCCGCTGCGCCACCGGACCGCAGGATCCGCGGGATCAACACGACCATCAAGCGCGGCTTGCCCGCCGTCGGCAGCGCAGTGCGGGTATCCCACATCGCCCGCATCACCCCGCGCTGACCAGGTGACAACGTCCGGCTTGCCGCGACCGGCCGAGTGGGCGCCGATCGCTGCTGCGGCGGCGGCGACCCGAGCCGTTCCAAGCCGACCGCGTAGGCGATGTCACCGATCGTGCCGCGCTCATAGGGCTGGATCGGCCGGTACGTCGAGTCACCCGGCCACCACGCGTAGGCGACCCCCGTGGCCATTGCTGCGCCCGCCACCAGCGCGAGCGCGCGCATCGCCGGCTTGCCCGCGGTCGCCTTCCACGTGCCCAGCGTGGTCTGCCGCAGAAACCGGACCAGCATGTACAGCACGCCCGCCACCGGGATGAGGATCGCGATAATCGCCAGTGCGCGCGCCGCGACCTGGATCACGTCGCCGTCGCCCCACGCCGTGAACAGCACGTCCTTCTGCGTGCCGAGCGCCGACCACGCCGAGCCGAGCAGACGGGGTAACGCGAGAACCGCACCCACCAACGCCATCAACAGCATCGGCACCACGACCATCACCCAGACCGTCACGAGCATCCGCGCCCAGGGTTTGAGCATGCGAGCGTGCGGGTCGCCCCACCGCCACGGCAACAGCCCGAGCAGGGTGGGCTTGATCCGCGAGTACAGGTCGGGCACCCCGGTCAGGTCGGCCAGCACGTGGTAGCCGTCGAACCGCACCATCGGCGCGAGTTGACGCAGCATCTGCAAGATCTGGGTAGCGACGACGAGCAGAAGCGCGTCGTAGCGCAGCCACAGCCACAGGCCGGTGATGACAACGGCGACAATGGCATTGAAGTAGAGGCCGCCCAGGTCGGTGCGCACCCGTGCCCGCCGGCCCAGCCGGTAGGTATCGGTGACGTCGGTGTAGAACGCTGGCCACACCAGGTACACCCCGAAGCCCATGGCGCCCGGTGTTCCACCGCCGTAGCGGGCAGCCGCAGCGTGCCCGAATTCGTGGAACCCTGCCGACAGGATCGTGACGACGAAGACGAGGATCAGCAGGCCGGGCCGCTGGAACGCGTCATACGCGGCGTGCGCCAATCCCTTTCGGAGAAAGACCCACCAGCACACGACTGCGAAGACGACCAGCATCGGCACGACCACCCACGGCCGGAACAGGAATCGGAACGGGTCGGTGAGCCGCCGGGTGCGCTCGGGCTCGGTGATCGCATAGCGCAACTTCAACCCCAGCAGCGGGTTTCGCTTCTTCGTGGCGGGCTGGCTGCCGTCGGGCAACACCAGCAGACCCAAGGGCCGGAGCTGCTTGTCGACCAGATGTCCGATGTTGTCTGCCGAGACGTCGCGTCCGGTGTCGCGGGAAACCGCAGTGGCCACCTCTTCGGGTGTGCGTGACCCGTCGATGGCCCGCAGCGTTGCATAGAGCAGTGGAGTGAGTTGGATCGTCTGGCCGTCGGCGCGGCGGACCAGGGAGGGCGGGATCTTGTACCCCGATCCCGCCATCTCCCCGATCAGCTCGACCCCGTCGGCGCGCTGCAGCACCGCTTGTGTGGGTACTGACCCCTCGCTCGTCACGGTCATTGTTCGTGCCTTTCGCCGTGAAGAGTCTGAACGCGCCTACTCAGGCGGCCGAACTACTGTCGCTCCCAGCAGAACTCGTGCCGGCGCTGGTGCCACCGGAGGTGGCGCCCGAGGCGCTGTCGGCGGTTCCGCTGGTGCCGCCCTGGGCGATGCTCGACGTCTGATCCGAGTCGGCGGTCGCGTGCACGTCGTTCATCGTCTGCGTGATCGTGGCGTCCTGGATCGACACGGCGTCCGCCGTGGAATCCCAGGAGCCGATGTTCGCGGCGACGCCGGCGTTGATCGGGGCGGCGACGTTGGCGTTGGCCGCGACGCCACCTGCAATCGGTGCGGCGAGGTCTGCGTTGAGGTCGACGTTCACGTCGACGTTGAGCAGTGCGCCGTCGGCGAAGGTGCCGGTCCCGGTGTCGACCGTGGCACCGGTGTCGGTATCGGTGTCCGTGCCGGTGTCGGTTCCGGCGCCCGGATCGGTGACCACACCGGTCGACGTGTCGCCGGCCTGGTCGATGGCGCTGTCTTGGACCGACGATGCGTCGGCGGTCACGTTGTCCATCGTCTGCATGATCACGACGCCGCCGTCCGCGGAGTGCGTCACCATGGCGTCGGCACCGGAGCCGTAGGTCAGCACGTTGGCACCCGCTCCGGCTTGGATCGGCGCGGCGACGTTGAGGTTGGCCGCCGCTGACAGGTCGATCGGCGACGCCGCGTCGATTCCGACGTTGATGTCGGCGTTGACGTCGATGATCGAGACGACTTCTTTGTCGGGAAGCGCGATGCCGACCTCGGCCTGCAGCTCCTCGGGGGTCAATCCGTGATTAGCCATGGTTTCTTCTCCTGCGTTCGGCCCCGGCCCCGCCAACCCGATTGGGGGGTCATCCGTTCGTGCGCTGAGTGCTCTATTGACAGCGATGTCAAACCGGTTCGGGAGAAAATTTTCAGAGATTAGCAATTCTACGGATTTGCGGATATTGGGCAGCCGTGGACGGAAAGCCTCGACAACCGGGTGATGTCGTGTTCAATGAGTTAGCAGACGTTCTGAAAATTTTTTGGGCGCCGCCATGAACGAACTCTCATCTGGGATTAGCTGGCCGCGGCCAGGCTCTTGTCAGCGCCGCCGCAGTACGCGTCAGGGCTGGACTTTGCCCCACGCGCTCGCTTCACTGCGCGCCAACCCCCCAGCCCAGCACCCGAGACGTCACCAACACCAGAACCAGCGACACCACCGCCACGACGACGAGTCCGATGACGGCCACCACCAGCGGGCGCCACCCCGCACGTGCCAGTTCACGGAAGTTCGTGTTGAGTCCGACGCCCGCGAAGGTCAGCAGGAACGCCCACTTCGACACGTTTCCCAGGTTGGTGATCTGACCCTTGTTGATCAGGTGCGCGGTGGCCAGAGCCGACACCACCAGGAACCCGAGGACGAACTTGGGGAACTTCTCCCAGACGAACGCTGCCTTCGCGCGCACCCCCGGAGCAATCTGGTCGGCCTCACCGCGGGCAGCCCAGTACAGCGCGAAGCCCAGAACCACGAAGCCGATGAGCGCATTGCGCACTGATTTCACCAGCACCGCCACCTTGCCGGCCTCGTCGGAGAACAGGAATCCCGTCGCCGTGGTTTCGGCGGTGTTGTCGACAGCGAGGCCGGCCCATAGTCCGAACTCGTGGTCGGTGAGCCCGATCGCGTGACCAAGGGGCGGCAGCGTGAACAGGGCCACCGCGCCGAGTGCGAGGATCGCCGCGATCGCATAGCTCACCTCGGAATTGCGGGCGCGAATGGCGCCTTTGGAGGCAATGATCGCCGAGACGCCGCAGATCGACGTGCCGATGGCCAGCAGGGACCCCAACTTGCCTGACAATCCGAACAGTCGCGCGGCGAGAATGATGATCGAGCCGGCGATCGCCATGTCCAGCACGATCTGCACCAGGGAGATGCCGCCCAACTTGATCACGTCGCCCAGCACGAAGCGGGCGCCGAGGGCGACGATGCCGACTTTGAGCCAGAACTCGTAGGTCTGCAGACCGGGTTGGAAAATGCGGTGCACGCCAACGGTATTGGCGATCACCAAGCCGATCACGATGGCCCACAGCACGTACTCGATGTCCGGCACGGTCCAGTGCTCGCGCTTGGCCAGCGCGTTCCACCCCACCTGCGCGTACTTGCCCGCCACGCCGACGGCGACGAGTAGCAGCAAGCCCGGGAGATAGACGAGCGGGTTATGACTGGCGAAGGCCGGTCCCTGGTGGTCGGTTTCCCGAACGGCAGTGCTCATCGGCTCACCACGGAACCTTCGGAAGCACGTCGACCACCGCCAGCAGCACGATGACGGCCGCCACGATCGTCGCCCACCAGTCGAGGCTCAGACCAGCGAGCCGCTGTTCATCTGCTGGTTGGTGTGCGTCGGGCGCCCCCTGATCCGTACCGGTCACCACCAAGGTGTAGCCCGGTCGATCTCACACCTGCCAGAGAAAGACTCGGCGTGATCCCAGCAGGAGCGATGAGCCGCGGGCTAGGAACCCAGCTGACGATCAAGCGCAGCCACCTGGTCCTTGCCGTACTGCGTCGCGAGGTCAGCGGGAACTGGATCGTTGGCCGGGCCGTCGAACTCCACGTCCACCGCGGCATTGCCCCGAGTGAACATGAGAACGCCGACGGACTGCGACCCGTTCGGCGACGTCCCGGTCGCCCACACCGCGCCGGGGGTGATGTCGACGGGCTCGGACTTCGGGTTGGCGACGACGCCACCGAGGCCGTCGCGCCACGCGTTCATCGCATCCGTGGCCGCTTGCGGCGACGGCAGCACCAGGATCTTCGTCGTGATGGCGCGGCTGCCGTCGCGGTGGTTGAAGACCTGCTCGACGCCCTGCTGGCCGCCGGGGTCGAGCACCGGCGGTACCGCAACGTAAGCGGTCGAGTCGGTCGACGCATTGGGGTCGACGGGCAGCGTGTCGTAATTCGGTGCAGCAGCGGCCGTTCCGAGGCCGATGGTCAGGGCTGCCGACACGGCGGCCAGTCCCCCGAGTGAGATGGCTGGAAGTTTCATCGGTTTCTCCGCGGTGATCGAGGGTCGTCGGGTCAGCAGGGGTAGCAGGCGAAACCGCGCCAGCCGTCGCGCCACGTCCAGCCCGGCCCGCAGCCCATCCAGCCGGTGGAGCCGTAGCAGTCGAGCAGCTGTACCGTCGGGCGCTCCGGCACGGGCGCAGGCGCGGGCGCGGGAGCGGGGTTGGTGAGCTGTGCCGCAGTGGCCATCGGCGTCCCGAGTAGCGAGCCGACGACCAAGGCCGAAGCCCCGAGTGTCATCGCGAGTCTGCGCATGTCTAATCCCCTCTTCAGACGAATTGCGAACACGTCGAGACGTTACGCGACCATTTGACGCGGCAAGCAATAAATCACACGCAGAAATGACATCGCCCCACTGCGCGGAGCAGGCCCCAACCAAGTGGTTAGTCTGCAGAGAGTCCATCGACGGAGCAGGAGACGGCCATGCAGCTGGCACTGACACCCGAAGAAGCCGCGTTTCGCGACGAGCTTCGCACCTTCTATGCGACGGAGATTCCCGCCGACATCCGAGAACGCAGCCGCGCCGGCACGGAGATCACCAAAGAAGACATCGTCACCACGCACAAGATCCTCAACGACCACGGCCTTGCCGTGCCCAGCTGGCCCGTCGAATGGGGTGGCAAGGACTGGACGCCCACGCAGCATCAGATCTGGCTGGACGAAATGCAGTTGGCCTGTGTCCCGGAGCCACTGAACTTCAACGCCAAGATGGTCGGCCCGGTGATCGCCGAGTTCGGGTCGCAAGCGGTCAAGGAGCGGTTCCTCCCGCCGACGGCCGCGCTCGACATCTGGTGGTGCCAGGGCTTCTCCGAGCCCGAGGCGGGTTCCGACCTCGCTTCGCTGCGCACCACGGCGATCCGCGACGGAGACAGCTACGTGGTGAACGGCCAGAAGACGTGGACCACGCTCGGCCAGTACGCCGACTGGATCTTCTGCCTCGTCCGCACCGATCCGAACGCCCCGAAGAAGCAAGCCGGCATCTCGTTCCTGTTGATCGATCTCGACACCCCGGGGATCACGATGCGCCCGATCAAGCTCGTCGACGGCAGCGTCGAGGTCAACGAGGTGTTCTTCGAAGACGTCCGGGTGCCCGCCGAGAACCTGGTCGGCGAGGAGAACCAGGGCTGGAGCTACGCGAAGTTCCTGCTCGGCAACGAGCGCACGGGCATCGCCCAGGTCGGCCGTACCAAGGTGCGGCTCGCGGAGGTCAAGGAGCGCGCCAAAGCCAGCGGCCTGCTCGAGGATCCCCTGTTCGCGGCCCGGCTGGCAGAGGCCGAGAACGACGTTCTCGCACTGGAACTGACGCAGATGCGGGTGGCGTCGGGTTCCAAGGGCGGCAAGCCGAACCCGGCGTCGTCGGTCCTGAAATTGCGGGGCAGTCAGCTGCAGCAGATCGCCACCGAGCTGCTGATGGAGGTGGCCGGCCCCGACATCCTGCCGTTCCAGGGCGGGGCGGACCTGGCGTCCCCGGAGTGGGCGCAGCACAGCGCTCCGCGCTACCTGAACTACCGCAAGACCTCGATCTACGGCGGCAGCAACGAAGTACAGCGCACCATCATCTCGTCGACCATCCTCGGACTGTAGAGACAAGGCGAACCCATGGACTTCCAGTTCAGCGAAGAACAGACCCTGCTGCGTGACACCACCCGCGAGATGTTCACGCGCGCCTATGACATCGAGAGCCGTCTCAAAGTTCTCGACACCGATCAGGGCTGGAGCCGCGACGTATGGGCCCAGCTCGCCGAAACCGGCGTGCTCGGCCTCGGTTTCGACGAAGACTCCGGCGGACAGCTCGAAATCCACGCCGTGCTCGTCGAAGCCGGCCGCCGGCTGGCGCCCGAGCCGGTGCTGCACGCGGCCCTGGGCCCGGGTGCGGTGATCGCGGAGGTGGGTAGCACCGAGCAGCGAGCGCTGCTCGACGAGGTGGCCGGTGGTGAGCGTCTCCTGGCATTCGCCCACAACGAGCCGGGCATGCGCCGGCTCACTGCGACGGTTTCCACCACCGCTGCGCGCGCCGGCGACGGATGGACTGTCAGCGGCACAAAGAACCCCGTGCTGGCCGGTGACAGCGCCGACACGCTGGTGGTGACGGCCGCGCTGCCCGACGGCGGCACCGGACTCTTCCTGGTCGACGCGACGGCGACGTCACGCAAGCCCTACCGGACCTTCGACGGTCAGCGCGGGGCCGAGATCGACCTCGACGCTGTCGCGGCGGAGCCGCTCGGCGATGCGGTCGACGCATCGGCGGCCGTCGAGCGCGCGCTGGTGCGGTTGTCTTCCGGGCTGTGTTCCGAGGCGCTCGGCGCCATGGAGGAGGCGTTGCGGCTGACGACCGAATACCTCACCCAGCGCAAGCAATTCGGTGTCACGCTGAGCAAGTTCCAGACGCTGACCCAACGCGCCGCGGACATGTACGTCTCACTGGAGCTGGCCCGCAGCATGGCGTTGTACGCCGCCATGTCAATCGCCGACGGCGACGTGACGCCAACCATCGCCGCGCGCGCCAAGGTGCAGATCGGCCGGTCCGGCCGCCACATCGCCCAGGAAGCGATCCAGTTGCACGGCGGAATCGGCGTCACCGCCGAATATCCCGTGGGGCACTACGCAGCTCGACTGACCGCGATCGAGCAGACGCTGGGCTCAGCTCAAGACCACCTGCACACGCTGGTGGGCCAGCTGGGCGACTACGAGGTCGTGACCATCTAGCAGTTCTGCCGGGCAGCGCGGCATTGCGTAACCTGCTGCAATGGTCGGCAGCCACACCATCGTCAGCGGTGGCGATGCACTTGCGATGCGTATCGCCGAGGAGTTGCGGGGGGGGGGGGCGCCGGCGCCACGGTGACGGTGATCGATGGGCCCGATCAGCTCACCGTCGCCGGTCTCGAGGCGGCCACCGCCGTCGTGTGCGCGGGACCTGACGACGCGGACAATCTCGAGATCGCGCTGCTGGCACGCCGTTTCAACCCCACGGTGCGGGTGGTGGCGCGTCTGGCCAACACGGTGCTACGGGAGGCGATGGCCGTCGGCAATGGTCCCGGAGCGGTGCTCGACGTGGCCGATCTCGCGGCCCCGTCGGTGGTCGAACGGTGCCTGGCCCGGACGACGCACACGATCGCGGCGGGCGAGTTCAGCTTCGTCGTGTCGGGCGAGGCGACACCCCGGGCCGGCACGCTACGGGAGATCTACGGTGACCTCGCTCCGGTGGCTGTCGTGCACGGTGACCGCAGCCCGACACCGGGTTCGACCGTGGCGTGCCCGGGCCGCGATCTGCACGTCGACGAGGGTGACTGGGTGGCCGTGATCGGCACCGCGGGTCGACTGGACGAACCGGACACCACCGTCGCGGCCCGGCCGAGGCGGTCGCCGATGGCTCGAATCATGAACGCGGCGCGCGCCTTCCGCGAGGATGTCAACCCGAACTTCTATCGCGCGCTGTCGGTGTCGATGAGTCTGCTCGTCGGGTCGACGATCCTGCTCTGGTTCTCCTACAACAAGCCCGGGATGAGCTTCGTCGACGCGCTGTATTTCTCGACCGAGACCATCGCCACCGTCGGCTACGGCGACTTCAGCTTCAGTGATCAACCGACCTGGCTGCGTCTGTTCAGCATCGTGCTGATGTTCGCCGGCATCACCACCACCGCGGTGCTGATGGCGTTCGTCGCTGATCTGTTGCTCTCGCGTCGCCTGGCGTATTCGGCGGGCCGACGCAAGGTCCGCGAACTCCAGCACCACATGATCGTGGTGGGTCTGGGGTCGTTCGGCATCCGGGTGGCCGCCGACCTGAAGGCCGCCGGTCACGACGTCGCGGTGATCGAGTTCAACGACGAGAACCGCTACCTGTCAGCAGCGGCCGACCGCGGCATTCCGGTGGTCTTCGGCGACGCGACCCTGCCCTCGACGTTGGAGGCGGCGCGCATCGACGAGGCAACGGCGGTCGCGGTGCTCACCGACGCCGATGTGGTGAACATCGAAACGGCCATCGTCTCCCGCGAGCGTCTGAAGAACCGCGGTGGTGTGCCGGTGGTGCTGCGGGTCTTCGATCGAGCGCTCGGCGCCGCGGTGGCGCACCGGTTCGGCTTCGACAACGTGTTGTCGACCGTCGAGCTGGCGGCGCCGTGGTTCATCGGAGCGGCGTTGGGCCTCACCGTGTTCGGGACGTTCTCGGTGGGGCAGGCGTCATTCATGGTGGGCGGGGTGCGTGTGGACCCCGGAAGCGAACTCGACGGTATCCGAATGGCGGAGCTTTCCACCCAGACCCGGGTGATCGCGATCGTCGGCGGCGACGGTGCGCACGAACTGCATCCGCGCCGCGACGCGCAGTTGCGCGCAGGCGACACCGCTTACCTGGTGGGTCCGTACCGGGAGCTGCTCGCCACGTTGGCCAAGGGCCGTTCTGCCGCGTTCAGCTGAACTCGGCGGCCACCTCGGCCGCCTGGTGCAGCTGATCCATGTCGGTGCTCGTCGGGATCAGATGGATCTCGTCGGTGCCGATGTCGGCGAACCGGCCCAGCACAGTCCGTAATTCGTCCTGCGTACCGGCCCAGCCCGTCGTCGGGGCCATCGCGTCGACGATCTCGGCCGGTATCCAGTTCATGTAGCGCCGGAGGTGGTGGTGCACCTGCTCGCGCGGTGCAGACCCCTCCCCGATCGCGAACCAGAACGACGTCGCCAGGTGGGGTGCCGGCTTACCGGCGTCGCGCCACGCGGCACGCGCCACGTCGAACAGCTCGTTCTGCGCGGCGGTGTCGAGATCCAGGCTGATCCCCGCCAGGCCGGTGGCCCAGCCCGCAGCGCTGCGCAATGTCTTGGGACCCGTTGTGCCGACCAGCAATTCGGGTCCGCCGGACTGTACGGGTGGCGGCCCCACCGGCAGCGTCGCATCGGTCACGTTCTCCCCCGCCCACACCCGGCGCATGACCGCAACCCGGTCCGCGAGCTGGCGCATCGTCTGAGTTGCGGGGTCCGCGCCGACCGCGCGGTAGTCCTCATGGCGTCCGCCGACGCCGATCCCCACCGTCAAGCGGCCGTCGGCGAGCAGGTCGCCGGTGGCCAGCGCCTTGGCCAGCATGACGGGGTCGTGCAGCTGGGGAATCACGACCGTGGTCACGAGCCGCACCCGATCCGTCCAGGCGGCCAGCGCCCCGAGCAGCGTCAAGCTCTCCGGGTTGTCGAACGCGATCCGCTCACCCCAGCACAGCGACGAGAACGGTCCGTCGTCGACCAGCCGCGCCCATGCCCGCAGCGTCGCGCTGTCCAGGTCGGGCTCCATCACCGGCATCGTCATCCCGATACGCACGCCGCGATTCTGGCATGCCCGACCCCGGGTTTTACGCGGGCAGGCCGTGCAGGTTCTTGGCGGTCGGCGACGTCTCGACCGCGGCCGGGTCCGGGTACGTGCCCAACACCCGATCGGCGGTGCCGGCACTGGTGACGGTGAACCAGTAGTGCTCGTTCTTGAAGTGATGCTGCCCATGGTTTCGCCACACCGCTCGATACACAGCGGTTTTCGGTTTGTAATCGCTGTGCACCAGGTAGTGGCACCACTCGTAACACAACCCCAGCACGGTCAGGAACGTCAGGAACGTCAACCCCAGGCTCGTTCCCGGGAAGGCCAGCAGCGCGATCCCGACCGACACGGGCAACACCCACAGCAGCGCGGGCCAGGGGATGAAGATCAAAGCGACTTCGCGCGGATCGACGTGATGTTCCCGGTGCTTGCGAGCCAACAGAGAGTCGATGCGCAGGCCGGCGATGCGGCGCGGCTTCCAATGCAGGATGCACACGTGGACAACCCATTCGAAGAACGGGAACACCGCGAGCATCACGACGGGAACGACGGCGTCGGTCCAGCTCCACTCACCGATCCACAGACGGGCGGTGGCCGCGGCGGCCAGCGTCACGCCGATCATCCACGGGGACGGGTGCCGCGCGAACTCGCGCGCGGCGTCACCGAGCGTGAACTGCCGGCGGGCGCGGCGAACGGGTGCACTGGTCATTGCTTCTCCTCCAGATCGGCCAGAGCGGCGAGCAGGGCGGTGGTCGCGGGTTCCAGGAGGCGTTGCGCGGCCGACCGGGCCGCGTCGCCCTGCCCGGCGATCACGGCGTCGGCCAGTTCGCGGTAGTCGTCGATCCGCTCCACCTCGGCGGCCATCACCGCGGCCAGGGCGGGCAGCACCGGCTCGTAGGTGGCGCGCAAGGTGTTGAACATCAACCGGAACGCGATCGAGTCGGCACAGTCGACGACGTGATCCCAGAAGTCGAGCGCATACCGTTGCGCGGCAACGGGATCGGCCTCGACAGCCAGGGCGTCCAGAGCCCCGTCGAGGCTTTCCCGCGCGTGCGGGCCGCCGCGCTGGGCGGCCAGCTCGGCGACCTTCGGCCCGTTGTGCAGCCGCGTCTCGAGGATGCTGCGGACCACATCGAGGTCCAGGTCGCCACCGCGCATCAGCAACGTGGGAAGCAGGTCGAGGCCGGCCGTGCGCCGGAAGTCACGCACCGTGGTGGCGTCCCCCTGGCGCACCTCGACCAGGCCGGCCGCGGCGAGGCGCTTGAGCGCTTCCCGGATGGCCGGACGGGAGACACCGAGCACCTCGGCGAGTCGCCGCTCGCTCGGCAGCGCCTCGCCGGGCTGCATCTCACCACTGAGCACGTCGGCGACGATCTGGTCGAAGACGTCCTCGGGCACCGAGCGACGGTTCACCGGACGTAGAGCCATGCCTTCACTCTGCCCCACCGAAGGCCAGTTGGTCAAGTGGTCAGACCAATTACCTCAGGGGGTTATCCCCCGCCGAATTCACGGGAAAACGCCGTCCCGCGGTCGCGCCGCGGTCCCTAGGTTGGTGATCATGACCGCTTCAGCTGCCACGGTGATCGAGCCCGCACCCGTAATCGCGGCGCCGCCACCGGTTCCGCGCACGTCCTCCCGCGGCGTCGTATCGACCGCCTCCATGGTCACCGGTGCCGCGGTGGCCCTCGTGTGGTTCTGGATTCCGTTGACGCTGTTGATCGTCGGGGTCTCCTCGATCCCGAGCGTGGTCGGCTTCCTCCTCGCCGCCGTGGTGTTCGCCTACCTGATGCGCGGCGTCGAACGCGTCGAACGGGTCCGCAGCGAAGCGGTGTTCGGGATGGGTATCGGCATTCCGCCGCGCCGACTCTCGCCGCACAGCGGCTCCCAGGGCTGGGCCCATCAGATCCTGCTCGACCTCGGCAGCGCCCGGCTCTGGAAGGCCGTGGCCCACCACTACCTGCGCATGACCTACGACATCCTGGCCACCGGTCTCGCAGTTGCGCTGCTGGTGTTCGCCTTCCTCGCACCGGCCGCCGCGATCGCGATCGGGAACAGTGACGCTGACGCCGGCCTGTCGTTCCTGCCCACCCCGGCGGCGGTTCTGCTGGCGGTGATGGCCGTGGCCGCGGCGGGCGTGCTGCTGGTCTATGCGCCCGCCCTCGACGCCACGATCGACCGCTGGCTGCTGACGCCGTCGCCGACCGCGCACCTGCAGTACCAGGTCAGCGCACTGGCCGACGCGCGGCAGGGTGCGGTGACCTCCGCGCAGACCGAACGCCACCGCATCGAACGCGATCTCCATGACGGCGTGCAACCGCGGTTGGTGTCCCTGGCGATGACGATCGGCCTGGCGCAGACCAAACTCGACACCGATCTGCCGGTGGCCAAGGCGCTGATCGCCGAGGCTCACGACGAGGCGAAGAGCGCGCTCGTCGAATTGCGCAATGTCGTCCGCGGCATCGCACCGACGATCCTGGCCGACCGCGGTCTCGACGCGGCGCTCTCGGCGGTGGTGCAGCGCGCGACGATGTCCGGGGTGCCGACCACGCTGAGCGTGCACCTACCCCGCCGCCTGCCCGACGAGGTCGAGGCATGCGCGTACTTCGTCGTCGCCGAAGCGCTGACCAACGTCACCCGCCACGCGAGCGCCGGCCAAGCCGCCGTCACGGTCCGCCTGGACGAGACCGCACAGCAGTTGCACGTCAGCGTGTTCGACGACGGGCGCGGCGGTGCGCAGATCACCGGCGACGAGAACGCCACCGGCCTGCGCGGTCTCGACGAGCGGGTGCGCGCGGCCCGCGGCACCTTCACAGTGTCCAGCCCGGTCACCGGACCGACGATCATCACCGCGGTGCTGCCATGCGGATCGTGATCGCCGAGGACTCCGCGCTGCTGCGGGCAGGTATCGAGCGCATCCTCACCGACGCTGGACACGACGTGGTGGCCGGGGTGCCCGACGCGACCAACCTGCTGCGCCTGGTCAACGAGACCCGGCCCGACCTCGCGATCCTCGATGTCCGGATGCCGCCCACCTTCACCGACGAAGGCATCCGCGCCGCGGCGCTGCTGCGCAGCCAGAACCCGGAGTCCCCGGTGCTGGTGCTTTCGCACTACGTCGAGGAGCGGTACGCCGCCGACCTGATCGCCTCGGACACCCGCGGTTTCGGCTACCTCCTCAAGGACCGGGTCGCCGACGTCCCGGCCTTCCTCGACGCGGTCGCCGTCGTCGGCGCCGGCGGCACGGTGCTGGACCCGGAAGTGGTGTCGCAGATCCTCGTTCGGTCACACCGCCGCAACGCCCTGGACGCGCTGACCCCGCGCGAACACGAGGTCCTGCAGTTGATGGCCGAGGGCAAGACCAACTCGGCGATCGCCACCGCGCTGCACATGTCGGTCGGCTCGGCCGAGAAGCACATCGCCTCGATCTTCACCAAGCTCGGGCTGGCTCCCGACGACAGCGGCAACCGGCGCGTCCTCGCCGTGCTGCGTTACCTCGAATCCTGAACGCGCGAAAGGACTATGCCATGACCACCATGACACCCTTGGTCACCCCACCCACCCCGCCACCTGCCCTGTCGCCCGGCGGCCGCACGGCGATCCGCTCCATCCTGATCATCGCCGCGACGGTCCTGACGGTCGGGACGGTGGCGTCGCTGGCGGTGTCCGCCTGGGGCGTCAGCACGTTCCGGGTCGTCACCGACAGCGCCGACCTCCCCGCGACGCTCCGTTCGGTGGCCGTCGACACCGGCTCCGTGCCCGTCATCGTGCGGATCACCACCGATCGCGAAGCGAGCACCCCACGCGTCGACATGACGATGGTGAATTCTGTTCGCGCGGGCTCTGATCCACTGTCGGTGGCCGCCGACGGCTCGTCGGCCCGCGTGACGATCGACGCGGAACCCTCCGCGGTGCTGAACTGGGGTCGGGCCTCGCAGATCACCGTGGTGCTCCCGGTGGATCAGGCGCGCCGAACCACGGTGACCACCCAGCAGGACACCGGTGTGGTGATGCTCGAAGCGGACATCGACCGGCTGGTGGCCCGCACCCGCGACGGTGCGGTCATCCTGGGCGGAGCGGCGCGCGACGTGGATGTCACCGCAGAGAACGGCGATGTCGACACCCGTGACGCGGTGTCGGTGTCTCAGACGTTCCGGGCGACCACGCAGACCGGCGACATCGACGTCGACTTCAGCGAGGCTCCCGCCACACTCGAGGCCCGGACCGAGAACGGGGACGTGACCGTGTCGCTGCCCCCGCCGGGACCGTACGTCGTCGACGCGACGACGGGCCAGCAGTGGGGCTCAACCATGGTGCAGGTGCCGCAGACCCGCGAGACCCGGGGTGCCGCGTCGGTCGTGCGGGTGCATTCCGAGACCGGCGACGTCAGCGTCGACGAGCTGCGTTAGCCGCCCGTGAGCTTCTCGATGATCGCGGCGACCGGCCCGGGTTCGGCGAGACGGAACCCGGTGCCGGCCCAGACGTTGGTCCCGTGCGGATCGCCTGCCCGCACCGCAGCCGCGCGCAGCGGACTGGTCAAGTAGTGCACCTGGGGGTAGGCCAGCGGCGCCTGCGCATCGTGATCGTCGACGAAGCGGTTGCGCAGACCGCGTGCGTATCGCCCCGAGAACGCCTTCGTGACAACCGTTTCGGTGAACTGCGGGCTCGTCAGTGCGGCCCGGTGCACGGGGCTGCTTCCCGCTTCGTCGGCGAGGAGGAAAGCCGTGCCGAGCTGCGCGGCGACAGCCCCGCCTCGGCGCACCCGCTCGATGTCCGCCGCGGTCATCAGGCCGCCCGCCGCGACCACGGGGAGGTCGTGCGCGGCGGTGATCCCGGCCAGCAGATCATCGAGATGTTGCTCGGCCGGGCGTGCCTGCGAGTCGAACGTGCCGCGGTGCCCACCGGCGGCGGGCCCTTGCGCCACCAGCACGTCGACACCGCGATCGACTGCCTCGCGGGCCTCGGCGACGGTGGTGACGGTCCCCGCGACGGTGATGCCGGCCCGTCGAAGCCGTGTGACTTCGTCGGCCGTCGGGAGGCCGAAGGTGAACGACGCCAACGCCGGTCGCAGGCCCAGCAGCACGTCGATCTTGCCCTGCCACGCGTCGTCATCGATGCGGGGCGCACCGACTTCGACGTCGTACCGCTCGGCATCCGGCGCAAGCTGCGCGGCGTACCGCTCGATGCTCTCCTTGTTGCCGGTATCCGGACCGGGCACGAAGAGGTTCGCGCCGATCGGGCCGGACGTCAGTCGCAGTGCCGCGCCCAGCCGGTCGGCGAACACGTCGGCGCTCAGATAGCCGGCCGCGATGAAACCGAGCCCGCCGGCATTGGTGCCCGCGGCCGCGAGGTCGGGCGTCGACGGCCCTCCCGCCATCGGCGCCACCGACACCGGTGCGGTGAGATCGCGAAAGTCGAAGACCATGAGTGCTCCTCGGGTCAGGTGACGGCGCGCCCGCGCTGCTCCTCCTGCGCGCGGTAGTCGTCGGCCAGGTTACGGACGTGGTCGGACAGTGCGCCGGCCGCGACATCGGCCAGGCTGGTGGTCTCCAGAACCGAACGCATACTGGCGCGCAACGCCCGCCAGACGTCGGTCAGCGCGGCCGTGGGTCCGCTGTAGGGCAGGTCGCCGAGCCCGATGTCACGGACACTGGCGAGCGGCCCGTCGATGCATCGCAGGACATCGGCGATGCTGATCTCGGTCGCGCACCGGGCGAGCTCGTATCCGCCGTCGCGGCCGCGGTGGCTCCGGACCAGCCGGTCGGTGCGCAAATCCGACAGGATGTCGACCAGGAACTGCGCCGGAATGCCCTGAGCCTTGGCGAGATCCTCGGTCTTGACGAGCGCGCCGTCGTCGGCGGTGGCCAGCTCGACCATGGCGCGGATCGCGTACTCCGCCTTCGCCGACATCCGCATGCGCTCGCGGCCTATCCGGGGATGTCGGCGGCGTCGGGCACGACCACCGCGAACAGGTCGGCGATCGCAGCCAGACTCGCAGCTTGAAGTGCCGGCGCGGACACCGGTTCTCCCGCTATCCCCGGCAAGGCGCGGGTCGCGGTCGCGTGGGCCACCACCGTCGGCGCGTACCCCAGGTTGAACGCGCCGCGCGCCGTCGAGTTCACGCACATGTGTGTCATGAAACCGGCGAGCACGAGGTTCTGCACACCCAGCGAGGCGAGTCTGTCCTGCAGCTCGGTCTGCACGAACGCGTTCGGATAGTTCTTCACCACGACCGGCTCGGTCTCCGACGGGGCCACCCGGTCGACGAACGCCCCGGTGTGCCCGTGGATGTCGTAGAGCGAGCCGGGACCGTCGTCGTGCTGCACGTGGATGACCGGAGCCCCGGCCGAGCGGGCACGCTCGAGCAGCGCCGCGGCCTCATCGAGCGCGGCCTGGACCCCCTCGAGCTCCAAAACCCCTTCGGTGTAGGTGTTCTGGCAGTCGATCAGCACCAGCACCGAGTCACCGAGACGGGCGGGCTCCAGCGGCAGCCCCGACAGGGCGCGCAGTGTGTTGGGTTCAGCCATCTGGGCAGCCTACCGCCGGGCCGTCACCGCCAGCACCGCATCAGCGAGCTCGGGCCGGCACACGATGAGGTCAGGCAGCTTGGAGTCGCGCTGGTTGTAGATCAGCGGCGAGCCGTCGATGCGGGAGGTGTGCAACCCGGCCGCCCGGGCCACCGCCACGGGCGCAGCGGAATCCCACTCGTACTGGCCGCCGGCGTGCACGTAGACATCCGAGACCCCCTGCACCACCGATGCGACTTTGGCCCCGGCCGAACCCATTTCGACGAGGGTGCCCTCGAGCGCGTCCTTGACCTCCAGGGCGATCGCCGGCGGGCGGGTGCGGGAGACGACGATCCGCGGGGCGCCGGGTTGAGCCGGCGGCGCCGGGACCGTGGGGGTGGCCAGCGTGACGCCCTGGGCCGGCAGCGCCACAGCCCCGGCGACGAGTTCGCCCGCCTGCCAGAGCGCGACGTGCACCGCCCAGTCCGATCGCCCGGCCTCGGAGAACTCCCGTGTTCCGTCCAGCGGGTCGACGATCCACACGCGCTCGGCGGACAACCGCACAGGGTCGTCGACGCCCTCCTCGGAGAGCACCGCGTCGTCGGGCCGCACGGCGGCGAGTTCCTTCATCAGGAAGTCGTGAGACCGCTTGTCCCCGGCGGCCTTCCGCTCCGTGGCGTCTGCGTCGGCGAACTCGGCGCGCACATCGAGTAGCAGGGCACCGGCTTCGGTGGCCAGGCGTGCGGCAACCTCGTGGTCGGATTCGGTCATGGCCGGCTCTCCAGTAGCTCGATCACCCGGTCGGCGAGTCCGTCGAGGGGAAGGTCTGGGGTGAGCTGCAAGTCGGGATCCTTCGGTCGCTGGTACGGACTGTCGATGCCGGTGAAATGGGTGATCTCGCCGGCACGGGCCTTGGCGTACAAGCCTTTCGGATCGCGGCGCTCGCAGTCCTCGATCGGGGTGTCCATGAACACCTCGAAGAAGTCCAGGCCGGCCGCCGTCGTCACCTGCCGGGCGAGCGCACGGTGCTCTTCGAGCGGGCTGATCGCGGGCACCAGCACCACCTGGCCGGAGTCGGCGAGGATCGCCGCGATGTGCGCCAGCCGACGCTGGTTCTCGGCGCGGTCGGCCATCGAGAAGCCCAGATCGGCGTTCAGTCCGTGCCGCAGGTTGTCCCCGTCGAGAACATAAGCCGGCACGCCCTTTTCGAGCAGCTTCTGCTCGACCAGCATGGCCACCGAGGACTTGCCGGAACCGGACAGGCCGGTGAACCACACCGTGCGTCCCTTGGACAGCCGGTCCTCGGAGGTGCACAGCGACTGGTGGCGGACGGTGTTGGGGCTCGCGGTGCGCGCCGTCACATAGGGCAGGATCATGCCCGCCGCGACCGTGCCGTTGGTGTTCGGGTCGATCAGGATGAACGATCCCGTCGCCGCGTTGCGGCTGTACTCGTCGAGCAGCAGCGGCACCTGGCTGCGCAGCGACACCCGGCCCAGCTCGTTGAGTTTCAGCGCGGTGGCGGTCTTGTCGCGGTGCAGCGTGTTGACGTCGAGGCGGTAGTCCAGCGCCGTCACCCTGACGCGGGTGGTGCGCGTCGTGTGCTTGATCAGGTAGTCGCGACCCGGCTCCAGCGACACCTCGTCGGCCATCCAACACACCGTGGCGTCAAACTCCTGCGTCACCCGCGGCTGGTTGTTGGGCCGGGCGATCAGGTCGCCGCGGCTGATGTCGATGTCATCAGCCAGGCTCACCGATACCGCCATCGGCGGAAAGGCTTCTTGCACAGGGCCGCCGGGGCCCTCGATGGCCGTGATGCGCGAGGTCTTGCCGGTCGGCAGTACGACGATCTCGTCACCGGGACGCATCACGCCGCTGGCGACGGTGCCGGCATAGCTGCGGTGATCGGCGTGCTCGTGGGTCTGCGGCCGGATCACGTACTGCACCGGGAACCGCACGTCGACCAGGTTGCGGTCACCGGCGATGTACACGTCCTCGAGATGGCTGAGCAGCGCCGGCCCGTCGTACCACGGCGTGACATCGGATTTGGTGACGACGTTGTCGCCGTTGAGCGCCGAGAGCGGGATCGTCGTGACGTCCTGAACGTCCAAACGTGCGGCGAATTCGTAGAACTCGTCGCGAATCTTCTCGAACCGCTCCTGATCCCAGCCGACGAGATCCATCTTGTTGACCGCGAGCACGATGTGCCGGATGCCCAGCAGCGAGGCCAGGAATGCGTGGCGGCGGGACTGCTCGAGCAGACCGTGGCGGGCGTCGACGAGGACGATCGCCAGCTGCGCGGTCGACGTGCCGGTCACCATGTTGCGGGTGTACTGGATGTGGCCCGGCGTGTCGGCGATGATGAATTTCCGCTTGGCCGTGGCGAAGTAGCGGTAGGCCACATCGATCGTGATGCCCTGCTCGCGCTCGGCGCGCAGCCCGTCGGTGACCAGAGCCAGGTCGGTGTAGTCGTGACCGCGTTCCTTGGAGGTGCGCTCGACAGCGGCGAGCTGATCCTCCATCACGGCCTTGCTGTCGTAGAGCAGCCGGCCGATCAGTGTGGACTTGCCGTCGTCGACCGAACCGGCGGTCGCGATACGGAGAAGTGTCGTCGCCATCAGAAATACCCCTCGCGCTTACGGTCTTCCATCCCCGCCTCCGAAATCCGGTCGTCGGCACGCGTCGCGCCCCGCTCGGTCAGTCGCGACACCGCGGTCTCGGCAATGACCTCACTGACCGTCGCCGCCGTCGACTCGACGCAGCCTGTGCAGGTGACGTCACCGACGGTGCGGAACCGCACCGTCTTCTCGATCACGGGCTCGTCTTTGCGCGGCTGCATGAACCGGTGCACCGCGAGCAGCATGCCGTCGCGCTCGAACACCTTGCGCTGATGCGCGTAGTAGATCGACGGCAGCGCGATCTTCTCGGCGCCGATGTAGGACCAGATGTCGAACTCGGTCCAATTCGACAGCGGGAACGCCCGGATGTGCTCGCCCTTGCGGTGCCGGCCGTTGTAGAGGTTCCACAGCTCGGGCCGCTGGTTCTTCGGGTCCCACTGGCCGAACTCGTCGCGGAAGCTGAACACCCGCTCTTTGGCGCGCGCCTTCTCCTCGTCGCGGCGCGCCCCACCGAACGCGGCGTCGAACTTGTTCTCCCTGATCGCCCGCAGCAGCGTGAACGTCTGCATCGGATTGCGGGACGGGATCGTCTCGACCACGCGCCCGGCGTCGATGTCGTCCTGCACCTTGGCCACCACCAGACGCACGCCCGACTGCGCGACCAGATCGTCGCGCGCCTGCAGCACCTCGTCGAAGTTGTGGCCGGTGTCGACGTGCATCACCGGGAACGGCAGCCGCCCCGGCGCGAAGGCCTTGAGCGCCAGGTGCAGCATCACGATCGAGTCCTTGCCGCCGGAGAACAGCAGTACCGGCCGCTCGAACTCGGCGGCCACCTCGCGGATGATGTGGATGGCTTCGGCTTCCAGCGCACGCAGGTGGCTCAGCTCGTAGCGCCCCGCGTTGACCGCGGTGTCTTCGGTCGTCGTCATGGTTTCCCTGCAAAGTTGGTAGATTTGACCAGAATTACGATCATCAACGGGCAATCTAACCGCCGGGTGAGCACGTGTCAACGGTTCATCGGAGCAGGCGAGCGTGAACCCTGTGCACGCAGAACGGGGCGGAGCGCGTGCACAGTCCCGAGGGGGACGGCTAGAGCGTGACCTCGGTGAGCACACCCGTCGCAACGTCGAAGACGAAGCCGCGCAGGGACTCGTGTTTGGTGACGAACGGGCTCGCTTCGACGCGGCGCAGCGACTGCCGGACGTCCTCGTCGAGATCCGCGAAAGCTTCTGCTGCCCACTCCGGCTTGATGCCGGTCTCCTGCTGGATGTCGCGCTTGAAATCGTCGTCGGTGAACGTCAGCATGCCGCAATCGGTGTGGTGGATCAGGATGATCTCGCGAGTGCCCAGCAGTCGCTGGCTGATGGCCAACGACCGGATCTCGTCGTCGGTGACGACGCCGCCGGCGTTGCGGATGACGTGCGCCTCGCCGTCGGCAAGCCCGAGAATGCGGTACACGTCGAGGCGGGCGTCCATGCATGCGACGACGGCGACGTGCTTGCTGGGTGGCAGCGGCAGCGGTCCCGAGAACGTCTTCGCGTACTCCTGGTTGTTCTCCAGGTACTCATCTGTCACCGACATGGCGTGACCGTAGGGATACGGCCGCACTGCGTCACCGGTAAGAATCAGTCCGCGCGCAAAGGTCCGAGCGTGGGGGTTGTGTACGCATCAGGACCCTGAGGCGTACACAACCCCCACGCTCGGCCGGTCAGCGCGCGAGGTCGTAGACCGTCGCGCCGCCCACGTCGCGCGCAGTGAAGTTCTTGGTCACCCACGCGGTGATCTGCGCCGCTTCCCCACTGTCGGGCCGGGGACCGCCGGGGCCTCGGTGCTGTTCTGCGATGAAGTAGCGGACCTGGCCGTCGTCGACGTACTGCTGGAATTGCGCCAGCGTCGGCGACGGGTCGCTGCCCATGAACCCGCCGATCGCCATCACCGAGGTGCCGGTGCTCAACTCCAGGCCGCTCGCCGTCATGGAGCCGACAGTGGCTGCGGCCCAACGATTGTCGGTCGCCTTCACCAGCTCCTGCAGCGCGACGTTGTCATCGACCCGCATCGGTCCGCCGAAACCGCCGGGCCCACCCGGACCGCCCGGTCCGCCCGGCATGTCGCCGAATCCGCCGAAGTCGGCGTGGGCGGCCGCCGGGCCCGCCATCGCGCCCGGACCGCGGGCGGGATGGGCGGCCGTCTCGATGGCGTAGGCCGCGGGTGCCGCAGCGCCGAGGATCAATCCGGCAGCAGCCACCGCTGCGGTCAGCCGACCCCACCGATGGATTCCCGCCACCAGCAGCGCAGCAACCACGAGCAACCCGATCAACACCACCCAGCGCAGCCACGGCTGCCACCCCGGCGCCCGGCCAAGCAACACGAACGCCCACACGCCGGTGCCCGCCGACATCACCGCGAGCACCGCACGCGCTGCCGAGGACTGCCTGCCGTGCCACAGCTCGACTGTGCAGATGCCGACCAGTGCGGCGACCGCCGGCGCCAGCGCCAACGTGTAGTACGGGTGGATGGTGCCGTCCATGAAGCTGAACACGGCAGCGGTCACCAGCATCCAGCCGCCCCACAGGAGCAGGCTCGCCCGCAGTGGCGCCGTCCGCGCGGCGCTCCGGGTGAACCACAGGACCGCCACCAGGCCGATCAGCGCAGCAGGCAGCAGCCAGGACACCTCGGCCCCGAACGACGGACCGAACATCCGGCCGATGCCCGGCGTCCCGCCGAAGAACACGTGCGCATCACCCCCCGGGCCGCCTGCGCCGCCGCCCGGGCCGTGGCCCCCGCCGGGACCTTCCCCTCGGCCGGCGATCCGCTGAATGCCGTTGTAGCCCAACGCGAGCTGCAACAACGAGTTGTCGGTCGACCCGCCGATGTAGGGCCGCGAATCGGCCGGCCACAGGCTGACCAGCGCCAGGAACGGCCCGGCCGTCGCCACCATCGCCACCCCACCGGCGATCAACGCGCGGACCCGCGGCCAGAACGCGATCGGTGCGGCGACCAGGAACGCCAGCGCCAAACCGGGCACCACGAGAAAGGCCTGCAGCATCTTGGTCAGGAACGCGACACCCAGGACCGCTCCGGTGCCCACCACCCATCGGGTGCGCCCGGTCTCGATGGCACGCACCATCAGGTAGGCCGCCACCACTAGCAGCAGCACCAGCAGCGCGTCGGGGTTGTTGTAGCGGAACATCGACGCCGCGACCGGCATCACCGCGAGGGCAGCGCCTGCGATCAGACCGGCTCCTGGCCCGCTGACCCGACGCACCGCGGCATACAGGACACCCACCGACGCGACGCCCATCAACGCCTGCGGCAGCAGCATCGTGAACGGCGTGAAGCCGAACAGTCTGCCCGAGAGCGCCATGAACCAGATCGAGACGGGCGGCTTGTCGACGGTGATCGCGTTGCCCGAATCCAGGGATGCGAACAGCCATGCCTTCCAGTTCTGGGTGCCGGCTTGCGCGGCGGCGGCGTAGAAGTCGTTGGCCCAGCCCGCGGAGCCCAGGCCCCAGAGGTAGAGCACCGCGGTGGCGGCCAGCAGGGCGGCGAGCGCGAATCGGGGCCAGCGCGTGGCCGGCTCGCGCGGCGGCACAGGCGCCGCGATGGCCGAGGTGTCAGCGGTGAGAGTCATCGGGCGATCCCTTTGGTGGCGGTGCGACGCGGATGGAACACCCAGCCACGCAGCAGGACGAAGCGGACGATGGTGGCGACCAGATTGGCCGCGATCAGCACGCCGAGTTCGACCATGCGGTGCGGTGCGGCCGAGGTGACGTGGAGCAGGCCCAGCGATCCGCTGGTGATGCCCAGCGCGATACCGAACACGAGAAGACCTTCGAGATGATGCTGGGCGAGCCGAGACTGACCCCGCACGCCGAAGGTGAAGCGTCGATTGGCCGCGGTGTTGCCGATCGCGCAGAGCAGCAGAGCGACCAGATTGGCCAGCTGCGCGCCGATCTCGCCTTGCAGCAGCACGAACAGCGCGATGTAGGCCAGTGTGGACGCGACACCGATCGCCCCGAACCGCACCACTTGTCGCAGCAGTGACCGCGGTGCCGCCTCTTGGGATGAACTGAGTTGAGCGGCAATCATGTTCACCGGTATCGCACCGCTGGCGAAGCCGCGCAACAACCGTCCGATGCCGCGTAGATCGGCCACCGCCGTTGCCACGATGTCGACCCGGCTGTCGGGGTCGTCCACCCAGTCGACGGGGACCTCGTGGATGCGGAGTCCGCTGCGCTCGGCCAGCACCAACAACTCGGTGTCGAAGAACCAGCCGGTGTCCTCGACATGGGGCAGCAGCCGGGCGGCCACATCGGCCCGGATGGCCTTGAACCCGCACTGGGCGTCGGAGAATCGGGCCGACAGCGTCGACTTGAGGATGAAGTTGTAGCAGCGGGAGATGATCTCGCGCTTCGGTCCGCGGGTGACCCGCGCGCCGCGCGCGAGCCGGGTGCCGATCGCGAGATCCGAGTGGCCCGAGATCAGCGGCGCCACCAGGGGTCCGAGCGCGGCAAGGTCGGTCGACAGGTCGACGTCGGTGTAGACGAGCACGGCCGCATCGGAGGTCGACCACACGTGATGCAGTGCCCGTCCCCGCCCCTTCTCTTCGAGACGCACCACGCGCACGTCGCTCAGCTCGGCAGCCAAGCGCGCCGCGATGTGCGGCGTGTCGTCGGTGCTGGCGTTGTCCGCGATCGTGATGCGCGCCCTGAAGGGCACCGCCTCTTGCAGATACCGATGCAGCCGGTACACCGATTCGGCCAGCACGGATTGCTCGTTGTAGACGGGGACGACGACGTCGAGGACCGGCGCCCCGCTGACGCGCGCGGTGCGCGCGGCGTGGGGCCGGCGCTCGACAGAGGTTCGGAAACAACGCGTCTCGGCCACGATGTCGGTTGATGTCATGGTGTCCATGGTGTGCGGCGGATGTGGGTTCATCGTGAGCCCGAGCTATGCGCCGGCTGTGACTCGGTCAGGTCGTAGATGACCGTGCCGTCGACGGTCTGTGCGACGAAGTTGGTGGCCACCCAGTCACGGATCGCCACGGATTCTTTCGAGCCGCTGACAGGCGCTCGGCCCATCATCATCTGCCGGCCGGCGATGAAGTAGTGGATGCTTCCGGCAGCGACGTCGTCGACGAACTGCGCCAACGTCGGCGCCGGGTCGGTGCCGTTGAATCCGCCGATCGCCATCACCGGCGCACCGGTGGCCAATTGGTAGCCCGCTGCGTTGTTGGAACCGACAACCGCTGCGGCCCAGACGAATCGGTCGGCGTCGGCGGTGAGCACCCCGATCAGTTCCGGACGCGGCGTCGGTGAACTCAGCAGACCACCGCCGGGGAAACCGCCGCCGGGGAAACCACCGGAGCGCGCCGGACCGACCGAGGGGATGGCACCGGAGTGCGGGGTCGCGGCGGTGACCACCGTGTACGCCGCGGGCGCGGCCAGGCAGCACACCAGGGCCACGCCGGCGACGGCCCGGCTCGCGCGCGGACCCAGCCGCACGGACGCCAGGATCAGCGCCGCAGCGCCCACGCCCCCGACCACGATCGCGATCCGGAGCCAAGGCAGCCAGTCCGCAGTGCGCGACAGCAATTGCGCGGCCAGAGCGACCGTCACCACGGTCGTGGCGGCCAGCGCGCTGGCTGCCCGCGGATCTCGTCGTCTGCGCCACAACAGATCTGCGCCGAATCCGATGGTCGCGGCGATCGCGGGCGCCAGCGCCACGGTGTAGTAGGGGTGGACGATTCCGTTCATGTAGCTGAACACGACGGCGGTGACGACGAGCCAACCGCCCCACAGGACCAGCGCGGCCCGGGTGGCGTCGGTGCGGGGTGCGCGCCGGGTCAGCACCAACCCGGCAACAGTGCACACGAGCGCGGCGGGCAGCAGCCAGCCGATGTCTGCGCCCATGGAGAAGCCGAACAACCGGCCCCACCCGACGTCGTGGTTGAGGTTGCCCAAGCCACCGGTTTCATTGCCGGTGAGCCTGCCGAAACCGTTGTAGCCCAACGTCAATTCGAGGATGCTGTTGTGCTGCGAGCCGCCGATGTAGGGCCGCGCATCGGCCGGCCACAGTTCGGCCAGCGCGATGTACCAGCCGGCCGACACCACGACAGCGCCCGCGGCGAGCCCGAGATCGAGCACCCGTCGGCGCAGCGTCGACGGTCCGGCCAGCAGGTAGGCCGCGGCGAAGGCGGGCAGCACCAGCAGCGCCTGCAGCATCTTGGCGAGGAACCCGACGCCGACGGCCACGCCCGCCGCGACCAGCCACCACCGGCTCGCCTCCTTCTCGCAGGCCCGCTGTGTGCAGTAGGCGCCGAGCACCAGCATCAACACCAGAAGGGCGTCCGGGTTGTTGTACCGGAACATCAGCGCAGCGACCGGGGTCAGGGCGAGAATCCAGCCGGCCAGCAGTGCCGCGCGGGGCCCGGCCGCGCGGCGGACGGACGCGTAGAGCATGCCGACGGCGGTCACCCCCATCAGCGCTTGGGGCACCAGCATGCTCCACGGCGAGAAGCCGAACACCCGCGCCGAGACGTCCATCACCCACAGCGCGGCGGGGGTCTTGTCGACCGTGATCGCGTTGGCGGCGTCGCTGGAGCCGAACAGCATCGCGGTCGCGTCGCTCGACCCTGCCTGCACCGCGGCGGCGTAGAACGTGTTGGCCCACCCCGAGGCGCCGAGGTTCCACAGGTACAGCGCCACCGCGCTGACGAGGAGCACCAGCAGCCCCGGCGAGCAGACGCGAAGTCGAGCAAACACGCCGCGTAGAGGTCCAGTTCGCGTCTGCTCGCCGGGGTTGGGCGCAGCCTCGGGCCCCGACGTCAGCACGGTCACAGCTCGATCATGTTCGGCCCCGCTAGGCGCCCGATTGGTCTCCGCTGTGCCTTGGCTGTGAATTCACAGGAAGGGTGACCACGAACTCCGTGCGACCGGGAACGCTGCGCACGACGATCGTCCCGTCGTGGGCGCGGACGACAGCGGCCACGATCGCCAGCCCGAGTCCAGTGCTGCCGCCGCGGCGCGACCGCGAAGAATCTCCGCGCGCGAAGCGTTCGAACACCTCCGGCTGCAGCGAGTCCGGAATCCCCGGACCGTCGTCGGCGACGGTCAGCACCGCATCGGCGCCGGCAGCAGCCAGCGACGTCGTGACCGTGGTGCCCGGTGGCGTGTGGATGCGCGCGTTGGCCAGCAGGTTGGCCAACACCTGGTGCAGTCGCGCCTCGTCACCCGGCACGGCGACCGGCTCGTCCGGCAGATCGAGCTCCCATTCATGGTCGGTACCCGCGACGTGGGCGTCGCTGACCGCGTCGACGACCAACCGGGTGAGGTCGACGGGCTCACGCTCCAGCGGGCGACCCGCATCCAGCCGGGCCAGAAGCAGCATGTCCTCCACCAGTCGCGTCATCCGTTCGGTCTCGGACTCGACCCGGTTCATCGCGTGGGCGACATCGTCGGGAAGGTCGGCGCGGCGGCGTTGGGCGAGCTCGGTGTAGCCGCGGATCGCGGCCAGCGGGGTGCGCAGCTCATGGCTCGCATCCGCGACGAACTGGCGGATCCGGGTCTCGCTGTCATGCCGCGCCGACAACGCGCCCGCGATCCGGTCGAGCATCCGGTTCAGCGCCGACCCGAGCCGCCCGACCTCGGTATGGGCCGCATCCGGGTCAACCGCAACGATCGGCGTCGGCAGGTTCACCTCGCCGCGGTCGAGCTCGAGGTCTGCCACGTCGCGCGCCGCCGACGCCACCCGGGACAGCGGCGCCAGTTGCCGTCGCACGATCGCGATGCCCGCGAACGCGGCCGCGATCAGCGCCAGCAAAGCAGCCACGCAGAACATGGCGAGCACCCACAGCAGCGTGTCGTCGACGACTGACGTCGGCAGTCCGGTGACGATCGTCTGGTTCCCGCCGCGGCGGTCGTGCAGCCCGATGACACGGTAGCGACCCAGCCCATCGAGGGTGATCGTTCTCGGCACGTGGTCGGCCGGCACCGCGGCCAACTGCTCGGTGGCGGTCTCGCTGATCGTCGAGCGCGCGCCTTCGGCGGTGATCACACCGGCGTCGGCGCCCCGCCCGGGCGTGACCACAGCGCCGACGGTCCGGGCGGCCTGGCCGGGTGCGTTCAGGAACCCCGGACCGGGCCCGGCCTCGGGATCGAACCGCTGGCGCTCCCCCCAGCCCGGGGTTCCCGGCGTGAAGACGGGCGGCGGCAGATCGAAGATCGCCGCCGACCGGCGACCCGCCTCGACGAGTTGCTCGTCGAGCTGGTGCGACAGGAACCGCTGCAGCGCGAACTCGGTGGCGACGCCGATGCCGGCGATGACGACGGCCAGCAACACCATCTGGGTGACGATCAGCCGCACGCGCAGCGACCAGGTCCGAGGTGCGAGGACGCGGCCCCGCGTGGCGGGCTCCGCGTCAGCGCGCGGGCTTGAGGACATACCCCGCGCCGCGCAGCGTGTGGATCATCGGCTCCCGGCCGCTGTCGATCTTCTTGCGCAGATACGACACGTACAGCTCGACGATGTTGGACCGTCCGCCGAAGTCGTAGCTCCACACCCGGTCCAGGATCTGCGCCTTGCTCAGCACCCGCTTGGCGTTGCGCATCATGAACCGCAGCAACTCGAACTCGGTGGCGGTCAGCGTGATCGGCTCCCCCGCACGGGTCACCTCGTGGCTGTCCTCGTCGAGCACCAGGTCCCCGACCACGATCGTCGCCCCGGCGGCCTCGGTGCTCACCCCGGTGCGGCGCAGTAGTGCCCGCAACCGCAGCACGACCTCTTCGATGCTGAACGGTTTGGTGACGTAGTCGTCGCCGCCGGCGGTCAGCCCGGCGATGCGGTCCTCCACCGAATCCTTGGCGGTGAGCAGCAGCAGTGGCAGCCCGGGGATCTGCTCGCGGAGGCGGTGCAGGACGTCCAGACCACTCATGTCGGGCAGCATCACGTCGAGTACGACCACATCGGGTGGGTTCTCCCGCGCCGCCGCGATCGCGGTCGCGCCGTCACCGGCGGTGGAGATCTCCCACCCCTCGTAACGCAGGGCCATCGACACCAGCTCGGCCAGCACCGGTTCGTCGTCGACGACGAGCACGTGCACCGGGCTACCGTCGGCGCGACGCATCACCACCCGCGCGGCGTCGGTATCGCTGGGAGATGAGGTCACGAACCCCATTATGGGCGCGCGGCGTGGGGCCCGGCTGTGCCGAAGCTATGCGCCCGCTGTGAAGCCGACGCACAGCCGGCACTCATCTGGGCCGGTCATCCTGGGGTCATGACGGAACCAGCAGCCGCGCTCGACGACGGCGCGTGGGCAGCCCCCCATCCTGAGCCGCGCCGGCGGCGGGCCCGCGAGATCGCGGCCGCGGTCGCGATCGCGGCAGTGATCGGAGGGTTGGGAGGCGCGGCGATCCACGCCGCGCGCAGTCACGCTCATTTCCCCGGCCCGTTCATGGTCGACATGTCCGGAGTCGGCGCGCCGGAGCGCGGCCACGCAGGAGGCGCCGCGATCTCATAACCTGTCCGGATGCAGCCCCGAGGCGGACCCGCCGGATGACCCGCTTCCTGGCGCGGCGGCTGCTGAACTACCTGGTGCTGCTCGCCCTCGCCTCGTTCCTGGCGTTCATGCTGACCTCGCTGACGTTCCATCCCCTCGACAGCCTGCTCGAGCGCAGCCCGCGCCCACCGCAGGCCGTCATCGACGCCAAGGCCGCCGAACTGGGCCTCGATCAGCCGATCCCCCTCCGATACGCACACTGGGTGTCGGGGGTGGTGCGCGGCGACTTCGGCACCACGGTCACGGGCCAGCCCGTGTCCGAAGAGCTGTGGCGCCGCGTCGGGGTGAGTCTGCGGCTGGTCGTCATCGGTTCGGTGCTCGGCACGATCGTCGGCGTGGTCGTGGGCGCCTGGGGCGCGGTCCGTCAGTACCGGTTGTCCGACCGCGTGATCACCGTGCTGTCGCTGCTGATCATCAGCGCGCCCACCTTCGTGATCGCCAACCTGCTGATCCTCGCTGCATTGAACGTCAACTCGGTGCTCGGCGTGCAGCTGTTCGAGTACACCGGGGAGACGTCGACGGACGCGGTCGGCGGCGGGTGGAACCAATTCGTGGACCGCCTGCAGCATCTGGTGCTGCCGACCGCGACGCTGGCGCTGACCGCGATCGCGGGCTTCAGCCGCTACCAACGCAACGCGATGCTCGACGTGCTGGGCCAGGACTTCATCCGCACCGCAAGGGCCAAGGGACTGACACGGCGCCAGGCGTTGTTCCGCCACGGTCTGCGCACCGCGCTGATCCCGATGGCGACGTTGTTCGCCTACGGCATCAGCGGGCTGGTGACGGGCGCGGTGTTCGTCGAGAAGATCTTCGGCTGGCACGGCATGGGTGAGTGGTTCGTCCAGGGCATCGCCGCCCAGGACACCAACATCGTGGTCGCGTTCACGGTGTTCTCCGGGACGACGATCCTGCTGGGCGGGCTGCTTTCCGACGTCCTCTACGCCGCCCTCGACCCGCGGGTGCGTGCCTCGTGACGCTTCAGGATTCGGCCCAGGACCCGACCCAGGACTTCGTGTCACGACGAGCGCTGGTGTGGCGCCGGTTCCGGCGTAACCGGCCCGCGATGGTGTCGGTCGTTCTGCTTCTCGTGCTGTTCGTGGGCTGTTGGGCGCTGCCGCCGCTGCTGCCCTACTCCTACACCGATCTCGACTACTACGCGCTGCAGCAGCCGCCGTCGCCTCAGCACTGGTTCGGCACGAACGCGCTCGGCCAGGACCTGCTGGCCCAGACACTGCGCGGAATGCAGAAATCGATGGTGATCGGCGTCTGCGTCGCCGTGATCTCCACGCTCGTCGCCGCGACCGTCGGTGCGGTCGCCGGCTATTTCGGCGGGTGGCGCGACACCGCGCTGATGTGGTTCGTCGATCTGCTGCTCGTGGTGCCGGGTTTCATCCTGATCGCGATCGTCACGCCCAGCACCCGGGGCGCAGGGACGGTGGTGTGGCTGATCGTGCTGCTCGCCGCGTTCAGCTGGATGATCAGCTCCCGCATGGTGCGTGGGCTGACGATGAGCCTGCGCGACCGCGAATTCGTCGCCGCGGCACGCTACATGGGGGTCAGCAACACGCGCATCATCGTCCGCCACATCGTGCCGAACGTGGCCTCCATCCTGATCATCGACACCACCCTCAACGTCGGCGTCGCGATCCTCGCCGAGACCGGGCTGAGCTTCCTCGGCTTCGGCGTCCAGCCGCCCGACGTCTCGCTGGGCACACTGATCGCCGCAGGCACCGGCTCGGTGACGACGTTCCCGTGGGTGTTCCTGTTCCCCGCCGGGGTCCTGGTGTTGATCGTCTTGTGCGCCAATCTCATCGGTGACGGCCTGCGCGACGCGCTGGATCCCGGGGTGCGTCCCGCCCGGGGGAGGGCACGCCGATGACCCTGCTGCAGGTGCGCGGCCTGACCGTCACGTTCCCCACCGACACCGAACGGGTCGCCGCGGTACGCGGTCTGGACTACGACGTCGCCGCCGGAGAGGTCGTCGCGCTGGTCGGTGAATCGGGGGCCGGGAAATCGGCGGGCGCAATGGCGGTGGTCGGCCTGCTGCCCGAGTACGCCGAGGTGTCCGGCTCGGTGCGCCTGCACGGCACCGAGTTGCTCACCGAATCAGATGCCGAGATGTCGCGGGTGCGCGGCGCGAAGATCGGCACCGTGTTCCAGGACCCGATGTCGTCGCTGACCCCGGTCTACACCGTCGGCGACCAGATCGCCGAGGCGATCCGCATCCATCGCCGCGACGTGAGCCGGCAGGCCGCCCGCGCCCGTGCGATCGAACTCCTCGAGCTCGTCGGCATCGCGCAGCCCGCCCGCCGAGCGACCGCATTCCCCCACGAACTCTCCGGCGGGGAACGTCAGCGCGTGGTGATCGCGATCGCGATCGCCAACGACCCCGACCTGCTGATCTGCGACGAGCCCACGACAGCGCTCGACGTCACGGTGCAGGCACAGATCCTCGACGTGCTGCGCACCGCGCGCGACGTCACCGGCGCCGGCGTGCTGATCATCACCCACGACCTCGGCGTCGTCGCCGAGTTCGCCGATCGCGCGCTGGTCATGTACGCCGGCCGCGCCGTCGAGACCGCGCCGGTCGCCAACCTGTACACCCGACGCCGAATGCCCTACACCGCAGGCCTTCTGGGCTCCGTGCCCCGATTGGAGGCCGAGCAGGGCGCCCGGCTGGTGCCGATCCCGGGCGCTCCCCCGTCGCTGTCGGCATTGCCGGCCGGGTGCCCGTTCACGCCGCGCTGCCCTCTGGCCGTCGCGGACTGCAGCGCCGCCGAACCGGAACTGACACCGGTCGGACCCGACCACCGGGTCGCCTGCATCCGGCACGACGACGTCACCGGCCGCAGCGCAGCCGACATCTACGGGGTGAGCACCGAACCTGCCCGACCCGCGCGCGGGGCCGACGCACCGGTCGTCGTATCGGTGCGCGATCTGGTGAAGACGTTCCCGCTCACCAAGGGTGTGGTGTTGCGGCGGCGGGTCGGCGAGGTCCGCGCGGTCGACGGTGTCGACCTGACGGTGCGGCAAGGCCGCACGCTGGGCATCGTCGGCGAATCCGGGTCCGGCAAATCGACCACCCTGCACCAGGTTCTGAGCCTGACCGCGCCGCAGCAGGGCAGCATCGAGGTGTTGGGCGCCGACGTGGCCTCGCTCGATCGCCGCGCGCGCCGGTTGCTGCGCGGCGATCTGCAGGTGGTGTTCCAGGATCCGGTCGCCTCGCTGGATCCGCGGCTTCCGGTGTCCGACGTTCTCGCAGAACCGTTGCAGGCCAACGGGACTGACAAAAGGGCCACCGCCGACCGGGTGGCCGAGTTGCTGACGCTGGTCGGGTTGCGCCGCGAGGACGCCGCGCGCTACCCCGCCGAGTTCTCCGGCGGACAGAAGCAGCGCATCGGTATCGCCCGCGCGCTGGCGCTGCAACCGAAGGTCTTGGCGCTCGACGAACCCGTTTCGGCGCTGGACGTGTCGATCCAGGCCGGCATCATCAACCTGCTGCTCGACCTGCAGGACCGCTTCGGGTTGGCGTACCTGTTCGTCTCTCACGATCTGTCTGTGGTCAGACACCTGGCCCACGATGTCGCGGTCATGCACCGGGGCAAGATCGTCGAGCAGGGCACCAGCGACGAGGTGTTCGGCAACCCCCGCGACGAGTACACGCGGCGGTTGCTGGCCGCCGTTCCGCGGCCGCCCGGTTAGAGTCGGCCGCATGATCTCCCGCGTCCTGTTGCGACTGCTCTGCCTCGGGTTCGTCGGCATCCTGCTGCTGACCGGTTGCTCGACCTCCTCGGAACCGGCCCCCTCGGCCGGCGGCAGCGCCGAGTTGGGCGGCACCGCCGACATCAACCCGCAGGACCCCACCACGCTGCAGCAGGGCGGCAACCTCCGGTTAGCGCTGACCGGCTTCCCCGCGAACTTCAACAACCTGCACATCGACGGCAACCTCGGCGAGATCGGCGCGATGTACAAGACGATGCTGCCGCGTGCGTTCTTCATCAAGCCCAACGGCGAGATGACCGTCAACAGCGACTTCTTCACCAACGTCGAGCTCACCAGCACCGACCCGCAGGTGGTCACCTACACGATCAATCCGAAAGCGGTGTGGAGCAACGGCCGGCCGATCACCTGGGAAGATCTCGCCGCGCAGGTGAACGCGACCAGCGGCAAGGACAAGCGCTACCTGTTCGCCTCCCCCAACGGCGCCGACCGCGTCGGCTCCGTCACCAAGGGCGTCGACGACCGGCAGGCGGTCGTCACGTTCGCCAAGCACTATGCCGACTGGAAGGGGCTGTTCGCCGGCAACGGCATGCTCTACCCGAAGGAGATGACCGGTACGCCGGAGGCGTTCAACACCGGCTTCCGGGACGGTCCGCCGCCCACCGCGGGCCCGTTCATCGTCACCAACATCGACCGCGGCGCTCAGCGGATCACGCTGGGCCGCAACCCGAAATGGTGGGGCACTCCCCCGCTGCTCGATACGATCAGCTACACCGTGCTCGACGACGCGGCCCGCATCCCGGCGCTGCTGAACAACTCGATCGACGCATCCGGTGTCGCCTCCATCGACGAATTCAGGATCACCAGCTCCGCGCGGGGCATCGCGATGCGCCGCGCCCCGTCGGCGCAGTGGTACCACATGACGTTCAACGGAGCGCCGGGCTCGATCCTGGCCGACGCCAAGCTGCGGATGGCCGTCGCCAAGGGCATCGACCGGCAGGCGATCGTCACCGTTACGCAGAACGGCCTCGTCGAGAAACCGGTCCCGCTGAACAACCACGTCTACCTGGCCGGCCAAGAGGGCTACCAGGACAACAGCATCCCGTTCGATCCCGAAGCCGCCAAACGCGAACTGGACGCGTTGGGCTGGCGGCAGAACGGGCAGTTCCGGGAGAAGGACGGGCGACGGCTGACGATCCGTGATGTGTACTACGAGGCGCGGAGCACCGGTCAGATCGCCCAGGTCGCGCAGAACAACCTCCAGCAGATCGGCGTGGATTTGCAGCTCGTGCCGGCCGCCGGCGGGAAACTGTTCACCGACTTCGTCACGCCCGGCAACTTCGACATCGTGCAATTCGCCTGGGGCGGAGACGCTTTCCCGCTGTCCAGTCTCACCCAGGCGTACGCATCGGCCGGCGAGAGCAATTACGGCAAGATCGGCAGCCCCGACGTCGACGCGAAGATCGAGCAGACACTTTCCGAACTCGACCCCGCCAAGGCCCGCACGCAGGCCAACGAATTGGACACGATGATCTGGCAGGAGGTGCACAGCCTGCCGCTGTTCCAGGCACCGGGGAACGTCGCCGTCCGGGCCACGCTGGCCAACTACGGCCCCGCAGGCATCGGCGACCTGAATTACAGCGCGATCGGCTTCATGAAGGGGTGACCTGACGTACCGCCCGCGGCACCACGTCGGGCACGGTTCCCTCGGCTCTGGCCGCCACCCGGATGGCGCCGACCAGCAGCCGCACCGACAGATTCGCCGGTAGCTTGTCCAGTTCTGTTCCGCGCGAACCCAGTTCGGTGAGCTGACCCTTCGCGGCCGCGCGGCACACCTGCAGCGCAGCGTGCTCGCGGGTGTCGAGCATGCTGTGCCCGGCGGTGGGCAGGTCGACGAGTGCCGCGTCGGGGATCAGGTCGGCGACACGCTGCGCGATCCCGGGGGGCGTTGTGAGGTCGCGGCCTCCGGAGAGCACGGCGGTGGGCCAATTGAAGCCCGGCATCGCCGACGCCAGATCGTAGGGTTCAGCATCGAATTCGACGTCGCCGGTGGCCATCTCGCGCAGTGCGACGGCCGGGTCCAGCGGTAGCCCGTCGGGCTCGGCGCCGTAGTTCAGCTCGCGGTAGGCGATGCGTTCCACGAGGTCCGGCTCGTGCTGGTAGCGCGTCTTGCGTTCCAACAGGTTGCGAGCCCCGAAGCCGACCGCCGCCCACAGCCAGTCATGCCCGGCGAGGAGCAGATCGAGCTGACGGCACAGCACCTCCGGGCCGGCCACGCCGTACATGTCGCCGATCAGCTGCACATCCTTGCTCGTCACCACGCCGGCCTCCACCAACCGGCGCACCTTGGCCGCCAACTCCGCCGTCTCCGGCTGGGTGCCGTCCCAGAGCACGCGGCGGGTCTGGGCCCGCACCTCGTCGATGTCGCCGGCCGACAGAAGCGGCGAATCCAGCACCATGGACTGCACGCGCGACGGATGCGACACGCCGAGACCGGCGGCCAGGTAGGTGCCGTACGAGGCGCCGTAGACGATCGCCTTGTCGACGTGGGCATCGTCGAGCACCGCCGCCAGATCGTCGACGACGGCGCGGACCGTCATCGCCTCGGCAGGCAGATCGTGGCCCGCGTCGTCGTGTCGGGACAGCCCGACGCCGCGGTGCTCGACCATGATCACGTCCAGCCCGGCGAGCGCGGCGCGGCGGCGGAACGCGCGGTACAGGGCAACCGATGCCGCACCCGGACCGCCCGGAATGATCAGCAGCGGATGCGCGGATTTGCGTCCGCTGCGCACGTAGTAGAGGTCGAACTCGCCGTGTGCGACGGTGCTGATCGGACGGCGGACCGGCCGCACCCCGGGCAGCGCGGCCAGCTTGGCGTGCGCACGCCGACGCTTGGCGTTCATCGTCATCGCGATCCATTCTGCCCCCGCCCGGACGGGCGGGCCACGCGGGATGGGTTCGGTCGGAGGTTCGGTTCGAGCTGAGTCAAAGCCGTGGCACCCGGCCCGCGCGCCGGTAGGAATCACCACCATGACCTCTCTGGATCACTCCACCGCTCTGCTGCCCGACTCCGAGGCCTTCGCCGCGCTGCTGCGCGACATCGCCGCGGGGGCCGCCGACCGGGACCGCAACGACGAGAATCCCGTCGACCAGGTCCTCGCGCTCAAACGGGCCGGCTTCGGCACACTGCGTCTGCCCGCGTCGTTTGGCGGCCCCGGACTGACGGTGCCGCAACTGTTCTCGACCATCATCGACGTCGCGCGCGCCGACCCGATCGTGGCGCACATCTTCCGCACGCACTTCTGGTTCGTCGAGGAGAGGCTGCGCACCGTCGCCAACGGCTCGGACCCGATCTCGGCGGACTGGCTGTCAAAGGTGGCTCAGGGCAAAACCTTCGGCAATGCGTTCAGCGAGAAGGGTGCGCACGCCGTGGGCAGCCTGGTGTTCAACACCCGGCTCCTGCCCGCCGAGCAGGGCTACCGGCTCGACGGCGAGAAGTTCTACAGCACCGGCACGCTGTTCTCCGACTACCTGACCGTCGCGGCCACCACCGACCACGACTCGGTGGCCACCGTGGTGGTGCCCGCCGATCGGGCCGGGGTGCAGATCATCGACGATTGGGACGGCTTCGGACAGCGCCGCACCGGCACCGGCACCACGGTGTTCACCGGGGTCGCGGTGTCCGAGGGCGAGATCCTCAGTGACACCCCCTACGACGCGGAGCCGGAACCTTCGGTGCAGTACGCCTCTCTCCAGCTCTTCATCCATGCGGTGGTGGCAGGCATCCTGGAATCGGTGGTGGACGACGGCGTGGCTCTGCTGCGATCACGCGAGCGCAGCTTCAGCCACGCGATCACCGAGCGGCCCACCGACGATCCGCTGCTGCAGCGTCAGCTCGGCGAGATCGCCAGCACGGCGGCGATCGCCCGGGCCGCCGTGCTCGATGCGGCCGCCGCGATCGGTGCGGCCACTGACTCCTACGGCGAGGACGGCGCACCCGATGCCGAGCTCGCCACGGAGGCGCAGCTCAAGGTCGCCAAGGTCAAGGTGCACCTGGACGCGGTAGCCCCCGAGGCCGCCACACGTCTGCTCGAACTCGGCGGAGCCAGCGCGGCGAGCCGCAGCCGTAACCTCGACCGACACTGGCGCAACATTCGCACCATCACGCTGCACAACCCGGTCGGGCTGAAGGCACGCGCCATCGGTCAGAACCTGCTGCACGGCACTGCACTTCCGGCCAACGCCTACTTCTGATCAGGGAACCTCATGACACGTCAGCTACATCTGGGCGGATTCCAGATCGCGTCCCAGGTCACCCACTCGCATGCCGCATGGCGTCACCCCGCCAGCGACACGCGGTTCACCACTCCGGACTACTACCACCGCATCGGGCGCATCCTGGAACGTGGGAAGTTCGACTTCGTGTTCTTCGCCGACCTGCTGGCCGCGCCGGTCCGCTACGGCGACGACATCAGCGAACCGCTCCGCCGCGGCACGCAGGCGACCGCGACGCTCGACCCCTCGATCGTGGCCGCGAGCATCGGAGCGGTCACATCGAAGCTCGGGGTCGCGATCACCAAGTCCGCCACTTACTTTCACCCCTACGAGTTGGCGCGCATATTCGCGAGCCTCGACCACATCACGGCGGGCCGGGTGGCGTGGAACATCGTCACCTCACTCACCCAGAGCGAGGCCCAGAACTTCGGGCACGACGACCATCTCGGACACGACGACCGGTATCTGCGGGCCGACGAGTTCGTCAGGACGGCCCTGGAGTTGTGGTCCAGTTGGGACCCCGACGCACTGGTGCTCGACAAGGCGTCCGGGGTGTTCGCCGACCCCGACCGGGTGCGCCGGATCGATCACGCCGGTGAGTACTTCCGGACCCGCGGACCGCTCAACGTGCCGCACTCACCGCAGGGCCGACCGGTGCTGATCCAGGCGGGTTCGTCGGCGACCGGGAGGGACTTCGCCGCCCGCTGGGCCGAAGCGATCTTCGAGATCGACCCCACGCCGGAAGGTCGGCGCGCCTACTACGACGACATCAAGTCCCGCGCGTCGGACCTGGGCCGCGACCCCGACAAGGTGCTGATCTTCCCGGCGTTCCTGCCGTTCATCGGGGAAACCGAATCCATCGCGCGGGAAAAGCAGGCCTTCCACAACGAATTGGCCGATCCGGTGTCGGGCCTGATCACGTTGTCGGTGCACACCGACCACGACTTCTCCCAGTACGACCTCGACGCGCCGGTCGAGGACATCACCGTGACCGGCACCCAGGGGCTGTTCGACACGGCGCGCCGGGTGGCCGACCGGGACAATCTGACGTTGCGCGACATCGGCAACTGGTATGCCCAGGGGGTCTTGCTGCCGCAGTTCGTCGGCACCGCGGAACAGGTGGCCGACCAGATCGAGGAGTCGTTCCGGGCCGGCGAAGCAGACGGCTTCATGGTGTCGGCCGCTCAGACCCCGGGCACGTTCAACGACTTCGTCGACGCCGTGGTCCCGGAGTTGCAGCGGCGCGGCCTGTTTCGCAGCGAATACACCGGCTCGACGCTGCGGGACCATCTCGGCCTGGGTCCGGCGAGTTTCGACGCACCCCACCGGCTGCAGTCGGCGAGCTAGCCGATCAGGACGCCAGTTCGATGTGACGCGCCGTCTGCACCCCGGCGTAGCGCTGCGGACTGCACGTCAGGATGATCACCTGGCCGTCGCCGGCCACGGCGTCGAACACCTCGGCCATCCGGGTCAGCCGGTCGGGGTCGGTGAAGCCCAGCGCGTCGTCGATCACGACCGGAACGGCGTCGTCCTTGGCCACCAGTGCCGCGCCGGCCAGCCGGGCCACGATGCCCAGCTGCTCTTTGGCGCCGCCGGACAACGAGTCGTACGGGACTGTGCGCCCCGACAGCGTGCGGTGCCCGATGCGCAGGTCACTGTCGACGTCGACCTCGAAGGTGTCGCCGAACACGATGCGGCCCAACCGTTCCACCTCACCGCGGAACGGATCGACGTAGCGCGACCGCATCGCGTCCCGGTGCCGGCCCATCACGGTGCGCAGCAGCTGCGCCGCGCGCGCCCGGCGCTGCACCCGTTCGTGCTCGGCGGCCGCGCGTTCCCGCTCGGTCTCCGCGGCGTCGAGCCTGCCCTTGCGACCCTCGGTGCCGAACACCTTGAGTTGGGCGGCGACGTCGCGCAGCGCCTCGACGACGTGGTCACACCGGGCGACCGCCCCGGCGGCGGCGTTGCGTGCCTGCGCCAGGCGCGCCGTGACCAGCTCGGGCTGGTGACCAGCCAGCTCCGCGCCCAACCGGTCGACCCCGGCCTGCGCCGCGGCGGCCGCCTCGCCATGCGCCTGCACCGTGACGGCCAGATCGTCGTCGGTGACCGCGGCGCGCGCCTGAGCGAGTCGTTGCTCAGCGGCGGCCAACTCCTCGGCCACCACGCCGAGCTTGTCCGTCAGCCGCGCCGCCCGCATCTCCCGCTCGGTCAGCAGCGTCGCCGCCGCCTCGGCGACCTTGGAGTGTGTGTCGCACTCGCGCAGCGCCTGCTGGTGGGCGGCGGTAGCCTCGACCAACTCCAGCCGCTGCGCCTTCGGATCGAGCGGGCTCTCGGGGTCGAGCCCGCCGTCACGGCTCGGTTCGGCGGGGATTCGCTGCTGCACCGTGGCCAACCTCGAGCGGAGGATCTCGACCGAATCGTCAGCGGCGAGCGCCTCCAGCACCGCGGCGATCTGCTTGCTGCTCGCCAGGAGCTCCTGGCGACGGATGCCGAGCGCCCGCGCTGTCTCGAGGTCGGGCACGTCCACGTCACGCAGCGCGGCGGCCAGCAGGTCTTCCGCGCGGTCGAGCACGGCCTGCGTGCCGGCCGCGGTCGCGCCGGCGATCACGCGCACCGACAACACCCCGGGCACGTCGATGCCCGTCGCACCCGACACCGTCGACGTCCACGTGTGCCCCGCTGTCATCGGCACCGGCGTCCCGTCGACCGTGACGTCGAGATCAGCCGCCGCGACCACCTCGATGCGGGCGGAGGTCTGCTCGACCGCACTCGCCGCCCGCTCGACCGCGGCCGCCGCCTTCTCGAGGATCGCCATCGACTCGGCAGTCACCGGGTTGCCGGCGAGATCGCGCCTGACGGTGTCGAGTTCGCGCTGGTGTCGCTCGATCGTGGCGATCCGGGCGCTGAGCCGGTCGGCTTCTTCCCGGTCGGCCAGCAGCGCGACCGCGGCGTGGGCGGCATCGACACGCTCCTTGCACCGCTGGAGCTCCGTCTTCGCTGCCGCGGCGGTCGCTTCCGCGGCCGCCCGCATCTCGCGCGCAGTGCCCGCGTCCTCGGCGGCCGTGTCGGCCTCGGCGCGCAGGCGCGTCACAGTCGCGATACGTTCGTCGACCTCGGCGCGTGTGCGTCGCCGCTCGGTCAGCGTCGCCAGTGACGCCGTGTGAACCGACGCTGCCGCCTCGGCCCGCGCCCGCGCCTGCTCGAGCTGGGCCGTCATTGCCGCGACTGCGTCGGCAGCCTGCTGCGCAGCAGCCACTTCGGTTGCGGTGCGGCTCTTTTCGCGCGTCAGCGCCTCGAGCTCGGCGGTCAGCGTGGCGTGCCGGCGGACGGCCTCGTCGACTTCGGCGATGGCCGCCGCGCAGCGGGCCACCTCGTCGTCGGCGGCTTTGAGCCGATTGATGGCCGCCAGCCACTCCGCGGTGGGCCGGCCGGTCGCGGTGAAGTAGCGCCGGTACTCCTCCTCGACCCGGTCGACCAGCAGGGCATCGGCGGGACCGGCGGCCGCGGGTTCGTCGTCGACCTCGCCGGCGACGATGTCGAGGGCACGCGAGAGCGCGTCGCACCCCGAGAGTTCGGTGGCTGATGTCGACGCCGCCTGGATGACCCGTTGCGCCTGCCACAGGTCGAGGTCGACCGTCTCGGCGAGGATCGCGCGGACCCGCTCGTGCGCCTCATCGCCGGTGAGCTGTTCGCGGCGGGGCGCCAGGACTGTCAGCTCGGTCTCGGGCTTCTTGTGAAACCGCTTGCGATAGACGAATCGGTAAGCGCCGGTTGACATCTCAGCGGTCACCTCCGCGCCGACATCGGCGTGGGTGGGCTTGACCTGCTTGACGTCCTTCTTCGTGGAGCGGTCCTTGGCCTCGAGCAGCAGGTCGAGCGCCTCGAGCATCGAGGACTTGCCGATCTCGTTGGCGCCACTGATCACGATCACACCGCTGTCGGGAAAGGTGATGTCGCGGTGGGTGATTCCGCGGTAGTTGGTCAGCGTCAGCCGGTGCAGTTTCACGCCGCCCCTCCTTCGGTCAGACGCAATAGCAGAGCGAGGGCGGCGCGGGCATCCTCGGCGTCCTCCCCCGACGAGCGAGCCGTCGACACCAGCTCCTGCACCGCGGAGGCGGCGAAACCACCGATGCCGAGATCGTCGAACTCACCGTCGGCGGGCATCACCGCGATGTCGGTGTGCCGATCCCACGGGATCAGCGCGGCGAACAGGCGGGCGTAGCGGTCCAAACACAGATCGAGTGCCGCCTTGTCGGTGACGGTCATCGAACCGGCCAGACCGAGGCGGATCACGGTGCGGTCTTTGTCGGGCATCAGATCCAGGTTGATGTCCAGGTCGGCCACGTCACGGCTGTCGTCGACGCCGCGCCGCAGGGACAGGAAGCGCCACGTGCCGACGGGGCGCGGATCGACGCGCACCGGACGGTGCGGGATGGTTTCGTCGACGTCGACGACCAACACGTGACCCGGCTTCGGCTCGACGTCGTCGAAGTTGGTCACCTCGGGTGAGCCGGAGTACCAGATGCGGCCCGACGATCCGACGTCGAGCACAGAATGCTTGTCGCCCAACGCGACATAGTGCACGGCACCGCGCGCGATCGCGCTCTCCAGCGACGCCAGCGCGATCAGCGATGCGCGGTCCTTGTCGGGCACCAGGATGTCGACGGCACCGTGTCCGACGACGACGCGGGTGACCCCATCGGCAGGCAGCTCGTCGAGCACCTGCCCGACGAGGTCGGTGGTGGGGAACTTCGACGACCACGGTGCGGCGACCAGCTCGAGACCCGGCCGCACCTGGTGCACGCCGGGGCGATCGAGCACGATCACGTTGTCGGGGCGCTCGGCGGTGAACAGTGCGCTGGTGTACACCGACGCGGCGTCGAGCGGATCGTGGTTGCCGGGCAGCAGATACACCGGTACGCCGACACCGCGCATGGCTTCCAGTGACTGGCTGACCTCTCGCGGCGCCAGCTGGTTGTGTTCGAACACATCGCCCGCGACCACCACGAACTCGGCGCCGGTCTCGGCGGCCAACGGGCCGAGCGCGGTGACCGCCGCCCGACGCGCCGCCGAGTAGCGGGGCTGCGCCTCACCGCTGAGGAAGTGCCGCGTCATGCCGAGCTGCCAGTCGGCGGTGTGCAGGAATCGCATCAGATGACCGTCCTTTCCTCGTATCCGGCGGGCTCGTGGCGAGTGCATCGGAAGTCTAGGGCGGGCCGCCGACAAGTCCGGGGATGCGCACCGAGATGGCCTACGGTTATCTCCCATGAGCGACGGAACACGCACGTTGGTGCTGATGCGGCACGCCAAATCGGACTATCCCGACGGGGTGTCGGATCACCGGCGGCCGCTGGCGCCGCGCGGTGAGCGCGAGGCCGAGCTGGCCGGGGACTGGCTCCGCGCGAACCTCCCGGCGGTCGACGCCGTGTTGTGCTCGTCGGCGACACGGACCCGCCAGACACTGGAGCGCACCGGCATCACCGCGCCCACGACGTTCTCCGACCGGCTCTACGAGGCCAGCCCCGGCATCGTCATCGACGAGGTCAACGCGCTGACAGATGACGTGGCCACGCTGCTGGTGGTCGGGCACGAGCCCGTGATGTCGTCGCTGGCGCTGGGCCTGGCCGACGAGGCGACCGCCAACAGCGATGCCGCTCAGCGAATCTCGGCGAAGTATCCGACGTCGGCGATCGCGGTGCTGCGCGTCGGCGCGCCGTGGACTGAGCTACAGCTGGGCAGCGCCGAGCTGGTCGACTTCCACATTCCGCGCTAGGCGCGGGTGGCCAGCGTCAGTTCCATCAGCTTGACCGCCATGCCGCACGCGTCGATGCCCGGCGCCTGCGGGTTGATCCACCAGCCCACGACGCCGGCTGCGTCACTGGCCACACCGCAGGCACCGTTCGGGTCGTTCGGCCGCATCACGAAGGACTGGATGCCGGCGATCGACCGGTTCTCGATCTGGTAGTTCAGCTGCTGGGCGGTCTTGCGCTCGTTCTCGAGATCACCCTGCTCATACCAGAACCGCGTGATGTCCACGAGCCCAGCAGGGTTGGCGGCCTGCCAGCGGCACACCGCACCGACGAACGTGCTCTGGATGTCGAGCGGATCGGCGCCGACGGTCTGGGCCAGGATGTCCTGGGTCAGCACGTCGCACTCCTTGAGCAGGTTCGGGTACTGACGCTCAGAGTTGTTGTTGCGCGGCACATCGCCGGCACCGGACTTGGCCGCCGTACCCTCGACCGTCTGCGTGCACCCGGTCAGCAGCACCAGCGCTGCCGCGCCGGCGGCGGCGACCGCTCGTCCCCGTCGAACGCTCATTTGGAGTTCACAATCGATTGGCGGGTGAGTTCTTTGGCGACATCACACGGGTCCGGGAACGGTTTCGCCGCGTAGCTGATCGACCACTCGATGAAGTCGTCATTGAAACCGATGCCGATCTCGCACAGGTTGACGCCCAGGATCGGGTCCTCATTGGATGCGATGAACCCGTCGTGGCCCTCGATGTTGATGTCCTCGACGCTGGTGCGCGACAGCTCCTCGGTCTTGCGCTCGCGCCCGATCGGGCTGCCCCGGAACCAGGTGAACGAGAAGTGCGGTCCGACGATGCTGCCGTTGGTCAGCCACTGGCAGCCCGCGGAGTTCGTCGCGGTGTTGACCAGCCCCGGCACCTGCGTCTGCTTGATGATTTCTTCATCGCTGATGCCGGCGCACTGCGGGAAGAACGGGCCGTGGGACGCGGACGCGGGTGCCGCGTCGGTCGACGGCACCGTCGGCGAGGCGGGCTGGTCGTTCGAACACCCGGCCAGCACCGGAAGCACGGCCGCGGCAGCAACGGCGAGCGCTTTCGCGGGCCGTCGAATTCTGCGGGGGCTGCGGGTCACGCCATGCACTGTAGCGGCAGGGGTTGGGGTCAACCACCGACAGGCCGACTGACCTGGGAATTCACAGTATTCTCAGATACCGCGCCGCACAGGGGGCTCTCACAGGGGTGTGCGACAGTAGCGGGATGCTCTGGGGCCTGCTCCGCCGGCACACCCGGCCGTACCGGCCGCTGCTCGCGGTGGTCGCTGCGCTCCAGCTCGTGAGCACCCTGGCCACGCTGTATCTGCCGACCGTCAACGCCGCGATCATCGACGACGGCGTCGCCCAGGGAGATCTGCGCCGCATCGTCGAGCTCGGCGCGGTGATGCTGGGGGTGACCGCACTGCAGGTGGTCTGCGCGGTCGGCGCCGTCTACTTCGGCTCGCGCGCCAGCATGGGCGTCGGGCGGGATCTGCGGTCGGTGATCTTTCACCACGTCACCGGGTTCTCCGCCGAGCAGACCGCGCGGTTCGGGGCGCCATCCCTGCTGACGCGCACCACCAACGACGTTCAGCAAATCCAGCTGCTGGTCCAGCTGACGGCCACCATGCTCATCACCGCGCCGATCATGTGCATCGGCGGCATCGCGATGGCCATCCACCAGGATGCGGGACTGTCCTGGCTGCTGCTCGTCAGTGTTCCGGTGCTGGCGCTGGCCAACTACTGGATCGTCTCGCACCTGCTGCCCGTCTTCCGCCGGCTGCAACGACTGATCGACGGCATCAATCGGGTCATGCGCGAGCAGCTCACGGGGCTGCGCGTGGTGCGTGCCTTCGCTCGGGAACCTCACGAGCGCACCAGATTCGCCGCGGCCAACACGGCGCTCGCGGACGCCGCGCTCGAGGCCGGCCGCTGGCAGGCGGTGATGCTGCCGGTAACCACGCTGGTCATCAACGTCTCGAGTGTGGCCCTGATCTGGTTCGGCGGCCAGCGCATCGACGCCGGCCAGATGCAGGTCGGCTCGCTGATCGCGTTCCTCTCCTACTTCATGCAGATTCTCGTCGCGGTGTTGATGGCGACGTTCATCCTGGTGATCATCCCCCGCGCGTCCGCGTGCGCCGAGCGCATCACCGAGGTTCTCTCGACGCAGCCGACGATCGTCAGTCCACTGCAGCCGGTGGTGCCGGAGCGAATCGCCGGGGAGATTCGCTTCGCCGGTGCGACGTTCTCCTACGACGGCGCCGACCGCCCGGTACTGCAGGACATTTCGCTGATCGCCCGGCCGCGAGCGATGACCGCGATCGTCGGCTCGACAGGGTCGGGAAAATCGACGCTGGTGTCGTTGATCTGCCGGCTGTACGACGTGACCGACGGGGCGGTGCTGGTCGACGGCGTCGACGTGCGCGACATGGACATCGAAACCCTGTGGGCAGCGATCGGATTGGTGCCGCAGCGCGGATACCTGTTCGCCGGCACCATCGCCGACAACCTGCGGTTCGGGAAATCGGACGCGACAGACGACGAAATGTGGGCGGCGCTGCGGGTGGCCGCCGCCGACGACTTCGTCGCCGCGCAACCCGACGGACTGGGGCAGCGCGTCGCTCAGGGCGGAATGAACTTCTCCGGGGGCCAGCGCCAGCGGCTCGCGATCGCGCGGGCCGTCATCCGCAACCCGGCGATCTATCTGTTCGACGATGCGTTCTCCGCGCTCGACGTGCACACCGACGCCACCGTCCGCGCCAGGTTGCGCGAGGTGTCCGCCGACGCCACCGTGATCGTGGTCGCGCAACGCATCTCCACCATCGCCGAGGCCGATCAGATCGTGGTCGTCGACGACGGGCGGGTGGTCGGGGCCGGAACGCACAACGAGCTGCTCGCCGGGTGCACGGCCTACCGAGAGTTCGCGGATTCGCAATCGGTCGGGGCGCCATGAGTGGACCGTTGGGCCGCTCGATGCGGATGAACGAACCCCCGCAGGCCCGCTCGCGGAATTTCCGGGCCTCGGCCCTGCGACTATTCAGGAGGCTGGTGCCGCAGCGAGGTCTCACGGTGGCGGTCATGCTGCTCGGCATCGGCGGCATCGCGATCGGCGTCGTCGGGCCACGCATCCTCGGCCACGCCACCGATCTGCTGTTCAACGGCGTGGTGGGGCGAGAGCTGCCCGCCGGGCTGAGCAAGGAGCAGGCGGTCGAGGCGGCCCGCGCCCGCGGCGACACCACGTTCGCCGACCTGCTGTCCGGTATGAACGTCATCCCGGGTCAAGGCGTCGACTTCGGCGCGGTGGCCCGCACGCTGGCGCTGGCGTTGGCGCTGTATCTGGTTGCGGCGCTGATGGTCTGGCTGCAGGCCCGGTTGCTCAACGTGGTCGTGCAGAGGACCATGGTGGCGTTGCGCGCCGACGTCGAGGACAAGATCCACCGACTGCCGCTGCGCTACTTCGACTCCCGGCAGCGCGGAGAAGTGCTCAGCCGGGTCACCAACGACGTCGACAACCTCGCCCAATCGTTGTCGATGTCGATCACCCAACTGCTCACCTCGGTGCTGACGGTGCTCGCTGTCCTGGTGATGATGCTGACGATCTCGCCGCTGCTGACGCTGCTGACGGTGGTGACCGTGCCACTCTCGCTGTGGGTCACCCGGTCGATCGCGCGGCGGTCCCGCCGCCTGTTCGTCGCGCAGTGGACCAACACGGGAAAACTCAACGCGCACATCGAAGAGACCTACAGCGGGTTCACGGTCGTCACCACCTACGGCCACCGGGCTCACGCCGAGCGCCAGTTCGCCGAGCTCAACGACGACGTGTACTACGCGAGTTTCGGGGCACAATTCCTCTCCGGCCTGGTCTCCCCCGCCACGATCTTCGTCGGCAACCTCAGCTACGTGGCCGTCGCCGTGGTCGGCGGAATCCAGGTCGCCACCGGTCAGATCACCTTGGGCGGCATCCAGGCGTTCATCCAATACGTACGGCAGTTCAACCAGCCGCTGACCCAGATCGCCGGCATGTACAACACGCTGCAATCAGGAATCGCCAGCGCCGAGAGAGTTTTCGAGCTGCTGGACGCCGAAGAGGAACCACAGGCGCCGGACCGGGACCTGCCGCCGGTGCGCGCTCAGAGCGGCCGCGTCGAGTTCCGCGACGTCCGATTCGGTTATCGCCCCGAAGCACCGGTGATCGAGGGCCTCGACCTCGTCGTCGAGCCGGGCACCACGGTGGCGATCGTCGGGCCGACCGGCGCGGGCAAGACCACGCTGGTGAACCTGCTCATGCGGTTCTACGACGTGGACGCCGGCCAGATCCTGCTCGACGGCGTCGACATCACCACCGTCAGCCGGTCGGCGTTGCGCTCCCGGATCGGCATGGTGCTGCAGGACACCTGGCTGTTCGCCGGGACCGTGTACGAGAACATCGCCTACGGCAGGCCCGACGCGGACCGCGACGAGGTGATCGAGGCGGCCACCGCGGCGTACGTGGATCGATTCGTCCACACGCTGCCCGACGGCTACGACACCCGAATCGCCGACGGCGGCACGAACATCAGTGTCGGTGAACGCCAGCTGATCACGATCGCGCGAGCCGTGCTGGCGCGCCCCCAGCTGCTGATCCTCGACGAGGCGACCAGCTCGGTGGACACGCGCACCGAGGTGCTGATTCAGCACGCCATGACCTCGCTGCGCCAGAGCCGCACCACTTTCCTGATCGCGCATCGTCTGTCCACGATCCGCGACGCCGACCTGATCCTGGTGATGGACGCGGGTCGCATCGTCGAGCAGGGCACGCACGACGAGCTGATGGCCCGTCGCGGTGCCTACTGGACGATGATCCAGGTCTAGACCTGCGGCCCCTGCGCCCGCAGGTCGTCGACCTCGCGCATCGCGTCACGCAGCTTGCCCAGCCATTCGTCGGCGTGCTCGCCCACCAGGCGTACCGACCACGCCAGTGCATCGGAGCGCGACCGCGCCACCCCGGCGTCGACCAGCGTGTCGAGCACCTGACGTTCCGTCTGGCGAAGACGTGTCATCACTGGAACGGCCATGTGGGTGAACAGGATTCGCTCATCGCCGACCGTGACGCCCCACGAGACCTTGCGCGCGTAGCGCGCCTCGGCTTCGTCGGCGATGTGCATGCGCTCGGCGCGGGTCTGCTCACGGAAGCGCGCCGCCCGCCCGGAAGCCCTGGCTTCGCTCTCGGGGTTCTCTCCCTCGCCGTCGGGAAGTCGTCCGATGACGGTGATCTCTTCGCGGTCGACGATGACCTCGGGGTCGCCGGCGAACCACTCCTCGGGCAGTCGTCCACCGAACCATTCGGCGGCGTCTCGGGCATCGGGTTGATCGGCCTGCTGCCAACCTCCGGAGCGGCCGGCCCTCTTGTGTGGATGGTGTCTCATGATTACATGATTACACCGTTGCGAGCCCACAGGAACGGGGTTCACCGTCGGCGAACGGCACTAGGGTGATCCGCATGACAGCACCCGGACAAGGCACGTGGCAGCCCGATCCCGAGGGGCGCTTCGACTATCGGTGGCACGACGGTCAGCGATGGACCGACCAGGTGTCAGCGGGTGGACAGGTGATGCGGGCGCCCCTGGGTCAGAATGCCCCGGGCCAGCAGCCGGCCGGGCCGCAGCAGCCGCCCCAGGCTCAGGTGCAGTCACAGGCTCAGCCGGTGGTCGACGGCGGATTCGCCGGTATCAGTGGCGATCTCGTCGACGGCCGGTTCAGCGAGAAGGAAGCCAAGGCGATCGGCAACCAGAACGCCAAGCTGCTGCGCGTCCGGCTGGGTGAGCCGTTCATGGCGCGGCAGGGCTCGATGGTCGCCTACCAGGGCAACGTCGACTTCTCGTTCGAAGGCGGCGGCGCGTCCCGGTTCATCAAGAAGGCGTTGACCGGTGAGGGCCTGCCGCTGATGAGATGCGCCGGCCAGGGCGACGTCTTCCTCGCCGAACGCGCCTACGACGTCCACCTGTTGAACCTGACGAACTCGGGCCTGTCCATCAGCGGCAAGAACGTGCTCGCGTTCTCCTCGAGCCTCGACTGGAACATCGAACGCGTCAAGGGCGGCAGCATGGCCACCGGCGGTCTGTTCAACACGACGCTGCGCGGCACCGGGTGGGTCGCATTGACCACCGACGGGCCGCCGGTGGTGCTCAACGCCGCAGAGGCGCCCACCTTCGCCGACACCAATGCCGTCGTCGCCTGGTCGGCCAACCTGCAGACCCAGCTCAAGACCAGCTTCACAGCGGGCGCGCTGATCGGGCGCGGCTCCGGCGAGGCGGTGCAGGTCTCGTTCTACGGCAACGGATTCGTGATCGTGCAGCCATCCGAAGGGGTGCAGATCACCACCGCGCAGTGAGTCCTCAGAGTTCCAGCATCACCGTGACGGGGCCGTCGTTGACGAGTTCGACGGACATGTCCGCGCCGAACACGCCGGTCTGCACCTGCGCTCCGAGCGCGCGCAGCGCCTCGCAGAACGCGTCGACCAGCGGCTCGGCGACAGGCCCGGGAGCCGCAGCGTTCCAGGTGGGCCTGCGGCCCTTCGTCGTGTTGCCGTACAGCGTGAACTGACTGACCACCAGGATCGGCGCGCCGATGTCGGCGGCGGCCTTCTCGTCGTCGAGAATCCGCAGCTGCCAGAGCTTTTCAGCCAACCGGGCGGCCTTCGGCACGTCATCGTCGTGAGTGACCCCGACCAGCGCGAGCAACCCCTGTGTGCTGGGCTGGATCTCGCCGACGACTTCCCCGGCGACAGTGACGCGCGCCGAGGTCACCCGCTGTACGAGCAGCCGCATCTAGAGCGATCCGAGGATCTGCTTCATCGTCGCGATCTCGCGCTGCTGGGTGTCGATGATGGTCTGGGCCAGCTGCTTCGCGTCTGCCGCCTCACCGTCGTCGAGTTCGGTCTGCGCCATCCGCACGGCACCTTCGTGGTGGGCGATCATGCCGGTGAGGAACTGACGTGCCGCGTCCACGCCCTGGGCCTGCCGCAGCTGCTCGAGCTGCTGGTCGGACATCATGCCCATGCTGCTCATGTCGTGGCCCTCGTGGTTCATCGGCGCGGCCTTCCACTCGGTGAGCCACTCCTGCATGGTCGCGATCTCGGGACCCTGCGCGGCTTTGATCTGGTTGGCCAACTCCATCACGCGGGCATCGATGCCCTGCTTGCCCAGGATGATGTCGCTCATCACGATCGCCTGCTCATGGTGGGGCACCATGCCTGCGGCGAACGACACGTCGGCATCGTTGTGGCCGGCGGCCGGATCGGCACTGTGGGTCATCGACCCGTGGTCATGGCTGCCATCGCTGTGCGCGGTGGTCGTCGTTGCGGCATTGTCCTGACCGCTGTCGGTACATCCGCTCAGCAGCAGTACCAGGGCGGTTCCCGTAGCCGCCACCGCAGCCCTGTGGCGTGAAACCGTCATGAAAAGGGACACCGTCGTCACTCCTGTCCGTAGCTTTTTATACCCTAGGGGGGTATGGTACACATGTCGGGCGGGTGCATTGGCCGCCCCGGAGAGGATTCCCATGAGCACCACCACGATCGCTGTCGAGGGTATGACGTGTGCCGGTTGCGCCTCTTCGGTGCGCGCTGAGCTGTCGCAGCTGCCCGGCGTATCCGACGTCAGCATCGACCTCGCCGGCGGCACGGTCACGATCGCCAGCACTGGGCCCGTAGACCCCGACGCCGTGCGCGCCGCCGTCGAAGAGGCCGGCTACGAACTGGCGAGCTGACATGTCGACGCCGATGATGACGTCGCTGGAATTGTCGATCGACGGCATGACCTGCGCGTCGTGCGCTGCGCGCGTGGAGAAGAAGCTGAACAAACTCGACGGCGTCGCTGCGACGGTCAACTTCGCCACCGAGAAAGCGCGCGTCGAATACGACGGGCACGTCACGACCGACCAACTGCTCGCCGCGGTGGAAGCCGCCGGCTATCACGCCTCACTCCCCCAGCAAGCACCAGCAGAACCGGCGTCGGAGGATTCCGCTGCCGCGCTGCGGCGCCGCCTACTGATCTGCCTGGCCCTGTCGATACCGGTCATCGCCCTGGCGATGATGCCGGCCTGGCAGTTCACCTACTGGCAGTGGCTGTCGCTGACGCTGGCGGCGCCCGTCGTGGTCTGGGGCGGCTGGCCGTTCCACATCGCAACATGGACGAATCTGCGGCACCGCGCCGTGACGATGGACACGCTGATCTCGATCGGGACGCTCTCGGCGTTCGGATGGTCGATCTACGCGCTGTTCTGGGGTCACGCGGGGATGCCGGGGATGACGCATCCCTTCGCGTTGACGATCGCGCGCACCGACGGCAGCGGAAACATCTACCTGGAAGCCGCGGCCGGGGTGACCACCTTCCTGATCGCGGGGCGCTACCTCGAGGCGCGAGCCAAGCGACAGGCCGGTGCGGCGCTGCGCACTCTGCTCGACATGGGCGCCAAAGACGTGTCTGTGCGCAGAGACGGTGCCGAGCGTCGCATTCCGATCGAGCAGCTGCGTGTCGGCGACGACTTCGTGGTACGGCCCGGCGAGAAGATCGCCGCGGACGGCGTTGTGCTGGAGGGTAATTCCGCGGTCGACGCGTCGATGCTGACCGGCGAATCGGTACCGGTGGACGTCCATCCCGGCGACGAGGTCGTCGGGGCGACGGTCAACGTCGACGGGTTGCTGATCGTGCGCGCACGACGGGTGGGCGCGGATACCCAGCTCGCGCAGATGGCTCGCTTGGTCGAGAACGCGCAGAACGGCAAGGCATCGGCGCAGCGCCTGGCCGACCGGATCTCGGCCGTGTTCGTGCCCGTCGTGATCGGATTGGCCGTTGCGACACTGGGATTCTGGTTGGCCGTCGGAGCATCGGCCGCCGCCGCCTTCACCGCCGCGGTGGCCGTGCTGATCATCGCGTGCCCGTGCGCACTGGGGCTGGCGACGCCGACCGCGCTGATGGTGGGCACCGGACGCGGTGCACAGCTGGGCATCCTGATCAAGGGTCCGGAGGTGCTGGAGTCGACGCGGCGGGTCGACACGGTGATCGTCGACAAGACCGGGACAGTGACGACGGGGACGATGACGATGACGGGCGTCATCGCCTCCGAGAGTGAGCAACCGGACGAGGTGTTGCGGATCGCCGGAGCGGTCGAAGCCGCGTCCGAGCATCCGATCGCGAGGGCGATCAGCGGCGGTGCCCGCGACAAACTGGGCGATCTGCCCTCGGTCACGTCGTTCGAGAATCTGCGCGGCCTCGGTGTCCGGGGCGTTGTCGACGATCGGACCGTGCTGCTCGGCCGGCCTCGACTTTTCGACGAGCAGGGCTTTCAGGTTGCGACGGATGTCCGCACTGCGGTGCAGCATGCCGAAACCGACGGACACACCGCTGTCGTCGTGGGCTGGGACGGTCGGGCGCGCGGCGTGCTGACCGTGGCCGATACGGTGAAAGAGACGTCTGCTGAGGCGGTTTCGCTGCTCAAAGAGCTCGGTCTGACACCGATCATGGTGACCGGCGACAACGAAACGGTCGCCCGCGCCGTGGCCGCCCAAGTCGGCATCGAGCAGGTGATCGCCGGTGTGCTGCCACAGGAGAAGGTGGACACCGTGATCCGATTGCAGCGCGAGGGCAAGGTCGTCGCGATGGTGGGCGACGGCGTCAACGACGCAGCCGCACTGGCGCAGGCCGACCTCGGTTTGGCCATGGGCAGCGGTACCGACGTGGCGATCGAGGCCAGCGATCTGACGCTGGTGCGCGATGACCTGAGAGCCGTACCCGACGCGATTCGCCTGTCCCGCCGGACCCTGAGCATCATCAAGGGCAACCTGTTCTGGGCGTTCGCCTACAACGTCGCGGCGCTGCCGCTCGCGGCAGCTGGCCTATTGAATCCGATGATCGCCGGAGCGGCAATGGCTTTCAGCTCGGTGTTCGTGGTGACCAACAGCCTGCGGCTGCGGGGGTTCACTCCCGCGCGCTGATCAGCACGCTGATCCGGCAACGTGGCCAGTGCTGCTCACTCCTCGTCCGGCTCCGCCCGGCGCGCCCGGAACAGCTTCACGTCGGCCTTGAAGCCCTTCAGGTGTCGCGCACCCGCGAAGGACCATGTGAACCGCTCGTCGTCGCCGATCGCCTCTCGGGCACTCTCGGCCACCAGCACCGAACCCGGCCGGGCCGCGCCGGTGACGCGAGCGGCCAGATTCACCGGGCTGCCGAACCAGTCCCCCTCGCGACTCACCGCCATCCCGGTGGCCAGCCCGACGCGCAGCCGCGGGAAATCCCCGTCGTCGTCGGTCGAGTCGACCAGACGGAGCACCGCCTCCAGCAGCGGCACCGGCTCGGGACTGACCAACATCACCTCGTCGCCGATGGTCTTGATGAAGCGGACCGGCGCCACCGCGACCTCACGCGTCAGATCAGCCAGGCGCTGTGCCAACCGCTCGAGATCCTGGGGCGGCAGCGCCTCACCGAGTTTGGTGAATCCCACAAGATCCGCGAACGCGATCGTGACCTCCCTCGCCCCCGGCAGATGTTGACCCTCCGCGCGTTCTGTCGCATTGACAGCTTCCGTTTCGATCGCATGCCTCAGCTGCAGCAGCAGCACGTCCTGGATCAGCGGTCCGAGCAGCGGCGCCAATTCGGAGACCAGCTTCTCCGACGCCTGCGCGATCTCCAATTCCGTTGCGGCCGGACGTAACACAGCCGCCAGCGCCGCATAACGCATCGCTTCGGCCGCCCGCGCCACCCCGTCGCCGAGAAGCCGGGTGATCTGCACCAGCTCGTCGGCGTCAATGCCCGCGGCCAGAAAGTCACGGGTGAACTTCGCGGCCTCGGCGTCGGCGCGCAGCAGCACCGCAGCGTCGGGATCCTCGATGCGCGGCAGCCCCATCGCTCGCTGAATCCGCTCGAACAACGCGAGATCGACGTCGTACTTCTCGGCCGCCTCGCGCGCCGACACGTAGACACCGTCGTCGCCGATCACCCGTCGTGACGCGAGCAAGATCGGCGACGTGCTGGCCCGGATCTGCTCCACGCTGACCCCGCGCTCCAACAGCCACGGAATCAGCTCCGCCCGCTCGGCGCGCGCATCGCCCTCGAGCCCGTCGAGCAGCCCGCTTGCCTCCACATCGACGTCATCGGCCACGCGCTCAACCTACCGTGCGCTACACAGGACGCATGGCTTCTCCGACCGTGTACAGCTTCGCCCCGCTCGTCGGTGAGGGCGCCGGCGTGTTGATACTCGGCAACATGCCTGGCGTCGTGTCGCTGGAGCAGCACCGGTACTACGCCCATCCGCGCAACGCGTTCTGGCGAATCACCGCCGCACTCTTCGGATTCGACGCGCTGGCACCCTACGAGGAGCGCGTCCGCCGGCTCACCGATGCCGGGGTGGCCGTGTGGGACGTGCTGGCGTCGTGTCGCCGACCCGGCAGCCTCGACGCGTCGGTCGAGCCGGCCAGCATGGTGGCCAACAATTTCGACGCATTTTTCGCCGCGCACCCCACCATCGAGCGGGTGTACTTCAACGGCGCGGCCGCGGCGAGGAACTATCAGCGCCTGGTCCGCACAGCACCGTCCCTACCCGCCGTGCGGCTGCCGTCCACCAGCCCCGCGCACACCGCACCGTTCGAGACGAAGCTGGCTGCGTGGCGTCACATCGTTGAGCCGATTCCACAGCCGCTACCGTGAGGGAATGTCCTGCGTCTTCTGCGCCATCGTCACCGGCGAGGCCCCGGCCATCACGATCCACGAGGACGACGACCTGCTGGCGATTCTCGACATCCGCCCGTTCACCCGTGGCCACACCCTGGTGATACCGAAACGGCACACCGTCGACCTGACCGATACCCCGCCGGCGACGGTGGCCTCGATGGTGACGCTGGGGCAGCGCATCGCCAGGGCTGCGCGGGCCTCCGGCCTGCACGCCGACGGCAACAACATCGCGATCAACGACGGCAAGGCGGCCTTCCAGACGGTGTTCCACATCCACCTGCACGTGGTGCCGCGCCACGACGGCGACAAGCTGTCCTTCGCCAAGGGATTGCTGCTTCGCCGCGACGGCGACCGGGAGCAGACCGGACGACTGCTGCGCGAGGCTCTGGCGCAGATCGACGCCGCCGAGTTGGATTGAGCAGATGAACATCGCCCTCTGGCTCGAGCAGAACGTCGGCGTCCGGCTGCTGATGCTGCACGATTCCCTCTACAAGCGCACCGACGGCCGTATCGGCCATCGCATTCCGCTGCCCGGAGTGCCGCCGAGCCTGCTGCTGCACACCATCGGCGCGAAGACCGGTCAGCACCGCACCAATACGCTGTCGTACTTCCCCGACGGCGGGCACTATTACGTCGTCGCCTCCAAAGGCGGCGATCCCCGTGCGCCCGGTTGGTACCACAACCTCAAGGCGAACCCGGACGTCGAGATCAACCTCGGGCCGAAGAAGGTGGCGGTGACAGCGACGCCGGTGCTCGCCGACGATCCGGACTATCCGCGACTGTGGGAGCTGGTCAACCGGGACAACAGCAATCGCTACAACGGCTACCAGCGCCGCACCAGCCGCAAGATCCCCCTGGTTCGGCTCACCCCGAAGGGTTAGAACAGCTCTTTGGCCAGGAATTCCAGCGTGGCTTCGCGGGCAGGCGCGGAGGCCGGGCCGACCCCGCGGTGCGCCGAGGCTACCGGGTGGACCATCACCTCATCGACATCGAAGGCCGCCGCCAGCTCGCGCACCTGCTCCGCCGCCTCCGACGGGCTACCGACCACCGCCTGACGCAGGCCGTGATCGATGACCGACTGAGCCCGCGGACCCATGTCCAACGCCTCGGCGTCCTCCACCAGATCGACGGCGGCCATCGGCGCTCCCGTGCGCAGCCGCGCCATCATCTGCAGATTCGGGAGCACCAATCGCAGTGCCTCGTCCCGGGTTTCGGCGACCACCGCGTTGACCGTCAGGAACGTGACGGGCTCGGGCGTCAGCTCGCTGGGCCGGAATTCGGCACGGTAGGTCTCGAGCGCCTCCGCCGTGCCCTGCCCCGAGAAATGGTGGGCGAACACATACGGCAAGCCCTTCGCCGCGGCCAGGTGCGCCGAGTACATCGACGAGCCGAGCAGCCACAGCCTGGGCTCGGATGCGGCGGCCGGCGTGGCTTTGAGGATGTAGTTGTCCCGCATCAGGTCGCGGGGCAGTGCAACGCGCACCCCTTTGCGGCCCATCAGTGCGACGACGTCGTCGAGGTACTCCGGGAACGCCTCGATGTCGCGGTCATCACGGCCGGCCGCGCCGCGCAAGGCCATCGACGTGACCGGGTCGGAGCCGGGGGCACGGCCGATGCCGAGGTCGATCCGACCGGGATGGGCGGCCTCGAGGAGCGCGAACTGCTCGGCCACGGCGAGCGGCGCGTGGTTCGGCAGCATCACCCCGCCGGAGCCCAGGCGCAACGCCGACGTGTGCGCGGCCAGGTGGGCCAGCAGGACGGGCGGGCTGGTCGCGGCGACCGACGGCATGTTGTGGTGCTCGGCCACCCAGTAGCGGGTGTAGCCGAGGCGATCGGCGGCCTGTGCCAGGCGCGTCGTCGCGGCCAACGCATCCGAGGTGGTCTGGTCGGAGCGGACGGGGACGAGGTCGAGGACAGAGAGACGCATTGAACGTGCAACGCCTCAGAGCGGCGCGACGTTCCCGTCCGTGCGAGCTCGCTCGAAAATGTCGTCCATCATCGCCGGGGTGAGCCGGCCGGTGAACGTGTTCTGCTGGCTGGGGTGGTAGCAGCCCACCAGCACCACATCGCCCTGCGGTGTGTTCAACGGCGCCGCCACGCCGTGGCCGAACTTCGGGGCGGGCGTACCGACCGTGCCGCCGGCGCGCCGGATCAGCGCCAGCGCCGCCTGCCAGGCGATCCCGCCCAGCGCGACGATCACCCGCACGTGCGGGCCGACCAGGCGCCATTCGGCGTCCAGCCACGGCGCGCAGGTGCTGCGCTCGGCCGGCACGGGCGCGTTGCCGGGCGGTGCGCACCGTACCGCGGCGGCAACACGAACGCCGTTGAGCCCCAGCCCATCTCCGCTGTCGACCGCGGTGGGTTGGTTGGCCAGTCCCGTGCGGTGCAGAGATCCGAACAGGAAATCACCCGACCGGTCGCCGGTGAACACCCGACCGGTGCGGTTGGCGCCGTTGGCCGCGGGCGCGAGCCCGACGACGAGGATGGCCGGCCGCTCGGAGCCGAACCCTGGTGCGGGCCTCCCCCAGTACGGCTGGTCGGCGAACGACTTCCGCTTGACCACGGCCACCTCTTCGCGCCACGCCACCAGGCGCGGGCACGCCCGGCACACCGACACCTCGGCGTCGAGCTGACTGACCGTCGTCGCGGCCTCCGCGAGTGCGGCCACCTCAGCCGGTGACCCGGCCGCGGGAGTGCGCTTTGTCGCGGGGTCACCCGGCCAGCCCGTGCCCGGGGGCACCGGCGAGGAGAACAGGTCCCCGGTGCGGGGGTGCGGCAACCTCACCGGTCGACCAGTTCGTTACCAGAAAGCACGGTTCATCGTTATCACGAAACACCGTTTACCTCACCCGCATGCCGGGCAGCATTGCTCATCATGGATCGCCTGGGAACCCGAGCGAGGTGGGGAGAAACATGCGACGAGCACACGCGGCGGTCATCGGTATCTGCGTCCTGGTGACAGGATGCGGCGCGACCGTCAGCAACGCCGAGTCGCCGGCGCCGAGAACGATGATCCCGCGCCCGCTGACCGAGCGGGAACTCCCCAAACTCCTGCTGACCCCCGAACAGGTGGCGCAGGCGATGGCCTCGCCCCCGATGACGGTCACCGAATCGCAGTCCGCGATGTCGGACAACAGCGCGATCATGGCGCCGCCGGAGTGCCTGGCCCTCGACGGTGCCGCGGAGGCGGCCGTGTACTCGGCGAGCGGCTTCATCGCCGAACGGGACCAGAGCCTCAACGACGGCGACGCATTCAAGCACTATTCCAAGCAGGCCGTCGTGCTGTTCCCCTACCTCGAGAAGGCCACCGAGTTCTTCGACGCCTCGGTCCAGCAGTGGCCGGCCTGCCATCAGTACACGCACACCCAGAGCGGAACCGAGTGGACCGTCGGCGAGATCCGCGCCGCCGACCACGTTCTGAGCACGGTGTCGACCCTGAATGAAGCGGCGGCCCCCGGTTGGGGGTGCGGGCGGGCCCTGGCCCAGGCCAACAACGTGATCGTCGACGTCAACACCTGCAGCACCGATCCCGCCGACACCGCGGTCAAGATCGCCCAGCAGATCGCCGCCAACGTCGCGGCGACGTGGTGACCGAGCAGGAGCTTGCTACCGTGCGGCGATGAGCCGGCGCGGCCCCCTGCTGCTGATCCTGTTCGCCGCGTTGATGGCGGGCGCGGGAAACGGTATCTCACTGGTCGCGTTTCCGTGGCTGGTGCTGCAGCGCACCGGGTCGGCGCTGGACGCCTCGGTGGTCGCGATGGCCGGGACACTGCCGCTGCTGGCGGCGACGCTGATCGCCGGTGCCGCGGTCGACTTCCTGGGCCGCCGGCGCGTCTCGATGATCTCCGACGCCCTCTCGGCCCTGTCGGTGGCGGCGGTCCCAGTGCTCGCGCTGCTGTTCGGTGCGCAGGCCGTCAACGTCGCGGTGTTGGCCGGATTGGCCGCTCTCGGCGCGCTTTTCGATCCGGCGGGAATGACGGCGCGGGAGACCATGTTGCCCGAGGCCGCCCAGCGGGCCGGCTGGACCCTCGACCACGCGAACTCGTTCTACGAGGCGGCGTTCAACCTCGCCTACATCGTCGGGCCGGGCATCGGCGGTCTGCTGATCGCCACGTTGGGCGGGATCAACACGATGTGGGTGACCGCAGGTGCCTTCGTGCTCTCGATAATCGCGATCGCGGTGCTGCGCCTCGAGGGCGCGGGGACGCCGGATCCATCGGCCCGAGACGGCGGGGTGTGGGCCGGCATCGTCGAGGGGCTGCGCTTCGTGTGGCGCCACCCGGTACTGCGGACCTTGGCGTTCGTGGATCTGGCGGCGACCGGTCTCTACATGCCCATGGAAAGCGTGCTCTTCCCGAAATACTTCACCGACCGCGACGAGCCCGCCCAGCTGGGCTGGGTGCTGATGGCGCTCAGCATCGGCGGACTGGTCGGCGCGCTGGGCTATGCGGTGCTGTCCCGGTTCACCCGGCGCCGCACCGTGATGATGACCGCGGTGCTCACGCTGGGGGTGGCCATGACGATCATCGCATTCCTGCCGCCGCTACCGCTGATCCTCGTGCTGTGCGCGGTCGTGGGTTTCGTCTACGGCCCGATCGCCCCCATCTACAACTACGTCATGCAGACCCAGGCGCCGCCACACCTGCGGGGCCGCGTGGTGGGCGTGATGGGGTCGCTGGCCTACGCCGCGGGCCCGCTCGGTCTGATCGTCGCCGGGCCGTTGGCCGATGCCGCCGGGTTGCACGCGACCTTCTTGGCGCTGTCACTGCCGATGCTGGTGCTCGGCGTCGCCACGGTGTTCTTACGGCCATTACGAGAGCTCGATCGTGGGCCGCACGCTGGGTGTAGCTCGTAGCATCGAGTGTGTGGCTTCCGACACGCTCAGCGAACTGACCGCCTCCCTGCCCGAGGGCACTGTCGTCACCGATCCCGACATCGTGGCGTCGTACCGGCAGGATCGCGCTGCCGATCCGAGCGCGGGCACGCCGCTGGCCGTGGTGCGGCCGCGACGCACCGACGAGGTGCAGACCGTGTTGCGCTGGGCCAGCGCCCACCGGATCGCCGTCGTCCCCCGCGGCATGGGTACCGGATTGTCCGGCGGTGCAACGGCTCTCGACGGCGGCATCGTGCTGTCCACCGAGAAGATGCGGGACATCTCGATCGATCCGGTCACCCGCACGGCTGTCGTCCAACCCGGTCTGCTCAACGCGGAGGTCAAGAAGGCCGTCGCCGAGCACGGACTGTGGTATCCGCCCGACCCGTCGTCCTATGAGATCTGCAGTATCGGCGGGAACATCGCCACGAACGCGGGCGGCCTGTGCTGCGTCAAGTACGGCGTCACCACCGACTACGTGCTCGGCATGCAGGTGGTGCTGGCCGACGGGACCGCGGTACGGCTCGGGGGTCCGCGCTTGAAAGACGTTGCGGGACTGTCGTTGACGAAGCTCTTCGTGGGCAGCGAGGGCACCCTCGGCGTGGTCACCGAGGCGACGTTAAAACTGCTGCCCGCCCAGTCCGGCGCCTGCACCGTGGTCGCGACGTTCGATTCGGTCGAGGCCGCCGCGCGCGCCGTCGTCACGATCACCGGCAGGATCCGGCCGTCCATGCTCGAGTTCATGGACGCCGTGGCGATCAACGCCGTCGAAGACAAGCTGCGCATGGGCCTGGACCGCAACGCCGCGGCGATGATGGTCGCCGCCAGCGACGACCGCGGGCCCGCGGGCGCACGCGATGCCGAATACATGGCCGAGGTGTTCACCGAACACGGTGCCACAGCGGTGTTCTCGACGTCCGACCCCGACGAGGGCGAGGCCTTCGTCGCCGCCAGGCGGTACGCGATTCCCGCAGTCGAAGCCCGGGGGTCACTGCTGCTCGAGGACGTCGGTGTGCCGCTGCCTGCGCTGGCCGATCTGGTCGGCGGGGTCGAGAAGATCGCCGCCAATCACGACCTGATGATCTCGGTGATCGCGCATGCGGGCGACGGCAACACCCATCCGCTGATCGTCTTCGATCCCGCCGATGCGGCGATGGAGCAGCGTGCGCAGCAGGCGTTCGGCGAGATCATGGACCTCGCCGTCTCCCTGGGCGGCACGATCACCGGCGAGCACGGCGTGGGCCGGCTGAAGCGACCGTGGCTCGCGGGTCAGCTCGGGCCCGAGGTGATGGAACTCAACCGGCGGATCAAGTCCGCGCTGGATCCTGCCGGCATCCTGAATCCCGGCACGGCGTTCTGATCGTCAATTACATAATTACGACTATGTAGAAGTCCCTGTGAGCGAAATCGAGGGCCGTCTTATCGGACCATGGCTCGCAACTACATAACTGCAGTGATATATATACGCAGTGCCCGACCGCGCCGCTCCCGCTGTCGTCGACAGCATCGGTCTTCTCGTCGACCATGCTGCCGACCTCCTCGTACGACACCTCAGTGACCGTGCCGACATGACGGCGTCTGCCGGATTCGTCATGAACCGGCTGCACCGGGAAGGTCCGACGCGACTGACCACGCTGGCCGCCAAGGAAGGCGTCAGCCAGCCGTCGATGACGCAACTGATCCAGCGACTCGAGCGGCGCGGTCTGGTGGCCAAGGTCGCCGACCCGGGCGACGGTCGGGCGTCCCTGATCGGCGTCACCGAGGACGGCGTCGAGTTGATGGATCAGCGCGCGGCCGCACGCCGCGAGCGCCTCTCACACCTACTCGCGGCGATCAGCGACGAGGAACGCGACGCTCTGACACTCGCCGCGCGCGTCGCCCTGCCCGTCCTGCAGTCGCTGGCCGACACCGCCGACACGCTGTGCTCTGGTTCCGGGGCGGACGACGGAGGCCTGGCATGAAGCTCCTGCGCAGAGCACTGCAGAAGGTGTGGATCCCGCTCGTATTGATCGTGGTGCTGGCGGTGTCCGGCCTGGTCGTCTCCCGCCTGCATCGCCAGTTCGCCTCCCAGGACCTGAACGCCAATGCCGGAGCGGGCATCGAAATCGTGCAGTTCAACCCGAAAGTGATGGTCTATGACGTGTGGGGCGACCCGGGCACGACGGCCGAGATCAGCTACTTCGATCCCGACGCCAACGTGCACACGCTGACCGCGCCACTGCCCTGGACGGTCACGCTGTCCACGACGCTGCCCACCGTCAGCGCGAACCTGATGGCCCGTGCCGACGGCGACTCCGTCGGGTGCCGGGTCACCGTCAACGGCGCCGTCCGTGACGAACGTCAGACCGACGGCGTCGACGCCCAGACCTATTGCTTGGTCAAGTCCGCATGAGCGCGCACAGCAAGCGATTCGCGCACCGTCCGGAAAAGCACGTCAAAGGACATCCCGTCGCGCACGTGCTGCGCATCCTGTCCGTCCCGATCATCCTGGCGTGGATCGCCATCGCCGTCCTGGTGAACGTCATCGCCCCCCAGCTCGAGGTGGTGGGCGAAGAGCACTCGGCGCCGATGACCCCGAACGACGCTCCCTCGGTGCAGGCCATGAAAGAGATGGGGGCGAATTTCACGGAGTTCGACTCCAACAGCACCGTCATGGTGATCGTGGAGGGTCAGCAGCCCCTCGGCCCCGATGCCCATCAGTACTACGACGCGATCATCGCCAAGCTGCGCCGAGACCCCGAGCACATCCAGCACATCCAGGACTTCTGGGGAGACACGCTGACCGCGGCGGGCGCCCAGAGTTCCGACGGCAAAGCCGCCTACGTGATGCTGAACCTGGCCGGTGAACAGGGACAGACCCTGTCCAACACCGGCGTCGAGCACGTGCGCGAAGCCATCGCCGACACCCCCGCGCCGCAGGGCGTGCAGGCCTACGTCGCCGGGCCCGCCGCGCTGACCGACGACATGCACGTCATCGGCAACGCGAGCCTCGGCCAGATCACGCTCTACACCCTCCTCGCGATCTTCTTCATGCTGCTGGTGGTCTACCGCTCGCTCGTCACGACCCTTGTGCAGCTGTTCCTCACCGCGATCGGCCTGCTGACCGCTCGCGGCGTGGTATCGGTGCTCGCCGACAACGGCGCCTTCGGCCTGACCACGTTCGCGGGCAACATCCTGACGATGCTCGCGATCGCGGCGGCCACCGATTACGGCATCTTCATCTTCGGCCGCTATCGCGAAGCGCGCAGTGCGGGTGAGGACCGGGAGACCGCGTATCACACCACCTTCCGCTCGGTGACCCCGGTGATCATCGGCTCCGGGTTGACGATCGCCGGAGCCACCTACTGCCTGTCCTTCGCGCGGCTGCCCTACTTCTCGACCATGGGAGAGCCGGTGGCGATCGGCATGGTCGTCGTCGTCGCCTCCGCGGTCACGCTCGGCCCCGCAGTTCTGTTCCTCGGCAGCAAGATCCGTCTCTTCGAGTCGAAACGCGATGCCCGTAGTCGCTTCTGGCGTCGGGTCGGCACAGCGGTGGTGCGCTGGCCCGGCCCGATCCTGGTGGCCAGTGCGTTCGTCGTGCTCATCGGACTGGTCGCGATCCCCGGCTACAAGCCGGCCTACAACGACCGCTACTACCTCCCCGACAGCGCGCAGGTCAACGTCGGGTATGCCGCCGCCGACCGGCATTTCACCCCGGCCCGGATGAATCCGGACATCATCATGGTCGAAGCCGACCACGACATGCGCAATCCCGGTGACATGCTGGTGCTGAACGCGATCGGCCGCAACGTGATGCAGGCACGCGGCATCGCCATGGTGCAGAGCATCACCCGTCCGCTCGGTATCCCCATACAGCACAGCTCGATTCCGTTCCAGACCAGCGTGTCCGGACAGGTGCAGAATCAGAACCTGCCATTCCAGCAGGCTCAATTGGACAACATGAAGAAGATGGCCGAGGCCACCCAGGCCAACATCGACATCATGGAGAAGCAGTATCAGCTCTCCCTCAAACAGACTCAGCTGACGCAGGATTCAGCACAGAAGTCCAAGGAGCTGCTTCAGATCACCGAGCAGGTCCGCGACAACATCGCCAACTTCGACGACCAGTTCCGGCCGCTGCGCAACTACTTCTACTGGGAACCCCACTGTTTCGACATCCCGATGTGTGCCGCGCTGCGCTCGGTGTTCGACTCCCTCGACGGGATCTCGGAGCTGGCCGACAAATTCAACGCCATCACCGCCAGCCTGGACAAGCTGGATGCGCTTCAGCCTCAGCTCGTTGCGCTGCTACCACCGCAGATCGCCATTCAGGAACGCAACCGCGAGCTGACGCTGTCGAACTACGCGACCACGGGTGGCACCAACAATCAGAGCCAGGAGGCGCTGGTCAACGCCACCGCAATGGGTAAGGCCTTCGACGACGCCAAGAACGATGACTCGTTCTACCTACCACCGGAGGCGTTCGACAACCCGGACTTCAAGCGTGGCCTGAAGTTGTTCCTGTCGCCGGACGGCAAAGCAGCCAGAATGATCGTCACCCATCAGGGCAATCCGGCTGACCCCGAGGGTATTCCGCACATCGACGCCATCAAGGACGCGGCGTTCGATGCTTTGAAAGCCACTCCGATGTCGGACGCCAAGATCTATGTCGCGGGTCTCGCTTCGACGAACAAAGACATCCAGGAAGGGATGACGTACGACCTGCTGATCTCCGCGCTGGCAGCGTTGGCGCTCATCTTGCTGGTCATGATGTTCATCACCCGGAGTATCGTGGCCGCGATCGTGATCGTCGGTACCGTCGCGCTGTCCCTCGGGGCGTCCGTCGGTCTGTCAGTCTTGTTGTGGCAGTACATCTTCGGCATCCATCTGTTCTGGATCGTCGTTCCGTTGGCGATCATCTTGTTGCTGGCGGTCGGTGCGGACTACAACTTGCTGCTGATCTCACGGTTCGAGGAAGAAATGCACGCGGGTCTGCGCACCGGCATCATCCGAGCGATGGCCGGTACCGGCCGCGTCGTCACCGCAGCCGGATTGGTGTTCGCGGCAACGATGTCGTCGTTCATCTTCAGCGACCTGGTGGTGCTCGGTCAGATCGGCACCACGATCGGGCTCGGTCTCTTGTTCGACACCCTGGTGGTGCGCTCCTTTATGACGCCCGCCATCGCGGCACTACTGGGCCGCTGGTTCTGGTGGCCGCTGAACGTACGGCCCAGCCCGGCCAGCCGGATGTTCCGGCCGTACGGAACCCGCACCGCGGTAAGGGAGTTGCTGCACCTCGACGAGCGCAAGAGGGACACCCCGACAGCGACCGCCGAGAGCTGACCGGCGCCAGTGCCGGTCACTTCCCCTCGCGAGCGCCCAGGACCGCCGACAGCGGCTTGGTGTCCGGATGGGCGTCGGGCTGCGGAGCCGTCGGGCTGAACACCGCGTCGCTCTCTGGCCGAAGCATGGTCAGGGCCCAGGCGAGCGCCGCGAGGATCAGCACCGCTCCCGCGGGGAAGAGAAAAGCTCTCTCCCCGAAGTAATGCTGCAGGATTCCGCCCATCACGGCGCCACAGGTCAGTCCGAGCCACAGCGGCCCCTGAATCCAGAACGACGGGGCGGGCTTGTGCAACAACATGTTCGCAAGCCCTGCGCCGAAGCGCACGACCGAGCCGGTGACGTACGTCAGCGCGAGGCTGCGGCCGGCCTCGTCCTGCAGCGTCGCATTCTGCAGGCCCAATGCCAGCACGATCGGGTAGACGTGCCACGGAACCGCGTCGGGCCCATGGGGCATGAACACGCCGAGCAGGGTCAGTGACCCCTGCACGGTCAGCAGCGTCGCCAGCCGCCACCGGCCCGACCACGCGGCGATGAGCGTGCCGAGGAACGCGCCGAAGCAGAAGACGAGGATGACGCCGCCGAATCGCGCCACGCCGATCCAGTCGGCGTCACTGGCAGCCTCGCCGAATCGGGTGGTGTTCCCGCTCATGAAGGACATGAACAACTGGGCGTACTCGATGAACCCGATGGCGTCGGCCATTCCGGCGAGCAGGGACAACGTGACCGCGAAGCGGAACCGGGTTCTGTCGTCGGCGGGAAAGCTCTTGTCTGTCACGTCGGCTCCTCCTGTGATGGGCGCGGCCCGTGGCGGCGCGCGGGGCACGGTCGACGTTGACAGTGTGCGGTGTATCACTCTGTCTGTTGTCCGACAACAACTTTGACGGACCCGTCAAGAGCTTTAGGCAGTGCAGTCCATTTCTACCCGATCGTCTAACCGCGGCAAACCGCTCAAAGATGACGGGCAGCGAACGTCTCTGCAGACGTCATCGGCGGGTTCTGAGCGAGGCGTTCCGAATTCTGCCGGAGTCAGCCGACGATTGCCGCGCCTCGTCGCCGGGCCTCGCGTCGAGCGAAATCCGTGTAGGTGGTGGCCGGCCGCTCAAGCAGTTCGGGCAGGACGGTCATGTCGCCTGCGGGAAGGCCGTTCTTGTCGTAGTACCGCATCATCGCCACGTAGCAGTCCTGTGACTCCTTCGGCCAGTCCCGGACACCTTTGGCGTTGGATGACTGCCGGATTCCTTGGATGATGTGTACCGGGGCTCTGAGTTTGGTTGCGTGCAACGACTTCGCCACGACCGGGCCGAACGCGGCGATTCCGCTCACGGGATTGGCGACCACGTCCGGCCCGAGCCGGACGGCCGACACCGGATGTCCAAGGACTTTGCTCCACTCGGCGGCCATCTCGTGTCGGGTGAGTTCCTGGGTGGACAGATCGTAGGTGTGGCCGGCGTGGGTCGTGACGGGTGCGGCCAGGATGCGTGCGCTCACCTCGGCGACGTCCTCGCCGTCGACGACGCCCATCACTGAGTCCGGTGAGGACGGGTAGGGAAGCACGCCGCCGCGGATGAATTCCCAGAAGTCGAGGTAGTTCTGCATGAAGTGCGAGGCGCGGAGGAAAGTCGATGGGAGCCCCGAGTTGCGGAATACGCCCTCAACCCGGCCTTTTTCCTGGTGGTGGAACATCTCTTTGATGTCGGGGTGGATCACGGAGTGATACACCACGTGCTCGACACCGTGCCTCCGTGCAGCGTCGGCGATGTTCTCCGCGATGCACACTTCGCGGATGATGCTGGTCGGTTGTGCGTGCCACACTCGCTCAACGCCAGCCACGGCGCGGAGAACGTCGTCTCGGGATCGGATGTCGCCGACGACGGTCTCGGTCGCTCCTTCGGCGAATGCGACTCGGCCTTGCGCGGCGTTCTTGACGAATGCGCGGCTGTCGATTCCGCGCTCGCGCAGTCCGCGGAGCAGTGCGCGGCCCACGTTCCCGCCTGCACCCGTTACCAGTATCATCGTCGGACCTCCTTGGACGTGGATCGCTTGTGATCCCGATTGCTATTGTTGGACTTGGGTTTTGGTGGAATCCTCGTATTGAGGCGTGCGACGACGTCAGAAGTCGAGAGCGGCATCCTCCGGCGACACGAAGCGGTGCAGCTCCTCCAGGAAGCGACGCGGACGTTCGATGTGCGGCCAATGGCCGGTGCGGTCGAACCGCACCTCGTCGGCCGACGGGACCTTCGACAGGAACAGCTCGACGTCTTCGGGCGGTGACAGCGCATCGCCGTCACCGCGCAGGATGCGCGTCGGGCACTTGATCTGCTCCAGGTCGCGGCCGGGGTCGCCGATGACTGCGCAGGCCAGGACGGGGAAGGTCGCCGGTGCCCCCAGGTCGTGCATGGTTGCGCGCACCACCTCGGGATCCAACAGATCCGGCCGGGCAACGAATGCGCCCAGCGCAGCCTGCCGCAGCCGCGAAGACCCGGCGACGAGCGCGGCGACCGGGCCAGGCAGGGGAAGACCGACGACCGCCGACTCGGCGACCAGTGTGGCCACTGACCGCGGGTGACGCCGGAACGTGTCGACCGGACGTCGGAGGAGGTGGACCAACGACAGGATCGGGCCGCCGGTGATGATCAGCTGACCGAGCCGGGACGGATGTCGCACTGCCGCACGAGTACCCACCAGAGATCCCATCGAGTGGCCGACCACCACGGGTGATTCGATCCCGAGGGCGTCGCACGCATCGACCACCACGTCGGCGAGCCCGTTGAACGTGACGTGGTGTCGCGAGAACGGCGAGCCGCCGAAACCAGGAAGGTCCAACGCCACTACCCGATACCGCTGCGACAGCACCGGGAAGAGATGCGCGAACCACCGCCAGCCCGCCGAGATGCCGTGCAAGAACACCAAAGTCGGCCCCGGTGCGCGATGAACGTCGACATAACTCACCTTGGTGGTGGGGGTGTCGACGTAGCGCACGCAGTCATGCCACCGAGTCGCCGGTACCGCGCCGGGCAGGGCCGACCCGTAACCAGCCCACACGTCAGGGGAGCCACCCACAGCACACCTCCGGTTCGCGACGTCGACAACACCGGCTCAGCGGCATGCGCTTAATGATCCAATGTCATTGACACTAAGTCAACCAGCGGATAGCTTCGGGTTCATCCCGATCTCACGCAGTCAGGAGAGTCCTATGACGGCAGTCGAAGCGCGCATAGAAGGTCAGCCGGTTGACGCCGAGTTGGTACCTGTCCACGAGCGGGCCGATCTGCGCCGCGCGTTTGGATGCTTCCCCAGTGGAGTCGCGGCTGTCTGTGCCGATGTTGGTGACTACAGCACGGGGATGCTGGTCAGCTCTCTGACGTCGGTGTCTTTAGACCCGCCCTTGTTGTCGGTCTGCATTCAGAAGGGGTCGCGCACGTGGGCCACGTTGGAATCGGCTGACTCGCTCGGGGTCAGCTTTCTCGGAGACGGACACGGTGGGCTGTGCGACCAATTCACGGACGCTGAGCCTCAGCGGCTAGCAGGGGTGGACGCGACGGTGACATCCGTGGGAGCCGTTCTGATTCCGGGTTCGACGGCGTGGTTCATCTGCTCCCGCTATGACTCCATCGCGGCCGGCGACCACAACATCGTTCTTCTGCGCATCGACGCGATGTGTGTTCATGCGAACCTGCGTCCGCTCGTGTTTCACGGCTCGGCGTTTCGCCGTCTGGCCGCCTGAGCAACCGCCCCTCCCAATTTCGACCATCAAAGCCGATCAGGAGAACCGACATGACCGTATTTACCACCACGGAGTCCGCCGACGATGTTATCGACCGAGTGGGCGCGCTGCAGCCAATGATCCGCGAGCATTCGGCCCAGAACGAACGCAACCGTAAGGTCTCTGACGAGGTGATCGCTGCATTGCGGGACGCCGGTGCGTTCCGCTTGGCTGCACCCCGCAGGTTCGGCGGCCACGAGGCTGGACTGCGGGCAATGCTCGACCTCTCGGCTCTGATCGCCGAAGCCGACGGCGGAACATCATGGGTGACAACGCTATCCAACATCAACGCCTGGTCGACGTGTCTGTACGAGACCGCCACTGTCGACGAGATCTACGCCGACGGACCCGACACCATCCTCTCCGGTGTGGTGTCCCCGGGCGGCACGGCTCGCAAGGTGCCCGGCGGCTACGTCATCACCGGCCAATGGCCGTACTCATCGGCGAGCCTGCACGCCCAATGGGTGTGTGGCGGCGTATGGGAAATCGACGAGGACGGTGACGAGATCGACCAGGCGATGGTCGTGATGCCCATCGCAGACGTTCACATCAAGGACACCTGGTACGTGGCCGGGATGCGCGCCTCGGGCAGCAACACCATCATCGCCGATGAAGTGTTCGTCCCCGAGAACCGGCTCAGCTCGATGCTCCCGGTGATCTCCGGCGGGTACCTGGAGCAGTACCCGGACAATCCGTTTTATCGTGCGGCGTTCGCGCCCATGCTGGTGCTCGTCCTCGTCGGCCCCCAGCTGGGGTTCGGACGCGCTGCGCTCGACATCGCGGTCGGGAAGGCGTCCGGTAAAGCCCTGGCGTACACCAACATCGAACGTCAGACCGACTCCGTCGCCTTCCAGCTGTTGCTGGCCGACGCGGCGACCAAGATCGACACCGCGCATTTGCACGCCTACCGCGCCGCCGACGACGTCGAGCGTTACGCCGCCGAGGGCACCTACCCGGACATCCAAGCGCGAGCACGGATGCGGGCGGACGCCGCCGTCGCGTTGACGAGCATCAACGACGCCATCAACACACTGTTGAACGCCTGCGGCGCAGGCAGTTTCGCCGAGGTCAACCCGATGCAGCGCATCTGGCGCGACTCCAACGTCGCTGCACGTCACGCGGTGACAATCCCGCACGTCTCGCTGGAGACCTACGGAAAGGCCCTCCTGGGAAGGGTCGACCACATCACGGCCATCGTCTGATGTCCACCGCGAACCGTTCACCGTCTCAGGAGGTAATTGATGCCTGAAGTCACCACATCCCGAGCCATCGACGCCTCACAATCCGCAGTGTGGTCGCTGGTGTCGAATCCGCAACGGTTCGCCGAGTGGAACACGCTGCACTTGAGATGGGATGAAGTACCGCCTGCTGAACTGACCGCGGGTGCCCGTGTGGTCGACGTCGTCAAGATCAAGGGCATCGTCGACACGATTGCATTCACGGTCGACGACATCCGCGTCCCCGAGTTCCTCTCCTTGTCCGGTTCTGGCAGTACGGGATCCACTGTGGTGCTCGACGTCTCCGTGACCGACGGAGCCGCGACCGGCTGCCTGGTCACCCTGCACATCGTCTTCTCCAGTTCGGTGCTGTTCGGTCCCTTGGGCAAAGTGGTCGAAAAGGCATTCCGAACACAGCTCGACGCCTCGTTGGACAAGCTCGCCGCAGCATTCGTCGGGGCGTAGAGCGCTGGTCGGAGTCCCTTCACACCCCAACGCAACGGCAACCTAGGGGGTCGGCTGATCGTCGAGACCGCGCAATGCGCCGTCGATTCCCGTCCCGGGATCGAGCAGGGTCGCTTGGCGCATCACTGAGGCCGCCATCGCGACCATCCAGTCGACCATCTCGTCGACGCCATACGGCTGGTCGTTGTGCAGCCAGAAGATCGCCGCTTCGTCCATGGCGCTGACCGCGGCCCGGCCCGCCATGCGCACCGCGGGCCGGCGGGCGTCAACGCCGAACAGCTCGGCGGTGGCTTCCACCGCTCGCCATCGAGCGGCCTCGAATACCTCCCAAGCCAGTGGGTCGGCGCCGCGGCCGCCCAGGATCAGACGCTGAGCCAGGCCGGGGTTGTCGGCGAGATACCTGAGGTGCGAGGCCACAGCTTGCCGCAGCTGCTCGATCGGCGGCAGATCCGGTTGGAATACGAACGCAGCGGCGAGTTGTTCGGCCGCGCCGCGCATCGCCTCCAAATAGAGGCCCCGCTTGCTGCCGAAGTAGTGAAAGAGCAGACCGTGCGCGACCCCAGCAGCTTTCGCGATGTCGCCGACGGCGACATCGTCGTAGGTCGTGTCGGAAAATATCCGCACCGCGGCAGCCACGATGCGCTCCCGGGTCTCTGCAGCCTGCCGGGCCCGGGCGGTCATCTTCTGGGTCGGGTCCGCCATGGTCGGTTTTTCCTTCCTCGCCGGAAAACGAGCCGACGCACACCTGCAGTTCTACCCAGGTCACTCTAAATCAATGACATTCAGTCAATGGCTGCTAAGGGACCGCCGGGCACGCCGGTCGAGACCGTCAGATGCAGGCGACCGACCATCCTGAGTGCCTGTGCAGGGTTGCCGCCGTCGAAGACTGCGGCGTGGATTCCACGCATCGCCCCGGTGAGCGCATGTGCCGCTGCCGGGATATCTGTGTCGGGGTCGATCGTCCCGTCTGCAGCGCACCTCGCGAGTATCTGCTCGACACCCTGCTCGAACGTGTCGTGCCAGCGCTCAGCGAATGAGTCCGAACGCGGAACTCCGAGGTCGCGAAAGAGGACGTGCGCAGACGGTGTCGCGTAGATGGCTTCGGCGGAGAGCCGCAGGAAGGTGCTCAGCTGCAGAAGCGGCTCGTCCGGCCACGGGGCGGCCTCATAGTGGCGCCGCATCGCCTCGACCAACACGATGGCCGCGTTGTCGATCGCGGCCTTGAACAGTTCGCGCTTGCTGTCGAAGTGGTGGAAGGCGGTACGCAGCGCGACACCGCAATGCTGGGCCACTTTTTCGACGGTGATCTGGCTGTAGTCCAGATCCCGTAACAGTTCCTGAGTGGCGATCATCAGACGCTGATCAGTGGGAACGGACGTGCTGCTGCGGTCCGCCGCAGTGTTGACCCATCGGTGCACGGTCGACGGATGGACGCCGACCTCCTCGGCAACGGTCGATGCCCGTTCTCCGCCGAGCACTCGTTGTACGGCCGCCTGCCGCACGGAGATCTCAGGGCTCGACCTACCGGCCATGTGGCGATCGTACGATCCTCAGGCCTTGCGTCAATTGCATCAACCATGCAATAGTCGCATCAGGAGTTCCGGTACGGCCCAGCCCGTCGACGATCCACACGGAAATGGAGGCACCTCGTGCGCAACGACTACCGCACGGCGCGCGCGTTGGTGACCGGCGCCAGCTCGGGAATCGGGGAGGCGTTCGCGAAGGCGCTCGCCGCTCGCGGTTGTGACCTCGTGCTGGTGGCCCGCCGCCAGGATCGGCTTGAGTCGTTGGCCGCGGAACTCGAGAACCGGCACGGAATCGTTTGCACTGCAGTCGCTTTCGATCTGTCCGTTCCGCACCCGGGAGCCGCGTTGCGGGCGCTGGTCGAGGGTGATGTGGACATCCTGATCAACAGCGCTGGATTCGCCACCCAGGGTCCCTTCCTGGAGGGCGACGCCGACGACTACGCGCGCGTACTGGCCGTCGACGTCGGAGCCGTCGTCGACCTCTGTCATGTGTTCCTGCCGGAGATGGTCCGGCGGCGCCGTGGCGCAATCGTGAACGTCTCCAGTACAACGGCGTATCAACCGGTACCGACCTTGGCCGTATACGCGGCAGCCAAGGCGTTCGTGCTCAGCTTCAGTCAATCCCTGTGGTACGAGGCACGCCGACAAGGGGTCACCGTTTTCTCGTTCGCACCGGGACCCACCCACACCGAGTTCTTCGACGTGATCGGCGAGACCGCCACGGCCGTGGGCCGCATGCAGTCCGCGGACCAGGTCGCGGCAGCGGGCTTGCGGGCTCTCGACCGCCGCTGGACACCACCCTCTGCCGTCTCCGGAGTGAGCAACACGGTTTCCGCGGCGCTGGCGCGGCTGGTCCCACGGCGTCTGCTCATGCCGGCGCTCGCACGGTCGCTGCGGCCTGTGACGGCCAAGCAGTGATCAACGTATCCCTTTGCACAACAGACACATTCGATCTCTACGGCAGGAGAATGCCATGATACTGGTCACCAGCGCGGCGGGCGGCGTCGGACGTCCCCTCGTTCAGCAGCTCGTCGCCGACGGACACCCCGTGCGGGCGTTCGTCAAGGACGGAGACCAAGCGCGACGATCACGGGCAGACGGGGCAATCGAAACGGTGATCGGCGACCTGAGGCGACCAGGGGATCTGGAGAACGCGCTGCGCGGAGCGCGTCAGATTTACCATGCCGCCCCGACCCAACTCGTCGACGAACTGCCCGTGGCGAAACGACTCATCAAAGCAGCCAAGGCTGAACAGCTCGATCACATCGTGTTCCACTCGGTCATCCACCCCGACATCGCCGAACTTCCTCATCATCGACAGAAGCTCCTGGTGGAGGAGGTGTTGCAAGAGTCGGATCTGCCCGTGACCGTGCTGCGTCCCTCGCATTACATGCAGAACGTTCTGGACTTCTGGGAGTTCTTCGGCTCGGGGCTGCTGCCTTACCCCACCTCACCCGAAAGCCGCATGGGAGTCGTCGATGTGGAGGACATCGCCGCCGCGGCTGCCAACGTGTTGATCAACCCGCGGGAGCACATCGGTAAGACCTACGACCTGTCGACGGTGGAACTCACCCGCCACGACATGGCGCGCATCTGGAGCGGTGTGCTCGGCCATCCCATGGTCGCCGTCCGGATTCCTCCGAAGGCACTGGAGAATCCGCTGGCGGCGGTGGTTCCGTTCGGTTATGCGATCGCGAAGTCATTGCTGTCGACCAAAATGCGTTCTCTTCCCCATGTCGTTCGAGGATTGCGCGCTGCGCCGAACGCTCGGGGGTTTCGCAGCTGGTCGTCGGATGCGCGCGACACCTACGTCCAGATGATGAGGTACTACGACGTCCACGGACTTCCCGCCGGGGACTTCGGTGATCTGCCGAAGGTTTTGCCACGCAAGCCAACTGAATACGAGCAGTTCGCTCGCCGTACCGCTGCGGCACGCGGGACCTGACCGGCCCCGCGGCCTCCTAGGTGAGCTCGATCGGCAGAGTCGCCCATCCGCGCAGCACGCGGGTGTCCCGCCGCCGGCCGCCCCCGGCCAGTGTCGGGTGCGGATAGCGATCGAAGAACGTGCGCAGGCCCACCGCCCCCTCCGCCCTCGCGAGTGCGGCACCCAGACAGAAATGCCGTCCCCCGGAGAACGACAGATGCCGCCCGGCGTTGTCGCGAGTCACGTCGAAAACGTGGGGGTCCGAGAAGACCTCCGGGTCACGGTTGGCGCCGGCCAGGTACAGCACGACCGCGTCGCCCGTGCTGATCGTGTGACCCGCAACCTCGCTGTCGGCTACGGCGATCCGCGCGGTGAGTTGCACCGGCGAGTCCAGCCGCAAGATCTCCTCGACGGCGTTCGGCCACAGTTCGGGCCGTTCGCGCAGCAGGTCCAGTTGATCAGGGTGGCGGAGCAAGAGATCGATCCCGTTGCCGAGCAGGTTCACCGTGGTCTCGAAACCCGCGGCCAACACCAGGCCTGCAGTGGCGAGCAGCTCAGAGTCATCGAGCCGGGTGCCTTCGTCGTTGGCCTCGATGAGCTGACTCATCAGGTCGTCTCCCGGCGACGCCCTCAACTCCCGAATATGAGTTGTCAACCACTCCGTGAAGCTGCTGAGTCCCTCCTCGACGCGAAGGAACTGAGGCCAGGACAAGCCGATGTCCAGGCTCGGTGCTGCGAGCTCACCGAACTGCAGAATTTTCGGACGATCCTGCTCGGGCACCCCGAGGATGTCGCCGATCACCGTCACGGGCAGCTGCGAGCAGTAGCGCTCGACGATGTCCACGACGCCCGACTCGCTGTCGAGATCGTCGAGCAGCTCCACCGCGGTCGACTCGATGCGGTCCTGCAGCGCTGACACCGCCCGAGCGGTGAAGACCGAAGAGACGGTTCGGCGGTAGCGGGTGTGGTCGGGTGGTTCCACCGCCAGCAATGAGGGTGGGAGGAGCGGATGGATGCGGTCGCCGGCACGCAGGCGTTCCTCGATGCGGCCGAGGAGCGACGGCAGCGAGTTCCCGCTCGTCGTCACCGCGAAATCGTCGGAGCGCAGGACGTGGTGGACCACGCCGTGATCGGCCGTCAGCCAGGCCGCGCGCGCGCGAGCGAGCCGCCCGTGGTTCCGGATCTCGTCCGCGAACTGGCCGGGGTTCGCGCGGGCGGCGGGATCGGCGATCAGCCGGCCCTGCAGATCACCGCGGCGGGCCCCGACCGTGGTCAATGCGCGAATCACGCCGTGCAAAGTCAACCAGTGCAGGCGCTGCCGAACCGTCATGTTGCCAGCGTAGAGATTGTGGTCACCAAGTACTTGGATCGCAGTCCAAGGCACAGGCTTAGAAGTGAGTCCTCAGACCTCTCAGGCGCGCGGTTCGTCCCACGCTGACGCCGCGAGTGCACGGTTTGTGATGGGAAATCGCCGTCTCCCATCAGAAAGCGTGCTTTCGGCGGCTGACTACGGCAGTCGGCGGATCGTCAGCATCCCCTCGGTGATGTCGCGGCGCAGCTGTTCGACCATCGACCGGGGGCGTAGCGGCGGGCTGTCCGAATGTGCCTGCAGCGCAACGCCGGTGACGACATCGGCCAGGGCTGCTACCGACGACCACTGTGGCTGCCAGCCCAGTTCGTTGTGCGCGCGCGAACAGTCCAGCAGCGGCACACTGAACGCCAGGTCCAGCCAGCCGCGGTCGATCGGTTGCAGCCCGGCCCGCCAGCTCAGATCGACGACGGTGCTCAGCACGCGAGACGGCACGTGAATCTGGAAGGAGCCGAGCACCTGAGCGACTTCGGCGCGGGTGATCGGCGGGTCGGCGGCCAGGTTGAATGCGCCGGTGGCGCGCCGTTCCAGCGCGCGCAGGATCGCCGTGGCGACGTCATCGGCGTGGATCAGCGGGATGCACAGCCGGCGATCGAGGGGCAGCACAGGAAGCAGCGGCACGGCGAGCATGGGTAGCCAGCCCGGCAGCGCGTAGCGCATGAGCCCGCTGGCCGCCGCGCGTTGGACGATGAAACCCGGTCGCATGCGGGCGATTCGAATTGCATCGTCGCCGTGTTCCCGCTCGTAGTCGTTGAGCAGCTCCTCCGCGGCCGACTTGTCGCGGCTGTACGGCGAGGACGGTATGCCCGAGGTGACCCACGATTCGTCGACCCGCCGGGTGTACCGCCCCGCGGCATAGGTCCCCACGGACGACATGTGGATCAAGTGGGGAACCGACACTTGGTGAGCGGCCTGCAGCACCGCTGAGGTGCCACCCACGCCCAGCCGGGTCAGGTACTCGGTGTTGCGGGTGGGCTGAAATCCCCACGCGAGGTGCACGATGGCATCGGCGCCCTTGACGATCTGCGTGAGTCGTTGCGTGGCATCGGGTTCGGTGAGGTCCAGTTCCTGCCACTCGACGGCTTTGTAGACGCCGTCGGGTTCGGGTGGGCGGCGCACGACACCGACGATGTCCCACTCCGGTGCCTCGTCGGCGAACCGGCGCAGCAGCGCGGTCCCGACGTTTCCGGACGCGCCGGTGATGACGACGCGCATCGCGTCACGCCGTCGCGGCGGGACTGTCGGGTACGGGGAGCGTCTCGACGTTCGACGCTGACCGGTTCCGCCGTCGCGCGATGATCAGCGCCCCGGTCAGCAGGGTCGCGGTCAGCAGTGTCGGCACGAACAGGAACTGCGCCAGCGCGACCCTACGTTGGATTTTCAGGCCCGTACGGGCCGCGGACCGGGTCTTGCTGGTGACGCTCATCACTGCCTCCGCTTCGTGAGTGTGCGTCGGCCATACCCGGGTCGTCGGTGTCGCAAACGCCATCCCCGGACTCGCCCTGATCGAACGTCACGTCTACACGCTGAAAGCCCTTGGCCTGCTGGGCTTCCGCCTGACCGGCGTACATCTTGCGGTCGGCCTCGGTCAGTTCGACGTTGTCGGTGAACGGGGTCAACAGCGCACGCGGGTGCAACTGGTCGACGCGCACCGCGTTGATCTCCGCGCAGATGAGCAGTGTCGTCGACACCAGGTACAGGAAGGCCAGCAGGCCGAGCACGATGGCGAAAATGCTGTTGGTCGCACTCGCCGAGCTCAGCACGTGCGCGACGTAGGCGGCGCCGAACCACTGCAGCAGCTGCCAGAGCACTGCGGCGGTGATCGCCCCGGGCAGCACATCGCGGTAGCTCAGCTGCCGCACGGTGGTCACCCGGAACGCCGCGACGATGACCGCCGTGTTCAGCGCCAGCGACGCGAGGACCACTGCGGTGGTGCCCAGGAAGCCCAAGCCGGCCCAAGCCCGGCCCACAGCGGTCAGCACAGTCGTGCCGATCACCGCCGATCCCAACACGAACAACAGCAGCAGGCTGTACAGACGCGCGCGAATCGGATCCGGACGGGTGTACCGGGGCACGGCCCACACGATGTTCATCGCGTTCTGCAGGGCGTTACCGACGCCGAGCCCGCCGTACAGGGCGCCTGCGATGCCGATGATCACCGCCGTGGTGCCGCCGCTGAGTGCCTCGGGCCGGCTGAGCTGATCACTGATGACCGGGAACTGATCGATGGCTGCGTTGACGATCTGGTCGCGCCATTCCGGCCGGCCGGAGAGCACCACGCCCAGCACCGTTGTCAACAGCAGGAGCAACGGAAAGAGCGAGACGAAGGCGTAATAGGTGATCAGGGCGGCCAGGTATCCGGCCTGATCGTCGACGTACTTGTAGACGACGGCGATCGTGAAACCGGCCGCTCGGCTGCGCTGTTGCAGGCGATCCAGCCACTTGACCATCGTGACCTCCCACGCCTACGGGCCTGCGCCGCTGCGGGGATACCCGCTCACCTGCTGATTCACTCCCGCTGTCCACGCGAGCGGCGCAGCGTGCGGCCGCGTCGGCGCGTCTGGTTCTCGCTGGCGATGTTCTTGTCGATCACCGTGGTGTCCCGCAGGGGTAGCTGGAGGTCGTCCTCGGCGGCGATACCGGCCTGCAGTTGGCGGCCTCGTTCCAGCTCGGCGTCCACTTCCGCGCCGAACAGCAGCGCGAGATTGGTCAGCCACAACCACAGCAGGAACACGATGACCCCGGCCAGCGTGCCGAACGTCTTGTTGTAGCTGCCGAAGTTCGCGACGTAGAGGCCGAAGAGCAGTGACGCGACGATCCAGGTGAGGATCGCGATCGCGGCGCCCACGCTGATCCACCGGAATTTCGGCTGCTTGACGTTGGGGCCGGTGTAGTACAGCGTGGCGACGCCGACGACGACGAGGAGCAGCAGCACCGGCCACCTCGCAATGTTCCAGATCGTCAGTCCCGTTTCGCCGATGCCGAGCCGGCCGCCGAGGGTCTCGGCGACCGGTCCGCTGACCGCGAGGAGGAATGCGGCGATGGCGACGACGATGAGCCCGGCGAAGGTCAGTCCGAGCTGCTGGAGGCGCAGCTTCCATGCCGGGCGGCCCTCGTCGACCTCGTAGATGCGGTTCATCGCCCGGCCGAACGCGCCGACGTATCCGGATGCCGACCACAACGCGCCGAGGATGCCGGCGACCAACGTGAAACCGGCCGATGGTGCGTTAACGAGTTGTTCGAGTGGTTGGCGCAGCACGTCGACTGCGGCACCGGGACTCACGTCGTCGACGATCCCGAGGATGGTGTCGGCGGTGCGCTCGCCCTGACCGAACACGCCGAGCAGCGACATCACCACCAGCAGGGCCGGGAACAGCGACAGCACCGCGTAATAGGTCAGTGCGGCAGCCAGATCCATGCATTGGTCGCGGGTGAACTCGCCGACGGTCTGCCGGAGTACGTACCGCAGCGACGGGCGGGTCAGCTCGGTGGGGGACTCCGGCTTGCTCGGGTCGTCCGGATCGGGGCGGGTCTCCTCGTCCGTTCCCGACTTGTCCGGCGTGGAGTCGTCCGGCTCAGGCTGGTCGAAGGCCCAACTCTGATGGAGCGCCGGCGGTCCAGCACGACCGGGCTTGCGCCCCGACCGCGACCCCTTCGTCAATGCCCCTGTGGCCAGGCCGGCCAGGAACGCTCCGGCCAAGGCGGCCGGGCTGCGTCGCGGTCGAGGAGCCTGGAGTTGCTGCTGGTGCATTGGCCAGATTTGCCCCGCCTCCGCGACGGCAAACGTACGACTAGAACGCGTAGCGGACGCGGCACTCCGGCAACGTGGTGGCGATCAGGTCGGTCAGCTGGCTCACCCAGCGGCCTTTCCACGGCGACTTGTACCGCACGTTCCACTGTCCGCTCTGGCTGCGTTTGACCTGCTGCAGGTCCGGCCGCCACAGCAGCTCTTCGCCGCGCGGATGCCAGCCGAGGTTGACCTCGTGCAGACCCTCGTTGTGGGTCAGGAAGATGATCTCGGCCGCGAGTTGGCTGCGGGTGCGCGCGCTGGTGCCGTCCGCGACCTGTGTCAGCAGTTCGGTCCAGGCCGCCAGCCAGTTCTCGTGCACGATCACCGGGCTGAAGTTCAGGTGCACCTCGTAGCCGGCGTCCACGAAGTCGTCGAGCGCGGCGATGCGTTCGCAGATCTTGGACGTGCGGACGTCGACGATGCGCGAGGTGTCGGCCGGCATCAGGCTGAAGCGGATGCGGGTGCCACCGCGCGGGTCGTAGCTGAGCAGGTCGCGGTTCACCAGCTTGGTGGCGAAACTGGCTTTGGCGTTCGGGAGGCGGGCGAACAGGTCGACGAGGTCGCGCACGTTGTAGGAGACCATCGCGTCGACCGAGCAGTCGCTGTTCTCGCCGATGTCGTACACCCAGTCGACCGGATCGCATTGATTGGGAACGGGTTTCACGCCTTGTCTGCGTGCGTGCCGTTCGAGGTAACCGGTGATCTTCTCGATGTTCGCGAACACCGTGATCGGGTTGGCATAGCCTTTGCGCCGCGGCACGTAGCAGTAGGAGCACGCCATCGCGCATCCGTTCGACGTCGACGGCGCGATCCAGTCACTCGAGCGCTCGTTGCGCCGTGCGGTGAGGCTCTTCTTCTCGCCCAGCACCAGGACTTCGCGCTTGTTGCGCACCCAGTCCTCGACATTTCCCTCGTTCCCGTAGAGACCGGGGATCGCCTGATGTGACAGCACCTCGATGCGTTCGGCCGCGGGATAGCGGTCGAGTACCTCGCACGCGCGGGGAAAGCGCTGGATGTCGGGTTCGTGGTAGATGCGTTTGACGTCGAGCAGCCGGTCGGCGAGAGATTCGGGGGTCCGGCGGGTGGTCCCGGAGTTCACCCCACGACAACGTCGCGCGAGCCATGCTGGTTCCGGGTTTGTCCAGCGTCACAGCGGGCACCCGGCGAAAATGACGGAACCGAAAGCCGAACCCTCCACCGGGGAGTTGTTGGGTCAACTGTCTGCTCAGACGTCCCGACTGATCCGGGACGAGTTGCGGTTGGCGCAGAAGGAAATGCAGGAGTCGGCCAAACACGCCGGCATGGGAGCGGGTCTGGCCGGCGCGGCGGGGGTCCTCGCCGTCCTCGGCCTCGCAACGGTGATCGCGGCAGCGGTCGCCGCGTTGTCGCTGGTGCTGCCGGTGTGGGCGGCCGCCCTGATCGTGGCCGCGGTGGTGTTCGCCGCCGCGGGGATCCTCGCTTTGGTCGGCAAGAAGCAGGTCGAGCAGGTGCCCCCGCCGACGGCCGTCGCGGTGGACAGCGTGAAGACGGACATCACCGAGTTGAAGGCTCATACGAAAGGCGCTCGCCATGGCAGCACAGCCTGATCAGCGACCCGAACCGGGCCCCGACGCGGGCATCGACGACCTCCAGGCCGACATCGAGCGCACCCGCGCCGAACTGGGTGAAACCGTTGGCGCGCTGACCGACAAACTCGACGTCAAGGGGCGGGCCCAGCAGAAGGTGGCCGATACCAAAGACGCTGTGTCGCAACGCAGTCACGAGGCCATCGAGACCGTCAAGACCAAGCCGGCCATCCCGGTCGGCGCACTGGTCGCGCTCGCGGCGACGGTCGGTGTGCTGATCTGGCTGCGCCGCCGACGCTGACGCGTCAGTCGTCCTCGGTCAACTCCGGGGCGATCTCCCGGGTGGCCATACCGCCTTCCTTGCCGTGGTCGGCCGGCCCCGGCCGGTCCTTGTCTTCCGGGCGATCGTCTGCGTGCTCGTCATGATCTCTGGCCATTCCGTCCCCTCCTGACCGTCCCAGGCTAACGGCCGGGCGTACGCTGACCCACCGTGATCGACATCGCGCTGAGCGACATGCAGGACTGGTTCGGCTTCGGCGTGGCGGGCAACTTCGCCGGTCATCTCGAGCAGGCGGGCGAAGCCGTGGACTTCGTCAACGTGACCAGCGAAGGCGAAGCCCCCAAAGGCATCTTCCCGTGGTACGCACCGGGCTCCGACACCTTCCTCGGCGAGTTCCCACTGTCCAACGACCAGATTCAGCTGCCGGCCGAGACTGACGGCCCGCTGAATCTGCAGATCGAGCCCGAGGTGGGGCTGGCGTGCCGAGTGGTGTGGCGGGGCGACACCGTGGTCACGCTGCAGCCGTTCGCATTGGGCGCCTTCAACGACTGCTCGATCCGCAGGCCCGGCGCCAAGAAGATCAGCCACAAGAAGAACTGGGGCCCCGCGTCGAAGGGGGTCTCTGATTCGTTCTTCGACATCAGCGACCTCACTCCGGACGGACCGACCGCGACGCTGCGACTGGTGTGCTTCCTGCACTCCGACGGAGAGGAACATGCATACGGCGTGGACAGCCCCGTGATCGGCTACTCGTATTACGGCGAGGTACTGCTCGACTGGATCGTCGAACGTCTGGCCAATCAGAAGGGTTCGGACGACACCCCCCTCGAAGACGTCGGTGCACTGATGGTGGCCAGCGGCCACCCCGAGAACGTGCTGATCGGGATCGGTGCCACCCGCTACACCGAGCTCGGTGAAACCACGTTCCTCAAATCCGGAGATGACGCCATCGTGCGCGTCTACGACACCGCCGACGACGCAGCAGCCGAACTCCGTCAGACGGTGCAGTAAGCCGAGCCGGAAGCGGCCCGCATCACACTCGAATTCACCTTCGGAATTTTTCGCGCGGTCAGCGGCATTCATCCAAGTGTCGCCAGTGGGGCGGCCACGACGGAGGAGACCGAGATGACCGATCAGCGCACCGTTCGACGGGCCCTCCTCCTGGGCGGTATCGGCGCCGTCGCCGCCGCCGGCCTCCTCGGCCCGGGAACCGCGAGCGCACATGCAGACTCCTGTCCCGACGTCGCCGTGGTGTTCGCCCGCGGCACCGCCGAGCCGGCGGGTCTCGGCCGCGTCGGGCAGGCGTTCGTCGACGACCTCCGCAGTGAACTCGGTGGCCGCAGCGTGGACGCGGCGGCCGTGAATTACCCGGCGTCCTATGACTTCCTGCAGTCCGCCCCCGCCGGCGCGGATGACGCCAGCGCCCAGATTCAGGCCACCGCCGCCCGCTGCCCCGATACCCGCATCGTGGTGGGTGGGTACTCGCAGGGCGCGGCGGTGGTGGATCTGATCGCCGGCGATCCGGCAGCCACCTTCGGCTATGGGCGGCCGATGCCGGCTGCCGTCGCCGACCACGTCGCGGCTGTGGCGGTCTTCGGCAACCCCGCCGGTCGTATCGGCCGCACGCTGACCACGTCGAGTCCGCTCTACGGCGCCAAGACCATCGACCTGTGCAACGGCGCCGACCCGGTGTGCTCCAACGGTGATGACCGGCCCGCGCACAGCAACTACGTGCAGGCCGGGCTGGTCTCGCAGGCAGCCGATTTCGTCGCCGGACGGGTGGCGAACCGCGCACCGGCGGGCGTGCTGATCGACGCATCGGGCGCCGTCGGCTGACAATCCGGTCCGCCGCGACTCGTGGCGTGCCACAGTGCAGTGTGCACACCACAGTGGCGGTCATCGGGGCGGGGCCCGGCGGCCTAGTTGCCGCGCGTTGGCTACTGGCCGAGGGTTTCGACACGCATCTGTTCGAGCAGGGGCCCGGATTGGGCGGGCAGTGGACCGGAGCGCTCGGCACCAGCGGAGTGTGGCCCGCGCTCTACACGAACACCAGTCGCATCCTGACCGCCTTCAGCGATCTCGCCCACGACGGCGAGCAGACGTTCCTGTCCGCGCCCGAGATCCTGCACTACCTGCACCGCTACGCCGAGATGTTCGACTTGACCGATCGAATCAGGTTGCACACCAGCGTGATTCACGTGAAACATGCTGGCGGCAGGTGGTCCCTGGAAACCAGTGACGGGACCGAGACATTCGACCGCGTCGTGATCGCGAGCGGACGCTTCCAGAACCCCGCCCTGCCACCTGTGCCCGGCCTGTCCACCTTCGCCGGCACCGAGTGCGTGCGATCCACCTTCGACTACCGAGGTGTCGAACCGTACCGAGGGAAACACGTTCTCGTCGGCGGTTGCGCCGTCAGCGCCCTCGAGGTGGCGGCCGAATTGGTGCACGGCGGGGCGGCGGCGGTCACGGTGACACAGCGCCGGCAGCGCTACGTGCTGCCCAAGTTCGCCGCCGGCGTGCCGTCGGATCACCGCATCTTCACCCGCTACGGCGCACTGGCCGCCGAACGTCTCCCGGTGGTCGAGGTCGACCGTCAGCTCAAGAAGATCGTGACCGACGCCGGCGGTAGCCCCGAGCAGTACGGGGCACCCGCACCCGATCCGTCGCTGTTCGCCGCCGGGGTCACGCTCAGTCAGCACTATCTGCCCTTGGTCGCCGAAGGGCGCATCGATGTCCGGCCGTGGCCTCTGTCGGTGTCGGGTCGCGACGTCATGTTCGCCGACGGCACCACCCAGCAGTTCGACGGAATCCTCTTCGGCACCGGCTTCCGGCTCGACCTACCGTTCCTCACCGACGACATTCGCGAGACGCTCGGTCTGGACGACGTCCATCTCGAGGCAGACCGGTACACCTTCCATCCGGACCTGCCGGGGCTGGCCTTCATCGGGATGTGGGACCAGTCCGGCGGCTATTTCGTACCCCTGGAACTGCAGGCGCGCTGGCTCGCCTACACCTGGTCGGGCCGGGTGCCCGCAGCTGATCTCGCGCAGCAGCGCGGGGCCATCGAGTCCTACCGCGCGCGTCGCGGCCTGCCGCAGAAGACCCGAATGAATCTCGCCGCTATCGGTTTCGCGCGCGCAGCGGGCTGTGAACCGCAGCTCGACCGCTGGCCCGAACTGCGGCGCGCGCTGCTGTTCGGCCCACTGGCGCCGAGCTGCTTCCGGCTGGACGGGCCCGACGCGCTACCCGGCGCCGCCGACCAATTCGCCCGCGCGGTAGCGGCATTCGGAGCCATCACATCGCCGGAGTTCACTCAGCGCGAGCAGGCGGACTGGGAGCTGCTGCAGAACCACTGAACGGAACGTCCGGCCGATTAGCATTGCTCAGGTGGAGCACGTGGACACCGGTCAGTTGGCCGCCTTGGCGGCGGTGGTCGAACACGGCAGCTTCGACGCAGCCGCCGCCCACCTCCACGTCACACCCTCGGCCATCAGTCAGCGCATCAAAGCCCTCGAGCAACGCACCGGACAAGTTCTCGTAATCCGCGAGAAGCCGTGTGCAGCAACACCTGCGGCAGCTCCGCTGCTCCGGCTGGCCGCTCAGACGGCGTTGCTGCAGACCGAGGCGCTGGCCGAGATGCGAGGCGGCCCGGCCGAACGTCCGCGTATCGCGTTGGCCGTCAACGCCGATTCGATGGCGACGTGGTTCACCGGCGTGTTCGCGCACCTGACCGATGCGCTGCTCGACGTCCGCATCGAGGATCAGGATCTGTCCGCGCGTCTGCTCCGCGAGGGAGTGGTGATGGGCGCGGTGACGACCGAGAGCTCCCCGGTGCCCGGGTGCCGCGTGCAGCCCCTCGGCATCATGCGGTACCGGCCGGTCGCCACCCGCGCGTTCGTCGCGCGGCACCTCCCGAGCGGCTTCACCGCCGCGGCCGTCGCCCAGGCACCGTCGCTGGCCTGGAACCGTGACGACGCCCTGCAGGACCAGCTGGTGCGGCAGGTCTTCGGCACGGACATACGCCGCCCCGTGCACTACGTGGCGACGGCGGCAGGGTTCGGGGCGGCCGTGCACGCCGGACTGGGCTGGGGGATGTACCCCGAGCAGTTGATCGACGCGCCGTTCGTGCGGATCAGCGACGAGCACCTCGACGTGCCGCTCTACTGGCAGTGTTGGAAACTCGACAGCGTCACCGTGGGGCGTGTGACGGATGCGGTGAAGGCGGAGGCGACGACGGGCCTGCTGCCGCCGCGGTGAGCCCGTGCGGGGACAATCGTGGCCATGGATGCGCCGGTCAGAGTCCGAATCCTCGGCGTCGGGATGGGACCCTCCCATGTGACGCGCGAGGTCGCCGACGCGTTGACGTCGGTCGACTACGTGCTGGCGGCCGACAAGACCGACCCCGAGGCCGACTCCAAAGCCGACGAAGACCCCCTGCTCGAGCTGCGCCGGACCATCGTCACCGCATTTCCCGGCCCTGACGGTCCCGCCGAGGTCGTCGCGATCAGCGATCCGCCCCGCGATCGCTCCACCGGGCTCAGTGCCTCGCAATACGAGGCCGCCGTCGCCGACTGGCACGCCGCCCGCGCCGCCCGGTATGCCGACGTCCTGCGCCGCCGCGGGGGGCCCGCCGCCGGTGGGGGTTGTGGGGGTCCGGCGGGGGACG
>JAEXZY010000166.1 GCA_023404955.1 Actinomycetes bacterium
GATCTTGGCGTCCGACAGCGACGACATCTTCAGGGCCTCCTGTGCGGCCTTGCGCTCGGACTCGACTCGTGCGATCCCGTCCACCGTCGCTGGGTCGGTCTGGTGGGTGATGAACATGCGGGCCGACTTACCGTCCGGCGACAGGAACATCTTGAGGCCACGTTCGAAATCGGGGTTGGTGAAGGCTTCCGGCGGCAGATAGAACAGGTCGTCGTTCTTGGCGTCGTCGAACGCCGCACCCATTGACAGCGCGGTGTCGTTCATCGCCTGCATCTGATCGATCAATGCCTTCTGCGAGTTGTACGACGCCAGCGAGAGGTCCCGGCTGGTTTCCATGGACGCGATCGTCTGGGGAAGCAGCGCAGTCAATTTGGGCGCCAAGTCCGCCAGTTGGTCGGTATTGACCTGTACCGACGAGGTCTTGTCGGTCAGCTCATCGATCCCGTCGAGCGCGTCGAAAACCGACCGCGCCGCGGAGCACATCGGGATGTCGAAGCAATGCGGTTCCCAGTAGAAGTAATTGCGCAGCGGCCGGAAGAAGTCGTCGAAGTTGGCGATCTTGTCGCGCAGGTCCTGCGCGGTTGCGACGGTCTGGGCGAAAGCCTTGGTCTGCTCGTCGGTCACGGCAGCGGATTGCTGTTGCAGCTCATACTGTTTGCGCAAGGTGTTGATCGAGTCGTTGATGACGCCGACCTGCTTGAGCAGATCGGCGGTGCGGGCCTGCTGGAAGGGCAGCGAATTGATCTGCGCGGCACTGCTGGCGCTGAGCTGGAACGGGATCGACGTGTGGTCCAGCGGGGTGCCCAGCGGACGGGTGATCGACTGCACCTGCGCGATGCCGTCGGTGTGGAACACCGCCTTGGCGACCCGCTCGAGCAGGATCATGTCGGTGGGGTTGCGTAGATCGTGGTCGGCCTCGACCATCAGCAGTTCGGGCTCCAGGCGTGCCTGGGAGAAGTGCCGTTCCGCGGCGGCGTACCCGACGTTCGCCGGCGAATCGGCGGGCATGTAGGTGCGGTTGTCGTAGTTGGTCTTGTAGTTGGGCAGCGCCAGCAGACCGATCAGCGCGATCGCCACCGTGGCCACCAGGATGGGCCCCGGCCAGCGGACGATCGCGGTCCCGAGACGCCGCCATCCCTGAGTGCTCATCGGCCGAGCCGGCTCGAAGAGCCCGAAGTGCCGGCCGATCGACAGCAGCGCCGGCGCCAACGTCAGCGCGGCCACCACGGCGACCAGCACGCCGATGCCGGCGGGCACCCCGAGGCTCTGGAAGTACGGCAAGCGGGTGAACGTCAGGCACAGCACCGCGCCGGCGATCGTGAGGCCCGAGCCCAGGATGATGTGGGCGGTGCCGTGGTACATGGTCGTGAACGCCGCGATGCGGTCCTCCCCCGCATATCGCGCCTCGTGGAAGCGGCCGAGGATGAAGATCGCGTAATCGGTACCTGCCGCGATGACGAGCAGCGTCAACAGGTTCGTCGAGTAGGTGGACAAGTCGATGATGCCGGCGTTGGCCAGCACCGCCACCACGCCGCGGGACGCGGTCAACTCGATCATCACCGTGAAGATCACGAAGAACACCGTGGTGAGGCGCCGGAAGTAGACCAGCAGCATGATCGCGATGACACCGAGGGTGATGAGCGTGGTCTTCAGCGTGCCCTGCCGCCCGACCTCGAATTGATCCGTGATCAGCGGTGCCGGGCCGGTCACGTACGCCTTGACGCCGGGCGGGGCAGGCGTGTTGTCGACGATGTCGCGCACCGAGTCGACGGATTCGTTGGCCAGTGACTCGCCCTGGTTTCCGGCCAGGAACACCTGCACCAAGGCGGCTTTGCCGTCAGAGCTCTGCGAACCCGCCGCCGTGAGCGGGTCGCCCCAGAAGTTCTGGATGTGCTGGACGTGCGCGGTGTCCTGCTGGAGCTTGGCGACGAGCCCGTCGTAGTAGCGATGCGCGTCGGCCCCGAGGGGTTGATCGCCCTCGAGCACGATCATCGCGGAGCTGTCGGTGTCGTACTCGCCGAAGTCCTTGCCGATGCGCTTGCTCGCCTGCAGCGACGGAGCGTCCTTGGGGCTCAATGACACGTTGTGGGCCTCGGCGACCGTCTCGAGCTGAGGAACGAACACGTTGGTGACGACGGCCGTCGCGAGCCAGAACAGCGCGATCAGCACCGAGAAGCGACGGATGAGGTCCGGCATCGACCGCCAGGACATGCCGGTGCTCATCCGGACTTGTCCAGGCAGAAGGTATAGGCGTTCAGCGTGTTCACCTGCTTCTCGTCTTTGACCTCGCCGTCGATCGTGATGCGGCAGCCGATGGAGTCACCGTTGGCCTGAGCGGCGACGTTGACGAACACGGCGGGGTCGGTGGTGATGGCGTCGTAGGACCAGGGCAGCGTGACGCCGAGCGCCTTCTGCGGCTGGGCGTGCACGTCGAGATACGTGACCGTGGCGGTGGTACCGGGCGAACCGAAGACGTCGAGGACGACGTGCTTGGGATTGAACGGCACGATCTGGCTGTCCGATCCGCTGGGCGTCGCCGTGACGTCGGTCGAGGCGAAGATGCCGTGGAGGCGGTAGACCGTGAACCCGGCCGCGCCGATCACGATGACGGCGACCAGCAGCGGCCATCGTCGCCCGAGCCGCCGAGCGAACGAATCCCGCTGCATGCGTTTGCCTTTCAGGAGCGGCGACGAGGCGCGGACCGTCCGAGGGATCGCTAGGGTCCCTAATCAACTTCGTTGACGGTACGACACGGGACCGTACTGCACAACATCGGGCCGCGACATCGCGGCGTCCACCCGAATCCTCACTCCCAGTGGACTTTCAGCAAGTTGACAGGTTCCTCGCCGAACGCCCGGGTACGCCTCGTCCACGCACAGCGACGAGAGGAATCACCTGTGTCCGGTTGGCCGCTGTGGGCGGTGTTGCTGGCCTTCGGCGCCGCCGCCGCGGCCATTTGGGTCGCAGGCATCTCGCTGTCGAACCAGACCGATGTGCTGTCCACGCGACTCCACCTCGGGTCGGCGCTGGGCGGTCTGATCCTGCTGGCGATCGCCACCAATCTGCCCGAGATCGCGATCGTCGCGAGTGCCTCGCTGTCAGGCAACCTCGGGGTCGCGGTCGGCAACATCCTCGGCGGTATCGCGATCCAGACCGTGGTGCTGGTGGCGCTCGACGCGTTCGGAATCCGCGGACCGCGGCCGCTGACCTATCGCGCCGCCTCTCTGGTGCTGGTGCTGGAGGCCGCGTTGGTCGTGGCGGTCCTGGCGATCGTCATCGCCGGCACGCAGCTCCCGGGAACGTTGATCGCCTGGCGCGTGACACCGGCTGCCCTATTGATCCTGGTGGTCTGGGTGGGTGGACTGCTGTTGCTTCGGAGGGCAGGACAGTCACTCCCCTGGCACGAATCCGGCCAACCTCCCGATGGTCAGGATCGGCCCCGCGGCCACAGCACCGCGCACACCGAGCACGAGGCGACCAAGCGCGGTATCAGCACGATGAGGTCGGCACTGACATTCGGACTGGCCGCCGTGGTGACCCTCGTCGCCGGGGTGGTGCTCGAACGCAGCGGTGACGCGATCGCTGACGACGTCGGCCTGTCGGGTGTCCTGTTCGGCGCCACCGTCCTGGCCGCCGCGACGTCGCTGCCGGAGCTCTCGACCGGTCTGGCGTCGGTGCGCAACGGGGATTACCAACTCGCGGTGTCGGACATCTTCGGTGGCAACGCTTTCTTGCCGGTTCTCTTCCTGATGGCCACGTTGCTGTCGGGTGATGCTGTACTGCCTCAGGCAGAACGCACTGACATCTACCTCACCGCGTTGGCGATCGTGCTGACATTGGGTTACGCGGCCGGTCTGCTCTTCCGGCCGCAGCGGCGCATCGCCCGAATGGGTGTCGATTCGCTGGCGGTCCTGATCATCTATGTGCTCGGCTTCGTGGGATTGTTCGCGATCGCGCATGCCCGCTGACGACGCGTCGCGACCCGTACCCTGGCGCAGACGATGATCACCGTTCCGAGCGGCCGGGTGGCCGCACTCCACCGTTATCCCGTGAAGTCGATCCTCGGCGAGGAGTGCGCGCGCCTCGAGCTCGGTCCGCTCGGTGTCTCCGGTGACCGGCGGTTCGCCTTCGTCGACGACGAGACGGGGCGGGTGGCCACCGCGAAGAATCCCCGCTTGTGGCGTCGGCTACTGCACTGCTCGGCGGCCACCGAGGACGGCGGCGTCCTGCTCACCCTGCCCGACGGCCGCGCGATACCGGTCGAGCAGTCCGCCGAAGCGGTGTCGGAGATGGTCGGACGGCCCGTGCACGTGGCCCACGAGCGCCGAGCCGGAGCGACGGTGGAGCGATCCGATCCGGTCGACGTGCTGACCCACGGCATCGACGCCGACACCGAGGCCGAGATCCTCGAAATCGCACAGGGCACACCGGGAGGCGCCTTCGTCGACCACTCGCCGGTGCATGTGATCACCACGGCCACCCTCGACGCCATCGGATCGGACCGTGCCGATGCCGTGCGCTATCGACCGAACATCGTGATCGAGACCCCGCATGGCTGCCCTCCTTTCGTGGAGAACGACTGGGTCGGTGTCACGTTCGGCCTCGGCGCGGTCCAGGTGCGCGGGACACTACCCACGCCGCGGTGCGCGGTACCGACGCTCGAGCACGGCTCGCTACCGCGGTCCCCGCGAGCCGTACGCCACGCGCTCGAACACAACCGCGTGCAGGCGGGCGAATTCGGGGTTCTGCCATGCGCGGGTCTCTACGCCGAGGTCGTCGTCGACGGGACCATCAGCATCGGCGACGAGGTCTGGAACCCCGACGCGTAGGCCGTCACAGGGTGTACGTTCTGAGCCCGTGGGGCAGTCCCGTCGAGGCGATGCACTTCCTGCGCGTCGGTGAGCGTCGGCTGGCGTACGAGGTACGCGGGCCGCTGCACGGTGGCCTGCCGCCATTGGTCGCGCCCGCCTGGTGGGTGAGCCACCTCGAACTGGACTGGCAGCAGCCGCGCGTGCAGCGATTCTGGACGGGCGTCGCCGGCGAGCGCACGCTGATCCGGTACGACCGAATGGGCGTGGGCATGTCCGATCGCGAGGTGCGCGACGCCGATCTGACACTCGAGGCCGAGGTCGAGACGTTGCGGGCGCTGTGCGACGAACTCGACCTCGACCGAGTGTCGCTGCTCGGCGGATCCTCGGGAGGTACGACGGCAATCGCCTATGCCGCAACATATCCCGAGCGTGTGGACCGGCTGGTGCTCTACGGGGCCTACTCGCGCGGCGACCTGCTCACCCCACCCGAAGTCGGTCGGGCCATCGTCGCGGCGATCGATGCACACTGGGGTCTCGGTTCCCGAATGCTCAGCGACATCTTCCTGGGCGGTGCCGACACCGCCGAGCACAATCGATTCGCGCGGCTTCAGCGTGAGTCGGCCGCAGCGCACACGGCCGCCGCCCTGCTCGAGATGGTCTACCGGCTCGATGTCACCGCCCATCTCAGCGAAGTGCGCGCACCGACGACCGTGGTGCACCGCCGCGGTGATCGCGCGATCTCCTTCGAGCGCGGCCGCGAGGTGGCCGCCGCCATTCCCGGCGCGCTTCTCGTTCCGCTGCAGGGTGATTCGCACTTCCCCTGGCATGGCGACGTGGACGCGGTCGTCCGGGCCTGCCGGACCGGGCTTGCCGTGACCACGGGCGATGCGCGCCCGCCTGACACGGGGCTGCTGTCAGTGCGCGAGCGCGACGTCCTGGGCTGCGTCGCACGCGGACTCAGCGACCACGACATCGCCGGACAACTGGGCATCAGCCCACACACCGTGCATCGCCATGTCGCCAACATCCGGCACAAGCTCGGCTGCCCGTCGCGCTCAGCGGCCGTCGCCGAGGCGACCCGTCGCGGCCTTCTCTGATCACCGGATTCGGCCATCTGAGCGCGATGGCCGATTCAGGCGATGTGGCGCTTCCCCACTCACCCGTACATTCGGTCCGTGAATTCGACGTGGTTGCGGGTGATGTCGCTGCTGTACGACCCGTTCGTGTGGCTGGGCGAGGTGATGGGAATGCGCCGTCGTCGACGTGACCTGGTGGCGCGCGCGTCGGGCCGCGTCCTCGAAATCGGCGCGGGGACAGGGCTCAATCTGCCCCACTACCCGGCCACGATCGACGAGCTGATCCTGGCCGAACCGGAGCCCGGTATGCGCAGGAGGCTGGCCCGTCGGCTACGTCGTCTCGGTCGGACTGCCGAGATCGTCGATGCGCCGGCCGAGCGCCTCGCGCTGCCCGACGCGTCGGTGGACACGGTCGTCTCGACGCTGGTGCTGTGCACCGTCGCCGATCCCGAGCGTGCGCTGCGCGAGATCGCCCGCGTGCTCTCCCCGGACGGACAGCTGTTGTTCATCGAGCATGTGCGTGCTGACTCACGGTGGCTGGCGGGTTGTCAGGATCGACTGCTGAGTCCGTGGCGTGCGTTCGCGGGTGGATGCGTCTGCAATAGAGACACTTTGGGGGCGATGATGGCCTGTGAGTTCACCACCGAGGTCGAGCGCGGGACCTGGCGCGGTATGCCGGCGATCGTCGGCCCGCTCGCCATCGGGCGGGCGGTTTCGCGTCGATGACGGTGGGTACGACTGCTGACGCTGCTGCATCGGACCGCAGATCGCGAGGAGTGGGACCGTGCCACGAGTGGACCGCATCGCCGAACCGTGGGGACGCCGTACCCCGTACGGACCCGGCGAGGCGTGGCCGCACCGCGTCGACTCGTTCCTCATCGAGGGCGTGTCAGCCGACGACGTAGATCATTGGGCGCAGTCGGCGGCGGTCCTGCACTCGAACGGCGACGGACTCGACATCGCCGTCAAGGACGGCCGTATCGTCGGCGTCCGCGGTCGCGCCGTCGACCGGGTGAACCACGGCCGCCTCGACCCGAAGGATCTGTTCGGCTGGCAGGCCAACGCCTCACCTGATCGTCTGACCACACCGCTGATCCGCCGTGACGGTGTCCTCGTCGAAACCGACTGGGACACAGCGATGGACACGATCGTCACTCGGAGCAGGCAGCTGCTCGCCGAGCAGGGACCCAGCGCCATCGGGTTCTACACCTCGGGCCAACTGTTCATCGAGGAGTACTACACGCAAGCCGTCATCGCCCACGGCGCGATCGGCACGAATCATGTCGACGGCAACACCCGGTTGTGCACGGCGACGGCTGCCGAGGCCCTCAAGGAATCTTTCGGTTGCGACGGCCAGCCGGGGTCCTACACCGATGTCGATCACGCCGACGTCATCGCACTCTTCGGCCACAACGTCGCAGAGACTCAGACCGTGCTGTGGATGCGCATGCTGGATCGACTCGCCGGTCCGAACCCTCCGGCGATCATCTGCGTCGACCCTCGCCCGACGCCCGTGGCGCAGCACGCCACAGTGCACCTTGCGCCGTTGCCCGGCACCAATGTCGCGCTGATGAACGGTCTGCTGCACGAGATCCTGGCTCACAACTGGATCGACCGCGACTACATCGACGCCCACACGGTGGGTTTCGAGGAACTCCGCAAGCGCGTCGCCGAGTTTCCGCCCGACCGCGTCGCGGCGATCTGCCGGATCGACGCAGCGGATCTGCGCCGTGCCGCCGAGATCCTCGGCACCGCGGAACGTCTTCTGTCGACGGTCCTGCAGGGCTTCTACCAGTCGCACCAGGCCACCGCCGCGTCGGTTCAGGTCAACAACATCCATCTCGTACGCGGGATGCTCGGCAAGCCGGGCTGCGGGGTGCTGCAGATGAACGGTCAACCCACCGCGGAGAACACCCGGGAGTGCGGTGCCGACGGCGATCTCGCAGGATTTCGCAACTGGGCCAACGACTCTCACATCGAGGAGCTGGCGCGGTTGTGGAACATCGACGCGATGGACATTCCCCATTACGCGCCTCCGACGCATGCGATGCAGATGTTCCGCTACGCCGAAGAGGGCAGCCTGCGAATGCTGTGGGTCAGCGCCACCAACCCTGCGGTGTCTCTTCCGGACCTGGCGCGCATCCGCGCCATCCTCGCTCAGGAGCGGTTGTTCCTCGTCGTCCAGGACATCTTCCTGACCGAGACCGCGCAGCTCGCCGACGTGGTGTTGCCTGCCGCAGCCTGGGCGGAGAAGACGGGAACATTCACCAACGTCGATCGCACAGTGCACCTGTCGGAGAAGGCGGTGGAGCCGCCCGGACAGGCCCGCCCCGATCTGGACATCTTCCTCGACTACGCACGCCGGATGAATTTCCGCGACAGGGACGGCCGGCCGCTCCCTCCGTGGACCACTCCCGAGGAGGCCTTCGAGGCGTGGAAGCGATGCAGCGCGGGACGCCCCTGCGATTACACCGGGCTCAGCTACGACCTGCTGCGAGGCGGGAGCGGCATCCAGTGGCCCTGCACCATCGAGAGACCAGAGGGTACCGAGCGGCTGTACGCGGACGGCCGCTTCTTCGCCGACCCGGACTACTGCGAGGCATACGGCAAGGACCTCATCACGGGGGCGCCGCTGGAGCCGACGGAGTACCGCGCCATGAATCCTGGCGGCCGGGCGATCATCAAGGCGGCCGAATACGTGCCGCCCCATGAGCCACCCTCGTCGGACTACCCGTACGTACTCATCACCGGCCGCACGCTGTACCACTTCCACACCCGCACCAAGACCGGGCGGGCCCCGCAACTCGACGCGGCGGCGCCCCAGGTATGGGTCGAGATCGCGGAATCGGACGCCAGACATGCGGGCATCTCCGAAGGCGATGTCGTCGAGATCCGCACCCCGCGGGGTTGTGTCACCGCGTCGGCACGCATCACCGGTATCCGCGATGGGGTGGTGTTCCTCCCCTTCCACTACGGCTACTGGGATGAGGACGCGCCCTCCGAGGATCGGGCGGCCAACGAACTCACGCTCACGGACTGGGACCCGGTATCGAAACAACCGATATTCAAGACGGCCGCCGCGTCGCTGCGCCGCGTCGACGCGGGTCGTGGTCCCGCGCCTGCACCGACCACGACGGCGTCCGCACCGACGACGAGCGAGGTGCCGCCGACGGTCGGAGGCGATCCGGCAGCCGCGGAGGAGGCGCGCTCATGAGCAGAATCCGGGCCGCGCTCGTCGAATTACACCGCAGCGAGCGGCATCTCGCTCACGATCTGCGTGCCATCGCCGCTCGGCATCACGCCGATCAGGACATCAGTCACCTGGCGCGGGATCTCGCAGCATGGTCCGACGACCACGCCGCGATACTCGCCGATCACTCCCGTCGGCACGGTCTTGGCCTGCCCGCACGCGCCCGACTCCTCCCAGCGCAGCTGGTGATCCAGGAACACCTCAGCAATGCCCTGCGTCGCCGCCCTGAACCCGCGCTGGTGCTTCTGGCGGATCTGCGCCGCGTGCATCGGGTGGCGGCCGGGACATCTCTGGACTGGGAGCTGCTCGCGCAGGGTGCGCAGGCCACCAAAGACGCCGAGCTTCTGGCGGTCACGAAGCGATGCCACCCGCAGACTCTGCGTCAGATGCGATGGGCCAACGCGATGCTCAAAGAGTTGTCCCCACAGGTTCTCGCGTCCTGACGGCCAGCGCCGGCTAGACCAGCATGCGGCGATATTCCTGCGCCGGTTCCCCGGCGGCGGCGGCGAACTCCTCGAGCACGGTGGCCAACAGCTCGCGCCTCTCCGGTGCCATTTCCTGAAGCGCTCGGCGGATCGCGGCTCGCCGGTGGCGGATCACCTTGTCGATCAACGCCTGTCCCTCGCTGCTCAGCGTCAGCGATATGTTGCGACGGTCGGCGGGGTCCTGCCGACGGTCGAGCAGGCCGATCTTGATCAGGCGATCGACAAGACGGCTGGCGTTCGACGGGTTGACCTGTAGACCGTCGGCGACCGCGGCGAGGTTCATGGCTCCGCGAGTCGCGATCATCATCATCACCCGGACCTGGGGCACGGTCACCACGTCGTCGACGGTCATGATCGATGCGGCGGTGATGCCCACCAGCGCACGAGAAGCCCGCATCACCGACTCGACGTGGTCGACTGTCACGCGCGCACCCATGCCGACCAACCCTACCGTCGGGCCACCGAGGCCACACCCGTGAACGTAGACTCTCTAGCAATCATTGCCCTAGCGCATCCATCGGCGTACAACGGGAGGATGACCGGCGCGCTCACCACGTCGGGCGCTCTCGATGCCGACGTTGACGACCTGTGCGAGATCATCGCGCAGCTGCGGGAGAAACTCGCGAGCCAACCGGTCATCGAGCAGGCCAAAGGCATGCTGATGCAGACCTTCGGGATCGATGCCGAGGGCGCCTTCGGCATCCTGCGGGTCATGTCGCAGAACTGCAACGTCAAGCTACGCGACGTCGCGCTCGTCATCGTCGAATCGTGGCGCGAGGACGGCCCACGGCCCGATTTCGAGGCCGCCTCGGACCTCCTTGTCGACGTCCGCGAGAATCTCCGCCGTCCACGCTCACGCTGACTGGTCGCGGCCCACGTTGTAGCTCTGGTGCACCGGGGATTCCCAGGTGTAGGGCTCCTCCGGGTGCCCGGATCCGCCCAGGATGAACGTGCGGTCGCTGCGGTTGGCCCGCGCGATCGTCGCCATCCACGTGCCCACTGTGCTGAAGCGGTTACGCACCCCGGTCAGGAAGGCGATGTGGATGAAGCCCCAGCCCAGCCATCCCCCCACCCCGGCCAGCTTCACCGGACCGGCTTGCAGCAGCGCATTGCCACGGCTGATGTAGGCCGCCGAACCGAGATCACGATAGCGGTAGTTCTTGCGCCGCTTGCCCAACACGTCACGCCGGATGCACGCCGCTGCGTGTAACCCACCCTGCATGGCGTTCTCTGCGACGCCGGGTAATCCGTCGCGGCCCGCGAGGTCACCGATGACGAAGACCTCGCGGTGACCGGGCACCGACAGGTCGGGATCGACGGTGATGCGGCCGGATCGATCCGTCTGCGCGCCGAGCACGTCGGCGGCATGCCGGGCGAAGGGCACGGCTTCCACGCCGGCGGTCCACAACACCGTCCGGGTTGCGTACTCCCGGCTCGGCCCGCCGCCTTTCGAGCTCACGGTGACGCCGTCGCGGCGGACGTCGGTGACGTGTACGCCGAAGTGCAGTTCGACGCCCAACTTCACCAGCGTCTCCTGGGCCCGGCCCGCCAGTGCCGGGGCGAAGCTCTTCAGCACCCGATCACCGCCATCGAACAGCAGCACCCGCGCCTCCCGGGGCTGAATGCTGTGGAACTCGTTGGCCAGCGCCCGCGTCGCCAATTCTCTGATCTGACCGGCCAATTCGACCCCGGTGGGACCGCCGCCCGCGACGGCGAAGGTCAACCACTGGTCGCGCTCGGGTCCTGGTGGCAGGGTCTCGGCGATCTCGAACGCGGCGAACACCCGCCGCCGGATGCTCAGTGCGTCATCGAGCGTCTTCATGCCCGGTGCCCAGGCTGCGAATTCCTCGTGACCGAAGTAGGACTGACGCATCCCGGCTGCAATCACGAGGTAGTCGTAGTCGACGTCGAAGGTGGTGTCATCCGGTCGGCGCGCTGTCACCCGACGGGCGGTGGGATCGAGCCGCACGGCCTCACCGAGCAGCGTCTGCACGTTCGAGTGGTGCTCGAGTTCCTCGCGCAGGGATCGGCTGATCTGGCCGATGCTCAGTGTGCCTGTGGCGCACTGGTAGAGCAGGGGTTGGAAGACGTGGCACGCCGCTCGATCGATCAGAGTCACGTCGACGTCGATCCCGCGGAATCGCCGCGCACAGAACAGGCCGCCGAATCCGCCGCCGATGATCACGACCTTGGGACGCTCGTCACCCATGCCATCGTCGATACCCGTTTCTCATCGAAAGCACCCTCAAAGCGCTAGCCTCGACCAGAAGAGTCGGGCCGGCGGGGGCGGGTATGTCAGGAGACGACACCGACGCCCCGACGGCGTCGGTGGACAGCGCAGCAGACGTCGAGCAGCGCTTCCGCGAGCTGTTCGACCTGGCCAGTGACGGGATCTGCGTCCACCAGGACGGCGCGATCGTGTTCGCGAACACCACCGCCGTGCGGTGGATGGGCGTCTCGGGAAGCGACGCCCTGATCGGCCGGAAGGTGGCGGACTTCATTCCCCCCGACATCTTGGGAAGGGTGGAGAGCCGTCTGAGCGGCCTGCACCGCGATGGCGACAACGCTCCTCCGACGGAGGTGACGATGAGTCGCTCGCGTGGCGCGATGCGTGACGTCGAAGCGACCTCGACCCGTATCCAGTGGAACGGCCGGCCGGCTGTCGTCACCTACTTCCGAGACCTGACCAAGAGCCGGGCGGCGGATCTGCTGCGCTATCAGGCGGCCCTTCTCGACCATGTCAGTGACGGGGTCATCGGGTTGTCTCCCGAAGGCACGGTCAGCAGCTGGAATGCCGCGGCCGAGAAGATCTACGGCCGCACGGCCCAGGAGGTATGTGACCGGCCTGTGCACGACGCGGTGGGCGCGGAGGTCGACGCCGAGCGTCTCATAGACACACTCGGGGTGCTGCACACGACGCACGTCGCTGCCGACGGCTCACCGCGCTTCATCCGCCTCTCAGCGGCGCGGACCACGTCCGGATATGTGTTGATCTGCGCCGACATGACAGCGCTGCGCCGCGCCGAACGACATTTCGAAGCTGTGGTGACCGCGCTCGACGCGGGGGTGGTGGTGTTCCATCCCGACGGTGCGGTGATGTCGTCGAATCCGGCCGCGCAGCGCATTCTCGCTACGGTGCGGCCCGTCGACGCACCCTTCGCCTCGAACATCCCACTCGTCGACGCGCAGGGTCGAGCGTTGCCGGCCATACAGCAGCCGGTGTGGCAGGTCGCGCATTCCGGCATCCCCCAGATCGATCGCGTGGTGGGAGTCGACTGTGAGGACGGCAGCAGGGTGTGGCTGTCGATGAGCACGAGGTTGCTCAGTCCCGACGATCCGCTGCGCTCCCCGGTTGTAACGACGTTCATCGACATCACCGCGCAGAAGGTGGCCCACGAGCGGGCGGAGCACGAAGCCGTTCACGATGTGCTGACGGGACTGCTGAACCGCTCGGGGGCGTTCGCGCGCATTGCGGCCTCGCTGCGCCCGGATGCCGTCCACAGGCTCAGCGCGGTGCTCTTCATCGATCTCGACGACCTCAAGTCCGTCAACGACTCACTGGGCCATGACGCCGGGGACGCGGTGCTCGTCACCGCGTCGGCGCGGATGAAACACGCGCTGCGCGAGTCCGATCTCATCGCTCGGCTGGCGGGAGACGAGTTCGTGGTACTGCTGATGCAGCGCATCGAACAGCCCGACCTGGACGAGTTGATCGATCGATTGCATTGCGCAGCAACCGATCCCATCCGATACCACGGCATCGAGATCACGGTGACCGCCAGTATCGGGGTGACACTGGTGGGCCTGAACGACGTGCGGGACGCCCTCGAGCTGCTCCGCGCCGCCGACGAGGCGATGTACCACGCCAAGGCATCCGGCCGGGGCCGCACGCGTTACGCGGTGTGATCGCCCACCCGCCGCCCCGACCTGAGCCATGATGGTCGCCATGGACGCGACTCGCGTGGATCGCTGGCTGTGGGCGGTCCGGCTGACCAAGACGCGCCCGGATGCCGCTGAGGCCTGCCGTGGCGGTCACGTCCGCGTCAACGACCGGCCCGCGAAGCCGTCCACCATGGTGGGCCCCGGCGACACGGTGCGCGCCCTGGTCGGGGATCGCACCCGAATCGTCGAAGTGGTCCGCGTCATCCAGAAGCGTGTCGGGGCCGCGGACGCGGCGACCTGCTATCTGGACCGCACACCGCCTCCCCCGCCGGCTATCGCCATGCCGGTCGCGGTGCGCGACCGCGGCGCAGGCCGGCCCACCAAGCGGGACCGGCGACTCCTCGACAAGTGGCGGGCACAGCAGGGGTGAGAGCGCGTCGATGATCCGGTTCGCCCAGTTCGCCACGCTGCTCGGGGTCATCGCCGTGCCGGCGCTGGGGTGGTTCACCCAGGGCTGGTCCGGTGCGACGACGTTGGTCGTCTACTGGTTCGAGACGGCGCTGGGCTGCACGCTGATCGCGGTGCGCATCTCCCTGCACCAGCGGTGGACGCCCCGGCGCGGGCACTTCCGCTACACCGCGCCCGACAACGGCAAGACGGGAGCCCGGGGGTCGACTTTCCGGAGCGGATTCATCATCACCACCGCGGTGTTCACCGCGGCCCACGGCGTATTTCTCGGCTTCATCCTGTTCATGCTGAACCGCACCGCTGCCGGTGACTTCGCGGAGGTGAACTGGCGGCAGGTGGTGCAGGGCTGCCTGTGCGTCGCTGCTCTGCTGCTCCTGGACGTGGCGATCGATCTGGTGACACTGCGGCGGTGGACGTTCTGGCAGATCGAACAGACCGCGCAGCGCGGCCTCAGCCGCGTCGTGGTCGTACATCTGACGCTGGTCTTCGGGATGGCCGGCGCCGCCTTCACCGGCGCGCCGACAGCCCTGTTCAGCGTGTTCGTGATTCTGAAGACCATGGCGTCGCTGAGTGCCGTACTGCCACAGTACGAGCCGGCGCGGCAACCCGTGTGGCTCAGCCGGTTCTTGAACAAGATTCCGAACGCGCACCCCGGCGAACGTTTCGAGGACTTCTGGGCCAAGGACCGTGCCGACGAATGCGCTCGGCGCGAGCGCAACGAACAGCCCTGGCCGTGACGCTCACAGGTCCATGGCTCGCAGCTGCCGCCGCGAGCTGATGCCCAGTTTCTGGTAGATGTTGCGCAGATGCCACTCCACCGTGCGGTGGCTGATCAACAGCTGTTCACCGATCTCTGCGTTGGTCTGCCCCTGGCGGACCAACCGGCTGATGTGCCGTTCCTGCGTGGTCAGTTCGGCGTCGTAGCGGTGGCCCCGTTCCCCGAATCTTCCACCCGCGGCGTGCAATTCGCGGGCAGCGCGCGCAGTGAAACCGTCTGCGCCCATTGCGGCGCACATGTCGTGGGCGATGCGCAACTGTGTGCGGGCATCGCCGTCGCGGCCGACCCGGCGCAACCATTCGCCATAGACCAGGTGTGTGCGGGCCCGGTAGACCTTCAAGGGGCTGCGTTCGAGATGCGTGAGGGCCTTGCGGAAGTCGGCATCGGTGGCCCGCTCCCCTTTTGCCAGCGCCGCCGCACGCGCCGCGAGCCCCAGCGCGGATTCCGTCGCACTGGCCGACGCGCGCCGCGCCAATTCGTCGGACGCATCGCGAGCGACCGCGAAATCGGCTGTGTAGGAGGCAGCTTCGACGAACTCCAAGAGCAGGCTTCCCGACAGCCCGATGTCGTCGTAGTCCTGACCGAGCCGGCAGGCCTCGTAGGCTTCGGGATATCGCGACAACCCGTTGTACAGCAGGGCTTGGGAGTAGCAGGTGACCGTCACCTCGGTCCCCTCACCTCGGGCGGACGCCTCCTCGATGGTACGAGCCGACATGTCCAGCCACAGGGTTTCGTCACCGCGGTGGGCGGCCAGCAGCGCGGTTCCAGAGCGGTGCGGTGGCGCGCTCGTCGCAGCCGACACGATGAACGCCTCGTCCAGAAGTGCTTGTGCACCGTCGAAGTCACCGTCGATGACCCGCACGGCCGCCAGCGTGGTCAGTGCCGCGGGCAACACCGTGAGTTCGCCTGCCTCGCGCAGGAGTTCGAGCTGACGTGTGGCGAGGTCACGGTAAGTGGCGAAGTCGAAGAGGTCCAGGCAGATCCGGTTGGTGATGTCGTGCCAGCGAGGATCAGCCGTCCCGGCGTGCACATCACGCATATACGCGTGCAAAGCAATCTTCAACAGTGGTGCCGCTGCGGCATATCCGATGTGCAGACGCGCGGCCAGGCCGTCCAGCAGGAGATCGACCGCCCGCGGAGGTGTCGGGGCAGGGGGGCCGTGCCGGGCCGCCTCCGCGACGTGCGCAGGCTCGTGGTCGGCGTCGTCGGCCAGCCTGCCCACGATCATCGCCGCCATCAAGGCCGACAGGTAGGTTTCGCGGGCGAGCAACGGCTCGTGGTCTGACAGCGCTCGAGCGGCATCGAGCAGCAAGCCCGGCCCGTCTCGCCCGCGATCGGTGGCGAACGCCAAGTGAGCGCGCAGCAGCGCGACCCGGGCGCTGTGCCCGTCATCGATGGCCGCGGCATCGGCCACCTCGATCATCCGCGCCGCTGCCGGCGGGTCGCCCGCGTCGAGTTTGGCAGCAGCTGCCTGCACCGCCCGGCGCGCCCGCAGGGCGGCATCCGGCGTCAAATCGACCGCGTATTCGAGGAACGCGGCGGTCGCGGCCACGCCACCGCGTTGTCGTGCCCGTTCTGCGGATGCGACCAGCTCGACCGCCACTGATTCGCTCGGCGAGGCGATTGCACGCGCGTGGTGCCAGGCCCGGTAGTCCGCGGTGTCGGGTCCGGTCATGGCATCGGCCAGCGCAGTATGCACCCGGTGCCGGCGGGCAGCAGGTTCGCTGCGGTACACGGCGGAACGCACCAGGGGATGACGGAACACGATGCGGGTGTCCAGGGTGATCAACCCGGCGCGTTCGGCGGGTTGGGCATCCTCGACGTCCACGCCCATCGCGTCGGCCGCCGCCCACAACCAGGCCGGGTCGCCAACCGGTTCGGCCGCGGCGATCAGCAGGAGGAGACGGGTTGCGTCGGGCAGCTCCTTCACCCGCGCCGCGAATGACTCCTCCATCGCGGTCGCGAACGCCCGCTGCCCATCGAGCGCGAAGCCTCCGGCGAGCTGTGCGGGTCGCACCGCGCGGGGCAGCTCGGTCAACGCGAGAGGGTTGCCGTGTGCATCAGCGAGTATTCGTTCCAGCACTCGGCTGTCCAGGCGCCCTGGCAGGCTCGCCTCCAGCAGCGCCCGCGCTTCTGCGTCGTCGAACGGACGCAGCGCGAACTCAGGGATTCCGTCGAGGTTGTCGGCACCCGCGCCCTCCCGGGTGGCGAATATCATCGCCACCCTGTCGGCCCTCAGTCGTCGTGCGACGAAACCGAGCGTCCGACGGGACCTTTCGTCGATCCATTGCGCATCGTCGACGATGCACAGCAGCGAGCGTAGTGCCCCGGCGTCACTGAGCAGATTCACCAGGGCCAAACCCACGAGGTGGGGATCGGGTGCCGCAGAGTCTTCCGCCCCGATGGCTGCCCGCAATGCGCGTCGCTGCCCGTCGGGCAAAGCCGCTTCATCCGCACCAAGCTGGACGTAAAAACGTTGTAGCGCAGCATAATCGATGACCATCTCGGACTCGACGCCACTGACCGTGAGGACGCGGCACCGGTCGCCACAGTCATGCGCGACTGCCTCGAGAAGGTAGCTCTTGCCCATCCCGGCACCGCCGCGCATGACCAGCGCACCGCTGCGTCCCTGCTGCGCGTCGGTGATCAGCGCGGCCAGACGATCTCGTTCGGATCGCCGGCCGATGAAGACGCCGCGGCGCGCATCGTCTGCCACCCCGCCATCATCACACGGCCCGCGGGCTCGGCACCCCCACGCGAACACCGGCATCTCCGATGCACCACGGGGCCTGAACCCCCGTGTTTTCCACTGGGCTTACGGGGTCGCGCCGGTGCTTCACTAACGGAGGTCGGCCGGCGTACCGGTTAACCCCCACCGCGAGGTGCTCGGAATCTCCCCTTCCGTTGGTCGGCACCGGCAATGACGCCGGGGGTCACCTCCGACCAGAGTTCTTCTCAGCCCATCTGTTCGAAAACCACCTCGAAAGGTCTCTCCGATGTCCGATCGCATGACTGTCCATCACGCCACCTACGACCTGCTGCGCACACTCGGACTCACCACCGTGTTCGGTAACCCGGGATCGACCGAGCAGTCGTTCCTCCGCGACTTCCCCGACGACTTCACCTACGTTCTCGGCCTGCAGGAGGCATCGGTGCTCGCGATGGCTGACGGTTTCGCCCAGGTGCGCCGCAAGCCCGCGCTGGTGAATCTGCACACCGCCGCAGGCACCGGCAACGCGATGGGCTCGCTGGTCGCGTCCTACAAGGCCAACACTCCGCTGATCGTCACCGCCGGGCAACAGACCCGCGAGATGGCGCTGGTGGATCCCTACTTGAACAACCGCGATGCCACCGCGTTCCCCCAGCCATGGGTCAAGTGGGCGTACGAGCCGGCCCGGGCCGAGGACGTCCCCGCCGCCTTCATGCAGGCCTACGTCGTGGCCATGCAGCCGCCCAAAGGCCCTGTGTTCCTGTCTATTCCGCTGGACGACTGGGACAAGCCGGCCCTGGGTCCCGCGGTGGTGCGCGGGATGAGCGATCGCGTTGCGCCTGACGCCGACCGGCTGGCCGAATTCGCCGAGCGCATCAGCCGCGCGCGACGGCCGCTGCTGCTGCTGGGGCCGGAGGTGGATCGCGACGGCGGCTGGGACGCCGGCATCGCCTTCGCCGAGAAACTCAAGGCGCCGGTGTACGGCAGCACACTGCCCGACCGTGTGTCGTTCCCGGAGAACCATCCGCTGGCCCAGGGGCCGCTGCCCATGACGATCGCGGGCGTCAACGAGGCTCTTCGCGGCTACGACCTGGTGATCGCGGTCGGCGCTCAGGTCTTCCGCTACTACCCCTTCGTCGCCGGCGACTTCCTCCCCGAGGGCACCGAGGTCCTGCAGATCACCGCGGACCCGCACCTGTCGGCGATCGCACCGGTCGGCGACAGCCTCGTGGGTTCGGTCCGCATGGCGCTCGAGCAGTTGGTCGACATGATCGGGGTGCCGGGTGACCGCACAGCCCCGACGCCCCGGCAGCTGCCCGAGGTCATCGACGTGGAGCCCGCGACGGCCCCGCTCACCGCCGATCAGGTGTATCACGTCATCCGCACCGTCAAGCCCGAAGATTCGGCGTTGGTCAACGAGTCGACCTCCACGATGGCCGAGCAAGTGTCCTGGTGCCCCACCACCAACAGCGACAGCTTCTTCTCGACGCCCAGCGGTGGCATCGGCTGGGGTGTTCCCGCCGCGGTGGGCATCGCGCTGGGCGACCGCGAGCGCGGTGTGAACCGGCACGTGGTGGCCACCATCGGTGACGGCTCCTTCGAGTACTCCGTGCAAGCCATTTGGACTGCAGCACAACACAAGCTACCGATCGTGTTCGTGGTCTTCCGCAACGGCGAATACGCGATCCTCAAGTCCTTTGCGCTGCTGGAGAAGACGCCGCATGTGCCCGGTCTGGATCTGCCTGGCCTCGACATCGAGGCGCTGGGCAAGGGATTCGGCTTGCGATCGGTCACGGTGGACGGAACCGAGTCGCTGGCCAAGGAGTTCCAGGCGGCCCTGGAGGCCGATGGACCCACGGTCATCGTCGTGCCGACCAAGCCCCAGCTACCCTTCCTCGGCTGAGACGGTCCCGCTGACATGCATGCCATCCAGCTGACCCGCCACGGTGGGCCCGAGGTCCTCGACTACACCGATGTCCCCTCACCCACTCCGGGGCCACGGCAGGTGCTGGTCAAGATCGAAGCCATCGGCGTGAACTTCATCGACACCTATTTTCGGACCGGCGCCTACCCGCACCCGCTGCCGTTCATCCCGGGTTGCGAGGTCTGCGGGTTGGTCACCGAGGTGGGCAGCGATGCCAGCGGGTTCCGTGTCGGCGATCGGGTGGCGACCGCCGACACGGACGGCACCTACGCCGAATACTGCGTGGCTAACGTCGATCTCACTGCACACGTCCCCGCGGGCATCTCACCCCAGGTGGCCGCCTCGGCTCTGCTGAAGGGTGAGACGTCGCAGCTGCTGATCACCTCGGTCTACGGGGTGAAGCCCGGCGACACCATCCTCGTGCACGCCGGCGCGGGTGGGGTCGGGCTGATCCTCGATCCACCGATGTATCGGCTGGTCGCAGGGTGTCGGAATGAGGAAAGTGCCCTTTGAACTGGGAAGATTGGTGTTCTCTACGCACTAATCAGTCCAGGTCAGAAAGGCACTTCCGGTGAAA
>JAEXZY010000115.1 GCA_023404955.1 Actinomycetes bacterium
GGCGGCGCCTGCGCGGGCGGTGGCGCCGCCGGTTCCAGCGCATGCATCGCGACGGGCGTGCTGATCCCCGACGCCGGTGAGGTCTCGTCGCTGCGGGCGATCTGGCTGGTCAGCAGCACGGCCGCGGTCGCGATCGCTGCGACGCACGCGGCCCCGGCCAGCCACACCGGGGCAGCCACGCGCTTCTTCGCCGGAGTCTCGTCGACGTCCTCATGGCTGAATTGCACGACGGGTCGCGCCGCACCGGTATCGGCTGCGGGCATCGCGAATTCGGTCTCTGCCGCGTCGCTGTCTTCCGCCGACCAGGCCAGCGCCGGCACGGCCGGCGCCAGCATGGTCGCGGCAGCCGGCACCGCGGCGGTGGCGGCCTGCTGCTCGACACTGCGCAAGGCCAGCAGCTCGGCGCCGGTGGCCGCGGCGATCTGCGGATGCACGGTGGTGCGGACCGGACACCGCAATGCATCCGAAAGCCGTTGAGTCACTAGCGGAATCCGCGCCCCACCGCCCACGGTGACGACGGCGGCCGGCATGATGCGGGCGCGGTGCACGACATCGAGGATTGTCGCGATGACGCGGTCGAGCGGTTCGGCGATCAGCGCCTCGAGTTCTCCGCGCGTCATGCGGACCGGCCCGCGAGCGCCGGTCAGCGCAGTGGCCGTCACCTGGGACAGTCGTTGTTTGGCCGCCCGGCTCTCGGCGCGCAGATCGATGAGCGAGGCCACCGCGGAGGTGCCACTCGGGTCGAGGTCCAGCCCGTCGAGCACATGGCGCAGGACCGCTTGGTCCACGAGGTCACCCGAGAACTCGTCGCTGCGCACGGTCGGGCCGATCGGCGCGAACCCCGCACCGGCGTCGGCCAGCGTGATGCTCGTGCCACCTGCGCCGAGGTCGACGAGCAGGACCACGCCACGCGCCGGCAGTCCGGGGCCGGCGGCGACGGCCGTCAGCGCCGCGGTCGTGTCGGGCACGACGAGCAGGTGCGGCGCGGCGGTGCGCAGCGCGGCGAACGCGCCGTCAGACCAGTGCGCGGGCACCGCGACGGCGCCCAGCTGCGGTCGGTGCCGCGGGGAAGCCTGCCGGGTGGCGGCCTCGATCGCGGTGGCGGCCAGCCGATCGGCGCGGTGGGCGGAACCGTCGGCGGCCAGCATCGGCACCGGATCACCGACACGGTCGACGAAACCGGTCACCGTCACGCCGGGCCGGACCGTCACTGCCGCGGGCCGGACGATCGGCCGGCCGCCGGTCACGGTGACGAGGTTCGCCGATCCCAGCGAGATCCCCACAGAAGTGCGCATAACAACTTGTCGTTCCGCGCGGCCGAAACGTTAGGCGCCTCAGAGAACTCAGGAATACCCGGCGACCAGCGCCTCGGCGCTGCGCACCGCGGCCCGGCAGGCCCGCGTCGTGAAGGGGTCGTTGAGCGGATGTTCGGCCCGGCGGCGCCACCGTTGCGCCGCGGCGAACGCGGCCCGGGGACCGTCGTCGGCCGTCTCTTGGGTCAGCCCCAGCCGGCTCGCGGCATCGGCGCCCGACCCGCCGATCAGCCGTCGCAGCGAGGCCATCTCGTCGGGATTCAGCGTGGTGGGGCGGGACCGCAGCGCCCTGAGCAGCCGCAGCTCCTCGAAGGCGTGCGTGTCGGCGAGCAGTGGCTCGATGTCGGCCAGGATGTGCGGCGTCGCGGGGATCGGGTTGCGGGTGACGATCTCACGCAGCGTCAGCAGGGCGGTGTGCGCCTTGAGCAGGTCGGAGCGCTGCGCGAACTGCTGGTCGATCACCTCGCGCAACGCGACGAGCCCGCTACGGTCGAGCAGCTCGTCGGCCAGGGCCACCGAGTCGCTGACCCCGGCGCGCAGCACCGCGATCGAGATCCGGATGCCGAACATCCCGAAGCGGTCGAGCAGCGCGGCGCGGGTGGCGGCATCAACGGGCAGGGTGCTGTCCTCGCGGACGAAGCGGTCGACCGACAGCATCGCCTTCGTCAGCTCGGCGGCGTCGACGCCGGCGAGTTTCTCCAATGCGACGAACTCGCTCTGCCGCAGCGTTCGGGCGGTCAGCGCGAGCAGCCCCGATACCGGGACCACAGCCTGGCAGATGCCGGTGCGGTCCATCTCGGCGGTGAAGCGCTGGGCGACGTCGCGGGCGGACATCATCGCGTCGATCCGGCCGGCCCCGATCTCGTCGGCACGCGACGCCACCCCGATGACGCCGAGCGCGCCGGCCGAGCCGCCGACCAGGTCGCCGATCTGTTGGAGCAGCGCGATGTCGGCGGCGTTGAGGGTGCGCAACAGGAAAACCACCGCGTCCACGCGCGGGATGCCGTCGGCCGGGACCAGCAGGCGCAACGTGCGGGCGGACACGTCGCGGGACAGCGACGACGTGCCCGGGGTGTCGATGATCGTCGCGTCGACGAGCTCGGCGGCCGGCCATTCGACGTCGAGGTCGACGACGTCCTCCGGGTCGAGCCGGGCCAGGTCGAACGTCAGGCCCCGGTCGGTCGGGTCCCGGGTGATCGGCACGTTGGACCGGTGCCCGTCGCGGTGGTTGGCGCTCACCCTGGGGGTGGGGCCGTGCCGGAACCACGTGACGATGCGCGTCGCCTCGGTCGCGTCAGTCGGGGCGATGGTGTCGCCGACGAGTGCGTTGACCAGCGTCGATTTACCAGCCTTGAGGGTGCCGGCCAGCGCGATGCGCATCGGCTGGTTCAGTCGGTGCCCGACGCGGGCCAGCTCGTGGTGCAGAGCAGGGCGATCCCGGTAGGCAGGGTCGGCGCGGTAGGCGGCGATGGTGCCGCCGAGGATCGCCCGCACGCGGTCGCTGGTGCTCAGTGCCGTCCCGTCCTGCTCGCCCGACTGTCTAGCTCCTCGAGCTTAGTGACCCTTCGGCCGCGAGCTTGTCGGCGTGCTCGACGACCTGGCGCAGGATGTTGAGCTGGCGCTCCAGCTCCTTGACGCGGCCGGCGTGTTCGGTCTCGGCCACCTTGGCCGCGGCCAGCGTCGCCTGCAGGGACTCGTTGAGCGAGCGGCTGGTCTGGTTGGCGATGTCGCGGTAGTGGTCGCGCAGTTGGCGCTGGATCGCCTTGAGCCGGTCGCGGGACTCCTTGCCGACGACGAACGCGACGTCGTCGACGAAGCGGCGCACGTTGGTCTTTGCCTCGTTGCGCACCCGCAGCATGCGGTTCTCCATGTCCTCCTTGTAGGCCTTGCGGCCCAACACGAAGCCGGCGCCCAGCGACAGCGGGTTGAACATGCCCAGCCCGGCGAACGAGGTCAGCATGCCGAACATCAGCACGCCGCCGTAGGAGCCGCGCATTCCGGTGACGACCTTGTGGCCGAACTTGATGGGCTTGGCCTCGAGATGCGCCAGCGAGGAGAACTCGGCGAACTCCGCACCCATCGCGCGGGGATCGAGTGCGGGCATCCGCACCGCGTCGAGGCCTGCCTCGGAGAACGTGCGGGCCACTTCGGCGGCCAGCGCCTCCGCGCGCCGGTAGGCCCACACGAAGTTGTCGCCGACCGCGGTCGCCACCGCGTCTTCGAGTTCGGCGCCGATCTCGGCCCACTGCAGCGTCGGGTCACCGGCGTCGATCACCGCTTCGGTGTGGAAGGTGATGGTCCGAAAACGTTGCCGCAGATCGTGATCCACGTCGGCAGTCAGATCGGCGATACCGTCGGAGAGCACCTGCTGCCACAGCGCGGTCTGCTGCAGTGCATCCTGGGCCTCCTGTTTGCGGGCTTCCAGGTCGGCGGTCAGCTTCTCCCGGGTGTGCGGGTCGTTGAGCGCGGCCAGTTCGGCCTGCGCGGCGAGCATCAGGTGTTCGGCGGCGGCGCGGATGTCGCCGAGCGCGTGATCGCGGACCCGGTCTTTCTGCCGTCCGAGCACTTCCTCCGAGAGGAACTTCACGATCGCGGGGAAGTTGGACTCCTCGTTGAGTTCCTTGTCGTTGAGCTGCACGGCGTGGCTGCGTAGCACCGACGACGCGGGAATCATCGGGGTGGTGACGCCGGCCCGGCGCAGGTGTGCGGCGTTGGCGTCGACCACCTGACGCCAGTGCGGGTAGAGGTCGGTCTTGGTCGCCACGATCACCGCGACGGGGCACACCTCGAGCGCCTGGCGCAGGAATGTCATCTCCGGCTCGGTGAACTCGGCGCTGGTATCGCTGATCAGCAGCATCGCGTCGGCGTCGGGCAGCAGGCCCAGCGTGGCCGACAGGTGCGGCTGCCCGTGCCCGCCCACCCCGGGGGTGTCGACGAACGCGAGGCCGCCTTTGAGCAGCGGGCTCGGTGCGGTCACCTCGATGCGCAGCACGTCACGACCGCGAGCCGCCGGAGCTCGGCGCAGATCGGTGCCCAGGTCAGAGACGGGGATCTCGACCAGCTCGGGCTCGTTGCCGTCCGGTCGGCCGACCACGAGGCGGGCGGAGGCCGGCTCGCCGTAGGACACCACGGTGGGCAGCACCGTCGACTCGTCGTCGCCGACGCGGGCCACCGGCATGTTGAGCAATGAGTTGAGGAGTTGGCTCTTGCCCTGCTTGAGCTGGCCGGCGATGACGACTCGAATCTGCGGGTCCTCGACGCGGGCCTTCGCCCGAACGAGCCGGGCGACCAGGTCACCGCGCTGACGCGTCTCGGCGATCGTCCTGGTGTGGTCGAGGAGTTCGATCAGCACGCGGGTCGATTGGGTCATGACGGCCCCCCTTTCGCCTTCGCTCTGGGTGTCAACGGTAAACGCGCCGCTGGCGGGGACCGGTCAGGTCCCCGCCAGCGGGTGGGTGAATCAGAAGACGTCGAGCGGGGCGACGGCGTTGTGCGAGGCCACGTCGTTGTGGGAGGCGACATCGGGGTTGTGCGAGGCGATGTCGGTGTGTGACGACAGCCCAGCGTCGTTGCCCGAGAACAGCGAGGTGTCGGTGTGGTTGCCCGACCCGATCGCGGTCTCGTTGCCCGAGCCGATGTTCGACTCGTAGCTCGAGGAGTGGTCCTCGATCGACGTGTCGTGGGAGGTCTCGGTGTTCACCGAGGTGTTGGTCGACGAGTCCACCGAGTTGTGGCTCCCGGAGTCGCCGCCGATGGTGGTCTGCGTTCCGCTGTTGGCATGGCTGTCGGAGACGATGATCGAGCCGGCGTTGCCGCCGTCGCCACCCGCGGAGTTGCCGCTGCCGATGCCGAGCAGGCTGCCGCCGCCGTGCGACCCGCCGCCGTTGCCGCCGGACAGGTCGTTGTCCTTGATCACGGCACCGGAGTTGTCGGAGATCACGTCACCGCCCGCGTGCTGGCTGTTGTCCTCGATCTCGTTGCCGCGGCCCACCGCGACGTGCGAGCCCGACCCGGCGAGGATGTCGCCGTTGTTGACGTCGTTGTTATTGCCCAGCACGGCGCCGTCGCCGCTGACGATGTCGCCCTTGTTGTCGCCGTCGACGACGACGCCGCCGTTGGTGGCGGTGTTAGTGCTCTTGTCACCGAGGGTGATGTCGCCGAAGCCGAGATTGAAGGCGCCGTTCTGGGCGTTCGCGCCGGCGTCCTGGTTCGGGCTGGCGACCGGGATGTTGTTGTGGCTGGCCAGGTCGGTGTTCGTCTCGGGGGCGAAGGTGTTCTGCGGGGCCCAGGAGGTCTGGGGCGAGAACGGCGAGGCGAAGTTGGATGCCAGCTGGTGGTGGTCGGCCACGGCGCGCTGCAGCCCGACGATCGGGTCGCCGCCGCCGAGCGCGTATCCGGCCGGCGCGGCGGTGGCCGCCACGGAGGCCAGCTGCGCGGCGGTGACGTTCGGCAGGCCGGCATCGCGCAGCGCGCCGTCGGGGTCGATGACGAACGACGCGGCCGACGCGGGGCTGCGGAACAGGTCGAGGATGAAGTCGATCAGACTCGTCATGGAAGTGCCTTTCTCCGATGTCTCTCACCGGACTGCCCGGCGATCTGGAGACCACGTTATGGGCGGCACGGCGGCCCGGAAACGGGGCTGACACCCGCCGCTGCCAATCCCCCTTGCGGGATTCGCGATCGCCCTGATTAGGGGATTAGGGGTTCGGTTGGGGCAATCGGGGCAACCGATTGTCTGCCCAGGTCAGAACACCGAAAAGCCCGCGCAGGCAGGCCTGCACGGGCTTTTTCTGGCGGAGCGATCAGTGGAAAAGATCGATATCCGGCAGGTGGTCGACCGGGTGGACGTCGCCGAGATCGCCGGCGTCGTTGGTCCAATGCTCCTGAACGACCGGCTCGGCGAGCGCCAGGTGCTCGGCTCCGACGTCGTCGAGCTGCACCGACGGTACGTCAGACAGGGAATCAGCCGTGGATGCGAGGTCCAGCGGTTCGTCGAGGTGGTCGACGATGGCGGGGACCGAATGATCGGTGTCGATCACCGCGCCGGTGGTGGGCACGTGGTCGCCGAAGGCGTCGAAGGCCGCAGTGGCGGCTCCGCTCGACCAGACGTTGGCTGTGTCGATTCCGGTGTCGATGCTGCGCTCGGCCCCGAAAGCGTCCCAGCTGTGGACCGGCGCCGACATCGACAGTGACTCCGACACGACGGGCAGCAGATTCTGCACGTCAGCGACGCTGACGTCGGCGAGATGTGCGTCGGCGAGGGCCTGCGCCGGATCGGCGTCGTACGCTGCTGCCACTGCCGGATCCCGCACCAGCGACACCACGAAATCGACCAGTGAGTTCGCCACGGCCCGACCTTCCCCTCGACAATTACCTGTGCTCCGATGCTATCGGCGTCGGATGGTCGATGGATCGGTGTTCCGCCCACCTCGCCGATGGGGACGTTAGGGGATGGCCCGTTAGGGGATACTGCGACACTAGGGGCGCCTGCCCGGCCCGCCGCCGTCCCGCCGTTAAGGTGGTGGGCGGTCCGTCCACAGCACGGACCGGACGAGGAGGGACTGCACCGCCATGACCGAACCACTGGGGTTGTCCATCGGGATGACGAACCTGGTGGCCGCGCGCGTCGGCCGCCCGCCGGTGACGCGCCGGTCGATCCTCACCGTCTATCCCGACCGCGCACCCGAGGTCGGTGTCCCGGATGGTGCCGCGCCTCCCGGACTGGTGTTGAGCGGCTTCGTCGACCGTGTCGGCGATCCGGTGCCGCTGGTGGCCGCCGACGGATCGGCGCACCGCGGCGAGGTCGTGCTGGCCGAGGCGCTCGCCGCGATGGCGCGCCTGGTCGACGGCGGTTCACCGGTTGCCATCGCGGTGCCCTCCCACTGGGGGCCGGGAACGCTCGGTGCCCTGCGCGGCGCGCTGCGGTCCCGTCCGATCCTCGCCCCCGACGGCGTGCCCGCCGCCCTCATTCCCGACGCGTCTGCCGCACTGGCCGCCCTTCAGGCCGCACCGGGTCTGCCGGATCAGGGCGTCGTGGTGCTGGTCGATCTCGGCGGTAGCGGAACCAGCGTCACCCTCGCCGACGCGGGGGCGAATCTCGATCTGGTCGGCCAGACAGTCCGATACCCGGACTTCTCGGGCGATGCGGTCGATCAGCTCCTTCTCGATCACGTGCTGTCCGGCATCGCCGACGCGAACGATGCGGATCCGGCGGGCACGGCCGCGGTCGGCTCTCTGGCCCGGTTGCGCGACGAATGCCGCCAGGCGAAGGAGCGGCTGTCCGAGCAGACCGCAACGGTGGTGCCCGCCGAGCTGCCCGGCTTCCGGTCGGACATCCGGGTCACCCGCCCCGAGCTCGAGCAGCTGATCGCCGAGCCCCTCGGCGGCCTCCTCGGCGTGATCGACGATGCTCTGCAGCGCGCCGCCGTGCCCGCAGCCGGCATCGCGGCCATCGCGACCGTGGGCGGTGGTGCCGCAATACCTGTTGTCACGCAACGGCTTTCGGAGCGCTTGCGCGCTCCGGTCATCACCACGCCGGAGTCGGCGCTCAACGTCGCGGCCGGCGCGGCACTCGTGGCCAATCAGAGCCTGGACGCGCAGGCCGCCACCGGGCTGGCCCCGGCCGCCGGGGAACCGACCGCGATGGCGCCGGCGGCGTGGGCCGCGGGCGCCGCCGGTTTGGCCGCCGGTCAGGCCGCCGACGACGGGGCGGCGTCGGCGACCTTCCGCGCCCTCGCGTGGTCGCAGGACGACGATCTGGGCAGCGAACCCGTGCCCTACACCGGCGCTGACTACGTATCGTCCCCCGACCCGGCGCGGCCGCCGGTGGCGTTCGCGCCCGATGACGACCGGTACGACGAGCCCGCACCGCTCGCCTGGTACAAGCGCCCGCCCGTGCTGTTCGGCATCGCCGCCGCCGCTGCGCTGCTGGCGGCCGGCGGCCTGGCCATCACGCTGACCAGCTCCGACGGCGACCCCGGCACAGTCACCGAGACCGCGACACCGCCGGCGGCGTCCTCGCCCGTCGAACTACCCCCGCCGGTCACCACGGTGACGATCGGCCCCGACGGTGTCGCCACCACCACCGTCAGCCAACCCCCGCCACCACCTCCGCCGTCGACCACGGACACCACGGCTCCGTCGTCGACAACGACGACGGCACCCACCACGACCACGACGACCAGCACCACGACGACGACCACCGCGCCGACGACCACGACCACGCGGACCACGACGACCCGTCCGACGACGACGCAGCCGCCCACGACGACGGCTGCTCCGCCGACGACGACGGCCGCACCGCCCACCACGGAGGCACCGCAACCGGTGACCACGACGGTCATCCCGGACGCCGGCGCCTGACCTCGGCGATGACCGGTCCGGGGGCTCGGCTCACCGATCTGCCGCCGGCGGCGCGCGAGGCGGTCGGTGCAGTCGAGCGCGACCCGCATACCGTCACGAAGCTGCTGGTCACGGGCGGTGTCGGGACGGGCAAGTCGACCGTGCTGGCGGCCCTGCGACAGCTTCTGCGTGCTGCCGGTCGCCCGGTGCTGTCCCGCCCACCCGGTCCAGGTGACGGCGAGGGTGCGGCGGTTCTGGTCGACGACGCCGACCTGCTGGACAGCGACGAACTCGAGCAGATGACCGCGCTCGTCGCGGATCCGGGCGCGACCGTGGTGATCGGCGCGCAGCCGCTGGCGCACCACCCGGCACTGAGTCGGCTGTTCCTCGCGCTCGAACGGGAGAACCTCCCCGTCGTGCTCGGGCCGGTCCCGCCGGTCGACGTCGGCAGGAGCATGGCCGCCGCGCGTGGCGAGGCCGTAGCGCCGGAGCTGGTCCGGCTGCTGGTCGGGGCCACCGCCGGATTGCCGTTCCTGCTGCGGCCCGCGATCGGCTCACTGGACCACGGAACATCTGCGGCGCGCCAGGCCGCGCGCTTCGCGCTGATCGAACGACTTCGACGCCTCGACGAGCCTCTACTCGACACCCTGCTCATCTCATCGCTCGCCACCGGCCTCGGACCCGACGACGTCGCAGCCGGGCTCCGGATGTCAGCCGAGACAGCGAGGACCGCGGTGGACCGGGCGCGAGCCAGCGGACTCCTCGACCCGTCGCTTCCCCCGAGTTTCCAGCGCGACGTCCACGACGCCGTCGCCTCGATCGTCGGCGCCGCGCGTCATCACGATGTCGAGGTGTCGGTGCTGACGTCGCAGGTGGCGGCGTCGACATTGACACCCGAACTCGCCCTGCGGCTGGCCGAACACGGGCTGCGCGACGAGCGGCTGGCCGCCGCGCTGACCGAGCTGGCCGGCCACGACACCGCGGCACCGGCGCGCGCCGCACGCCTGTACCG